>NZ_JBEDNQ010000003.1:0-639531 GCF_040105385.1 Pseudonocardia nematodicida
CAGAAGCAGCAGGTGGGCAAGTCGCTCGAAAGACACACAGGTCAGTCATGAGTCGGGCCACACCCGCCGCCTCTGTCACCAGCCCATCATCTTTGGACCGGCCCATCCACCCTCACAGTCATGAGTGCGGGGGCGGATGGGGTGGGTGGGGCCAGAGGGGCGGATGGGATCAGCTGAGGCCCGCGTCCTGGGCGGCGATCGCGGCCTGGGTGCGTGAGCGCAGGCCCAGCTTGGCCAGGATCCGGGAGACGTGTGTCTTCGTCGTCCCCTCGGAGATCACCAGCTCCGCCGCGAGTTCCGCATTGGACAGTCCTCTCCCGAGCCCGGCGAGGACGTCGGCCTCCCGGGCGGTGAGCAGTTCGAGCCCCGGCACCGACGACGGGCGGGGCTCCCCGGCGTAGCGGCTGATCACCCGGCGGGTCACCTCCGGGGCCAGGACGCCGTCCCCGCGGGCCACCGCGCGCACCCCCTCGGTGAGCCGGGGCGCGTCGACCGACTTGAGCAGGAACCCGGCCGCCCCCGCGGCCAGCGCACCGTCGACGAGCTCGTCGAGGTCGAACGTGGTCAGCACGAGGACCTGGGCCGAGCCCTCGGCCAGGATCCGCCGGGTCGCCTCGATGCCGTCGATCCCGGGCATGCGGATGTCCATCAGCACGACGTCCGGACGGTGCTCGGCCGCCGCGCGCACCGCGGACAGCCCGTCCCCGGCCTCGGCCACGACCTCGATGTCGGGCACCGAGGAGAGGATCATGACGAGGCCGGTGCGGACGGCCTCCTGGTCGTCGGCGACCACGACGCGGATGTTCATCGCAGGCATCCTTCGCCGGTCGGGAGCTCGGCCCGGACCAGCCAGCCGTCGTGGTCCGGGCCGGCCCGCAGGGTCCCGCCGACGGCGCGGGTCCGCTCGCGCAGGCCGTCCAGCCCGGTGCCGCCGTGCAGCCCCGGCCCCGCGGTCGCGGTCCGGCCGGGGCCGTTGCGGACCTCGATGACCAGAACGTCCGAGTGGCACGTCCCGTGTCCGGAGGAGGCGTCGCGGGTCACGTCGTGTGCCACTCGGCCGGGAGTCGCTGCGGCCCGTACCGCCAGGCGCACGTCCACGTCCGCCCGGGGCGCGTGCTTGGCGGCGTTGGTCAGCGACTCCTGCACGACCCGGTACCCGACCAGTTCCACCGGTGCGGGGATCGCGGCGTCCGGCGGGCGCTCGTCGTCGAACCGGACGGCCAGACCCGCCTGCCGGGCGCCGATCACCAGGTCGCCCAGCTCGGCGAGCCGGGCCGGCGCCTCCGGCGGGTCCTCGGGTCCGCCGTTGCGGAGCAGCCCGATCATGGTCCGCATCTCGCCCAGTGCGGTGACCCCGGACCCGCGGACGGTACCCAGCACGCGCCGGACGAGTTCCGGATCGGCGCCGGGCTGCAGGGCGGCCTCCGACTGCAGCGCGATCGCCGACAACCGCCCCGCCACGACGTCGTGCAGGTCCCGGGCCATCCGCGCCCGCTCCGCCGCGATCGCCGCGTCGCGCTCCCGGGCCGCCGCCTGCTCGGCCTCCGCGGCGCGAGCCCGCTCGGCCTCGGCCAGCTCGCGGTAGCGGCGCACCTCCAGGCCCCAGACCAGCGGGATCGCGACCAGCAGCAACAGGTTGATCAGGCTGAGCAGCGCGAACCGGCCACCGGCCGTGACGAGCACCGACAGCGCGATCGCGGCCACCGCCGCGGCCACGACGCCGGAGACGCGCCACGCCGTCCGTCGCGGGGTGTGGAGCACGGCGCAGTAGAGGAGATCGGCGAAGGCCAGCACGTTCCCGAGCTCGGACCGGTCGAGCAGGAGCAGCCCGGTGACCAGCGTCGCCGTGGCGACGACGAGCCCGGTGACCGGGGCGGTCCGGCGCAGCAGCACCGCGGCGCACCCCACGACGAGTACGACGACGGTCGCGACCGACGGGCCGGTGTCCGGGTGCTCCCAGTTGATCCGGACCTCCGGGACCACACGGACGACGAGCAGCCCGCAGACGAGGTAGGTCATCGCGATCCCGGCGTCCTGGACCGCGAACCGCACGCGCGGGGAACGCCGTTCCAGGTGACGGATCACCCCGCCATCCCAGCACGGCGCGGACGCCGCCGCGTCGGTCGAAGGAGGTACCCCCGGATCGGTCGCCCGCCGGACGCCCGATCCGTCCGGCCCGGGCATGATCGACCGGCATGGGCAATGCGCTGCGGGCCGAGCCGCTGCCGGTCATCGATCGGAGCCGCCGAGCCCGGTCCCGGCTCGTGACGGGGTGGGCGACCGTGTTCCCGGGCGCCGGCGACCGGGAGGCCGCACGTGGCCGGTGATCGCCTCGCCGCCCCGGACGTCCTGCGCGGCATCGCGATCGCCGGGACGTTCGCCACCAACGTCTGGGTGTTCGCCGACCCGCGCGGCCCCGGCGCGGTGCTCGGCGGGTTCGCCGGCGGCTGGTGGGTCGACGACGTCCTGCTGGCCCTGTCCAACGGGAAGTTCCTGGCCCTGCTCACCCTGCTCTTCGGGATCGGGATGGAGCTGCAGTACCGGTCCGCGGTGCGGCGCGGGATGCGCTGGCCCGGCCGCTACCTCGCGCGGGCCGCGATCCTGTTCACCGAGGGGCTGCTGCACTACGTCCTGATCTTCGAGTTCGACGTCCTGATGGGCTACGCGATCGCGTCGGTCCTGGTGGCGTGGCTGGTCGGGCGGTCCCGCGCGGTGCGGATCACGGCGGGCGTGCTCGCCGGCGGCTTCGTGGTCCTGCTGGTCGGCGCGGTGACCGCCGTGCTCGTGCTGACCGCGGACCTGTCGGCGGACGACGAGCCGCCGTACCCGCCGACCTGGACGGGCCAGGTGTGGGTCCGGCTCACCGAGCCGCTGCTGTACCGGGCCGAGCTGCTGTTCATCGTGCCGTCGGCGGTGGTGCTGTTCCTGGCCGGTTCCGCGCTGCTGCGGGCCGGGCTGTTCGACGACGACGGCGCCGGTACCCGGATCCGCCGCCGGCTGGTGGTGGTCGGGGGTCTCGGCGTCGTGCTGAACGTGGTCACCGTGCTCGCCGGCCCGGAGTGGCTGTTCGTCGAGCGCTACCTGGTGGCGCCGCTGGTCGCGGCCGGCCTGCTGGGGCTGGTGCCGGCGGTGCTGCTGCGGGTGCGCGGCCCGGCCGGACGGGCGCGGCGCGGGCGCGGCGCCGACGGCTCGTTCACAGGCTCACTCACCGCCATCGGCCGGACGGCGATGACCTGCTACGTCGGGCAGAACGTCGTCGCCGGGGTGCTGTTCCACCCCTGGGGGTTCGGCCTGGCCTCCGCGCTCGCGACGGTCCACGCCCCGGCCCGCACCGCGGCGATCGCCGGGGTCTGGGCGGCGGTGCTGCTGCTCTCGGCGCTCGGCGCGACCGCCTGGCTGCGCCGCCACGACCGCGGGCCCCTCGAGGCGGTGACGCACGCCCTGCTGCGCCGGCGAGCCTCGCCGGTGACCGGGTGACGACCGGCCCCCGTTCAGAGGTCGAGAACCAGCCACCCGCCGTGGTGCTCGGTCACGGTGAACCGCCGGCCGGTGCGCTCGCCGACCCGGTGCAGGACTCCCGCGTCGAAGGTCCGGACGTGGCCCCAGGCCGGGTTCGGCTCGTCCTCGAACGGCACGGCGACGACCGCCCGCCGCCGGGCCAGCCGCAGCATCTCCGCGACGACCTCGTCGCCCTCGGGCTCGGGCAGGTGCTCGATGAGGTGCACCGCGAACACGGTGTCCGCGCACCCGTCCGGCAACGCGACGGCGCGGGCGTCGGCGACGTGCGTCTCCAGGTCCGCGCCGAGCTGCGGCGCCACCCGGGTCAGCAGGTCGACGGTGCCGCCGGTGAGGTCGGTGGCGGTGACCCGGTGCCCGTCCCGGGCGAGCTGCAGGGACAGGAACCCGAAGCAGCAGCCCAGCTCCAGCACGTCGTCGCCGACGACCAGCGACCGGGCGCGGGCGTGCACCGGGGCCATCTCGGCGTTGGTGCCGCCCGGCTCGGGCTCGCCGGCCAGCGCGTCGAGGGTGTTCCGGTAGAACGCGAGCCACGCGTCGTCCGGGGACTCGGGATCCTTCGCCGCGCTCGCGACGCAGGCGACGAACGCCTCCTCGAACCGGTCCGCCGGGAGCAGCCCGGGCGCGACGAGCGTGCGGTCCAGCCAGCCGGCGAGATCGTTGCTGAGGCGGTCGGTCCCGATCATCGGCCGATCAGCTCCCCGGCCATCTCGTTGGTCGTCGTCTCCAGCCCGGACAGGTCGCGCACCACCCGGACCCGGTCGCAGTACTCGGCGTAGGCCGGCAGGTCGCAGCGACCCAGGCCCCACGAGTAGCGCGGCTCGGGGGTCAGCCAGATCGTCTCCCGGGCCCGGCGGGTGATCTCGACGAACGCCTCCATGTTCGGGTCGTTTCCGTTCCCGCGCCCGTCGCCGAGGACCAGCACGGTGGTCCGCCGGGTGACCGCCGAGCCGTGGTCCTCCAGGAACTGCCCGAACGCCAGCCCGTAGTTCGAGTTCGCGTCGACGTCGAGCTGGTCCCCGCCGAAGATCAGCCCGAGCGCGTGCTCGACGGGGTGGTCGGCGAACAGGTCGGTGACCTCGGCCAGGTCCGCGACGAACGCGAACGAGCGGACCTGCCCGAACAGGTCCTGCAGGCCGTGCACCAGGTGCAGGGTGAACCGGGCGGTCGCGCGCACCGACAGCGACACGTCGGCCAGCACCACCAGCCGGGGCTTGTCCTCCTGGCGCTGCACGGTCACCGGGGTGAACGGGACGCCGTCGTAGCGCATGTTCCTGCGCATGGTCCGGGCCGAGTCGATGCGCCCGCGCGGGGACACCCGCCGGCGGTGCGTCAGGGCCCCGTGCAGCGACTTGGCGAGCCGGCGCAGCGACTCCTCGAGCTGCATCCGCTCGGCCTCCGAGGCCCGGTCGACCTCGGCGACCCGCTCGGCGTCGTCGTGTCCCTCGACGATCCGCTGCTCGATCTCGAGCAGCTTCTCCAGGTGCGCCTTGAGCAGCTCGGGCAGGTTGTCCAGCACCCCGGTGAGCCGCCGCCGCAGCGCCGCCGCGTCGTCCTCGGTGCCCTTCTCGGCCTCGGAGAGCGTGTCCTCCTCCGAGTTGAGCCAGCCCAGCAGCGCGTCCTGCTGGGCCACCGACAGGTCGGCGTCGACCTGGGTGCCCTGCTGCTGGGAGATGTCACCCGGCAGCCCGCCGCCGGAGAACCGGTCGGTCTCGATCTGCACCCGCTGCCCTTCTGAGACGTCCTCCGCCTGCTCCTTGGAGAGCACGATCTCATCGGTCATCGACGCCAGATCGATCTTGTTGGCCTCCTGGTGCAGGTTGTACTGCTCGGCCAGGTCCTCGGGGTCGAAGTAGTCCCGGATGTCGACCGGCGCGCCGTGGTCGTGGCCCTCCTGCGGCTTCTCCGACGGCTCCTCGGACAGCGTGAAGTTCTGCAGCGGGGTGTCGTCGGACATGTCGCCGTGCCCGTGCCCGTGGCCGTGCCCGGTCTCCGCCTCCCCGACCCGGACCAGCGAGAAGAACAGGTCGAAGACCTCGTCGAAGGTCGCCTCGTCGCGCCGGTCCTTGATCAGCGCGACCCTCAGCGCCGCTTTGAGCACCGCCTTGTCGGCGAGCACGCCGGGCTGGGCGGCGCAGGCCATCGCGTCGAGCGCCTCCGAGACCGAGATGCGTACCGACCGGATCCGCAGGAGCCGGACGAAGCGGTGGATGCTCGCTTCCACGCGTGCCCCCGGCTCAGATCGGGCGCTTGCGGGTGCCGCCGAACGACCGCGACCCCTGGCCCGGTGTCACCGTCCGGACCGGCGACGGCGGCGGGGCCGACCCGCCGGGCAGACCACCGTAGATGCCGCCGTGCCGTCCGGCCTGGTCCTTCGCGGCCCGCTTCGCGCGACCGTCGACGTCGCCGTCGTCCGCGTCGTCGGTGCGCACCGGGCGGGTCGCCGGCTCGTCGGCGGGGTGCGTGTGGTCGCCGTCGTGGCCATGACCGTGTCCGTGGCCGTGCCCATGACCGTGCCCGTGCTCGGTGACGACGGCGTTCGGGTCGACCAGGTTCGGGATCGCGTCGAGCGCCTTCTTGACGTCCTTGTCGTACTTGACCACGACCGAGACGGTGTCGGAGAGGATCTGCGAGTTCAGCTCGTCCACTCCGAGCACCGCGAGGGTGCGTGCCCAGTCGATCGTCTCCGAGATCGACGGGGCCTTGCGCAGCTCCAGCTCGCGCAGCCCGCGCACGACGTTGACGAGCTCCTCGGCCAGCTGGTCGGACAGCCCGGTCTTCTTCGAGCGCACGATCTCCAGCTCGCGCTGGGCCGACGGGTAGTCCAGGAACAGGTGCAGGCAGCGGCGCTTCAGCGCGGCGGCCAGGTCACGGGTGTTGTTCGAGGTCAGCAGCACGTAGGGCCGCTGGGTGGCGGTGAAGGTCCCGACTTCCGGGACCGAGATCTGGTACTCGCCGAGCGTCTCCAGCAGCACCGCCTCCAGGGCCTCGTCGGCCCGGTCGACCTCGTCGATCAGCAGCACGGTGGGCTGCTCGGACCGGATCGCCTCCAGCAGCGGGCGCGGGGCCAGGAACCGCTCGGAGAAGAACACGCTCTCCTGGGCACCGATCCGCTCGACGGCGGTGGCCAGGTCGGGGGCGTCCTCGACGACCTGCCCGATCTTCTCGCGCAGGATCTGGGTGTACATGAGCTGCTTGCCGTAGTCCCACTCGTACAGCGCCTTGGTCTCGTCCTGGCCCTCGTAGCACTGCAGGCGCAGCAGGCGGCGGCCGGTCGCCAGCGCGAGCATCTTCGCCAGCTCGGTCTTCCCGACTCCGGCCGGTCCCTCCAGCAGCAGCGGCTTGTCCAGCCGGGTGAGCAGGAAGACGGTGGTCGCCAGGCGGGTGTCGGCGATGTAGCCCTGCTCGCGCAGCGCCTCGATCACCTGGTCGACGGACTCGAACGGGCCACCCTCGCCGATCGCGGTGACCGCTTCGGATGCAGAGGGGACGACAGCCTCGGACACGCTCAGATCTCCTTCGCTGGACGCACCGGCTCTGGTGCGTCACGGGCACGCAGCCAGCGGGCCCACCCACCCGAGTATCCCCTCGGATGACTGGGCCCGCTGGTGCGAACGAGACGTACTGACTTCGACGATCAGGTCAGGAGATCGTCGAGATCGCCGTTGATGGAGTGCTCGACGACCGGGCGGACCGTCTCGAAGGTGCACTCCTTGGGGTTGCCCGGCGTGCAGGCGTCGCCCAGGACGTGGTTGGTGATCCGGTCGACGTCGGCCTCGTCACCGACGATGGTGCCGGCGTTCTCGTAGAACTTGGTCGGGCCGATGCCCAGCCGGTTCTTCGAGTACGAGTCCTTGGTGACGTCGGCGAACTTCTCCGGGATTCCCACGTCGCGCAGCAGCCGGATCGACGCGGCGAGCGCGGCGTCGGCGGCCTGCGGCTTGGTCATGCCGGCGGTGTCGATGCCCATCGCCTCGGCGATGTCGGCGAACCGCTCGTAGGCGACCGGCATGTTGAACGCCCACACCCGCGGCAGCGCGATGGCGTTGTTCAGCCCGTGGTGGGTGTCGTAGAACGCCGACACCGCGTGCGAGATCGAGTGGATGATCCCGAGGCCACCGGAGTTGAACGCCTGGGCGGCGATGTACTGCGCGTACATCATGCCCTCACGGCCGGGGAGGTCCTGGCCGTTCCACACCGCGGCGCGCAGGTGCTGGGACGTCAGCTTGATCGCGTGCAGCGCGTTGCCCAGCGAGGGCTGGAAGTTCAGCCGGGACACGTAGGGCTCGGAGGCGTGCGCGAGCACGTCGAAGCCGCACTGCGCGGTGTAGTCGATCGGGCAGTCGTAGTAGAGGACCGGGTCGTCGATCGCCAGGGTGGTGACCGAGGCGTCGTCGAACGCCACGTACTTGTGCGGGTTGTCCGGGTCGGTCGTGGTGTCGGTGATGACGTAGGCCCACGACGTCTCGGAGCCGGTACCGGCGGTGGTGGAGACGGCGATGTGCGGCGGGTTGGCCGGGTTCTCGGACTTGTTGAAGCCCTCGAACTCGTTGACGTTGCGGCCGTCGTGGGCGACCGAGACGCGGGCGCCCTTGCAGGCGTCGTGTGACGAGCCGCCGCCGATCGAGACGAAGGAGTCGCAGTTGTTCTGCTGGTAGAGGCCCACAGCGTCCATGACGTTGTAGTCCTTGGGGTTGGACTCGACCTTGTCGTACACGACGACCTCGAGGCCGTGGTACTTCATCGACTCGACGATCTTGTTGACGATGTCCGTGCCGCGCAGGCCGGACGTCATCACCAGGGTCTTCTTGAAGCCCAGCTTGAGGGCCTCCGGACCGATCAGCTCGTGCGAGCCGGGACCCAGCAGCGCCCGGGGGAACGGGTGGAACTCCTTGATGGGGAACGGCTTGAGCAGCTCGTCTACCTGCATGTCAGCCCTTTCTGAGGCAGGCGGATGGGTCGGTTCCGCACGCTAGGACTGCTGTGGCGCCAGGCACAGGGATGATCCCGATTACCCCTCGGAGGTCCGGGCAGGAGACCCCTCCGACCGGAGGGGGACAGGGTCAGGTCGGACCCCGATCGGGTGACCCGACAGGTTCTGCCAACATATGGCAACAAGCATCCAATGGCAAGCACGTGCCTGGCCGGTTCGCCGTACCTGATCTAGGGTCGGGTACGCCGACGGTTCGCGGCGGTCCCGACGGGGCCGGCGCGAGGCAAGAGGGAACCCGGTGTGAATCCGGGACTGCCCCGCAGCGGTGAGTGGGAACGACCGCCGTCAACAGCACTGGGAACGATCCCGGGAAGCGACGGCCAGTAGGCAGGCGGCTCCGCGAAGCGCCTGGGCCCGCGAGTCCGAAGACCTGCCGCCGGTGCGTGCACCGGCCGGTGCACGCGGGTCCGAGGCCTCGCGGGAGGGCCGTGCGGACGACCGGGCACCACCCCTGCCCGCCGGACGTCGTGTGTCCGGTGTGGACGGTGACAGCCCGGCCGTGCCGGTGCGCTCCTCGCGTGTGGCCGCGGACCACACACCGCGCTCGCGAGGAGAGAGCCGTGACGACTTCGTCCGTATCGAGTACCGGCAGCACCGTGCTGGGCTGGCCCCGGATCGGGCCGAACAGGGAGCTCAAGCGCGCCACCGAGGCGTTCTGGGCGGGCCGCAGCGACGCGTCGGCGTTGCACGCGACGGCGGCGGGCCTGCGCCGCGACACCTGGTCCGGGCTGCGCGACGCCGGCCTGGGGCAGGTCCCGGGCAACACGTTCTCGTTCTACGACCACGTGCTGGACACCGCGCTGGCGGTGAACGCGGTCCCGGAGCGGTTCGCCGGCATCGGCGACCCGCTGGAGCGGCTGTTCGCGATGGCCCGCGGCCGCCCCGGCGCCCCGGCCTGCGAGATGACCAAGTGGTTCGACACCAACTACCACTACCTGGTCCCCGAGGTCGGGCCGGCGACCCGGTTGGCCCCGGTCAGCCGTAAGGCGCTCGAGGAGTTCCGCGAGGCCCTGCGCTGCGGGTGACGACCCGGCCCGTGCTGGTCGGACCGGTGACCTTCCTGCTGCTGTCCAAGCCGGCCGGCGACGCCCCCGAGAGGTTCCGCCCGCTCGACCTGCTCGGCCCGCTCGTCGAGGTCTACCGGGACCTGCTGGCCGAGCTCGCCGACGCCGGCGCGGAGTGGGTCCAGCTCGACGAGCCCGCGTTCGCCGCCGACCGCACGTCCGAGGAGGTCGCGGCGTTGCGCAAGGCCTACGACCGGCTCGCCTCCGCCCCGCGCCGGCCGAAGATCCTGGTCGCGTCCTACTTCGGCGAGCTCGGCCGCGCGCTGCCGGCGCTGGCGTCGACCGCGGTCGAAGGACTCGCGCTGGACCTGGTCGCCGGCCGGTCCGATCTGGACGGGATCGACGGGGTGCAGGGGCTCGGCGGCAAGCTCGTGCTCGCCGGCGTCGTCGACGGCCGCAACGTGTGGCGCACCGACCTGGACGCCGCGCTGGTCACCGCGCTGCGGCTGGTCGGCGTCGCCGGCCGGGTGGAGGTCTCGACGTCCTGCTCGCTGCTGCACGTCCCCTACGACCTGTCGGCCGAGACCGCGCTGCCGGCCCGGGTGACCGACATGCTCGCGTTCGCGCGGCAGAAGGTCGACGAGGTGGTGCTGCTGGGCCGGGCACTGCACGAGGGACGCCCGGCGGTGTCGGCGGAGTTCGACGCGGCGGCGGGCACCCGCCGCCGGGTCGCAGAGACCACCCGCAGGAACGACGACGTACGTGCCCGGCTCGCCGAGCTCGGGACCGACCACTACCGCCGCGGGGTCGCCGACGTCCGGGCGAAGGCGCAGCGGGAGGCTCTCGGCCTCCCCGAGATCCCGACGACGACGATCGGGTCGTTCCCGCAGACCGCGCAGATCCGCAAGGACCGGGCGGCGCACCGCACCGGCACCATCACCGCCGACACCTACGCCGAGCGGATGCGGACCGAGATCGTCCGCGTGGTCCGGCTCCAGGAGGAGATCGGCCTCGACGTGCTGGTGCACGGCGAGCCCGAGCGCAACGACATGGTCCAGTACTTCGCCGAGCACCTGGACGGCTTCGCCACCACCGAGCACGGCTGGGTCCAGTCCTACGGTTCCCGCTGCGTGCGCCCGCCGATCCTGCACTCCGACGTGTCCCGGCCCGAGCCGATCACCGTCGGCTGGGCGGAGTTCGCGCAGTCGCTGTCGGACAAGCCGGTCAAGGGCATGCTCACCGGCCCGGTCACGATCCTGGCCTGGTCGTTCGTGCGTGACGACCAGCCACTCGGCGACACCGCCCGCCAGGTCGGGCTGGCGCTGCGCGACGAGGTCGTCGACCTGGAGGGGGCCGGGATCCGGATCGTGCAGGTGGACGAGCCCGCGCTGCGCGAGCTGCTGCCGTTGCACGAGCGGGACCGGAAGGCCTACCTGGACTGGGCGGTCGACGCGTTCCGGACGGCCACCGGCGGGGTCACCGACGCCACCCAGATCCACACCCACCTGTGCTACTCGGAGTTCGGTGAGGTCGTCGGCGCGATCGACGGGCTGGACGCCGACGTCACGACCGTCGAGGCGGCCCGTTCCCGGATGGAGGTGCTGGCCGACCTCGGTCCGGGCGTCCCGCGCGGGCTCGGGCCCGGTGTCTACGACGTGCACTCGCCGGAGGTGCCCGACGTCGACGAGCTGACCACCCAGCTGACCGCGGCGCTGGGGCACATCGGCTCCGACCGGCTCTGGGCGAACCCGGACTGCGGGCTCAAGACCCGGGGCGAGCCGGAGACGGTCGCGGCGCTGACCAATCTGGTCGCCGCCGCCCGCCGGGTGCGGTAGGCGGCTCCGCCGCCTGTGAGTACTTTTCGTGGCCCTGGCCACGAAAAGTACTCACAGGTGCGCAGCGCCTCACAGGAACCCGAACGTGTCCAGGAAGATGTAGATCCCCAGCGCGAGGATCGCGGCGCTGCTGAAGGCGAGCGCGACCGTGAACACGTGGTTGCTGCGGAACTCGGCGGGGACGTCGGTGTAGCGCAGCTTCCAGACCGCGATCACGATCGCGACCAGGAACAGCGCCGACGCCGTCCCGCCGATCTGCAGCATCAGCACCGGGGACTGGACCACCAGGTAGGACACCGCCCACAGCGACGGGACCAGCACCGACAGGATCCGGATGGCGCGGGCGCGCTGGCGGGCGTCGTGGAAGTCGATCAGCCCGATGATGCCGAGCACGTTCGACCACAGCCGGGGCACGCTCGCCCCGACCGCGAGCACCGTCGAGAGCAGGATGACCAGCGCGCCACCGACGAACATCAGCTCCGCCCACGGGCCGAGGGTGTCGGTGTACATCCGGGACAGCGTCGAGATGACCTCGTTCCCCTGCGGCACCAGGTCCTGCGGGTGCAGCACGGCCGCGCCGATCACGAAGAAGCTCAGGGTGCAGACCGTCGTCACCGCCCAGGAGACGAGGACGTCGAGGCGCATCACCGAGATCCAGCCGTGCGCGCGGGCCCGCCGTTCGGGACTGCCGTCGTCCTCGCCGGTCCAGCGGGCGTAGCCCTTCTCCAGGCACCAGTAGCTGTAGCTGGTCATCTCGTCCGCGCCGATGCCGGTGATCCCGAACATGGCGATCGCGATCCCCAGCAGGCCGACCGGCATCGTCAGGGTGAGCCCGGAGGCGATGTCGCCGAGCCCGTAGCCGAAGGGTGTGGTCGGGAGGATCACCGCGAGGAACACGGTGACGACGGTGAAGCCGAAGACCGCGTAGGTGGCGATCCGTTCGATCAGCGCGTAGCGGTTCGCGACCAGGACGGCGACGACGGCGGCGGTGAGCAGCACCGTCCACAGCACGAGCGAGGTGCGGCTCAGCGACTCGCCCCACAGCGGGAGCAGGATGCTGGCGGCCGCCGCGGCCCCGCCGATCAGGGCGCCGCGCTGCAGCAGCCGCGGGATGTCCGACATCACCCAGACCGCGATGATCCAGCCGACGCCGCGGCGCCGGGGCCCGATCCGGTTGTAACCCTCCATGGCGGTCCGGCCGGTGAGGATGGTCCAGGTCGCGAGCTCCAGCTGGACCCACACCTTGACCGTGGCGGCCAGGATCACCATCCACAGCAGGACGAACCCGGCCTGCGCGCCGAGCGTGGTGGTGAGGATCAGCTCGCCGGCGCCCACGACGCTGGCCGAGATCAGCATCCCGGGGCCGAGGTAGCGCAGCTTCCCGGCGAGGGTGCGCGGCGGATCCTGCACGTCCGCGGCGTCGAGTGTGTACGCGTCGGTGGACATCGGGTGCACCTCCTTGTGCGGTGGGCGGGGGTCAGTCCCGCAGTTCGGCGGCGGTCCAGTCGGTGTGCGCGAAGCGGGCGACGGCGTCCTCCTCGAAGGAGAATCCGAGGCCGGGCGCGTCGTGCAGGACGAGCTCGCCGCCGTCCACCACCAGCTGCCGGTCCACCAGGTCGCCGAAGTTGAAGACGTCGTTGTGCGGGAAGTACTCGACGAACCGGACGTTGGAGAACGCCCCGGCCACCGGTGCGTGCACGTCGTGGAACCAGTGCGGGCAGAGCGTCACCCCGTACGACGACGCCGTGTGCGCGATCTTCTGCAGCTCGGAGATCCCGCCGCAGACCGCGGCGTCCTGCTGGAGGATGATCGCCCCGCCCTGCTCCAGCAGCTCCCGGGTGCGCCACCGGCCGGCCTCGATCTCGCCGGTCGCGATCGGGACGTCGACCCGCGCGGCCAGCCGGGCGTGGTTGGTGATGTCGTCCGGGCTGAACGGCTCCTCGACGAAGTAGGGGTCGAAACGCTCCCAGGCCCGCACCGCGCGCAGTGCGGTGGGCAGGTCCGAGAAGGCGTTGTTGGCGTCCAGCATCAGCAGCGTGTCCGGGCCGACGGCCTCCCGGGCCGCGGCGAGCCGGTCGAGCTCGCCGCGGTGGTCCAGCCGGCCGATCTTCATCTTCACCGCGGTGAACCCGGCCTCGACGTAGCCGGCGAGCTCCCGGGCGAGCCCGTCCGGGCCCTTGCCGTCGAGGTAGTAGCCGCCGCTGGCATACGCCGGGACACGGTCGGCGTGCCCGCCCAGCAGCTTGTGCAGCGGCAGGCCCGCCTCGCGGGCCTTGGCGTCCCACAGCGCGATGTCGATCGCCGACAGGGCGCGCATCACCGAGCCGGTCCGGCCGTGCAGCAGCGCCTCCTGGTACATCCGGTTCCAGAGTCGCTCGATGTCGGCGCAGTCCTCACCGACGAGCAGCGGGCCGAGCAGATCCCGTACCGCGATGGTCGACAGCTCGGCTGCGGCGTGACCGGGGTAGCAGAACCCGATCCCCGAGACGCCCTGCTCGGTGGTGATCCGGACCAGCGTGTACTCGCGGCGGGTGACCGTGCGGCTCGAGAAGCCGACCGGCGCCGGCAGCGGGACCGACGTGGTGAGGGTGGTGACCGACTTGATGATGCTCATCTGAACTCCGGTGTCCGTTCCGTCTGGCTCGATCGGACGCTAGGAGCGGCCAGGAGATCGCACCAGGCGATGTTCTCCATACAAATCATCGGGATCATCGATATTGTCGGGCGCATGGAGATCCGGGAGCTGGAGATCTTCCTGGCGGTCGTCGACGCGGGAAGCTTCCAGTCGGCCGCGGAGCGCTCGTTCTGCTCGCAGTCGACCGTGTCGGAGACGGTCCGCTCGCTGGAGCGCTCGCTCGGTGTCGAGCTGTTCGACCGTGGCCACCGTCCGGCCCGGCTGACCGGTCCCGGCGAGATCCTGGCCGGGGACGCCCGGCGCATGATCACCCTCGCCGCGGAGCTGCGGGACCGGGTGCGGGCCGACTCGGACGTGATCACCGGCAGCGTGCGGGTGGGCACGTACTCGAGTGCGACGACGAACTTCCTCGCCGAGCTGCTGCCCCGGTTCCGGGCCGACCACCCGCTGGTCGAGGTCAAGCTCGTCGAGATGGGCGGCACCGACCTGCCGGTCGCGGCGGAGAACGGCCAGCTCGACTGCTTCCTGCGACAGACGACGCCGCCACTGCCCGAGGCGCGCTTCCGGGCCCATCCGCTGTGGCGGGAGCCGTTCCAGGCCGTCGTCACGCCCGGCCATCCGCTGGCCGCGCGGCCCGGGCCGGTTCGCCGGGCCGAGCTGGCCGGCGCCGCGCTGATCGTCACCGGACGGTTCCTGCCCGGCGGCCTGCTGGCCCACCCGTTCTGGTCGTCGATGGGGACGACGAACATCGCCTACGAGGTCAGCCACCCGCACTCGCTCGTCGCGCTGGTGCGCGCCGGCCTGGGCGTCGGGGTGTCGACCCTGCTGGGGCTGCGCACCGCGGGCACCGACGGGCTGCACGTGACCGTGGTGGACGACCCGATCGCGGTCCGCGACGTGGCGCTGTTCGTGCCGTGCCTGACGCCGCCGTCGCGCCAGGCGAAGATCTTCATCGACTACGCGGCCGGCTTCCCCGTCCCGCCCGGCTGCACCGTCCTGGGGGCAGGGGCACCGTCACATTGATTGAACAACTCATCAGATGTTGTAGTGCGCTGTGCTCCCCACGCTCCGCCGCCGGTTGCCGGTCGTCGCGCTCGCCCTGGTCCTCGCCGGATGCGGCGCCGCCCCCGGGGGAGGTGACGGTCCCGACCTGGACGGCGAGCTGGCGGTGGCGCTGCAGTTCCCGCCCCGTTCGGACTACGCCTTCGACGCCGACGACGGCGCCCGTCTCCAGTCGCTCGGCGCCGTCGAGACCCTGACCACGGTGGACGACGAGGCCCGTCCCGCCCCGCTGCTGGCGACGCAGTGGGAGCAGGACGGCGACGCCTGGCGGTTCACCCTCCGGCCGGACGTCACCTTCCACGACGGGACCCCGCTGACCCCGGACGCCGTGGTCACCGCCCTGAGCTACGTGGCCGGCGTCGAGGCACCCCCGCGAGCGATCGCCGACATCGGGTTCGCGATCGAGGCCGACGGGCCCGACGCCGTCCGGATCACCACGACCGAGCCGGACCCGGTGATGCCGCTGCGCCTGTCCAGCGGCAACCTCGGGATCCTCGCCCCGGCCGCCTACGCCGGCGGCGGTGCTCCGGACTACCTGCGCAGCGGCACCGGACCGCTGGTGCTGACCGAGGTCGACGGGGCCGCGTCGGCGCAGCTCACCCGGTTCGACGGCTACTGGGGCGAGCCGGCCGGCGCCGCCCGGGTCACGGTCCGCTACGTCGAGGACCCGCAGGCCCGCGCGCTCGCCGTGCAGGCCGGCGACGTCCAGTTCGCCGAGGGACTGCCCGGGGCACAGCTCGAGCAGGTCCGCTCGGCCGGCGCCGAGGTGATCGAGTACGCGGGGGCCCGGACGGTCCCGCTGCAGCTGAACCAGTCCGCGGAGCCGTTCTCCGACGTGCGGGTCCGGCGGGCCGTGACCGCGGCGATCGACCGGCCGGTGCTGGCCGGCCAGGTGCTCGCCGGCGGTGCGGCGCCCGCCGCCGACCTGTTCGGCACCGCGGTGCCGTGGGGCGCGACCGCCCCGCCTCCGGGTGCCGACGTCGAGCAGGCCCGGCGACTGCTCACCGAGGCCGGCTACGGCCCGGAGAACCCCCTGACGGTGCGGCTGTGGACGTTCCCGAACCGGCCGGAGCTGCCGACCCTGGCCAACGCGATCCAGGCGATGCTCGCCGAGGCCGGGGTGCGGGTCGAGGTGACCGTCGGCAGCTACGAGGCCCAGGAGCCCGACGTGCTGGCCGGGGACTACGACATGTTCCTCAACTCGCGCAGCTACCTCTCCGACTTCCCGGACGCCGCGAGCACCCTGACCTCGGACTACACCTGCGACGGCAGCTACGCGATCGACCAGTACTGCGACCCGGACTACGACGCGCTGATCGCGGAGCTCAACCGCACCGCCGATCCCGAGCAGCGGCAGCGGATGTTCACCGAGGCCGCCGGCCTGCTCACCGAGGACGCGGTGGGCGTCATGCTGGTGCACCCGCTCAACACCGCCGTACTGCGCGGCGCCACCGGGTTCGTCCCCGACCCGCTGCAGATCCGCCCGGTCCTGCCGCAGCTGACGCCCACGGGGTGATCCGCCTGCTGCTCCGGCGGCTGCTCGTCGTCCCGCCGGTCCTGCTCGCCGCCTCGGTGCTGGTGTTCGTACTGCCCAGGACGACGGGCGTGGACCCGGCCCGCGCGCTGTTGCGCGCGCGCACCGCCGACGCGGTGCCGGACCCGGCCACCGAGGCACGGGTGCGGGCGGAACTGGGCCTGGACGACGGCGTCGTGGAGCAGTACCTGCGCTGGGTCGGCACCGTGCTGCGCGGCGACCTCGGCCTCGGCTACGTGTCCCGGACCCCGGTGGCCGAGCAGGTCGGCGACGCGGCGGCGGTGTCCGGCCTGCTCGCCCTGCTCGCGCTCGCGGTGGCGGCCGCGGCGGGGATCCCGGCCGGGGTGTACGCCGCGCGCCGCCCCGGCGGGCTGCTGGACCGGTTCCTCGGCGGTGCGACGGTGGCCGGCGTCGCGGTGCCGGAGTTCGTGCTCGCGCCGTGGCTGGTGCTGGTCTTCGCGGTCGGGCTCGGTGCGCTGCCCGCCGTCGGTTGGGGCGGGCCGGAGCACCTCGTGCTGCCCGTGCTGACCCTGGCGGCCTATCCGGGGGCGCTGGCCGCACAGCTGGTCCGGGTGGAGACGGCCGGGGCGCTCGCCCGCCCGCACGCCCGCGCCGCACGGGCGCGCGGACTGGGGGAGCAGGCGGTGCTGTGGCGGCACGGCGCCCGGCTCGCGACGACGTCGGTGACGGCGCTGTCCGGGATGCTGGTCGCCGGGCTGCTCGGCGGGTCCGTCGTGGTCGAGGTGGTCTTCGGGATCCCCGGCCTCGGACGGACGCTGCACCAGGCCGTCACGGCGCAGGACCTGCCGGTGATCCAGGCCGGGACGCTGCTGGTGGTGACGGTCGCGGTGCTCGCGGGCGTGCTCGTCGAGGTGCTCGCCGTCTCGCTGGACCCGGTGCAGCGCACGGCGGAGGGAGTGCGGTGAGGGCGGGCCGGCGGGCGGCGGGCGCTGCGCCCCGGACGGCGGTCACGCCACCGGCGGTGGCCGGCACGGTGCGGATCGGGACCGCCGCCGCCATCGTCGTCGTCGCGCTGGTCCTGCTCATCGGGCCGCTGCTGCTGCCCGAGCCCGACCGCGCGGACTTCGCCGACCTGCTCGCCGGGCCGTCGTCGTCGCACCCGCTGGGAACCGACCAGCTGGGCCGCGACGTGCTCGCGCGGCTGGTCCACGGTGGACGGCTGACGATCGGGCTGAGCCTGTTCGCCGTGCTGGCCACCGGCGTAGCCGGGGTGGCGGTGGGCATGCTCGCCGCCGCGACCGGTGGCCCCGGACGGCTGCTCATGCGGCTCGTCGACGTGCTCGCGGCGATCCCGGTGGTCCTGTTCGGACTCGTCGCGGCGGTGGCACTCGGACCCGGCACGGCGTCGTTGCTGGTCGCGGTCACCGCGATCGCCTGGACGCCGTTCGCCCGGCAGACCTTCCTGCTCGTGCGCGCCGAACGGGGCCGCGACTACGTGACGGCGGCCGTGGCGCTCGGGGCCGGGCCGGTCCGGGTGCTGGTCCACCACGTCGGCCGCAACCTCGTCCCGCCGCTCGCGGCGCACGCCTGCGTGCGGTTCGCGAGCACGCTGCTGACCGTGTCCGGGCTCTCGTTCCTCGGTCTCGGGATCCAGCCGCCGACCGCCGAGTGGGGCGCGATGGTGGCCGAGGGCCGTGAGTACCTGTTCACCGCGCCCCATGTGGTGCTCGTGCCCTCGGTCGCGGTGGTCCTGACCGCCGGGACGGCCCTGTCGTGGGGACGCCGGTGGGACCGGACCGGTCCCTGGTGATCAGGCAGCCCGGTTCTCGACGTCCAGCGGCGGGCCGAGCTCGGGGAACCAGCGGAAGGCCTCCGGTCGCCGCTCCCACTCGCAGCCGGCGCACTCCTGGCCGTCGTGCGGGTGCTCCTCCATGACGCCTCCTCGGGACAACTGCAAGCAATGTGCAACAGGGCCGGGCGGGTGTCGACCCTCCGGACGGAGAGGGCAGGGTGCGGGCATGACCGGAGTCGCGGAGCTGTTGACCGATCACCTGGCCGACCCGGGGACGGGGTGGAGCATGGGTGCCCCCGGCGCGATCGCCGAGTTCGTCCGGCTCGCCGACGAGCCCGCGGAGACCGGTCCGGGCACCGTCCTGACGGACCGCGGCGGCATCCGCCTGACGTCACCGGAGGGGCTGCGGCCGGTCGCCTACCGGACCCCGGTCGGTCCGGGCGATCACTGGAACCACGCCGTGGCGCTGTGTCTGCCGGTCACCGGGGCCCGCCGGGCGACCCGGACCGCCGTCACCGTCCTCGGGCCCGATGGCGAGGCGCTGCGCGCGGCCGACCGGGAGGCCGTGCTCGTCGACCTGGGCCTCGGGACGTCCACCGTGGACGTCTGCGTACGGACCGCGGACCCGGAGCTGCTCGCCGTGCTGCGCGCCGCCGAGGGCGGGCCGCTCGACGGGGCACTGACCGCGACCCTGGTGGCGGCCGGCCCGCACCGGGTGTTCACGACGGCGGTCGGCCGGGTCGAGGTCCACGCCGCGATCCCCGCACCGGACGGCCGCTCCCCGGACGGACCGCACACCCACCTGCTGCCGGACATCCTCCGGTCCGGGCGCACGCACGCCGCCACCGTCCCGGTCCCGGACGGTTACCTGCCCTGCGCGCACCTCTACCCGGCGCACCCGCTGACAGACCTCGCAGGGCGTCCGCGTCCCTTCGACCCGGCCCGGCTCGCCGCGTTCGACCGGCTGCTCGAGCGTTTCGGGGATCCGGACCAGCAGGCCGTCACCGCCGAGGTGACCCGGGCCGTCGTCGCGGGCGAGGAGCCGGGACCGCGGCCGTCGGGTCCGGCCGGGCGGGCGGCGCAGGCCGTCGCGCTCCGGGTGCTGGCCCACACCGGTGCCGACCCCGGCGTGCTCGCCGCCTGGCGGGGCCGGGCCGCCCCGGAGCCGGACCTGCTCGACCCGGCTGGCGACCGCAACGCCGGGTGATCACCGGCGATCACTCGATGTCGGCGTATCCCTCGTGGCCGCCTGTGCGCCGGTGCTCCACGCCGTCGAGCACCAGGGCGACCTTGTCCAGCACGTGCGCCCGCGGGGCGTTCATGATCGCAGCCACCGACCCGCGCAGCGGCTCCTCGAGCGTCGCGAGGTAGGTCCGCGCGGGTCCGGTGAGCTCGCCGTGCCCGTCGTTCACCCAGTGGGTCTGGTGCACGCCGTCGGCGACGATGTCGAGCACCGCGTCCGCCACCCGGGTGGCCGCGCCGAGCCCGAACCCGGCCGCGCGCAGCACCGCGATGATCCGCTGCATCCGGTCGGCCGCGACAGCGCCGAGATCGGAGTCGAGATCCCGGACCAGGGCGGCGTGCCGCAGCAGCGTGTCGAAGCTCAGCGCCGCCTCGGCCTCCAGGAAGGCCCGCCACCCGCCATCCACACGAGACAGCGGCGTGCGAGCGAGGACCAGGGCGACGGCCGCGGTGGCGATCTCGTCGAGGCCGCCCACGTAGCGGTACAGCGTGCCCGGGGCGACCCCGAGCCGGTCGGCCACCGCCGCCACGGACAGCCGGTCGACCCCGACCGCGACGGCGGCCTCCACGATCTCGTCCCGGGTCAGCCGCGGCTTGGGCCCCGGCCGTCGCCCGGCCCGCGCGTCCGGTGTCGTCGGCACCTGCGAACCGTACGTCACGAGGATTGCGAATCACGTTCATGGATAGCTAAGGTTTACCTAATTCGACGACGGGAGTCCGCGTGTCCGCGACCACCGAGACCCGCGCGCCGGTGCCGGCGACCGAGCCGGAACCGGCCGATCCGAGGGCCCGCGGCCGGGCCGAGGCCGCAGCGCTGGCCGAGCTGTGCCGCCCGGTCGCCGGCACCCTGCGGCTCGCCCGGGTGCTCGGTGGGATCGGTGCCGTCGCCGGGCTGGTCCCGTTCGTCGCGCTGGCCGGGCTGGCGGGCACGCTGCTCGAACCGGGGCCGGTCGACCGAGGTGCCGTCCTCGGCGCGGTCTGGCTGATCGTCGCCGGGCTCGGTGCCCGGGGCGCCATCACCGGCGCCGGGCTCGCACTGACCCATCTCGCCGACGTCCGGCTGCAGGCCGACCTGCGCCGCCGGATGGTCGCCCACCTCGGCCGGGTCCCGCTCGGCTGGTTCTCCGAACGCTCCTCCGGGGTGGTCCGCAAGAGCGCCCAGGACGACGTGCACGACCTCCACCAGGCCGTCGCGCACCATCCCGTCGAGTGGGTCGCGGCCTGGACGCTGCCGATCGCCGGTGTCGGCTACCTGGCCTGGCTGGACTGGCGGCTCGCGCTGCTCGCACTGGTCACGCTGCCGTGCTACGCGGCGGCATACGCGTGGATGATGCGCGGGTACACCGAGAAGGTCGACCAGATGAACGCCGGCAACGCCCGGATCAGCTCGGCCGTCGTCGAGTTCGTCTCCGGCATCGCGGTGGTCAAGACCTTCGGCCAGGCCCGCCGGGCGCACCGCGGCTACGCCGACGCGGCCCGGGACTTCGGCCGGTTCTACGCCGAGTGGGTCCGCCCGATGCTGCAGGTCGAGGCGTTCGCGACGATGGCGATCTCGGCACCGGTGGTGCTGCTGGCCTCCTGCGCCGGGGTGGCCTGGTTCGTCGGCGCCGGCTGGGTGACCCCGGTCGAGGCGATGACCGGGATCCTGGTCGCGATGGTCGTGCCGACGACCGTCACCGCGCTCGGGTTCGGGGCGTCGAACCGGCGGACGGCCGCTGCGGCCGCCCTCCGCATCCAGGCGCTGCTGGCCACCCCGGTGCTGCCGGTCCCGGCCGGACCGCGCGAGCCCGCCGGGCACCGGGTGGAGCTCGCCGGGGTCCGGTTCGCCTACGCCGACGGCTCCGAGGTGATCCGGGGCGTCGACCTCGACTGTCCGGAGGGGACGGTCACCGCGCTGGTCGGGCCGTCCGGGGCCGGCAAGACGACGCTGGCCACGCTCGTCGCGCGGTTCCACGACGTCACCGCCGGTTCCGTACGCATCGGCGGGGTGGACGTCCGCGAGATCGACCCGGCCGTGCTCTACCGGCACGTCGGGTTCGTGCTGCAGGACGTCGCGCTGCTGCACGGCACCGTCGCCGGGAACGTCCGGCTCGGCCGGCCCGACGCGAGCGACGGCGAGCTGCACGCGGCCTGCCGGGCGGCCCGGATCCACGACCGGGTCCTCGACCTCCCGCGTGGCTACGACTCGGTCGTCGGCGAGGACGCATTGCTCTCGGGCGGGGAGGCCCAGCGCGTCTCGATCGCCCGCGCGCTGCTGGCCGACACGCCCGTCCTCGTACTCGACGAGGCGACCGCGTTCGCCGATCCGGAGTCCGAGGCCGAGATCCAGGACGCGCTGTCCGTGCTCGCCCGCGGCCGCACCGTGCTCGTCGTCGCCCACCGGCTCTCGACCATCACGGGCGCCGACCGGATCGCCGTCGTCGACGACGGCCGGATCGTCGAGTCCGGCACCCACACGGCGTTGCTCGACACGGCGTTGTCCGGTGCCGCC
Organism: Pseudonocardia nematodicida; assembly: GCF_040105385.1. NCBI lineage: Bacteria > Bacillati > Actinomycetota > Actinomycetes > Pseudonocardiales > Pseudonocardiaceae > Pseudonocardia > Pseudonocardia nematodicida. Next base: position 22,066 of record NZ_JBEDNQ010000003.1, read on the forward strand.
GGCCGCTACGCGGCGATGTGGGCCGCCCACCGGACGGGGGACGACCGATGATCGCCGACCTGCTGCTGATCCTCGGGCCCGCGCACCGCGGCCGGCTGTACCGCTACCTGGCCTGGGTGATCGCGTTCGGCGTCCTGCAGGGGGTCGCGACGGTGCTGCTGGTGCCGTTCCTCGAGGCCCTGCTCGCCGGGGACACGGCCGGGGCGTGGGCCTGGACCGGGGTGCTGCTGGTCGCGGTCGCGGCCGCGTGCGTGGTCTACCACGTGCAGGCCATGCGCGGGTTCGCCGTCGCGCTGGTCGTGCTGGAGACGATGCACGCCCGGCTCGGCGACCACGTGTCGTCGCTGCCGCTGGGCTGGTTCTCCGGCGAGCGGGTGGGCCGGCTGTCCCGGCTGGTCACCGGCGGCACGATGATGGTCGCCGGCCTGTTCGCGCACCTCATGACGCCGCTGGTGGTCGCGATCGCGACCCCGGCGACGATCGTGCTGGCGATGCTGCTGTTCGACTGGCGGCTCGCGCTCGCGACGCTGGTCTGCGTCCCGCTGCTGTACCTGGCCTTCACCCGCGCCGCCCGCTGGGTGGGCCGGGGCGACGAGCTGGACGACGCCGCCGCCGTCGTCGCCGGGAACCGGGTCGTCGAGTTCGCCCGCACCCAGCGGGTGCTGCGTGCCTTCGGGCGCGGCACCGCCGGCCACCCGCCGTTGGAGGAGGCGATCGCCGCGCAGCAGCGGGCCGGGCGCCGGTCCGTGTGGCTGGCCACCGCGGGGATCGTGGCCGGCGGGTTCGCCGTCCAGGTCGCGTTCAGTGCGCTGATCCTCACCGGCGCCTACCTCGCGCTGGGCGGCGCGCTGGACCCGGTCCGGATGGTCGCGCTGGTCGCGCTGGCCGCCCGGTTCACCGGCCCGCTGGCCGAGGTCGGGGACCACGCCGGCGTCGTCCGGATCGCGCGCAACGACCTGCGCCGGCTGGTCGCGGTGCTCTCCGAGCCGCCGCTGCCCGAACCCGCCGCGTCGGCTCCGCGCCCGGCACCGGGGACGGTCGAGCTGGACCGGGTGACGTTCGGCTACGACCCGGACACGCCCCTCCTGCGCGAGGTGTCGCTGACGATCCCGCCCCGCTCGACGCTGGCCCTGGTCGGTGCCTCGGGGTCCGGCAAGACCACTGTGACCCGGCTGATCGCCCGGTTCGCCGACACCGGGTCCGGCACCGTCCGGGTCGGCGGGGCCGACGTCCGCGACCAGACCACCGAGGACCTCATGGCCCAGCTCGCGCTGGTGTTCCAGGACGTCTACCTGTTCGACGGCACCCTCGAGGAGAACGTCCGTCTCGGCCGGCCCGGGGCGAGCGCGACGGAGCTCGCCGAGGCGGCCCGGCTGGCCGGGGTCACGGAGATCGTCGAGCGGCTGCCCGACGGCTGGGCGACCCGGGTCGGTGAGGGCGGCACCTCGCTGTCGGGCGGGGAACGCCAGCGGGTCTCGATCGCCCGCGCGCTGCTCAAGGACGCCGACGTGGTGCTGCTGGACGAGGCCACCGCCGCGCTGGACCCGGAGAACGAGCGGGTGTTCACCGACTCCATGCGGGCGCTGGCCCGGCGCTCGACGGTGCTGGTGATCGCGCACCGGCTGGACACCGTGACCGCCGCCGACCGGATCGTCGTGCTCGACGGCGGCCGGGTCGTCGAGCAGGGCACCCACGACGAGCTCCTGGCCCGCGGCGGGCGCTACGCCGCGTTCCGGGAGACCCGCCGCCGCGCCCGCGGCTGGCGGCTGAGGGCGACCGCCGAGGAGGCGATGTGAGCCAGGAACTGCCCGGGTACGCGGTGTGCCGGGTCACCGGTGTCGAGCCGCTGACCCCGCGGATGCGCCGGATCACTCTCGAATCCGACGACCTGGTCGGAGTCGTCGAGGTGGCGCCGGACCAGCAGGTGAAGCTGTTCTTCGCCCGGGACGGCGGGATCCCCGAGATCCCGCCGCCGCCGGAGGACGGGAGCGGTGTCGCCGGCTGGTACGCCCGCTACCTCGCCGTGCCGGAGGACCGGCGGCCGTGGATGCGGTCCTACACGGTCCGCGCGCTCGCCGCCGCCGCCGGCCGGATGACGGTGGACTTCGTGGTGCACCCCGACTCCGGGCACGGCGGTCCGGCGAGCCGGTGGGCGGCCCGGGCGGGGATCGGCGACGTCGTCGGCGTGCTGGGGCCCGCGATCGCCGGGTACCGGATGCCGTCGGACGAACCGGTCCGGCTGCTGGTGGGTGACGAGACGGCGCTGCCCGCGATCGGGGCGATCCTGGAGACGCTGCCGGCCGGGATGTGCGCCGTGGCGGTCGTCGAGGTGTCCGGGCCCGCCGAGGAGCAGACGCTCGCCTCCGCGGCCGGGGTGGACGTGCACTGGGTGCACCGCGGGACCGGTGTGCTGCTCGAGGCCGTCCGCGAGGTGCGGCTCCCGGACGGGCCGGTGTTCGCCTGGGTCGCCGGCGAGGCGTCCGCGGTGCGGGCGGTGCGCCGGCACCTGGTCGACGAGCGTGGGATCGATCGGGGGGCCGTCGCCTTCACCGGGTACTGGCGCCGTGAGCTCACCCAGGACGACGCCCCGACCGAGCAGGACGTGGCGGACGCGACCGAGCAGGCCCACGGGTGATCTCTCCCATCGGTTCTGCTGAGCCTGGCTCTTGATGAGGGAAGCTGACTTCCTGGGTTGGTCCGTCGGGGTCGAACGAGAGGGGACTGTCGAGATGTCCGAACGGCGGAGGGGACGCCTCGTGGCGGCGCTGCTCGCGGGGGCACTGGCGCTGGCCGGCTGCTCGGCAGGCGGTGGGGGCGCCGCTGGGTCCGATGTGGATTCGGGGACCCGCACCATCACCACCGACCGCGGCGAACTCGAGGTCCCCGCCGACCCGCAGCGCATCGTGGTGCTGTCCGGCGGCCTCGCCGGCTACCTCTACGCCCTCGACGTCCCGCCGGTCGCGACGGACACCCGGGTCCTGGGCGTCACGAACTTCGACGGCGGGTTCCCGCCCGCCTGGGCCGAGCCGGCGCAGGCCGCGGGTACCGAGCAGCTCCCGGCGGGTGAGCAGCTGAGCATCGAGGCGGTCGCCGCGGCCGAACCCGACCTGATCATCGGCGGGGGTCAGGGGATCACCGCCGTGCAGGCCGAGGAGGCATACGACCGGCTCGCCGGGATCGCGCCGACCGTGCTCGTCCCGCGCACGCTGACCGCCTGGCAGGACCAGCTCGACGCCGTCGCCGACGCGACGAACGCGACCGACCGGGTGCCCGGCCTGATCGAGCGGTATCAGAACCGGGTCGCCGAGGTCCGCACGGCGATCACCCCGCCCGACGGCGAGGTCGTCTACATCGGATCGTTCTCCTCGCCCACGAACTACCTCGTCCCGTCCGACGCGGCGTTGCCCGCGCTGGTCGGCGAGGTCGGGATCACGGCGGTCGACGTCGTGTCCCGGGTCCCGGACGCCCGGCTGGCCAGCACCGGCGACGCGATGGAGATCAGCCCGGAGCTGCTGGGCGGGGTGGCGGACGCGCCGAACGCGATCGTCGTCAACGCCGGTGGGCGAGGGCTGGACGAGCTGCGCCGCGACCCGGCGTACGCCCAGCTCCCGTCCTTCCGGGCCGGCACCGTGTGGGAGCTCCCGGCCACCAGCTACCGGCCCGACTTCGACGGCGCGATGGACACCCTGGACCGGATCGAGGCGATCTTCGGGGCGGGGACCGGATGAGGGGCGGCGCCGACCGCGGCGACGTGGCGGGGAACCTCGCGCTCGCCTACGCGAAGGAGACCGGGGCGACGAAGGTCCCCTACCCGATCCGGCTGCGCGAGCTGGAGGTCCTGCGGACCGAGCCGGTCGGGCCGTCGCTGGTCCGGCTCACCCTGGGCGGGCCGGGGCTGGACGGGTTCCACAGCCACTGCGACGAGGAGCACGTCCGGCTGGTGTTCCCGGACGACGAGGGCGTGCTGCGGCTGCCCGTGCCCGACGGCGACATGCTGAACTGGCCGCGGCCGCGCCCGGTCTCGCGCGAGTACACCGTGCGCCGGTACGACCCGGACGCCGGTGAGCTGGACATCGACCTGGTGCTGCACCCGGGCGGGCTCGCCTCGGAGTGGGCGCGGTCCGTCGCGCCGGGCGCCCGGGTGCCGGTGGCCGGCCCGCCCGGCGGGCTCGCCGTCCCGCACGGTTACGACCGCTACCTGCTCGCGGGGGACCTCTCGGCACTGCCCGCCATCGCGCGGCTGCTGGAGCGGTTACCGGCGGACGCCCGGGGATGGGCGTTCGTCGAGGTCGCCGACGCCTCCGAGGAGATCCCGCTGATCGCGCCGGACGGCGTCAAGGTCACATGGGTGCACCGTGGCGGCGCCGAGCCGGGCGTCTCGGACGCGCTCGAGCGCGTGGTGACCGTGCTCCGCCCGCCGGACGGTGAGCGCGTCTTCGCCTGGGTGGCCGGGGAGACGACGGCGATCAAGCCCCTGCGCGGCTGGCTGCGCGACGAACTGGGGATCGGCGCCGAGGACCGGGACGTGACCGGCTACTGGAGACGCGGCGTCACCGACTTCGACGACGACCACGAGCACTGAGCTCGGGAGTACACCATCCGGAACGGATCGACGCTCCGCTGGTCCGGGCCGCGTTCGTGCTGGTGCTCGGCACGTTCATGGCTACACTGGACGCGACGATCGTCGCGGTCGGCGTCAGCACGCTGGCCGCCGAGTTCGACGCGACCCCGGTCGAGGTCCAGTGGGTGAGCACCGGCTACCTGCTCGCCGTCGTCGCGGCCGTCCCGGCGTCCGGCTGGCTGGTCGACCGGTTCGGCGGCCGCCGGGTCTGGATCGCCGCCGTGCTGTGCTTCGTCGGCGCGTCCCTGCTCTGCGCGCTGGCCTGGTCGCTGACCTCGCTGGTGGCGTTCCGGGTGCTGCAGGGCCTGGCCGGCGGGCTGCTCCCGCCGACCGGGCAGGCGGTGCTCGCCCGGCTCGCCGGACCGGCCCGGATCGGGCGGGTGATCAGCATCGTCGCGGTCGTCCCGCTGCTCTCGCCGGTCCTCGGCCCGCTGGCCGGCGGGGCGATCCTCGGGGTGGCTCCCTGGCCGTGGCTGTTCTGGGTGAACCTGCCGATCGGGATCGGCGCCGCCGTCGCGGCGCTGCTGCTGGTGCCGCGCGGTGACGCCCCGGCCCGCGGCACCGCGTTCGACCTGCGCGGCGCGCTGCTGCTCTCCCCGGGGCTGGCGCTGCTCGTGCTGGGGCTGACCGAGGTCGAACGGACCGGCGGCGCGCTGCCCGGGGTGCCGATGAGCCTGGCCGGGGCGGCGATGCTGGTGCTGTTCGTCGTGCACGGCCTGCGCACCCGCGGCACCCCGCTGATCGACCCGCGGCTGTTCGCGCGCAGCCCGTTCGGCCCGGCCGCGCTCGCCCTGGTGATCCTCGGGCTCTCGGTGTTCGGGGCGACGTTCCTGCTCCCGCTCTACCTGCAGACCGGACGCGGGCTCGACGCCTGGGAGACCGGCCTGCTGCTCGCGCCGCAGGGACTCGGCGCGCTGCTCGGGTCGGTGCTGGTCAGCAGGCTCGTCGACCGGGTCACCCCGCGGCGGCTGGTGCTGACCGGGATCGGGATGGTCGCGCTCGGCACGGTGGTGTTCACCCAGCTGCACCGCGACCCGTCGGACGCGCTGGTCACCGCGTCGCTGCTGGTCCGCGGCGCGGGCGGGGCGCTGATCGGCGCGCCGGTGATGGCCCTGGTCTACCGCACGATGGCGAAGGAGATGATCCCGCGCGCGGCGAGCGCGCTGAACCTGCTCAGCACCGTCGGCGGTTCCGTCGGGACCGCGCTGGTCGCGGTGATCCTGCAGTCCCGGCTCGCTGCGCTCGGGGACGGGGACGGGGGCGCAGCGCTCGCGTTCGGGCAGACGTTCTGGTGGGTGCTGGGCTTCTGCCTGCTCGCCCTGGCCGGGGCGAGCAGGCTGCCCGCGGTCAGCCCTGCTCGCCCAGGATCCGGTCCAGCTCGGTGAGGACCGCCTCGCCCTGGCCGTAGTGGGCGACGTAGTAGTTCGGCAGCGGGTAGAGGCGGCCCGCCGTGACGGCCGGGAGCGCCTGGAACGTCGGGGCGTCGAGCATCCGCCGGGTGTTGCCCTGGATCCCGCCGTCGGTGTCGGCGTGGTGCAGCAGGATGTCGCAGTCGTCGAGCACCCCGAGGTCCTCGTACGAGACCTCCTCGGACGCGCCCGGCTTCCCCTCGGCGATCGCCGGCATCCGGGCGCCGATCGCGCCGAGCACCACCCCGCCCCAGGAGTCGGGCAGGTCGACCTGCGCGATCCCGGGCGCGCCGCCGCGGACCAGCCCGATCCGGATCCTGCCGAGCAGGTCGCGGTGCCGCTCGCCGATCTCGCGGGCCCGCTGCTCGTAGCGGTCGCGCAACGCCTCGGCCTCCGGCCCGCGTCCGACGACCTCGGCGGCCCGGACCGCACGTTGCTGCCAGGTCCCCGGGGCGCCGTCGGCCGGCAGCATGAGTGTCGGCGCGACACCGGACAGGCGTTCCGGCAGGTCCTCGGGCAGCGCCGGGGTCAGCGTGCCGAGGATCAGGTCCGGCTCCTGCGCGGCGATCGCCTCCAACGAGGGTTCCTGTGCCCGCCCGACCTTGGGGATCGCGTCGTAGGCGGCCTGCAGGCTCGGCAGCACGCCACCGGTCGCGGCCTCCACGGTCGCGACGACCGTCACGCCGACGTCGAGCAAGGCGTAGGTCGTGTAGAAGTCGGTCGCCACGATCCGCTCCGGCGAGACCGGGACCTCGACCGGGCCGAACGCGCCCTCCTCGGTGCGCGTCTCCTGCTCCGGGGCGGTGCCGCCGGTCGTGCCGCACCCGCCGAGGACCAGTGTCGCGGCCGCGCCCGCGGTCAGGCCCAACAGGGTCCGGCGGTCCAGCGGTCCGGCGGCGGCCTCGGGTTCGATGAGGAACGGCATCGGATGAGTAAAGCGAGGCTAACCTTCTGAATCAAGGGGTCGGCCGGTCATCCGCACGGTCCACCGGCCGGGTCCGCCGCGGAGGTCGGTCACCGTCAGCGGGGCCGCGTCCACCCGCCAGATCCCGGACGGCGGTGCCCCGATCGCGAGCACCACGGCGGCCCGCGCGACCGCCGGTCCGACGACGGCCAGGGTGTGCCCGACGGGCAGGGTGTCGAGCCGGCTCCGCAGCCGGTCGAGCAGGTCCACCAGCGACTCGCCGCCGTGCGGCGCGGCGGACGGGTCGGACAGCCAGGTGGCGACGGCGTCCGGCTCGGCCGCGGCGACGTCGTCCAGCCGCTGCCCGGCCCAGCGTCCGGGGTCCGGGTCGCGCAGCGCGGGGTCCGGCTCGGCGGTCAGGCCGAGCGCCGCGCATGTTCCGGCGCAGGCCCGGTCCGGGGACCGGAGGTGATGTACGGCACGCGGGAGCCGGCCCTGCAGGCGGGTCGCGTGGGCGGTTCCGTACCGGTCGAGCGGTTCGTCCGCCGGGAACGTGGCATCCCGGGTGCTCGCCGTCGCCGCGTGCACCAGCAGGGTGAGATGGTGACCGGCCGGCGTCACTTGACCGGCCGGTGACCGGGGATCACCATTCGTCCGTGCATCTGTTCAGGTGTACACGTCCGTGATCGAGGAGTCGTCATGACCCACGCCGTACCGGTGCCGGTCGCCGGGGCCGCGCCCGCACCCATCCCGTTGCGGGAGATCGCGCCCTGGGCCCTGTTCGCCGGGGTGGTCGTGCTCGTGCTGCTCTATCTGGTCGGGTTCGACCAGGGGGTGACCACGCTGATCCCCGGCGAGATGGTCCACGAGTTCATCCACGACGGCCGGCACCTGCTCGGCTTCCCCTGTCACTGATGTCGCGGCCACTGAGTCGGGGAGGGGCGAGATGGTGAGGTCACTGCTGGTCCGCGGGATGGTCGCGGGCCTGATCGCCGGGCTGGTCGCGTTCGTGTTCGCCCGGGTCGTCGGCGAGCCCGCGCTGGACGGCGGGATCGCCTACGAGGACGCGATGGCGGCCGCGTCCGGGGCGCACGAGCACGAGGAGCTGGTGAGCCGCGGGGTACAGGCAGGCATCGGGCTCGGCGTCGCCTACGTCGTCTACGGCGTCGCGATCGGCGGGATCGTCGCCCTCGCGTTCGCCGTCGCGCGCGGGCGGCTCGGCCCGCTCGGCGCCCGCGGCACCGCGGTCGTGGTCACGCTCCTCGGCTTCGTCTCGGCGATCCTGGTGCCGCTGTTCCAGTACCCGGCCAACCCGCCCGCCTCCACCGAGGACGACACGATCGGCTCGCGGACCGGGTTCTACCTGCTGTTCGTGCTGGTCTCGGTGGCCGTCGCGGTGGCGGCGGTGGTGCTGGCCCGGCGGCTCGCCGAGCGCGCCGGCTGGTGGAACGCGGTGCTCGCCGCGACCGCCGGCTACGTGGTCGTGATGCTCATCGTGGCGGCGCTGCTCCCCGCGGTGGTCGAGACCCCGGCGGACTTCCCGGCCGCGGTGCTCTACGACTTCCGGATCGCCGCGCTCGGCGGGCACCTGGTGCTGTGGGGTGTGCTGGCCGCGGTGTTCGGGACCCTGGCCGGCGAGCGCGACCGGGTCGCGGGGCGGGACCGCGCGGCCGTCGGGTGACGTGATCTTCCGAACTCTCGCCGCGTGAGGTGTGGCGCGGCACCCGGTCTTCACATATGAACATCTCGTCAGATGACGATGCTCCTCGTGGAGGTCCCGTGCCCGCCCGCTCCCTCCGCCGCCTGATCCCGGTCGCGCTGCTCGCCGCCGGCGCCCTGCTCGCGGCGTGCGGCGGCCCACCCGCCCCGGAGGTGGCCGGCGACGCCGAGGGTGCCGTCACCGAGGTCAACTGCGGTATCCCGGTGGAGGTCCCTGCCCCGCCGGAGCGGATCTACGCTCTCTACCAGCCGGCGATCGAGACCGTCCACGCGCTCGGGCTCTCCGACCGGCTGGTCGGCACGGCGTATCTCGACGCGCCGGTGCTGGAGGAGTTCACGACGGCCCAGGAAGGGCTGCCCTACATCCCCGACCTGCCGAGCCGCGAGGCACTCCTCGCCGCGGAGCCCGAGTTCGTGATCTCCGGCTACAACAACGCGTTCGCCTCGACCGGCGCCGAGACGGTCAGCACCCGGGCCGACCTGACCGCGCTCGGCGTCCGGAGCTGGATCAACGCACCGCTCTGCCCGTCCGAGGACGGCCTGTCCGACGAGGCCATCGACCCCGGGCAGGTCTCGATGGACACCGTCTACGACGACCTGACCTCGCTGGGCCGGTTGCTCGGCGCGCAGGAGCGTTCCGAGGAGCTCGTCGCCGACCTGCGGGCCCGGGTCACGGCGGTCGAGGAGCGGGTGGCCGACCTGCCGCGCCCGCGGGTCGCGATCCTGCTGAACGACGACGACGGCAGCTACCGGGTCGCCTCGGGTATCGACTTCGGGACGAAGGTGCTCGAGATGGCCGGTGCCGAGAACGCGTTCGCCGACCTCGATGCGCGCCGGCACGTCCCGGTGTCGAAGGAGGAGCTGATCGCCCGCGACCCGGACTTCATCCTGACCTCCACCTGCTGTGACCCGGCGACCACCGAGGCGGACGGCGCCGCCGACGTCGCGACGATCACCGGGGACCCGGCGCTGTCCGGCAGCACCGCGGTGCGCGAGGGCCGGGTCTTCCCGTTCCTGTTCGCCGACCGCGCGGCCGGGGTGCGTGCCCCGTACGCGGCGGAGCGGGTCGCGGACCTGGTCCACCCCGAGTGAAGACGGCTGCCCCGGCGCGGTCGCGTGCGGCCGCGCCGTGGGCGCTGCCGGCGGCCACGGTCGTGGTGCTGGCCGGGGTGGTGCTGTCGATGAAGGTCGGCGCCCGGCCGCTGGCCTGGTCCGAGCTCGCCGACGGGCTGCTGCGGTTCTCCGCTACGCAGTCCGACATCGTCGTCCGGCACGTGCGGCTGCCGCGCACGATCGCCGGGCTGATCGCCGGGGCGTGCCTGGGGATCGCGGGGGCCGTCGCGCAGGGCATCACCCGCAACCCGCTGGCCGGACCGGGCACGCTCGGGGTGAACGCCGGCGCCGCCGGGGCGATGATCGCCGTCATCTCGCTGGCCGGGGTCGGCTCGCTGACCGGGTACGTCTGGTTCGGATTCGCCGGCGGTGCGCTCGCCGCGCTGCTGGTCTACGCGATCGGCGGGTCCGGGCGGGACGGGGTGACGCCGGTCAAGCTCGCGCTCGCCGGGGCGGCGACGTCGGCGCTGATCACCGCGGTGACGTCGGCGTTCGTGCTGCTGGACCGGGACCTGTTCGCCCGGTACCGGTTCTGGGTCATCGGATCGCTGGCCCGGGCCGACCTGCCGACCGTCGGGCAGGCGGTGCCGTTCGCCGTCGCCGGGGTGGTGCTCGCGGTGCTGCTGGTCCGGCGGCTGGACGCGGTCGCGCTCGGCGAGGACGCCTCCCGCAGTCTCGGCGCCCGGCCCGGTCTCACCCGCGGGACCGGGCTGGCCGCGGTCGTCGTCCTGGCCGGGACGGCGACCGCGGTGGCCGGGCCGGTCGCCTTCGTCGGGCTGGTCGCGCCGCACGCGGCACGGGCGCTCGTCGGGATCGCGCACCACCGGGTGCTGCCGCTCTCCGCGCTGCTCGCGGCCGGGTTGGTGCTGCTGGCCGACGTCGCGGGCCGGGTGGTGGTCGCCCCGGAGGAGGTCCACATCGGAGTGACCGCCGCGTTGCTCGGCGGGCCGGTGTTCCTGTACCTGGTGCGGACCCGCACGGTGGCCGCGCTGTGAGCGCGCAGCTGGTGCTGCGCCGCGGCCCGGTCTCGGCCCGGTGGTCCGTGCGTGGCCTGGCCCTCGGTGCGACGGTCTGGGCCGGGGCCGTCGCGGTCGCGCTCTGGGCGATCACGCTCGGCGAGTACCCGGTACCGCTTCCCGCCGTCCTGGAGACGCTCGCCGGGAACGGCACCCTGATCACCTACGACGTCGTCGTCACCCACCGGCTCCCGCGCGCCCTGACCGGGGTGCTGGTCGGAGCGGCGTTCGGCGCCGCCGGCGCGGTGCTGCAGCGGCTCGCACATAACCCGCTGGTCAGTCCGGACGTCATCGGCATCAACGCGGGCGCCTCGGCCGGTGCGGTCGTGATGATCCTCGGGTTCGGCGCCTCGGCCGCCTGGGTCACCGGCGGCGCGCTCGCCGGCGCCGCGGTCGCCGCCGCGGCGGTGTACACGGTCGCCTACCGGAACGGGTTCGCCGGCTACCGGCTGGTGCTGGTCGGGATCGGGGTCGCGGCGATGTCGTCGGCGGCGGCGACGTTCATGCTCGGCCGGGCCGACGTCAACGCCGCCTACCAGGCCACCGTCTGGATGGTCGGCAGTCTCCGGGGCCGGTCCTGGCCGGACGTCGTGCCGGTCGGCGTCGCGCTGTGCGTGCTGCTGCCGCTCGTGCTCGTTCTGGTGCGACGGCTCGGCGTCCTCGAGCTGGGCGACGACCTCGCCCGTGCGCTGTCGCCCCGGATCGGGCGGGCCCGGGTGGCGCTGCTGGCCGGCGCGGTCGGGCTGTCGGCGGCGGCCGTCGCCTCTGCCGGGCCGGTCGGGTTCGTCGCGCTGGTCGCGCCGCAGATCGTCCGGCGGGTGCTGCGCGAGCGCAGCCCGGGGCTACTCGCCTCGGCCGGGACCGGCGCGCTCGTCGTGGTGACCGCTGACCTGGTCGCGCGGACCGCGTTCACGCCCCGCGAGCTGCCCGTCGGGATCCTCACGGCGCTCGTCGGGGCGCCCGTCCTCATCGCGCTGCTGGTGCGCGCCCATCGGATCGGAGCGAGCGGATGACCCTGACCGGCGAGAACCTGCGGCTGGGCTACGGGGCCGAGCGGACGGTCGTCGACGGCCAGTCCGTCACGCTCCCGGCCGGGCGGATCACCGTGATCGTCGGCCCGAACGCCTGCGGCAAGTCGACGCTGCTGCGCGGGCTCGCCGGCCTCATGAAGCCCGACGCCGGACGGGTGCTGCTCGACGGCGGCGAGCTGCGGCGGCTCCCGGCCACCGAGGTCGCCCGCCGGATCGGTGTGCTGCCCCAGCAGCCGACCGCACCGGACGGGATCACCGTCGCCGACCTGGTCGGACGGGGCCGGCACCCGCACCAGCGCTGGTTCCGGCAGTGGTCGGCCGACGACGAGGCCGCTGTCGAGAGCGCGCTCTCCGCGACCGGGCTGGACGGGCTCGCGGACCGCCCGGTCGCCGAGCTGTCCGGCGGGCAGCGGCAGCGGGCCTGGATCGCGCTGGTGCTCGCACAGGGCCCGGGCACCATGCTGCTCGACGAGCCGACGACGTTCCTCGACCTCGCCCATCAGCTCGACGTGCTGGAGCTGCTGCGCGGCATCAACGCCGACGACGGCCGCACGGTCGTGATGGTGCTGCACGACCTGGAGCTCGCGGCCCGCTACGCGCACCACCTGATCGCGATGTCCGGCGGGCGGATCGTCGCCGAGGGCGACCCGTGCTCCGTGGTCACCGAGGAGCTCGTGTCGACCGTGTTCGGGGTGGACGCGCTGGTCACGGCCGATCCGCTGACGGGCACGCCGCTGGTGCTACCCCGGCCACGCCCGCGATGACCCCTCACGGGCGGATGGCGCCCCACTTCTGCTCGATCCGGCCGAACCGCCAGACGGCGAGCGCGACGATCCAGGCGAGCAGGAACAGCGCGACGATCCCGTAGCCGACGTAGTCCAGCGGGATGTCCGCGATCGCCGCCAGGGGCCCGGACTCGATCCCGGTCTGGTCGACCAGCACGCCGTCCAGCTCGATGGTGCCGATGACCAGAGCGACGGCCACGGACAGCGCGGTGATCGTGATGTTGTAGTAGACCTTGCGGACCGGTCGGGCGAACGCCCAGCCGTAGGCGAAGTTCATGACGACGCCGTCGACCGTGTCGAGCAGGCTCATCCCCGCCGCGAACAGGATCGGCAGCACCAGGATCGCGTAGAACGGCAGCGCGAACGCCGCGGCGCCACCGGCCAGCACCAGCAGGCCGACCTCGGTCGCGGTGTCGAAACCCAGTCCGAACAGGACACCGACCGGGTAGATGTGCCAGGGCGCCCGGATCGAGGTCGCCAGCCCGCCGAGGACACGGTTCACGAACCCGCGCCGGTCGAGCTGCGCCTCCAGCTCGGCCTCGTCGAACTCGCCCCGGCGCATCTTCCGGAACACCCGCACGATGCCGATCAGGACCGCGAGGTTCAGCAGCCCGATCAGCCAGAGGAACACCCCGGACACCGAGGATCCGATGGTGCCGGTGACCACGTGCAGCGTCGAGCTGTCGTTCTCCAGCGGGCCGACCAGCGCCCGCACGCCGATCGCCAGCAGGACGGTCAGGACGAACACGACCGTCGAGTGGCCCAGGGAGAACCAGAAGCCGACCGACAGCGGCTTCCGGCCACCACGGGCGAGCAGGGTCCGGGTGGTGTTGTCGATCGCCGCGATGTGGTCGGCGTCGAACGCGTGCCGCATGCCGAGCGTGTAGGCCAGCACGCCGAGACCGACGCCGTAGATCCCGCTCGAGCCGAGGTCGTAGTGTGCGGGCGCGACCACGAGGATCAGCACGCCGAACCCGACGAGGTGCAGCAGCGCGACGACGCCGAACATGCCGGACAGCGACCGGCGGTCGTGCCGGTCCAGGGCGGCGGAGATCCGTGTCCGGGTGGTGGCGGACGGGTTCGGAACGGCCATGGCACGACTCCCGGACGGGTGCGACGGGGTGTCGCCCGGGCGGGCGACAGGAACTGTGTCGCACATGGCCGACCGTTTGTTCCACCACGAAACCGCAGGTGCCAGGTTCTGGCGACGGGTGCGACGCGGTGTCCGGTACGTCCCCTCACCTTTCGATGAGGTCGCCCCGGTCAGCCGTAGAGGCGTTCCGCGTTCCCCCGCAGCATCGCCCGGGCCAGTTCCCCGTCCCCGCAGGCGGCGACGAGCCGGGCCAGCTCGCCCTCCCGGTCACCCCAGGGCTCGTCGCTGGCGAACAGCACCCGGTCGGCGCCGATGCCGCGCTTCTCGATCTCGGCGGCCAGCCACCGCGGCGCGAACCCGATCGCCCAGCTGGTGTCGGTGTAGACCTGCTTGCCGGCGTCGATCCAGTCGAAGAACCTGCCGCCGACCAGCTTGATGTGCCCGCTCATCCCGCCGCCGAGGTGTACCAGGTGCAGCCGGACGTCGTCGGCGTAGCGCTCGACGAGGTGCCCGACCTCGTCGACGTCCGACGCTCCGCCGGGCGAGGTGTGCACGTGCACCGTCAGGTCGTGCTCGCGGGCGGTGGCGAAGATCCGGTCGAGCTGCGGGAGGCAGTCCGGGTCCGACGCCCGCCCGCCCAGCAGGAAGCTGATCTTGAGGATCCGGACGCCCGGTTCGCCGGCGAGGGCGAGTGCGGCGGCGGTCCCGTCGGCGTCCTGCGGCCGGGGCGAGGCCCAGATCCCGGCCCGGACCCGCTCGTCGGCCGCGGCGGCCTCCAGGCACAGCGGGTTGAGCGCGAACGACGGCGCCGGGTCCGGCACCCCGTAGTTCGGCATGACGACGGCCAGCTCGGTGCCCTCGGCGTCGAGGTCGCGGGACAGCTCGGCGACCGTCGCGCGGGCCGAGACGTCCGGGTTGACCGGCGGGCCGCCGTAGAACGGGTAGGACGGGAGCACCCCGAGGTGGCGGTGTGCGTCGTGCGGGACGAGAGGGGCCATCGGGCCAGTCGAGCAGAACCCGCGGTGCAGTCCGACCGCGCCGGGCGATCCGTCACCCAGGATTCACACCCGGACGTCGTCGCCGGTTCTTCGGCGCCGCGCGGGCGGTCCGGACATACCACCCGGATCGGGCGACCCTAGGCTGGTGGCGACATGGCGCACCACGACCTCTTCTCCCACCCCCTCGTGCTCCGCCGGGCCCGGGTCGACAGGGTCACCGACGTGACCCCCCGGATGCGACGCGTGACCCTGACCGGGGACCAGCTCGGGCTGTTCCACGACGGGGAACACCTCCATCCGCCGCTGGCCACCCCGGCGTTCGACGACCACGTCAAGCTGGTCTTCGCCTCGGACGGCGACGTCGCCGCCGCCCTCCCCGTGCAGCGCGCCCGCAGCATCGACTGGCCGGTCAGCGAGACCCGGCGGGGCCGCGACTACACCCTGCGCCGCTGGGACGAGGTCCGCGGCGAGCTGGACCTCGACTTCCTCCGGCACGGCGACGGGCCGGCCGCGGCATGGGCCGAGCGGGCCCGCCCCGGCGACGAGCTCTGGTTCGCCGGGCCGAAGTCGTCACTGATCGTGCCCCGCGACGTCGACTGGGTGCTGCTCGCGGGCGACGAGACCGCGTTGCCCGCGATCGGGCGGTACCTCGACGAGCGGCCCCTCCCGGTCCCGGCCCGGATCGTGATCACCGTGGCCTCGGACGATGCGCGGCAGGACCTCCGGCTGGGGCCGGGCGACCGGATCGACTGGGTGTGCACCGATCGGCCCGAGGATCTGGAGCAGGCGGTCCGCGGGGTCGAGTGGCTGCCGGGCAGGCCCTTCGTGTGGGTCGCCGGGGAGTGCCGGTCGCTGCTGCCGCTGCGCAGCTGGCTGCGCCGCGACCGCGGAGTGCCCGCGTCGCACACCAGCATCACCGGCTACTGGCACGCCTCGGGGACCCGGGTCCCCGCCGTCCGGACCCTGCTGGACCCGATGCCGTGGCTGGCCGCCCGGGCCCTGGACCAGCTGGGCGTGCTGGAACTGCTGGACGGCGAGGCCACCGACCACGACACGCTCGCCGAGCGGGCCGGGGTCGCGGTCGCGGACCTGCGCACGCTCACCGGCTACCTCGACCACGCGGGCGTGCTGGACGACGGGCCGGACGGGGTACGGACCAACCGGGCCACCGAGGAGCTGCTCGGCTCCGACAACCTGCGCGAGGATCTGCTCGGTGACGGGCTGCCCGGTCGGACGCTGCGGGCCGCGATCGACCTGGCCGCCGCCATGCGTACCGGGAGCAGCGGGTGGCGGAGGGTGTTCGGTCCCGGGCTCGGTGCGGCCGTGGCCGGCGAGATCGGGCTCTACGGGGACCGGATGCAGGACGCCGGTTCGTTCGCCTACGTCGCGGCCGGGCTCACCGGGATACCGGCCTGGGGCGGCGACGTCGTGTTGCGCGGTCCGGGCGCCCCGTCGCTGGCGCGGGCCGCGCTGGCCCGTCCGGGCGGTCCGGGTGCCGGGCTGCAGATCTGCACCGCAGGGTCCCCGGGGGAGCTCCTGGCGGATGCGGCGCGGTCGCTCGGGCTCGAGGCCGCGGCCGAGCCGGGACCGTGCGACCTGCTCGTCAGCACCCTGGAGCTGGAGCACCGCGACGACGGCGAGGTCGTCGACCTGCTGTGGGACCTGCACCGGGCGAGCTCCCGGGTGGTCGTGGTCGACGCCGTGACCCGGACCGGTCCGGCCGGACTCGCGCACCGCAGGCAGCACGACCTGCGCCAGCTCGTCACCACCGGCACCGGGTCCCGGGACGCCACCCGCTACGCGCAGCTCGCCCGCCGGGCCGGCTGGGAGGTCGGCGCCACCACCGCGCTGGGCTGGGACTACGTGGCCCTCGACCTGATCCGCTGAGGCGCCCCGCCGCCCTAGTCCCACTCCAGCGAGCCGCCGGTGCGGTACTCGGTCACCCGCGTCTCGAAGAAGTTCTTCTCCTTGCGCAGGTCCATCGCCTCGCTCATCCACGGGAACGGGTTCTCGGGCTCGCCGAACAGCGGCGCGATCCCGATCTGCTCGGCCCGCCGGTCGGTGATGAACCGCAGGTACTGCTCGCACGACCCGGCGGTCAGTCCCAGCATCCCGCGCGGCATCGTGTCCCGGGCGTAGGCGACCTCCAGCTCGCACGCCTCGTGCAGCATCCCGCGGATCTCGGCGACGAACTCGTCGGTCCACAGGTGTGGATTCTCGATCTTGATCTGGTTGATGCAGTCGATGCCGAAGTTCAGGTGGATCGACTCGTCGCGCAGGATGTACTGGTACTGCTCCGCGACGCCGACCATCTTGTTCCGCCGGCCCAGCGCCAGGATCTGCGCGAACCCGGTGTAGAACCACATCCCCTCGAAGATCACGTAGAACGCGACCAGGTCGCGCAGGAACGCGCGGTCGTTCTCCGGCGTCCCGGTCCGGAAGTCCGGATCGGACAGTGCCTGGGTGTAGCGCAGCGCCCACGCGTCCTTGTCGGTGATCGACGGGACCTCGCGGTACGCGTTGAACAGCTCGCCCTCGTCGAGCCCGAGCGACTCGCAGACGTACTGGAAGGTATGCGTGTGCACGGCCTCCTCGAACGACTGGCGCAGCAGGTACTGCCGGCACTCCGGGTTGGTCAGGTGCTTGTAGACGGCGAGCACGATGTTGTTCGCGACCAGCGACTCCGCGGTGGCGAAGAAGCCGAGGTTGCGGGTGAGCATCAGGCGCTCGTCGTCGGTGAGGCCGCCGGGGGTGCGCCAGAGCGCGATGTCGGCCTGCATCGCGACCTCGGTGGGCATCCAGTGGTTCGCGCAGCCGGCCAGGTACTTGTCCCAGGCCCAGTGGTACTTGAGCGGGAGGAGCTGGTTGACGTCGGCGCGGGCGTTGATCATGCGCTTGTCGTCGGCGTCGATCGGCGCGGCGCCGCGGGCGATCTCGCCGAGGCCGGTGGTGTCGGGGTCGTCGGCGGTGTCGGTGCTGTGCTCCACAGTGGTCACTGGCAGGCCTCGCAGTCGGGGTCGTCGATCGAGCAGGCGGCGGCGGGATCGAGGTCGAGCTCCGTGCCGGCGGTCGGCGCGGTGCCGGTCGCCGGTGCGGGCGGCGGCGTGGCCGGAACGGCGGCCGCCGGTGAGGGGGCGGTGCTGGTGACCGCGCCGCCGCTGGGCACGCCGGTGAGCCGCCCGTCGGTGCCCTTCAGCGTCGACTTCTCCACCGACGTCGCCGCCCGCGTCCGCAGGTAGTAGGTGGTCTTCAGGCCGCTGCGCCAGGCCAGCCGGTAGAGCTCGTCGAGCTTCCGCCCGCTCGGCCCGGCCAGGTAGAGGTTCAGCGACTGCGCCTGGTCGAGCCACTTCTGCCGGCGCGACGCGGCCGCGACCAGCCACCGCGGCTCGATCTCGAACGCCGTCGCGTACAGCTCCTTGAGCTCGGCCGGCACCCGGTCGATCTCGGCCAGCGACCCGTCGAAGTACTTCAGGTCCGAGACCATCACCTTGTCCCACAGCCCGCGTTCCTTGAGGTCGCGGACCAGGTGCGGGTTCACCACGGTGAAGTCGCCGGACATGTTGGACTTCACGTACAGGTTGAGGTGGATCGGCTCGATCGACTGCCCGACCCCGCAGATGTTGGAGATCGTCGCGGTCGGCGCGATCGCCAGCACGTTGGAGTTGCGCATCCCCTGGGTGCGGACCGTGTCCCGCAGCCCGTCCCAGTCCAGCCTGGACGACCGGTCGATCTCGAGCTCGCCGGGGCCGCGGGCGTCGGCCAGCAGCTGCAGCGAGTCGATCGGCAGGATCCCGCGGCTCCACAGCGACCCGCCGAAGCTCGCGTAACGGCCGCGCTCGGCGGCGAGGCCGGACGACGCGGAGATCGCATGAAAACTCAGCAGCTCAGCGCTCTGATCTGCGAACTCCACGGCTGCCTCGCTGCCCGGCGCGATCCGCTGCAGGAACAGCGCGTCGGAGAAGCCCATCATCCCCAGCCCGACGGGCCGGTGCCGCAGGTTGGACCGGCGGGCCTCCGGGATCGTGTAGAAGTTGATGTCCACGACGTTGTCCAGCATCCGGACCGCCGTGGTCACCGTGCGACGGAGCTTGTCGGCGTCCAGCGCGGTGCCGTCCCCCACCCGCCCGACGTGCGCCGCCAGGTTCACCGAGCCGAGGTTGCAGACCGCGACCTCGCCGTCGTCGGTACCGGCGTTGGTGTTGAGCGTGATCTCGGTGCACAGGTTCGACGAGTGCACCACCCCGGCGTGCTGCTGCGGGCTGCGCAGGTTGCACGGGTCCTTGAACGTGATCCACGGGTGCCCGGTCTCGAACAGCATGGTCAGCATCCGGCGCCACAGGTCCACCGCGCGGACCGTCCGGTGCACCCGGATCTCGCCGCGCTCCGCGGCCGCCTCGTACTCGGCGTAGCGCGCCGCGAACGCGTTGCCGTAGAGGTCGTGCAGGTCCGGCACCTCGTCGGGGGAGAACAGCGTCCAGGTCGCGTCGGCCTCCACCCGGCGCAGGAACTCGTCGGGCACCCAGTTCGCGGTGTTCATGTCGTGCGTGCGCCGGCGGTCGTCGCCGGTGTTCTTGCGCAGGTCGAGGAACTCCTCGATGTCGACGTGCCAGGTCTCCAGATAGGCACACGCCGCGCCCTTGCGCTTGCCGCCCTGGTTCACCGCGACGGCGGTGTCCCCGGCGATCTTCAGGAACGGCACGACACCCTGCGAGACGCCGTTGGTGCCGCGGATGTGCGCGCCGAGCCCGCGGACCGGGGTCCAGTCGTTGCCCAGCCCGCCGGAGTACTTGGCCAGCAGCGCGTTGTTCCGGTAGCCGCCGAAGATCGAGTCCAGGTCGTCGTCGACGGTGGTCAGGAAGCACGACGACAGCTGCGGCCGGGTGGTGCCCGAGTTGAACAGCGTCGGGGTGGAGGCCATGAAGTCGAAGCTCGACAGCAGTTCGTAGAACTCGATCGCCCGGGCCTCGCGGTCGACCTCGCGGACCGCCAGTCCCATCGCGACCCGCAGGAAGAACGCCTGCGGCAGCTCGAACCGGACGCCGTGCTCGTGCAGGAAGTAGCGGTCGTTGAGGGTCTGCAGCCCGAGGAAACCGATCTGCAGGTCGCGCTCCGGGCGGATCGCGGCGGTGACCCGGTCCAGGTCGAACGTCGCGAGCTCCGGGTCGACGAGCCCGATCGCGATCGCGTGCCGCAGGTAGTCCTTCGTGTACGACGGGTACTGCTCGGCCATCGTCGCCTGGTCCGGCGTCTCGGGAGTGCCGGTGAGATGCGAGACCGCCTCGGCGCGCAGCCGGTCCAGCAGCAGGCGGGACGCGACCAGCGAGTATCCCGGCTCCCGCTCGACCAGCGTCCGGGCGGCCATGACCAGGGCCTGGGCGAGCTCGTCGGTGGTGATGCCGTCGTAGACGGTGCGGTCCAGTTCGGACAGCACCGGGTCGGCCTCGACATCGTCGATCCCGTCCAGGGCCTCGGCGAGCACCGTCTCGACCCGCTTCCGGTCGAGCGGGGCCCGGGTGCCGTCGGGCCGGGTGACGTGCACGACCGGAGCCGTGCTCTCGTCGGCGTCCCCACGGGCCTGCGCGTGCTGCTCCCGGTAGAGCACGTACGAGCGGGCGACCTTGTGGTGCTCGCCGCGCATCAGCGCGAGCTCGACCTGGTCCTGGATCTGCTCGATGTGGATCACCGGGTTCGGGTGCCGGCTCAGCGCGGCGACGACCTGCTCGGTCAGCCCGGCGACGAGAGGGTGCAGCCGGGACGACGACGCCCCGGAGCTCCCCTCCACGTCCAGGAACGCCTTGGTCACGGCGACGGAGATCTTCGAGGCGTCGAACGCCGCCTCGGAGCCGTCGCGTCTGATCACCCGGAGAGCGGGTGGGGCGGTGATGGTCACGGGCTCTCTCCTCGCGAGTCGCCGTCGGTCCGTGACCGTGCGCGAGAAGGAGACCCGGGGACACGCGTGCCCGCCGCAGCCTGGCGCCCTCCCGCGGGGCCCGGAGCGCGCGCACCGGCGGTACGCGCACCGGTGGCAGGTCTTCGGACTCACGGGCCCAGGCGCTTCGCGCCTGTGAGTACTTTTCGTTGCCGGAGCCACGAAAAGTACTCACAGGCGGCGGAGCCGCCCACCTACTGACCGTCGCTTCCCGGGAGTGTTCCCAGTGCTGTTGACGGCGGTCGTTCCCGTTCACCGCTGCGGGGCAGTCCCGGATTCGCACCGGGTTCCCTCTTGCCTCACCGGCCCGGGCGGGACGGTGAACCACCAGCACGGCCGACACTACATCTTGGGTCGGTCCCCATTGGAGGCCCCTACCTGTCCGGTTCTGGGGTCGAGATCGTCACACGCCGTGAAGGGTGCTGGTCCGGTGCGGTGGGGGGTGCGCAGTGTCGCGAGCCGACACTTGCGTGGGGTGACGATCATCGCGGCCCCGAGGGTTCAGCCGGCCGCCCGTCCGGTGTCGGAGGCTCGGGGGCCGGGCGTGAACACGTGCTCGTCCAGGGCGGCGGGGCACTCGGCCGTCCCCGGGCCTCCGGCGCGCACCCACACGCCGACCGTGTCGGCGGTGGCGACGTCGAGCACGTGGCGCAGCCACACGGGCCGCGCGCCCGCCCGCCGGGCGTCCGGGGCCGGGACGACCACGACGACGTCGGAGTCGGAGCACGGACCGAGGCACTCGCTGGTGCGCAGCCGGGCGTGGCCGTCGGTGCCCGCGGCGAGCCGGTCCAGCACGGCGGCGTGGTCGACGCCAGGGTGTCTCCGGCCCGAGCCACAGCAGCAGCCGCGGCAGACCGTCACGGCGGGGAGTGCGGGCACGGTGCGGAGGCTACGTGACACATGAGGGGCTGTTCAGGTACGAGGTGATTTCTCACGCCGCAGGTGGCGAGTGGCGGCCCGGGGTCGCGGGAACCCTCTGTGCGGCCGAACCATCTGCGAAGGGAACGAGCATGAGCCACCACGTGCTGGAGGCCGCGCACGTCGCCGCGCCCGCGGCGGTCGTCGAGAAGCTGCACGACGCCGAACGGGCGAGCACCGCCTGCGCCTCGGCGATGGCCGCGCTCGGCGGCATGGAGCGGGAGGTCCTGCTCGCGCTCGACTGCGCGGACATGTGTGCGGCGGCGGCCCGGGTGCTCGGCCGCCGGGAGGGTGACCGCTCGGTCTCCGAGGCCGCCGCGTCGGCCGCGGTCATCGCCTGCGAGGCGGCGTCGACGGCCTGCGCGGCGCACGCGGACCATCACGAGCACTGCCGTCTGCACGCGGAGGTCACCCGGGAGACCGCGGCGCTGCTCCGGGAGTCGTCGGTGACGGCGTAGGGCGTGTCTCCCTGCCCGGCGCTGCCGGGAGCGGCGTGGGGTCGGGATCCTCGCCGAGATGCACGTCAGGGCGATGTGTCGATCTCGCGAGCGCCGTGGGGTGCATCTCGGCGCGGGTCCCGGTGGCGCGTCAGCCGAGCCGGGCGCGGTGGAACCGGGCCCAGGCGGCGGTGTCCGGCCGGGCGGCCTCCACGCCGGTGAGGTCGGCGGAGATCCCGACGTGCTCGGGGCAGTCCGACCAGGCCGTCGTCGAGTCCCGCAGCAGCACCTGCGCCCGCCGCAGCGCGTCCGCGCGGACCGCGTCCTCCGGGGTGCCGGCGGCCGTGGCGAGCAGCTCCGCGACGTCCGTCCGCGGCGCCTGCTCCGCCTCGGCGGGCGGTTGCGCGATGCCCCGCAGATGCAGCGGGATCGGCTGGGCGCCCACCTTGCGGAACGCGAGTCCGCCGGCGGCGTCCGGGTCGTCCGGCAGCCGGATCTCGGTGCGCAGGCCGATCTCGTCGAGCTGCTCGGCGACCAGCGGCGCGGCCAGGTTGGACAGCGGGTCGAACGGGTCGAGCCGCAGCGGGACGACGGCGTCGCCCACCCCGGCCGCCCCGACCAGCTCGCGGGCCCGGGCGACGTCCCGTTCCACCGGCGCCAGGCCGTCCGGGTGGTGGGCCAGACCGGGCCCGTACAGGTCGTCGCCGGGGTCGCCGAGATCCAGCAGCACCCGGCGGACCAGCACCTCGCGGTCGATGCCCAGCCGGACCGCCTCGCGCAGCCGCGGGTCGTCGAACGGGGTCGCCGGGCCGTCGGGCGCGCCGTCCTCGGGGCCGCCCAGGTCGCCGCGGCCGACCGCCCCGGGTGGACCGCTGCCGGTCTCGAGGAACCGGCTCGCCGAGCCCGGCGCGGACAGCACCTCGACGGCGATCCGGCTCAGCATCCGCCGGACGCTGTGCGGGAACAGGTCGTGCGCGTAGGCGACGTGCCCGTCGATCAACGACTGGTAGCGCTGCTCCTCGTCGTCGTCGACCAGGAACTCCAGCTCGGACGACGCGGCCGGGCCGTCCCAGTGCCCGTCGTGCCGGCGCAGGATCTCGGGCGCGGTGTCGTCGACCCGGAACGCGCCGGACCCGACCGGCCGGTCCCCGCGGCCGTCGCGCACCACGCCGGTTCCCGGCGCGCCCAGGACCAGCGGGAACAGGAAGTCCGGCGCGCCCAGGACGAGCTCGAGCTCGGTCGGGGAGACCGCCCGGCTCGCGGTGAGGTCGACGTTCGCCAGCAGCGGCGCGGCGGTCGCACCGCTGGCCGGATCGGCGACCCGGGTCAGCGACGCCAGCGCGTCGGCGGCGGTGAGCGGCGCCCCGTCGTGCGCGACGGCCGGCCGCAGCCGGACCCGCCACACGGTGCCCGTCGGGTCCGGCTCGACCGACTCGGCGAGGTGCGGCACCGCGCTCATGTCCGGTGCCCACGCCATCAGGGTGTCGGCGACGGCCACCGCCCGGGCCCGGTCGACCGCCCGCGGGACGAGGTGCGGGTCGGGCACCGCCAGCGGGCCCGCGCCGGCGAACGCGACCCGCAACCGCGGCGCCACCGTGTCCGCCGGAGCCCCGCAGGCCGCGAGCGCCGGGATCCCGGCCAGTGCCGCGGCGGCACCCGTGGCGCGCAGGAACGAGCGTCGGCTGAGCGGGGGCACGGGCACAGAATGCCCGTTCCGGGTGACAACCGGATGGGGTGGGTGGATCTTCGGTGCGCTCAGCCGGGCCGCCTCGCCTGGAACCGAGTGCCGACCACCGCGAAGCCCGCCCGCAGGTACCAGTCCCGTGGCCGGTCGGCGACGTCGGCGGACAGCGCGACGAGGTCGCACCCGTGCTCGGCGGCCAGCTCGCGGGCCCGGGCTAGCAGCGCCCGGCCGTGCCCGCGACCGCGGTGCTCCGGCGCGGTGTCCATCCCCTCGACCCAGGCCGTCGCGCCGTCCCGCCGGAGTGTCGCGGCCGCGACGACCGCTCCGTCCTCGACCACCGCGAGCAGGTGCACGGCCAGCACCCGGTCCTCGTCGCCGGTCCGCTCCACGAGCTGGGCGAGCTCGTCGGGTCCGAACCCGGCCGGGTCGGTCCCCCACGCGGATTTCCGGAACTCCCGCACGTCGTCCAGGGCGACCTCGGACACGACCGCGGCCGCGCCGGTCGCGTCCCGCCCCGCCGGTCCGGCGAGCAGCTCGAGCTCGTGGACCTCCCACCCCGCGGCGGTCAGGTCGGTCGCGAGCTCGCGGGCGCCCGGGCCGTTCAGCAGCGCTGCCGCGGGGAGTCCGTGCGCGGTCAGGGTCCGCTCCGCCTCGGCGACGAGGGTGTCCGAGTCGGACAGGTGCGCGCGGTCGATCAGCAGCCGGTTGTGCACCCGCGACGCCGGGAACGTCGCGGTCCGGATCGCGACGCCACCGGTGACCGGCTCCTCGGCGTCGGCCACCCGGCGCAGCATCGACGGCTCGAAGTGGGCCGCACGGAACCCGTCGTCGTCGGGCACCGGCGGCTCCGGCGCGGTGAACCCGTCCGGGCCGGGCCGGTAGGGCAGCACCGCCCGGACGGCCGGGACCGGGATCGGACCGTAGGCGTGCGGGAAGACCATCGACGCCGGGTCGGTCGGGACGCCGGGCTCCCAGCGCACCTCGACGCCCGCGGTCTCCAGTACGGCCGGATCGACCACCAGCAGGATCATGTCGGTCCGGCCGGCGAACAGGCGCTGTGCGGGCAGGGCTACCTGGTCGGAGGTCGACAGGTGCACGAAGCCCACCTCGTCGAGCGACGCCGGCGCGATCCGCCCCGCGTCGAGCCAGGACCGCCATTCGCCCGGGGTGCACAGGTGGAGCAGGACCGCCGGGGCCGGATCGGGTTCGGGAGAGGTGTCCACCGCCATGGGTGCAGCATGCCCGCCCGTCCGAACGGACGGGCGCAATGACGGAGCCTTGATTTCCGGCACCGGGTGCCAATACCGTCCGATCCGCTGCCCACGCCGGCCGGCGGGGGCGGTTCCACCTCTCTCGTCACAGAGCCGATCCCGCGGAGGTAGTCCCATGGACGAGCAGCGCACCGAGGAACCCCTGGTCGAGGAGACCCTCGTCGAGGAGGTCTCCATCGACGGCATGTGCGGTGTCTACTAAGCCCGTCGACACCGCGGTGCCGGGCACGAGCCCGGACGGCGCCGCGGGGTCGTTCGACCCCGCGGCCCCGTACCGCGTCAGCGAGAGCGTCTCGCTGCGCCCGGAGCCCTTCGGCGCCCTGGTGTACGACTTCGTCACCCGCAAGCTGTCGTTCCTCAAGACCCCGGAGCTGGTCGAGGTCGTCCGTGGCCTCGAGCACCATCCCGACGCCCGCGCCGCGGTCGAGGCGGCCGGTGTCCCGCCCGCGCAGCACGAGGCCTACCTGCGAGCGCTCGCCGGGCTGCTGCGGTCCCGCACGATCGTCGCCCGCTAGACCCCCACCACCGCGATCCAACGAGGTGTGCCCGTGAAGCTGGTCGACCACTTCCAGTACGGCCTGAACTCGCCCATCTGCCTGACCTGGGAGCTCACCTACGCGTGCAACCTCGCGTGCGTGCACTGCCTGTCCAGCTCGGGCCGGCGCGACCCGCGTGAGCTGACCACCGCCGAGGCCAAGGCGGTGATCGACGAGCTGCAGCGGATGCAGGTCTTCTACATCAACATCGGCGGTGGCGAGCCCACCGTGCGGCCGGACTTCTGGGAGCTCCTCGACTACGCGATCGCGCACGACGTCGGGGTCAAGTTCTCCACCAACGGCGTCAAGCTCGACAAGGCCCGCGCCGCGCAGCTGGCCGCGACCGACTACGTCGACATCCAGATCTCCATGGACGGCGCGACGGCCGAGGTCAACGACCACGTCCGCGGCCCCGGCTCGTTCGACACCGCGATCACCGCGCTGGAGAACCTGGCCGAGGCCGGGTTCACCGCACCGAAGATCTCGGTCGTCATGACCCGGCAGAACGTCGACCAGCTCGACGAGTTCAAGGCGATCGCCGACAAGTACGGCGCCCAGCTGCGGATCACCCGGCTGCGCCCGTCCGGGCGTGGCGCCGACGTCTGGGACGAGCTGCACCCGACCCAGGCGCAGCAGAAGCAGCTCTACGACTGGCTGGTCGCGCACGGCGACCAGGTACTCACCGGCGACTCGTTCTTCCACCTCTCCGCCTATGGCGAGGCCCTGCCCGGGCTGAACCTGTGCGGCGCGGGCCGGGTGGTGTGCCTGATCGACCCGGTCGGCGACGTCTACGCCTGCCCGTTCGCGATCCACGAGAACTTCCTGGCCGGGAACGTCCGTGACGCCGGTGGCTTCGGGGAGGTGTGGACGAACTCCGAGCTGTTCACCGACCTGCGCAAGCCGCAGACCGGCGGGGCCTGCTCGTCGTGCGCGCACTACGACTCGTGCCAGGGCGGCTGCATGGCGGCGAAGTTCTTCACCGGCCTCCCGCTCGACGGCCCGGACCCGGAGTGCGTGCAGGGCTACGGCGAGCAGATGCTCGCGGCCCGTGACGCCGGGACCGTGATCCCGAAGTCCGATGTGGACCACTCGCGGTCGGCGCCGCGGAACTCGCGGACGCCGAAGCAGCCGACGATGCTGTCCCTGGCCCCGCCGCCGCGCCGGCCGGACCGGGCCTGCGACGAGAACCCGCTCGCCGGGTTCGCACCGACGTCCGCTTCCCCGCAGGTACCGGCCGTTCCCGTAGCCGGGAGCTGAGACGGACCTGCTGACGGGGCCCGTCGACCTGCGTGGTCGGCGGGCCCCGTCGCGGGTGCTGTTCGGGCCGCACGAGACGAACCTCGGCAACGCGGCCCGGGAGATCACCGACCGGCACGTCGCCTACTACGCCGCTCGTGCGGCCGGGGGTGCCGGCCTGGTCGTGGTCGAGCCGGCGTCGGTGCATCGGTCGGACCACCCCTACGCCTACGCGCCCGCCGCGTTCGGGGCCGGCGACCCGTCGCGTGCCTCGCCCGACCCGGGCGCCTCGTCCCGCCCGGACGCACTCCGGATCCCCGCCGAGATACGTCTCAGCGGGAGTTGTCGATCTCCGGAGCCCGATGAGGCGTATCTCGGCGGGGACCGTCCGGGCACGGACGATCCGGTGAGGGGAGACCTGGCGCCGGGGTGGGCGGCCGTCGTCGCCGCGTGCCGGCCGCACGGGGCCCTGGTGCTGGCCGGTCTCGCGCACGCCGGCGCGCAGGGATCGACGGCGCACTCGGGACACCCGCTGTGGGGGCCGTCGCCGGTGCCGGACGCGGTGTCCCGGGAGACCCCGGTCGCGCTGGACCGGGTGGGGATCGACGCCGTCGTGCGGGGGTTCGCCGACGCAGCCCGATCCGCTGTGGACAACGGTGTGGACGGTGTGGAGATCTCCGCCGGACAGCACTCCTTGCTCCGCCAGTTCTGTTCCGGGCTGACCAACCACCGCGCCGACCGCTACGGCCGGGACCGCTCTCTCCTGCTGCGCGAAGTGCTCGCCGCCGTCCGGGAGGCGATCGGCCCGGAACCGCTGCTGTCGCTGCGGCTGTGTGTCGACGAGTTCGCCCCCTGGGCCGGGATCACCCCCGACGACGGCCTCGCGCTCGCCCGGCAGGTCGCGCCGAGGGTGGACCTGCTCGTCCCGGTCGTCGGGAGTGGGCTGTCGGTCGGGGCGACCCGGCCCGACCTGCACACCCCCGAGGCCTTCCTGCGCGCCCGATGTGCCGAGGTGCGCAGGGCGGTGGACGGCGCGGCGCTCGTCGTGCTGGCCGGGAGCGTCGCCTCGCCCTCGCTCGCCGAGAAGGCTCTGAGCTGCGGCGACGCCGATATCGTCGAGATGACGAGAGCGCAGGTCGCCGATCCGGATCTGGTGGCGCTCGTCCGGGCCGGTACCCCGGAACGCATCCGGCCGTGCACGCTCTCGCACGCGCTGGCCGCGGCGCGGGATCCCCGAAACCCGGTCGTCGGCGACGAGCTGGAGCCGCGGGCCGGGCACGAGACCACCGATCCGGAGATCGCGGAGCGGACGATCGTGGCCCGGACCGCGGCCCCGGTGCTCGTCGTCGGGGGCGGGCCTGCGGGGCTGGAGGCCGCGCGCACCCTGGCGCTGCGCGGACACCCCGTCGTGCTGCACGAGCGTGCGGACCGGCTCGGCGGGATGCTGCACGCCGCGGCCGTGCTCCCCGGCCGGGCCCGGATGGCGCTGCCGATCGCCTGGTGGCAGCGGGAGCTCGCGCGTCTGGGCGTCGGGGTGCGTCTCGGGTCCGCTGTGGACGACGAGATGGTCGCCGCCGCGCAGCAGCGGGGTGAGACCGTGCTGTCTGCGACCGGGTCGCGGGCGGCGTCCGTGGAGTACCCGGTCGACGTTCCTGTGTGGACCGCTGCCGAGCTGGCGGCCGCGGTCGCCGGCTTCGGCGATGCCGTCGCGGACGGCGCGCCGCACCACGGGGTGGGTGAGGGTGACGGCGTCCATGGCGGGCACGGTGTCTCCCCGTCCGCGCGGGCGGTGCGCGTGGTCCTCGCCGGGTCGGGTGTGCCGCACGGCGGCCCGGTGCTGGTCCGCGACCCGCTCGGGGACTGGACGGGTCCGGGGCTCGCCGAGCTGCTCGCCGTCGCGGGGTACCGGGTCACGTTGTCCACACCGGACGCCGTCGCCGGGCACCAGCTGGGCCGCTGCGGGGACCTGGCCCCGGCGAACGTCCGGCTGGAGCGGGCCGGTGTCGTCCGGGCGCTGTCCACCGAGCTGAGAGATGTGCGCGACGGGGTCGCCGAGATCGTCGACACCCACACCGGTGAGACGACCCGGGTGGCGTGCGCCGCGGTCGTCGACTGCGGCGCCCGGCTGCCGGAGTGCGCGATCCCGGACGCGGACGGGCGGTGGAGCGCCGGTGACCGGGTCGCGCCGCGGACGCTCGCCGACGCCGTCCGGGAGGGGCGCCGGGCAGCGCTCGGCATCGCGTCGGCCGGGCGGGTCGCGGCGTCCGATCACCACGGGAGGCAGCAGGCCGGGACCGTGCCGGACGGGAGCGCGCGCCACCGGGAGTCACCCTCGCGCGCCGTGACCGGCGGGCACGTGCCGGGCCGGGGTGGCCGTGCCACAGGGTCCGGCGCGCCCGTCGCGGCGGGCGAGTCGCTGCGCCTCGGCCGTCGCGAGCTGCGCAACCGGATCGTGTTCACCGCGCACCTGACCGGGTTCGCCGAGGGCGGGATGCCCACCGCGCGGCACGCGGCGTACTACGCGGCCCGGGCGGCGGGCGGCGCCGGACTCGTGATCACCGAGGAGCACGCCGTCCACCCGCACGACCGGCCCTACGAGCGGTTGATCCGCGGCCACGACCCGGCCGTGCTCCCCGGCTACCGGGCGATCACCGACGCGGTGCACGCGCACGGCGCCGTCGTGCTGGCCCAGCTCAACCACAACGGTGCGCAGGGGTCCGGGATGTACTCCCGCGAGCCGGTGCCGGGGCCGTCCCCGCTGCCGGACCCGATGTTCCGCGAGGTCGCCGCCGAGCTCGACTCCGCGGGCATCGCCGAGATCGTCGCCGGGTTCGCCGACGTCGCCGCGCGTTGTGTCGCCGGCGGGTTCGACGGCGTCGAGCTGCAGTGCTCGCACGCCTCGCTGCTGCGGCTGTTCCTCTCCCCGGCCACGAACCGGCGCACCGACGCCTGGGGTACCGACCGGGCGACGCTCGTGCTCGACGTCGTCGCGGCCGTCCGCGAGGCGATCGGGCCGGATCCGGTGCTGGGCCTGCGGATCGGTGTCGACGAAGGGATCCCCGGCGGCATCACCCCGGCCGACGGCGCCGACCTCGCCCGCCGCCTCGTCGCGACCGGGCAGGTCGACCATCTCAACACCTCGATCGGCGTCGCGACCTCGACGCTGCACCTGATCGAGCCGTCCATGCACACCGCGTCCGGGTACGCCGGCCATCTCGCCGCGACGGTGCGCCGCGCGGTGCGTGCGGCGGGCTCGGACACACCCGTGATCGGCGTCGGGCGGTTCACCACGCCGGAACAGGTCGCCGGGGCCCTGGAGCGGGGGGAGTGCGACCTGGTCGGCGTCGCGCGCGGGCAGATCGCCGACCCGCACTTCGCGGCGAAGGCACTCGCCGGGACCCCGGTGCGGAGGTGTGTCGGGTGCAACCAGGACTGCATCGGCCGGGTCGGGCTGAACCTCCCGCTGACCTGCGCGGTGAACCCTGCCGCCGGACGCGAGTGGCTCGCGGAGCCGGCCGTCCGGACGCGGGAGCGCCGCCGGGAGAGCCCCGCGCCGGTCCGGCCCGTCGCAGCCGCGGGATCGGCCGGCCTGGCGGGGCGCCCGGGTGTCGCGGGGCCCGCGCGCCGGGTGCTCGTCGCCGGGGCCGGACCGGCCGGGCTCTCGGCCGCCGCGTCGCTCGCCCGCCGCGGCCACGACGTCCTGCTCTGCGAGCGCGCGGAGACCCCCGGCGGCCGGCTGGCCCTCGCCGCCGGCGCACCCGGCCGGGCCGAGCTGGCGCACGTCGTCGACGACCTGCTGCGCGAGGCCCGCGACGCCGGGGCGCGGATCCGGTTCGGGACCGCCGTCGACCGTGCGTTCGTCGCCGCGCACGGGGCGGACGAGGTCGTCGTCGCCACCGGGGCGCGCTCGGTCCCGCCGCCGTGGGACCCGGAGGGGCTGTCCCTCGGGGCCGGCGACGTCCTCGCCGGCGCGACACCGCCCGACGGGCCGGTGCTCGTCGTCGACACCTCGGGGTTCCACGACGCGACCTCGGTCGCCGAGCTGCTCGCCGCCCGCGGGCACCCGGTCGAGATCGTCACGCCGGCGCTGGTCGTCGGGCAGGACCTCGGCCTCACCCTGGACCGCCCCGGGTTCCGCCGGCGGGCGTACGAGGCGGGGATCCGGTGCAGCACCGACCGCGCGGTGCTCGGGATCACGACCGGTGGGACGGTCGAGCTGCTGCACCATCCGACCGGCCGGACCGAGCGGCGGGAGGTCGCGGCCGTCGTCGTCGCGTCGTACACAATGGCGTGCACACGGCTGTGGACCGAGCTCGGCGGCGGGCCGTGGACCGTGCACCGGATCGGCGACGCGTGCGCGCCGCGGCGGATGAACGCCGCGATCCGTGAGGGTGCCGAGATCGTCCCGACCGGGTCTTGACCTGAAGTGAACTCTAGATTCTAGCGTCGGGAACCATGCACACGGAGACACCCACGACCCCGGAACGGGCAGGCCCCCGCGAGTGGGCGGGCCTGGCCGTCCTCGCCCTGCCGCTGCTGGTGCTCTCGCTCGACGTGAGCGTCCTCTACCTCGCGGCGCCCGCGCTCTCGGCCGACCTCGCGCCGTCGGCCACCCAGCAGCTGTGGATCCTCGACATCTACGGCTTCCTCATCGCCGGGTTCCTGATCACGATGGGCACCCTCGGCGACCGGATCGGCCGGCGACGCCTGCTGCTGATCGGTGGCGCCGCCTTCGCGGTCGCGTCGGTGCTGGCCGCGTTCGCGCCCACCGCCGAGCTGCTGATCGCCGCCCGCGCGCTGCTCGGTGTCGCCGGGGCCACCCTGATGCCGTCGACCCTCGGGCTGATCAGCACGCTGTTCCCGGATCCGAACCAGCGCCGGTTCGCGGTCGCGGTGTGGATGACGACGTTCTCGGTCGGGGTCGCGATCGGCCCGCTCGTCGGCGGCGCCCTGGTCGAGGCGTACTGGTGGGGCGCGGTGTTCCTGGTCGGCGTGCCGGTGATGGTCGTGCTGCTGGTGCTCGGCCCGTGGCTGCTGCCCGAGGAGCGCGGCAGTCGCAGCGGCCGGCTCGACGCGGTCAGCGTGGCGCTCTCGCTCGTCGCGATGCTCCCGCTGGTGTACGCCGTGAAGAACACCGCCGCCTACGGCCCGGACCTGCGGGCCGGGGCCGCGGCCGTCGTCGGTGTGCTCGCCGCGGTGCTGTTCGTGCGACGCCAGCGGCGGCTGCCCGATCCACTGCTCGACGTCGCGTTGTTCACCCGGCCCGCCTTCACCGCGGCCGTCACGGTGCTGCTGGTCTCGCTGCTCGCCGTCAACGGGCTGTTCTTCGTCCTGCCGCAGTACCTGCAGCTCGTGGCGGGCGCGTCGCCGCTGGTCGCGGGGTTGTGGATGCTGCCGCTGGCGGGCGTCACCGTGGTGGGGTCGCTGGTCACGCCGGCGCTGGCCCGGCGGTTCGGGGTGCCGTCGGTGGTCGCGGTCGCGGCCGGGTTCGGCGCCACGGGTGGGCTCGTGCTCTGGCTGGTCGGGCTCGACGGGTCGACCGTCTCGGTCGTCGCGCTGGTCACCGGCACCGTGCTGTGGCTGAGCCCGATCGGGGTGCTGGCCACCGACCTGGTCATCGGGTCGGTCCCGCCGGCCCGGGCCGGCTCCGCCGCGTCCATCTCGGAGACGGCGGGGGAGCTCGGGGTGGCGCTCGGCGTCGCGGTCACCGGGAGCGTGCTCGCCGCCGTCTACACCGGACGGCTGGTCCTGCCCGAGGGGCTGTCCGCCGAGGCCGCCGCGCAGGCCCGCGAGGGGCTCGCCGCGACCGCGACCGTCGCGGAGACCCTGCCCGGCGACGCCGGGGCCGCGCTGCTCGCCGCCGGCCGGGACGCGTTCACGGCCGGCTTCTCGACGATCGGGTTGGTCGCGGCGGGGCTGCTCGCCACCGTCGTGGGGCTCGCGCTCACCGCGCTGCGCCGCACCTGAACCGGAACGGAGATCCCGTGCTGCTCGCGGACCTGACCTGGACCGATGTGGACACCGGCCGGCGTACCGTGCTCGTGCCGGTCGGCTCGACCGAGCAGCACGGCCCGCACCTGCCGCTGGGCACCGACACGCTCGTCGCGTCCGTCGTCGCGGCGGCCGTGCACGACGCCGATCCGGCCCTGGTGCTCGCGCCCGCGCTCCCGTACGGGGCCGCGGGCGAGCACGAGGGTTTCCCCGGCACGGTGTCGATCGGCGAGGAGGTCCTGCACCGGGTGCTCGTCGAGTACGGCCGTTCCGCCTGCCGGTGGGCGGCCCGGCTGGTGTTCGTGAACGGGCACGGCGGGAACGTCGGCGCGCTGCGGTCGGCGGTGACCCTGCTGCGCGAGGAGGGCCGCGACGCCGCCTGGCTGCCGTGCGCGGCGCGGGTGCCCGGCGTCCCGGCCGACGCGCACGCCGGACGGATCGAGACGTCGCTGCTGCTGCACCTGGCGCCCGACCGGGTCCGGGCCGACCGGGCGGCCGCCGGGGACACCCGGCCGCTGCGCGAGGTGCTCCCCGGGTTGCGTGCGCGCGGGGTCGCGGCGGTCAGCCCGAACGGGGTGCTCGGGGACCCGGCCGGGGCGAGCGCGGCCGAGGGGCGGACGATCCTGGACGCGATCGCCGCCGACGCGTCGGCGGCGATCGCGGCCTGGGAGCTCGACCCCCGCTGGGGAAAGCTGCTCCCGCCCGGCGCCGCCCGCTGACGCGCGGGACGCCCGGTGGGTGCCGCGCGGTCCGGCGCGACCCGGTGAGGGGTACGTGAGGGCTGTGGGGCGGGCCGTCGAGAGCCCTCAGGTACCCCTCGGTGATCGTGGGGCGGGGGCGCCGGTGCTGCGCCCCAGGAGCAGCTCGGTGCCGATCCTGGTCACCTCGGCCGGGGCCGGGGTGCTGCCGACCAGCGCCGCCGCGGCGGCCCGGCCGAGCTCCTCCAGCGGCACCCGCAGCGCGGTGAGCAGGGGGCCCGAGCCGTTCCCGCCGACCGCGGCCAGGTGGTCGACGGCCGCGACGCTCATCCGTCCCGGCACCTCCACCCCGCGCTCCCGCAGCCCGATCAGCAGGCCGAGCGCGATGTAGCTCGAGTAGGCGACGACGGCGGTGACGTCGTCGTCGAACGGCCAGTGCGCCGCGAGCCGCAGCCCGGTGTCGAGGTCCGGGCTCTCCGACCCGACGACGTCGAGGCGCCCGCCCGCGGTCCGGACCCGGTCCTGGGCCGCGTCGATCCGCAGCCGGTCGAGCGACGAGCCGTCCGGCCCTCCGACGTAGCCGATCCGGCGGTGCCCCAGCTCGAGCAGGTGCGCGGCGAGCAGGCCCACCCCGCGCGGGGTGTCGGCGACGTAGGCGGGCAGCTCCGGGACCGGCCGGTCGATCACCGCGAGCGGGATCCGGGTGGCGAGCTCCCGGAGCCGCTCCTCCGGTGCGCGCGGGGTGACCAGCAACACCCCGTCGGCGTGCCCGAGCAGGCTGGCGGCGAGCTCGACCTCCCGGTCGCCGTCGGACGCCGAGGAGATCAGCGCGTGCCCGCCGGAGGCCGAGAGCTCGCGCTGCGCGCCGGCGAGGATCGGTCCGAAGTAGGGGTTGGTCAGCGACGGCACGACCATCGCGACGGTGCCGGTGCGGCCCGTGAACAGGGCACGAGCAGCCGGATTGAGGCTCAGACCCATCTCCGCGGCGAGGCGCTGCACCTTCTCCCGGGTGCCCGCGGCGACGAGGTCGGGGCGGCTCAGCGCGCGCGACGCGGTCGACTTCGAGACACCGGCGGCCCGGGCGACGTCCTCCAGCCTGATCACTCGCCGAGTCCCCCGCCCTCGATGTTTCCCCGCCGTAAATCCCGTTCGAGTGGATTGCGGCGCCGTGCCGGGCAACTGTAGCGTCCCGCCGCAACCGGTTGCAGCAACCGGTTGCACTCAGTGAGGGATCGGAGACGCGATGCGACGGATGGCGACCGGGGCGCTGCTGCTGCCCGCCGTCGTCCTGCTCGTCGTCGGGTTTCTCTACCCCTACCTGACCATGCTCGTCGCCCCGGCGGCCGACCCGGACCCGGACGTCCCCGGAGCGCTCGCGGCCGCGGTCACCGACCCGTACGTGATCGAGATCGTCGCCCGCACCGCCCGGGTCGCCGGGCTCGCGACGCTGGCCAGTGTCCTGTTCGGATTCCCGGTGGCCTGGCTGATCAGCCGGGCCGCGCCCCGGTGGCGGGCACTGCTCCTGCTGGCCGTCACGTTCCCGCTGCTGCTGAGCACCGTCGTCCGGACCTTCGCCTGGATCGTGCTGCTCGGCGGCGAGGGCCTGATCAGCCGGACGCTGCAGGGCGTCGGGCTCGCCTCCGGACCGGTGCAGCTGCTCTATACCGAGACCGCGATGGTGCTCGGGCTGACCCAGCTGTTCATGCCGCTGCTGATCCTCACCGCCTACAGCTCGCTGGCCTCGGTGGACCCGGCTCTGGAGGACGCGGCGCGCGGGATGGGCGCGGGCAACACCGCGGTGTTCGCCCGGGTCGTCTTCCCGCTGGCGCTGCCCGGCACGGCGGTCGGCGCGATCCTCGTGTTCGCCGGGTCGGTCACGGCCTTCACGACGCCGTCGCTGCTCGGCGGGACCCGCAACCGCACCCTGGCCACCCTGCTCTACCAGGAGGCGAACACCTCGGTGAACTGGAGCGCGGCGTCCGCGGTCGCGATCATCATGACCGTCGTCCTGCTGGTCGTGACGCTGCTGCTGTCCCGGGTCTCGGCGATCGGGGCCCGCCGGTGATCCGCCGTCCCGTACTCACGCTCGTCGCCGGGCTGGCGGTGTTCTTCCTGCTCTTCCCGATCGTCGTCGTGGTCGGCATCGCGGTCACCGCGGGCACCGCGCTGGCGTTCCCGCCGGAGGGGCTGTCGCTGCGCTGGTTCGCCGACGCCGCCGCCTACGAGCCGTTCCGCGAGGCGCTGGTCACGAGCCTGCTGGTCGCGGGACTCGCGACCGCGCTGGCACTGGCCGTCGGCGTGCCGGCGACGTACGCGATCCATCGCCGGTCGCCGCGCGGGCGGAACCTGCTGCAGACGCTGTTCCTGTCCCCGCTGATCGTCCCCGAGCTGGTGCTGAGCTTCGCGCTGTTCCAGTTCTTCCTGGTGCAGGCCGGGATCGACACGCTGTCCGCGCTCGTCGTCGGGCACGCGGTGCTGCTGCTGCCCTACACGGTGCGGGTGACCGGGGCGTCGCTGATGGCCGCCGACCCGGCGCTGGAGGATGCCGCGGCCGGGCTCGGTGCCGGCCCGCTGACGACGTTCTTCCGGGTCACGCTGCCGGTGATCGCTCCCGGTGTGGTGGCGGCGTCGATCCTCTCGCTGCTCACCTCGTTCAACAACGTCCCGTTGTCGCTGATGCTCACCTCGCGGCGGGTGGAGACGCTGCCCGTGTCGATGCTGTCCTACGTCCAGACCTCCTTCACCCCGATGGTCGCCGCCGTCAGCACGCTGCTGCTGGTGCTCGCCGTGGCCGTCGCCCTGGTCACCGAGCGGCTGGTCGGCTTCCAGAAGGTCTTCGGAAAGAGCGGTTCATGACCACCACCACCGTCGACCCCGTCGTGGCCCTGTCGGGGGTCACCCGCGACTTCGGCTCCGGCCCGGTCGTGCGCGACCTGGACCTGGACGTCCGGCGCGGGGAGTTCCTCGCGCTGCTCGGGCCGAGCGGCTGCGGCAAGACCACCCTGCTGCGGATGATCGCCGGCTACCTGGAGCCGACGGCCGGTGAGCTGCGTATCAACGGCGTCGACGCCTCCCGCACGCCGGTCCGGCGCCGCAACATCGGCATGGTCTTCCAGTCCTACGCGCTGTTCCCGCACATGACGGTGGCCGGGAACGTCGGGTTCGGGCTGACGATGCGCAAGGTCGGCCGCGGCGAGCGCGAGCGCCGGGTCCGCGAGGCCCTGGAGCTGGTCGGCCTGGGCCACCTCGCCGACCGGCGCCCGGCCCAGCTCTCCGGCGGCCAGCAGCAGCGGGTGGCGCTCGCCCGCGCCGTCGTGCTGCGTCCGGACGTCCTGCTGCTCGACGAGCCGCTGTCCAACCTGGACGCCCAGCTGCGGGTCCAGCTGCGCGACGAGCTGGCCCGGGTGCAGCGCGAGACCGGGCTGACCACGGTGCTGGTCACGCACGACCAGGAGGAGGCGCTGGCCGTCGCCGACCGGATCGTGCTGCTGCACGGTGGACGGATCGCCCAGGAGGGCACCCCGCGCGAGGTCTTCGAGCGGCCCCGCACCCGGTTCGTCGCCGAGTTCCTGGGCTACCGCAACGTGCTGGAGCTGCCCGGTCGCGGCGAGGTCGCGATCCGCCCGGAACACGTCCGGGTGCACGCCGCGACCTGCCCGGAGAGCGCGAGCGACACGTCCGCCGAGGTGCTCACCGGGACCATGCGCTCGGCCACCTACCGCGGCACCTTCAGCACCGCGACCGCGCTCGTCGCACTCGGCGGCGGCCAGGTCGAACTGCACGGCGTCACCGCCGGCCCCGAACCGGCACCGGGCGATCCGGTGCGCGTCGAGCTCCCCGCCGCGGCGATCGTGCCGCTCCACCCCGACCAGGAGGACCCCCGATGAACAGGCCAGCGATGTGGGTGGGCGGTGTCCTGACGGTCGCGCTCCTCGCCGCCGGGTGCGGCGGAGGCGGCGGGGCGTCCGGAGGGGACGAGCTCGTGGTGTCCGGGTTCAGCTTCGGCGCCGAGGAGTTCGAGCAGACCGTCGTCGCGCCGTTCGAGCAGGAGACCGGCATCGACGTCACGTTCGACTCCGGCTCCAACTCCGACCGCTACAACCAGTTGCTGGTCAACCGGGCCCGGCCGGACGTCGACGTCATGCTGATCTCCGACCTGTTCGCCACCGACGGCGAGCGGGAGGGGCTGTTCGCCGACATCGACCCGGCCGCGGTGCCGAACCGGGACAGCACCGTCGAGTTCGTCCGCGACGCACCCGGCCAGGGCGTGCCCTACACCTTCACGCTGCCCGGGGTGCTCTACAGCACCGAGGCGTTCCGGGACGGCCCGCCCACCGTCGAGACGTTCTGGGACCCGCAGTACGCGGGGCGGATCGCCGTCCCCGACATCTCCGCGACGGCCGGGATCCCGTTCCTGACCGCGGTCGCCGAGACCTACGGCAGCGGGCCGCAGGACGTCGACACCGCGTTCGCCAAGCTCGCCGAGCTCAAGCCGAACGTGCTGCAGTTCTACTCGAGCACCACCGAGCTGCTCAGCCTGCTCGAGCGCGGTGAGGTCGTCGCGGCGCCGGGTCTGGACCTGTTCGCCTACGACGCCGTCGAGGCCGGGCGCCCGCTCTCGTGGGCCCCGCTGGACCAGGGGAAGGTGCTGTCCTACAACAAGGCCGAGATCGTCGCCGGCAGCGAGAACACCGAGGCCGCGCAGCGGTTCATCGACTACCTGCTGTCCCCCGAGGTGCAGTCGCGCACCGCGGAGGCGTTCTCGGACAAGCCGGTGAACCGGGAGGCGGCGGTCCCGCCGATCGTCGAGATGGTGTCCGGCGAGGCGGTGACCGACCCGGGCGGTGCCGGTTTCCGGCCGCTGGACCTGGAGTTCGTCGCCGACCACCGCTCCGAGTGGATCGACCGGTTCGCCCGCGAGGTCTCCGGATAGTGGACACCCCGCTCAGCGTCGCGATCGACTGCGACCCCGGGGTGGACGACGCCGTCGCCCTGCTCCTGGCCTTCCGGTCCCCGCAGATGCGGGTGGCCGGGGTGACGACGGTGGCCGGCAACGCCGGGCTGGAGCAGGTCACCGCGAACGCGACGGCGGTGCTCGACCTCGCCGGCGCGCCGGCGGACCTGCCGGTCGCGGCCGGCGCGGCGGGCCCGATCGCCGGAGGCGAGCGCGTCCCGGACGAGCCGGTGCACGGTCCGGGCGCGCTCGGTGGCGCGGTGCTGCCGCCGAGCAGCCGCCCGGTGTCCGACGACGCCGTCGGCCTGCTCACCCGTCTCGCCCGCGCGCAGCCGGGGGAGCTGGTCCTGCTCGCGCTCGGCCCGCTCACCAACGTGGCCCGGCTCGTCGAGCGCGACCCGGAGGCCGCCGGGATGCTCGCCGGGATCGTCCACATGGGAGGCGCGGCGTTCGTGCCGGGCAACGTCACCCCGGCGGCCGAGTTCAACACCTACTGCGACCCGGAGGCCGCCCGGATCGTGCTGGGCAGCGGCCTCCCGGTGCGGCTGGTCCCGCTGGACGTGACCCGCCGGGCCGTGCTGCACGGCGCCGACTCCGACCTGCTCGCCGCCTCGGACGACCCGGTCACCGCCGCCGCCGGCACCATGCTGCGCGGGCTGACCGACGGCCACGAGCGCCGGCACGGGGTACGCGAGTGCCGGGTGCACGACGCGACCGCCGTCGTCGCCCTGCTCGAGCCCGAGGGATTCGGCTGGCAGCGGCACCCGGTCGACGTCGAGTGCACCGGGGAGCTCACCCGCGGCGCCCTGGTGACCGATGTGTACCGCCGGACCGGGCGCCCCGCCACGGTCGAGCTCGCCCTCGACGTGGATCCCGACGCGGCCGTGTCCTGCCTGCTCGACGCCCTGGAGGGCCCGCGATGACCCCGCGCATCTCCGGCACGCTGCTGCTGCGCGGCGGCTCGGTCGTGTCCATCCACACCGGAGAGACGTTCCGCGCGGACGTGCTCCTCGACGGCGAGCGCATCCGCGCCGTCCTCGCCCCCGGCGCCGCGGAGCTGGTCGCGCCCGAGGAGCTCGACGTGACCGGACGGCTGGTCGTCCCCGGCTACGTCGACGCGCACATGCACGTCGAGAGCTCGCTGGTGCCCCCGGCCGAGTTCGAGGCGCTGACCCTGCACCGCGGCACCACCACGGTGCTGGCGGACCCGCACGAGATCGTCAACGTGACCGGCCGGGACGGCATGGCCTGGATGATCGACCAGGCCCGTGACCTCCGCCAGGACATCCGCTGGGCGGTGCCGTCCTGCGTGCCGTCGTTGCACGGGTTCGAGACGGCCGGTGCCGACCTGGACGCCGGCGACATCGCCGAGATGCTCACCTGGGACGGCGTCACCACGCTCGGCGAGGTCATGGACTACCGGGCGGTGATCGGCGGCGACCCGCGCACCCTGGCGATCATCGACGCGGCCCGACGGGCCGGTGTCCGGCTGGACGGGCACTGCCCGCACATCAGCGGCGCCGACCTCAACGAGTACCTGTGGGCCGGGATCGACTCCGACCACACGAAGAACTCGCCCGCCGTCACCGTGGAGAAGGCCCGGCTGGGCATGGTGATGATGCTGCAGGAGAAGTGCCTGCGCCCCGAGCTCGTCGAGGCGCTGCTGGCGCTGCCGGTGCTGCCGGACTTCTGCCTGGTCAGCGACGACGTCGCGCCGGACGCGGCGCTCGACCACGGCCACCTGGACCATCTCGCGGGCGTCGCGCTGGCGTGCGGGCTGCCGCCGCTGGTCGCGCTGCGGGCGCTCACCCTGCACCCGGCGCGCCGGCTCGGGCTGGACGACCGGGGTGTCGTCGCGCCCGGGCGTCGCGCGGATCTCGTGGTGCTGCGCGACCTCGGCTCCTTCGTCCCCGAGGCTGTCGTGTGCCGGGGCGGACTGGTCGACGGGCCCGGCTCCGGTCGTCCCGGCGATGCGGCGCCTCCGGCGGACAACCCGTTCGCCGGGACGGTCCGGCTGCCCACCGGCACCACCGACGCCGGGTGGCGGACCGACCTGCCCGACGGCGAGCACGTCTTCCGCGCGCTGCGGGTCAACCCGGTCGACACCTACACCGAGCCCGACGAGGTCGTGCTCCCGGTCCGCGACGGGTTGGTCGGCTGGGAGGGCCGCTGCGCGGTGGTGACGGTCGTCGAGCGGCACACCGGCGCCGCGAGCCGGCGGACCGCCCCGGTCCTCGGCTTCGCGCCCGGTCCCGGCGCGTTCGCGACCACCTACGCCCACGACAGCCACAACCTCACGGTCGTCGCCACCTCCGGCGCGGCGCTGACCGAGGCCGCGGGCCGGGTCGCCGCGGCCGGCGGCGGGATCGCCCTGGTCCGCGACGGGCACCCGGCGGTCGAGCTGCCGCTGCCGGTCGGCGGGGTGATGTCCGACCGCCCGGCCGCCGAGGTCGCCGACGCGGCGCGGGAGATCCGGTCCGCGGTCCGTGCGTGGGGCTGGGACCACGCGAACCCGTTCATGAGCCTGACCACGCTGACGCTGCCGGTCTCGCCGGCCGTGAAGATCACCGATCGGGGGCTGGTCCGGGTGGTCGAGCGGGCCTGGGAACCGGCCCTCGCCGGTTCCACGGAACGCGACCGGGCCTGATCCGCCGGTCAGGGCGCGAACCGCAGCACGGTCGTCAGCGGCCCGCCGAAGGCGACGCCCAGGTCGCCGGAGACGACGTCGACCCCGCGTACCGTCCCGCGGCCGAGGACCCGGCCGTCCCGGGCGTCGACGACCGCCAGCAGATCGTGATCGGTGAGCAGCACCCGGTCGCCCAGGGCACCGGGTGACTCCACCGGCCGGCCCGGCCGTCCGCCGAGCTCCTCGCCGGTGCGCTCCCACCGCACGACCCCGGTGGCCGGGTCGAAGCCGGTGAGCCCGCCGCGGGAATCGTCCTGGCCGACCGCGCGCAGCAGGAGCGCCGGGGCGCCGGCGACCGGCGGTGCGACGACGGTTCCGCCGCCCCGCGTCCCACCACCCACCGGCTCCCGGGAGGTCCAGTACACCCGGCCGGTGCCGGGATCGACGCCCTGCAGGCCCGCGTCCGTCCGCAGCAGCAGCACGCCGTCGCTCGCGCCCATCGGCTTCGGGAAGTCCACCGTGCTCGACCAGGCGGGCTCCCCGGTGGCGGTGCGGAACGCCCGCACGCCGGAGGTGCGCCCGTCGTCACCGGCGTCGGCGGCGAACACGGCGACCGTGTCCCCGGCGACGACCGGCGCGATCCCCCCGTCGTGCGACTCGTAGCGCTCCGACCACTGCTCGTCCCCGGTCCCGGTCGACAGCATCCGCATCCGGGACCGGCGGGCGTCCTGCTCGGCGACCAGCACGCCGTCGCCGGTGGGGGTCGCCGTGCTCGTGGCGTCCGGGTCGACGCCGGTGCACCAGCGGAGCTCACCGGTGGACGGGTCCAGCGCCGCGAGCGCCTGGTTCGTCGTGACCAGCAGCGGCCCGCCCGGCACCGGGTCCAGGACGACCCCGCCGCGGCGGTCCGGGAGCGCCGCCGACCAGAGCGGCCGTCCGTCGGCCGCGGCGTGGGCGGCCAGCAGCGCGTCGTCGCCGCGCACCTGCACCGTCACGAGGACGCCGTCGTCGGTGACCGTCGCGCCGACCACCTCCGGCAGCTGCTCGCCGTTCCCCTCGCGGGACCGCAGCCCCCAGACGACCGTCGCCGGCAGCCCCGCGGCCGCCGTCACCGCGGCGGTCCGCCTTTGCGCCTCGTCCGCGGCGGCGCGCTCCTCCGGCCCGCCGGACGGCGTCCACACCGCGGCCCCCGGGCCGGGGTCACCGCCGACGGCGCACCGGCCGGCCGCCGCCGTGGCGATGCCCACCACGCTCGCCACGACCAGCACCGCGACGGTCCCCGCCGCCCACGTCCGCGTCCGCACCGGGTGATCTTCTCCGGCGCACGTCCGGCGGGGCCATCCGTGGTTCCACCGAGCCGGGCGCTCACCCCGGGTGGACGAGGAGCGGCACCAGCTGTTCGGCCGGGGTGAACGACCCGTGCTGACCGGGGAACGACGACAGGTAGGGCTCGGCCTCGCTGCGCACCACCGCGGCCGTCCCCCGCAGCGCGACGACGACGTCGCCGATCCGGTCGCGCACCGCGTCGGTGACCGGTCCGAACCAGCCGTCGGCGACCGCCTGCTCGCCGGGGACGACCCAGGCGTCGTCGCCGAGGGTGTCGCGCCAGGTCGCGAGGACGTCGGCCGACGCGCCGGTCCGGGTGTAGAGGTGCCGGGCCCGCGGGTCGCCACCGATCAGGACCAGCCCGTCGCGGAGTGCCGGGCTGTCGTCGACATCGGTCACCCGGTCGACGGTGACCATGCCGTGGTCGCCGGTCACCGCGAGCAGCGCCCCGGCGGGCAGCGCCTCGGCCAGCATCCCGACCAGGGCGTCGACCTGCCGGAGCTGCCAGCGCCAGGCCGGGCTGCCGGGCCCGTACAGGTGGCCGAGGTGGTCGAGGTCGGCGTGGTAGCCGTACACCAGCCGCGGTCCCGACCCGTCGCGGTCGTCCACACCGGACAGCAGCTCGACGGCGAGGTCGCCGAGTGCCGCGACACCGCGGTAGGTGCCGCCACGGAGCCCGGACCGGGTCAGCCCGGACGTCGCGAACTCGCGGTGCGACACGACACGCACGTCGACCCCGGCGGCCGTGGCGCGCTCCAGCACCGTCGGTGCGGGCTGCACCCGCTCCGGGACGACCGTCTCCCGAAGGTCGCGGCGGCCCTCGGACCAGGAGAGCGCGTCGAGCAGGTGGCCGTTCACCCGGAACCGCAGGCCCAGCGTGCCGTGCGTGCCCGGCGGGAGCCCGGTGCCGAGCGAGGTGAGGCTGATCGGGGTCGTGGACGGGAACCCGACGGCCAGCGGTCCGGAGTCGGCGAGGCCGGCGAGGACCGGGGCGTCGGCGGCGTGCGCCCGGAGCAGCCCGTGGCCGAGCCCGTCGATCATGAGCAGCGCCGCGGCGCGGGCCGGGGGCAGCGCGAACGCGGGCGGGTTCTCGTCGAGCGGGGCGCCGATCGCGTGCAGCAGCGAGGGAAGGACGTCGGCCAGCGTCGTCGTGCCGTAGCGGGGGAGGACCTCGGGCATGGGAGCCAGTGTGCGGGGCGGGGAGCCGTACGCCGACCCTCGATGCCTCGTCGGCCGGAATGTCGCCCGGCGACCGCGCCGGGCAGGCGGCGGTGCGCCCGGATCCGGCGGGGCACCGGGCCGGGCGCCTCGGCCCGGCGGTCCCACCACCGTCCGTCCCGACCCTGTCCTGGCACGGTGCTCCCGGCGACCGGGCGGGGTGGCCGGGTGCCGGCGCATGCGGCGCCCCGGGACCGTGGCACCGCCGAGATACGTCTCAGCGGGAGTTGTGGATCTCCAGAGCCCGCTCAGGCGTATCTCGACGGTGGTCGCCGGCGCGGGATCGCACCGGCCGGGTACTCCCGGTTTCCGGAGCCCCGGGCCGGGGCTCACCGGACGGCCAGGTCATGGGGTGGCGGTGCTCGGCGTGCCCGTCGCTCCGGTGTCGACCTGTCGCCGGCCGGGTGCCAGGCTCGGCGGGTGACCGCTCCCGGTGCCCGCACGTCGACGTCGCCGGCCGCTGCGCCGGCGGCTCCTCCGGGGTCCGGCCCGCACGACCGCCGGCTGCCCGACGGCTTCGCCGTGCGGCTCGACCGTCGCACCCGCAGGATCGACGGCGGCGCGGCTCTGCTGGGCGGGGCGCCGCCACGGCTGGTCCACCTGTCGTCCACCGCGCGACGGCTGCTGCCCGGTCCCGGGGCCCCGCTCGTCGTC
Organism: Pseudonocardia nematodicida; assembly: GCF_040105385.1. NCBI lineage: Bacteria > Bacillati > Actinomycetota > Actinomycetes > Pseudonocardiales > Pseudonocardiaceae > Pseudonocardia > Pseudonocardia nematodicida. The sequence goes on from NZ_JBEDNQ010000003.1 coordinate 66,233, forward strand.
ACGACGCCGACGCGCCGGGCGCTGGCCCGCACCCTGCTCGACGCCGGCCTGGCGCACCCCGACGCCCTCGCGATCGCCGGCGCCGGCCCGTCGGACACCCGCGGAGCCCCGGCCACCCCCGGAAACCCGGCCACACCCGGCGGCCCGGCGGACCCCGGAGTCCCGCCCGGCCCCGCCGCGCCGGTGGCCGCTCGGCCGGCCGAGGCCACCGTCGTCGTCCCGGTGAAGGACCGGCCGCTGGACCGGCTGCTCGACGCACTGGGGCCGGTCGGGTGGGGCCCGGACGCGATCGGCGGTCTCGTCGTGGTCGACGACGGGTCGCGGGACCCGGAGCCGTTGCGCCGGGCCGTCTCGACCGCGGGGGGCACGGTGCTCCGGCACGACACCGCGCGGGGACCGGCCGCGGCCCGCAACGCCGGGCTCGCCGCCGCCCGCACACCGTTCGTGGTGTTCCTCGACTCCGACGTCGTCCCCGAGCCGGGCTGGCTCGCGCCGCTGCTCGCGCACCTGGCCGATCCGGCGGTCGCGCTCGTCGCACCCCGGATCGTCGCGCTCGACCCCGAGCGCGGCGGCGGGGTGCGGGGCGCGATCGGCCGGTACGAGGCCGTGCGCTCGTCGCTGGACCTCGGCACCGACCCGGCGCTGGTCGTGCCCCGGTCCCGGGTGGCCTACGTGCCCAGCGCGGCGATGCTGGTCCGGGTCGACGCGGTCACCGCCGCGAGCGGCGCGGGCGACTCTGCCGCGAGCGGCGCGGGTGACTCTGCCGCGAGCGGCGCGGGTGACTCTGCCGCGAGCGGCGCCGGCGACTCCGCCGCGAGCGGCGCAGGGCAGGCGTTCGACCCGGACATGCACGTCGCCGAGGACGTCGACCTGGTCCTGCGGCTGCACGCCGCCGGCTGGGCGATGCGTTTCGAACCCGCGTCGCGGGTCGCGCACGACCACCGCACCCGGCCGGGGGAGTGGCTGCGCCGCAAGGCGTTCTACGGCACCGGGGCCGCGCCGCTGGCGCAGCGGCACCCGGGCGCGGTCCCGCCGGTCGTGCTGTCGCCGTGGACGGCGGCGGTCTGCCTGCTGCTGCTCGCCGGGCGTCGTGGTGCGACGGCTGTCGCGGCCGTCGTCACCGCCGTCGCGGCCGAGCGGCTGTCCCGGAAGCTGACCCGGCTCGAGCACCCGCGGCGCACCGCCGCCCGGCTCACCGCGCTCGGGCTGTCCGGGGCGCTCTGGCAGACGGCGTCCGCGCTGACTCGGCACTTCTGGCCGGTCGCAGCCGTGCTGCTGCCGTTCTCGGCCCGCGCCCGGCGGGCCGTCGCCGTCGCGGCGGTCGTCGAGGGTGTCGCCGACTGGTGGCTGCACCGCGGACGGGATCCGCGGGTGCGGGTCGGGCCGGTGACCCACCTGGTGCTGCACCGGCTCGACGACCTGGCCTACGGCGCCGGCCTGTGGTGGGGCGCGTGGCGGCGCCGGACCACCGCGCCGCTGCGTCCGGGAGGGCCCGGCGCGCGCCGGTGACTCGGGGCCCGGAACCCAGGTGAGGCTGCCCTGACCTGCAGGGACGTCGACCAGTCCAACCGGACTGGTTCGAACGGGTGATTCGTCTTGTGTGGCGGATCCGTTTCTGCGGTGCGACACCCCCTCTCGCTCCGCGACTGCGGACGCGTCCGGACGGGGCCCCTGGTCACGTCCCCGGCCCGGCTCCCTCTCCGTTCCTGGCCGGGTGCTGTTCGTGTTGCTGCCCCGGGTGATCGGGAGTGTGATGTGGGCGCCGCCACACCGACGGTGGTGGCTGGTCAGGGCGCGCCGCGGTGGTCGCGAACTCCTTCGGTGCCGCCCGTGACGACGTCCCCGGTAGCCCCCGCGCAGCGCGGTCGCGAACGATCAGCGGTCGCGGACGAGGAGTGAGAGTTCATGACAGAGGTCCGGGTCACTGTCGACGGCGTGAACTACGCCGACGACGTCGAACCCCGCTTGTTGCTCGCGCAGTACCTGAGGGAGACCCTCGGCAAGACGGGGACGCTGATCGGTTGCGACACCAGCAACTGCGGTGCCTGCACCGTGAGCCTGAACGGGCAGAGCGTGAAGTCCTGTTCGGTCCTCGCCGTCCAGGCCGACGGCGGCGAGGTCACCACCATCGAGGGCCTGGCCCGGGACGGGCAACTGCACCCGGTGCAGGAGGCGTTCCGCGAGTGCCACGGCCTGCAGTGCGGCTACTGCACCCCGGGGATGATCATGGCCGCGGTCGACCTGCTCGGGGACAACCCCGACCCGTCGGAGCAGGAGGTCCGGGAGGGCATCGAGGGCAACCTCTGCCGCTGCACGGGCTACCAGAACATCGTGCGCGCCGTGCAGAGCGCGGCGAAGAACATGAAGCCGGGGGCGCAGCAGCAGACGACCGAGCAGCAGGCCGCCCCGGTCGCAGGGGGAGGGAACTGAGTTGACGACGACCGCCGAACCCACCACGACGAGCGAGATCGGCAAGGCCCGGGTCCGCAAGGAGGACCAGCGCCTCATCACCGGCCGCTCCCGCTACACCGACTCGATCACCCCGTCGGGCACCCTGCACATCGCCGTCGTCCGGTCCACATTGGCCAGGGCGACGATCAGCTCGATCGACAAGTCGGAGGCCGAGAAGGCCCCCGGCGTGCACGGCGTCTTCACGGCCGCAGACCTGGGCGCCGAGGAGATCGGGCTGCCCTGCGCCTGGCCGGTCACCCCGGACCAGAAGGCGCCGCAGCGGCCGGTCCTGGCCGTCGGCCGGGTCAACTTCTCCGGCGAGGGCGTCGCCGTCGTCGTCGCGCGTTCCGCCGCCGCGGCCCGGGACGCCGCCGAGCTCGTCGAGGTCGACTACGAGCCGCTGGACCCGGTGCTGGACATGGAGGCCGCCTCGAAGGAGGGCGCCGAGCTCGTCCACCCGGACCTGGGCACCAACGTGTCGGCGACCTGGGTCTTCGACTCCGGCGAGGCCGGCTCCGGCGGGAGCGTCGCCGACGCGATCAAGGCCGCGGAGGCCGACGACGACCAGATCGTCGTCCGCCGCCGGTTCCGCCAGCAGCGGCTGATCCCGGGCTTCATGGAGCCGCGCTCCTGCGTGGTCGACCCGACCGGTGAGCAGTTGACCATCTGGGCCGCCACCCAGGTGCCGCACATCCTGCGCACCATGACCACGGTGACCCTCGGGGTCCCGGAGTCCAAGCTGCGAGTGATCGCCCCGGACGTCGGCGGCGGCTTCGGGGGCAAGATCGGCGTGCTGCCCGAGGAGATGCTCTGCGTGCTGCTCGCGCAGAAGCTGAACCGGCCGGTGAAGTGGACCGAGACCCGCAGCGAGTGCATGCTCACCGCGCACCACGGCCGGGACCAGATCCAGGACCTGACCATCTCCGCCAAGAAGGACGGGACGATCACCGGGCTGGACGTCCACCTCCTGGCGGACATGGGGTCCTACCTCGGGCTCGTCGGGCCCGGCGTGCCGATCCTCGGCGCCTTCATGTTCAACGCGATCTACAAGATCCCGGCGTACAAGTTCACCTGCTCCAACGTCTTCACCAACAAGACGCTCACCGACGCCTACCGCGGCGCCGGGCGGCCGGAGGCCACCTTCGGCATCGAGCGGATGATGGACGAGCTCGCCGTCGAGCTCGGCCGCGACCCGATGGAGCTGCGCGAGCAGAACTGGATCGCGCACGACGAGTTCCCGTTCACCACGGTCGCGACGCTGACCTACGACTCCGGCAACTACGAGCAGGCCACGCAGCGCGCGATGGAGCTGATCGACTACGCCGGCCTGCGACGTGAGCAGGAGGAGCGCCGGCGCTCCGGCGACCCGGTCCAGCTGGGCATCGGCATCTCGACCTTCACCGAGATGTGCGGGCTCGCGCCGTCGCGGGTGCTCGGCTCGCTGGACTACGGCGCCGGCGGCTGGGAGGCCGCGAGCATCCGGATGCTCGCCACCGGCAAGGTCGAGGTCACCACAGGCGCCTCCGCACACGGCCAGGGCCACGAGACGGCGTTCTCCCAGATCGTCGCGGACAAGCTGGGCGTGCCGTTCGAGGACGTCGAGATCCTGCACGGCGACACCCAGGTCTCGCCCAAGGGGCTCGACACCTACGGCTCCCGCTCGCTGGTCGTCGGCGGCATCGCGATCGTCAACGCGGCCGACAAGGTGATCGAGAAGGCGAAGAAGATCGCCGCGCACCTGCTGGAGGCCTCCGAGGACGACCTGGAGTTCGCGAACGGCCAGTTCTCGGTCAAGGGCACCGACAAGGGCAAGGCCATCCAGGAGATCGCCTTCGCCACGTTCATGGCGCACGACTACCCGGAGGGCATGGAGCCCTCGCTGGACTCCGACGCCGTGTTCGACCCGGAGAACTTCTCCTTCCCGCACGGCACGCACCTGTGCGCGATGGAGGTGGACGCCGAGACCGGCCGGGTGAACCTGCGCAAGTACGTCTGCGTCGACGACATCGGAAACGTGATCAACCCGCTGATCGTCGAGGGGCAGGTGCACGGCGGTCTCGCCCAGGGCATCGCGCAGGCGCTGTACGAGGAGGCGAACTACGACGACCAGGGCACCCTGGTGAACGCCACGTTCGTCGACTACACGATCCCCTCGGCGGCCGACCTGCCCAGCTTCACCACCGAGACCGTCGCCACCCCGGCGACGACGAACGCGCTGGGCGTCAAGGGTGTCGGCGAGGCCGGGACGATCGCGTCGACCCCGGCCATCGTCAACGGCGTGCTGGACGCGATCCGGCACCTCGGCGTGACCGAGATCGAGATGCCCACCACCTCGCAGCGGGTCTGGAAGGCCCTGCAGGAGGCCAGGGGGCACAAGGCCCAGGAGACGCCGAGCGACACCCACTCGCCCGGCGCCGGTCTCGGCTCGATCGACCCGAACAACCCCCAGGGAGAGGTCCAGTGATCCCGGCCAAGTTCGACTACGTCCGGCCCGGTTCCGTCGACGAGGCCGTGCAGGCGCTGCAGCAGGGCGGCGAGGACGCCAAGATCCTCGCCGGCGGGCAGAGCCTCCTGCCGGTGCTGCGGCTGCGCATGGCCGCCCCGTCGGTCGTGATCGACCTCGGCGGCATCCCGGAGCTGCGCCGGATCGGCGAGGACGACCAGTACGTGATGGTCGGGGCGATGGCCACCCACCACGAGGTCATGCGCAACGACCTGGTCAAGGCCCACGTCGAGCTGATCGCCCAGGCCACCGAGACGGTCGCGGACCCGCAGGTCCGGCACCGCGGCACCCTCGGCGGCGCGCTCGCGCACGCGGACCCGGCCGGGGACCTCGGGGCCGCGGCCCTGGCCCTGGACGCCGAGTTCGTGATCCTGGGTTCCGGTGGCACCCGGCTGGTGCCCGCGGCGGAGTTCTTCCAGGACTACTTCACCACCGCGATCGGCGAGGGCGAGATCCTCACCATGGTGCGGTTCCCGAAGCGCTCCGGCTGGAAGACCCACTACGAGAAGTTCAACCGGGTCGCCCAGGCGTGGTCGATGGTCGCCGTCGCCGTCGCGCTCAAGGTGGACGGCGGGACGATCTCGGAGGCGCGCGTCGGCCTGACCAACATGGGCAACGTGCCGATCCGGGCGACCGGGGTCGAGCGGGCGCTCGTCGGGCAGCAGGCCGGGCCGGACGTCGCGAAGGCGGCGGCCGAACACGCCCTGGAAGGGACCTCGGCTCCGAGTGACGCAGACGCCGCATCCGACTACCGTGAGCACCTGGCGAAGGTGCTCACCGGTCGTGCGGTGCTGGCCGCGGCGGGCTGACACCGACCCGCACCACGCGGGAAGGGGCGCGGTGCCGGCGGACATGCGCCGGCACCGCGCCCTCGGCGTTTCCCGCGCCTGACGAGGAGGCTCGAGGACAGATGCAGCTGGAGAACAAGTTCACGATCGCGGCGCCGATCGAGGACGCCTGGAAGGCGCTCAACGATCCGGAGCTGATCGCGCCGTGCTTCCCGGGGGCGACGCTCACCGAGTACGAGGGTGACTCGTTCGAGGGGACCGTGAAGGTCAAGCTCGGTCCGATCTCACTGACCTACAAGGGCAAGGGCACCTACGTCGAGCGCGACGACGCGAACCACACGGTCGTCATCGACGCGTCCGGCCGCGACGCCCGCGGCAACGGCACCGCGAAGGCGAAGGTCACCGGTTCGATGGTCGCCGACGGCCCGGACAAGACCTCGGTCACGATGCTCACCGACATGACCGTCACCGGGCGTCCGGCGCAGTTCGGCCGCGGGGTCATCTCCGACGTCGCCGACAAGATCATCGGCCAGTTCTCGGGCTGCGTGGCGGAGAAGCTGACCGGCCCGGGGGCTGCGGCCAGCAACGGGTCCGGCCCGAAGCACGCGCTCGACGAGACGACGCCGATCCCGGCCGTGCCGCCGGCACCCGGCGAGCGCGCCGCGACCACCGCCCCGGCCCCGGCGGCCGCACCGGGCCGGCAGCAGAGCAGCCCGGTCGAGGCGATCGACCTGCTCGACTCCGCGGGCGCTCCCGTGCTCAAGCGGCTCGCCCCCGTGCTGGGTGGGCTCGGCCTGCTGGCCCTGATCTTCCTGGTCGTGCGGCGGGCCCGTGGCGGCGGGAAGGACGCGAAGAAGAAGTCCTGACCCGGATCGCGACGCGCGGGCCGGCCCGATCGGGCCGGCCCGCGTCGTCGTCCCCGGGGCTGCCGGGACGGCCGGCACGGGCGAGGATGGACCGGTGCACCCCGGTGAGCGCAACGACCTGACCGATGTGGCCGGACTCCGCGTCGGGCACGCCACGCTCACCGGCGCCGGCGCGCGCAGCGGGACCACCGTCGTCCTGGCGCCGCCCGGCGGAGCGGTGGCCGGGGTCGACGTCCGCGGGGCCGCGCCCGGTACCCGGGAGACCGACCTGCTCGCGCCCACCGCGACCGTCCAGCGGGTGCACGCCGTGACGCTGTCCGGCGGGAGCGCGTTCGGCCTCGACGCCGCGTCCGGGGTGATGGCCCGCCTCGAGCGCGACGGCGAGGGGTTCGCCGTGCCCGGCGCCGTCGTCCCGATCGTGCCCGCCGCGGTCGTGTTCGACCTGGGCCGGGGCGGCGACGTGACCGCGCGCCCGGACGCGACGACCGGGGCGGCCGCCTACGACGCGGCGACCGGCGGGCCGGTCGAGCAGGGCTCGGTCGGCGCCGGCACCGGTGCGGTGTCCGGCGGCCTGCGCGGCGGGATCGGGTCCGCCTCGGTCGTGCTGGAGACCGGGGCGACGGTCGCGGCCCTCGTCGTGCTCAACTCGGCCGGGTCCGCCGTCGACCTCCGCACCGGTGAGGTCCTCGGGGCCCGCTCCGGTCTGCCCGGCGAGTTTCCCGGCGGCCCGCCGTCCGACGCGGTGCGGGAGGCGGCCGCCGAGGCCTACGCCCGACATGTGAGTCCACTGGGGACGGCGACCACGCTGGTGGTCGTCGGCACCGACGCCGCGCTGGACAAGGTGGGCTGCTCCCGGCTGGCCACCATGGCGCACGACGGTCTGGCCCGCGCGATCTCGCCCGTGCACACGATCCGGGACGGCGACTGCGCGTTCGCCCTGGCCACCGGTACCGGGCCGGTCCCGGACGCCGCCGGGACGTATCTGCTGCAGGCGGCCGCGGCCGACGTCACGGCCCGGGCGGTCGCGCACGCGCTGCTCGCCGCGCAGCCGGCCCCGGACGTGCCGTCCTACGCCCGGCCGGCGGCGCGATGAGCGCCCCGAACCCGTGGCTGGGCCGGCCGCGCCCGCCGCGCCCGGAACCCGTCCCGGACCCGGACGCGCTGCGGGTGATCGGGCTGGGCCGCCGGACGGCGGTGGCGCGGGCGTTGAACGCCGCCGTGCGCGGGGTGGACGTGCGGGCCTTCGACCACGGCTGGACGGTCTCGTTCGTCAGCGGCTACATCACGCTGTGCCACGGCGTCGACGAGCTGCTCGACGCCGTCGCGGCCCCGGAGGACCGGGCGCTGCTGCGGGCGACGGTGCTCGCGGCCGCCGACGATCCGGCGCGGCGCCCGTAGCCCCGCACCCGTAGCCCCGCGCCCGGCCCGTCGGGGCGTCGTGCTCGGTCCCGGTCCTGCTCAGTCGTCGTGCTCGGTGTCGTGGTCGAGGATCGCGCCGGTGGCGGCGTCGATCTCGAGGTCGTGCTCGACCGGGCCGTTCCGGACCTCGATCTCCCAGTGGTCGCGGTCGTCGTCGTCCGCACGCTCGAACTCGATCTCGGTGACCCGGCCGCCGCCGGCCGCGTCCAGGGCGATCCGCTCGGCGCGGGCCCGGTCGACCGTGGGTCCCGCCGGGGCGGCGGGGGCCGGCGCGGCAGCGGCCCCGGTGTGGTCGGACCCGGTGTCGTCGGAACCGGCGTCGGTGACCGCCGGCAGCTCCGGCGGGACCAGCTGCGCCGGGTCGTCGCCGGCGCTCGGGCCGGCCTGGGCGGACGCGACCGTGACCGGGCCGTGCGGGACCTCCGGCGATCCGGGGCCACCCGCCCCGACCGCCAGTGCGGTGCCCCCGCCGACGAGCAGCAGGCCGGTCGCGGCGACGGCGGCGACGGTGAGCGGGGTGCGGATCATGTGAGTCTCCTCCGGGTGCGGGCGGGCGCTGCCGCCCGGTGTCGGGAGGAACCCTCGCCCGGCGTGCCCCAAGGCCGCGCTGCGTGATCCCTAAGGCCGCGTTAGGAGTCGCGGCGGCCGCCGTACAGTCGTCCGGGTGTCGACGACCCCGGTGATCGCTGCCGGAGCCGGCGTGCGCGCGCCGTCCCACCGGCAGGACGAGGGGGTGGCGCGCCGGCTCAAGGCGCTGGCCTGCACCGCCCCGCTGCACGACCTCGACGCCCGCAAGGGCCGGCTGGAGTGGGACGCCGCCGCCTACCAGATGGCCGAGATCGGGCTGCAGGCGATCGACCAGGTCACACTGGCCATGGACTTCGACCACGGCGCCGACCACGACGAGGTCGTCCGCAGGCTGTTGCCCTTCGTCGCGGCCCAGGTGCCCGGCGCCGGCCGCGACGAGCACGCCCGCGTCGCCCACTGGGTGATCGACAACCTGATCAACGTGGGCAGCATCGACCGCGGGTTCGCCGTCGAGTACGGCGCCTACGACGCCGGGGGCCGCTACATCCGGCGCCGGTTCGACTTCAAGCTGCTGGTCGAGGTGGCCGCGCACGACGGCCGGGTGTACCTGCGGGCCTCCGACGAGGCGATCAACGTGCTGGTCGGGGCGCTGGACACCGACGTCGAGTCGGCCCAGGAGGCGGCCGAGACCAAGCTGGAGAACCTGATCGTCCGCGGCCGGCTCGGGGATGCCCGGCTCGCCGCCGAGCAGGCCCGCTACCGCACCGTGCAGTACGCCGAGTCGCTGCGCCACAAGCTGGAGGCCACCCGGCGCGACGTCCGCTCGGTGGACTGGCTGGAGTCCGTCCCGCAGCTGCTGAACGAGGCGCTGACCCACATCGAGGCCCGCTACCGCGCCGAGACCGTGATCAAGGCGAACATCGCCGACGCCCGCGACGAGGCCACCGAGCCCGAGCGCCGCCGCCAGGCCGCGGAACTGGTCGAGGTGGTCGACGACTGCATCCAGCGGCACACCCAGCTGCAGACCCGGCTGCAGGAGGCCGGAGCGGCGTTCCGCGCCGAGCAGGACCGCCAGCAGTTCTCCGGGCGGCCGAAGCGGGCGTCGGTCGACGTGTTCGGGCAGCTGCTGCGGCCCGCGCTCGCGCTGTCGGTGGAGACCGCCGGCGACCCGGTGACCGCCTGGTTCGCGGCCGGGACCGGGGTGGGGAACCCGCTGGTCCCCGGCCTGGGCGGGCTCGTCGAGACCCTGCTGACCCCGCCCACGGACCGGGACCCGTTCGGGACCGAGGTACCCGAGCCGGAGCTCGCGCCGCAGCCGCGGGAGCGGTTCGACGAGCGGGCCTGGGCCGTCGCGGACGCAGCGCTGCCGAACGTGACGGCCCAGGCCCGCGCGCCGATCCGGCTGTCCGAGGCGCTGGCGCGGGTCCGGGAGGCCGCCGGGGACCCTGGTGCGCGCCACGACGAGCACTGCGCGGTGCGGCCGGACGCCCCGCGCGCCGCGGACCCGGTCGCACTGCGCGCTGCGCAGCTGGTCGCCCTGCGTGCGGTCCACTCGGTCGGGACGGCGATCGGGACCGCGCGGACCCAGGGGGACCCGTCGGTGCTCGTCGCGGTCGACGACGGCACCGTGTTGCACGATCCCGAGTTCGGCGGGGCGGACCTGCTGCTCGCCGTCGCCGACGTGGAGGGGGAACCGCGGTGAGCCAGGTCGAAGCCGCCGCCCGGCTGGTCTCGTTCGGGATGCGCCCCAAGGCCCTGCCGGGACGCGACCCCGACTACGCCGAGCTGGTCCGGCGCTACCGGGAGGACGACGAGTTCGCCGACACCGTGCAGCGCGTCGCGTCCGGGCTGGGTGTGGTCGTGCTGGCCGTGGACGCCGCGCCCGGCATCGTGCTGGCCGCGACCGAGGGCTCGGTCTTCGAGATCCGGATGGACTCCTACGCCCGGCGGACCGCGCTGACCAACCGGGGCGCGGACAAGGTGCTGCACGGCATCGCGCACCTCGCGGTCGCCGCGCTGGCCTTCCCGCGGCCCGACGACCTGGGTGACGACTCCTACGTCGGCCGCGTCTCGGTCGAGCTCGTCGACGGCGCGGTCCGCGAGGCGTGCCGGGTGCTGAACGAGCGGGCCGAGGGCCCCGCCGACCCGGAGTCCGACGCCCCACAGCTCGAGGAGGTCTGGCGGGTCTGGCTGCGCCGGCCGGAGGCGACCGCGACCAAGGACGGCCGGGCGGGTGAGTCCACCACCCGCGGCATCGTCGGGAAGGCACTGCGGTTCCTCGCCGACCAGGGCTTCCTGGTCCCGGTGGGCGCCGAGGGCGCCTACCGGACGACGCCGCGGTACCAGGTCCAGGTCCGCGAGCTGGCCGCGCAACGGGCCTTCGACGAGCTGCTGTCGCTGAACGTGCTCCCGGCCGCGACGGCGAGCGGGACCCTGGTGACCGAGCCGGGCGAGTCGTTCGACGGTGCCCCCGCCGACGCCGGGATCGTCGAGGGCGTGTCCGACGGGATCGCTCACCAGGCGAGCGGTTCCGCGGAACGCGAGCTGCCCGACGACGTTCCGCCGGACACCGCTCACCCGGTGAGTGATGTCCCGGAGCAGGGGGCCTCGGACGTGACGGGTCCGGAGGACCACGATGTATGAGCTGACCCGTGCCCGGCTGTTCTCGGTCGGCCCGACCGCCGCGCGCTACCAGGACGTCACGCTCGACCTGCGCGGCATCGGCCGCCCGATCAAGGTGCGGTGCAGGAGGACCTGTTCGCCGCGGACGCGACCGACCGCTCCACGCCGCGGCGGCCGTCGCCGGCGTCGGTGCTGTTCCTGGAGAACGGCGGCGGCAAGTCCGTCCTGCTCAAGCTGATCTTCTCGGTGCTGCTGCCCGGCCGCCGCCAGGTCGTCGGCACCACCAGCACGACGGTCCTGGAGAACTTCGTGCTGGCCGAGGACGTCGCGCACGTCGTCTGCGAGTGGATGCACGTCGGCACCGGGCGGCTGCTGGTGACCGGGAAGGTCTCCGAGTGGCGCGGGCACGTCGCCTCCTCCGACCCGGAGAAGCTGGCCGACGCCTGGTACGCGTTCCGGCCGGTGCCCGGGCTCGGGATGGACGACCTGCCCTTCACCCACGACCGGCGCCGGGTGACGCTGTCGTCGTTCAAGGAGCGGCTGCACACCGCGCACCGCGACCACCCGGACGCCGAGCTGGCCTGGGAGACCGGGCACCGGGACTGGACCCGGCACCTCGTCGACGTCGGGCTGGACCCGGAGCTGTTCCGCTACCAGCGGGCGATGAACGCCGGTGAGGGCGAGGCGGCGGAGGCGTTCTCGTTCGCCAGCGACGAGGCGTTCGTCGACTTCCTGTTGCGTGCGGTGCTCGACCCGGGCGAGCCGCAGAACGTCGCCGAGCTCGTCGCCGGCTACGCGGACCGGCTCGCCCAGCGCGAGGAGCTGGAGTCCGAGCGCGAGTTCGTCGACGGGACGCTCGGGCTGCTGGAACCGATGGTCACCGCCGAGCAGACCGCCACCACCGCCCGCGCCGCGGAGACCGGAGCGCGGGACGCGCTGCGCACCACGGCGGCCGCGATCGCGGCCCGCCGCAGCGCCGAGAGCACCCGGTCGGAGACGACGCGATCCGCGGTCACCGACGCCGTCACCGCCGAGCAGGAGGTGGCCCGCGTCGCGGAACGGTTGCAGGGCACCGTCGGCGAGCTGCGCCGGCGCACCGCGGGGCTCGCCGTCGAGTCGGCGACGGCCGTCGCCGACACCGCCACCCGGGAGCGCGACGAGGCCGCGGTCACCTCGGCCGCGCGGGACGCGGTCGAGCCGGTGCTCGCCCACCGCGTCGCCGCCGCCGAGGCGGCCCGGCTGCGCGGCCGGGTCGACGAGACCGAGCAGAAGGCACGTCCGGCGCTGCAGGCCCGGCAGGACGCGGCCCGCGCGCTGTCCGCGGCCCTGCAGCGGACCGCCGCCGAGGCCGACGAGGCGGCGGCCGCCGCGGAGGAGACCCGCGCCGGGGCCGAGGAGCGCGCCGCCGACGCCCGCCGCGCGCAGCTCGACCACGCCGCGGACGCCGCCCGCGCCGAGAGCGCGGTGTCCCAGGCGCGCGACGCTCTGGCGGATCTCGACCGGCGGGTCGAGGCCGCGGTCACCGCCGGCCACCTGAAGGAGGGCTCCGGGGCGTCCGACGTCGAGCACGAGGCCCCCGCCGCCCGGCAGGCCGCCGAGGCGACCGCGACCGCGCTGGCCGACGCGGACACCGCCGCCGCCGGGATCCGGGACGAGCGCCGCGCCGCCGAGACCCGCCGGACCGCGGCCCAGGACGCGGCGGCCGGAGCCCGCGCGGCCGCGACGACCGCCGAGACGGCCCGCGCCGCGGCCACCGCCGAGGGCGAGGAGCTGGCCGCCGAAGCCCGGCCCGCGGAGCTGCTCGGCGTCGAGACCGTCCGGCCGGACGCCGACGCCGCGCTGATCGTCGACACGCTCACCGCCGCGATCCGGGCGGCCGAGCGGGAACGGACCGGGCTGCTCGGCGACCAGCGCCGCGACGAGCGCGCGCTGCACGCCCTCGGCGACGGCGGCCTGCTCCCCGACCCGTCCGAGATCGAGGACGTGCTGGCGGTGCTGGAGAAGGCGGGGATCACCGCCTGGTCCGGGCGCCGCTACCTGGCGATGCTCCCGGCCGCCGACCGACCGGCGGTGCTGGAGCGGCTGCCGCACCTGGCGGGTGGGGTGCTGCTCAACGACCCGTCCGACGCGCCGCGCGCGCGCACCGAGCTCGACGAGGCCCGCTTGCTGCCGGCCTGCCTGGTCGCCGTCGGGTCGACCGCGGCACTGGATGCGGCCGCGCCCGCCGCGCCGGGGATCGAGCTCGTCGTGCCGCCGAACCCGGCGCTGCACGACGAGGACGCCGCCGAGCAGGTCCGGGTCCGGCTGGTCGCCGAGACCGCCGAGCGGGCCGCCCGGATCGCGGCGCTGGAGGCGGGGGCCGACACCGACCGGCGGCTGCGCGACCGGTTCGCGGCGCTGCGCGACCGCCGTCCCACCCTGGACGAGCTCACCGAGGCGGCCACGGCCGCGGTCCGGGAGCGCGACGAGGCGGTGCGCGGGTACGAGGCCGCCGTCGCCGAGGTCGCCGGGCTCGACGAGCGCGCCGACCGGCTCACCACCGACCGGCCCGGCCTGGAGCGGACCGCCGCCGACACCCGTCGCCGTGCCGAGGCGCTCGAGGCGCTCCGCGAGGAGCTCGCCCGGCGCCCCGGCCTGGAGGAGCGGGAGCGGACCGGCACCGCCGACGCCGTCCGGCTGCGATCCGAGGCCGACGCCGCCGGGGCCACGGCCGAGCAGGCCGCCCGGGAGGCCGGGGCCGCGCAGCAGACCCGCGACCGGCAGCGGAACATCGCCGTGACCGTCCGCGACGAGGCCGCCGCGCTGCCGCTCGAGTCCGAGCCGGACGCGTCGGAGGCGCCGGACACCCCGCTGGCCGAGCTGCGCGAGGAGTTCCAGCGCGCCCGCGACGCCTACGCCTCGGCCGCCGCCGACACCGATCTGCGCGCCGCCCTGGACCGCGCGGAGGCCGACGCCAAGGAGAAGCGGGTCTCGGTCGACGGGCTGCCCCGCTCGGTCGTCGAGGCGGCGACCGCGTTCCTGCACACCCCCGACGGCGCGGACGCCGCGAGCCGCCGGGCCGCCGCCGAGCAGGCCCGCGAGGCCTACGACCAGGCCGAGGAACGACGGCAGAAGGCCAACACCGAGGTCGAGGTGCTGCGCCGCGAGCTGGCCGCGCTCCCGGCCGGGGAGCACGGCGTGGAGCCGTACGACGAGCCCCGCGACGCCGAGCACGGCCGCGAGCTCGTCGCCCGGGCGTCCGCGGACCTGGACGCCGCCGGTGCCGCGCTGGAGCGGGCCCGGAAGACGCGGAACACGGCCGAGGAGACCTACCGCGAGGCCGCCGAGCTGGCGCGCGGCTTCGGACACGTCGTCGACGGCCTGGAGGAGACTCCCGAGCCGGGAGGCCTGCCGTTCGACGGGGACGTCGACGCCGCCGTCGCCGCACTGAAGCGGCACCAGGCCGGCGTGCGGGAGGCCGCCGGCGAGCGCGGGCGCGCCGAGCGGAAGGTGCAGACCACCGTCGACGCCGTCGCCCGGTTCGCCCAGGACCCGCGCTTCGCGTCGCTGTCCTCGCCGGTGCACCGGCACATCGGCGGGGTCGACCGCGCCGACATGCCCGGCCTCGCGCGTGAGTGGATCACGGCGCTGCGGCCGCGCCTGCGCTCGCTGGACGACGACCTGGGCAACATCGAGCGGCACCGCTCGGGCATCGTCACCCGGCTGGCCGGGATGGTCGGCGAGGCGCTGCGCACGGTGCGGCTGGCGCAGAAGCTCTCCCAGCTCCCGGACGGCCTCGGCGACTGGTCCGGCCAGCAGTTCCTCCGGATCCGGTTCGAGGAGCTCGACGACGCCGCGCTGCGCCACGAGCTGGGCACGGTCGTCGACCGGACCGCCGAGCTCGCCGCGTCCGGCCGGGCCCGGGACCGCCGCGACGGCATGTCGATGCTGCTGCGTGGGGTGCGGGTGGCGATGCCGAAGGGCGTCAAGGTCGAGATGCTCAAGCCGGACGCGGTGCTGCGCACCGAGCGGCTCCGGGTCTCCGCGATCAAGGACGTGTTCTCCGGCGGCCAGCAGCTGACCGCGGCGATCGTCCTGTACTGCACGATGGCGGCGCTGCGCGCGCACCAGCGCGGGCACGGCCGCCGGGCGCACGCCGGCGTGCTGTTCCTGGACAACCCGATCGGCCGCGCGTCGGCCGGGTACCTGCTGGAGCTGCAGTTCGGGGTGGCGCAGGCGCTCGGGGTGCAGCTCGTCTACACCACCGGCCTGTTCGACGCCGGCGCGCTGTCCGGGTTCCCGCTGCTCGTGCGGCTGCGCAACGACGCCGACCTGCGGGCCGGGCGGAAGTACCTCTCGGTCGACGAGCGGGTGACGAACTCCGTCCCGGACGCCGACGCGGCGGGTGGGCGGATCAGCGCGACGCGGGTCTACCGGCGTCCGGAGGCCGGGACGGCTCCGGCAGATGCCGGCGCACCGGACGCTCCCGTGGCGGGTGCCGGGATGCCGACGGCAGATGCCGGTGGACCCGCCCCGGCGGGACCGGACGCCGCCGTTCTGCCGGACACCGCCGGAGCGGATACGGGTGCCGGGACGACGGCCGGCCCCGCGGCCGATCCCGATCTCTCCGTCGCTGCGACGGCGCCGCTACCGGATCCCGGTGCCCCGGTCGGCGGCGTGGTTGCCGAACCCGGCGCCTCCACGGGGGGCCCCACCGACGGTGCCGGTCCCCGGGAGACCGCGGATGCCGGGGGAAGCCCCGAGGCGTCCACTGCGGATGGTGGTGGGCCGGAGCGCGGCGCGTGAACGCCGCTTCGGGGACCGAGGAGCTCGCCGAGCGGCTGCGCGCCACCGGCCGGACCCGCATCGACCGGGCCGGGCTGTGGCGGGCCTTCGCCGAGGCCGTGCCGTCCGCGGCCGGATCGGTCGACGCCCGGCGGATGCTCGCCGACGCGATCGGCGAGCTGGCCGGCGCGGGCGTGCTCACGCCGTCCCGCGCGACCGACGAGGGACGCCCGCCGCTCCCGCGCTCGGTGAAGCTCGTCCGGGCCGCTCCGGAGCCCACACCCCGCACCGGTGAACCCTGGCATCCGGAGCTGGCGGCCGCGGACGCGATGCGCGCCCCGTCGGCCGTCGTGCGCCTGGTCAACCGGTGGCTGTTCACGGGCGGGACCCGCGCGGAGGCCGTGCCGCTGAGAGAGCGCGCGCTGGAGATCACCGGCGACGAGAAGGCGTTCGACGCCGGCCTGCCTGTCCCGCTCACCCTGGAGATCCTGCGGGCCGAGCGGGTGACGCTGCCGCTGCACCGCGAGCACCTGCCCGGCGGTGGCCCGGTGCTGCTGGTGGTGGAGAACGCCGACACGTTCGCCTCCGTGCGGACGTTCCTCCGCCGCGAGCCCGGCCCGGTCGGGTCGGTGGCGTGGGGCGCCGGAAACGGGTTCACCTCGTCGGTGCTGTCGCTGCGCGAGGACCCGCCCGCGGCGATCCGCTACTTCGGGGATCTCGACGCCGCCGGGCTGCGGATCCCGGCCCGCACCTCGGCCCTGGCCGAGCAGGCGGGCCTACCGCCGGTGCATCCGGCGACCGGGCTGTACCGGTCGCTGCTGGAGCACGGCCACCCCGCGTCCGCCGGCACCGGGGGTGTCCCCGCCGAACTGGACTGGCTCGACCCCGGGCTGCGCGGGCCGGTGCGCGAGCTGTTCGCCGACGGGCAGCGGATGGCGCAGGAGGCGGTCGGGCGGCGGGTGCTCGGCGCCGGGAACGCGTGGCGCGAGGGTCTCGGGCCCGCCTGACCGGCGGAGATCCTTCTCCCCGGAACGTCGGTCGCACCGGACCGGCGCGCAGGTTCCGAGGAGAAGGATCTCCACGGTAGGGGTCGCACCAGCCGGATCAGTCGTCGTCGCGGTCGATGTCGTGGTCGAGGATCTCGCCGGTGGCGGCGTCGACGTCGACGTCGTGCTCGACCGGCCCGTCGTGGATCTCGATCTCCCAGTGGTCGCGGTCGTAGCGGTCGTCGTCGTCGTCGCGGTCGGCCTCGTCGAACTCGGCGTCGGTGACCCGGCCGGCGCCCACGAGCTCGAGCGCGATCCGCTCGGCACCGGCGCGGTCGACGGCCGGCGGCTCGGGCACCGGCTGTGCGTCCGCGGCGGCGGTGGTGGGGACCACGGACACGGTCTCCGGCTCGCCCGCGCCGAGGGCGACGGCGGTGCCCCCACCGACGAGCAGCAGGCCGGTGGCGGCGACGGCGGCGATGGTGAGCGGGGTACGCATTGTGGATCTTCCTCCGGGTCGTTCTCGCTGTCCGGGGGGTTGTCCCGGTGACGAGGAGAACGATGCCGCTGCGCACACCAAGGGCGCGCTGCATGATCCCTAAAGCGACCTTAGGGATCGGACGACCGCCGGGACGCCGTCCTTCGGCTGCATCGCCAGGAAGCCCGTCAGGCGCACCGGCGCCGGGACCGGGTCGAGCTCGGTGCGGACGACCAGCCGGGCCAGCAGCACCGTCAGCTCGGCGACGGCGAGCTGCGCGCCCAGGCAGCGGTGCGGGCCGCCGCCGAACGGGATGAAGGCGCCCGGCTCGGGCCGGCGGTACAGCGGGCCGTCGGGGTCCCAGCGGTCGGGCAGGAACGTCGTCGCCCGGTCCCACACCGCCGGGTCGCGGTGCGTGACGAGCGGGCTGAACAGCAGCGTCGTGCCCGGGTCGATGTCGTGGCCGTGCAGGCGGAAACCGTGCTGCACGTAGCGTCCGCTGATCGACGCCGGCGGGTAGAGCCGCAGCGTCTCCTGCACGACACGGTCCAGGAACGCCAGCCGGGGCAGGTCCTCGGCGGTGGGCGGGGCGTCCCCGCACACCCCGGTGACCTCGGCACGGATCCGCTCGGTGATCGCCGGCGCGCGCAGCAGCGTCATGCAGGCCCAGGCCATCGCGGCGGCCGTCGTCTCGTAGGCGGCGACGACCAGGCTGACGACCTGGTCGAAGACCTCGGCCTCGGTGAGCTCCGCACCGTCGACCGGGGCGGCGAACCGCGACAGCAGGTCGTCCCGCGGCGGGCCTCCCACCTCCGAGGACCGGCGGGCGAGCTCGGCGCGGACCAGGTCGTCGACCTGCGCCCGCCCGGCCAGCGCGGCGCGCAGCCGGCGGCCGCCCACGGCGCGCTGGAATTGCTGGGTGACCGCGTCGCAGTCGACGAAGCTCAGCAGCGGGGCCAGCATGTCGCCGATCCGGTCGGCGTCACCGGCCAGGTCCGGTCCGAACAGGACCTCGATGGTGGCCCGGCGGATCGTCCTGCGGAACTCCTGGTGCAGGTCGACCCGCTCGCCGGGCCGCCAGCCGTCGATGACACGGTCGGCGTTGCGGGTGAAGGCGGGGACGTAGCCCTCGATCCCGCGACGGGTGAACCCGGACGCGGCGACCCGACGGCGACGCCGGTGCGCCTCGCCGTCGCTGAGCAGCAGTGCCGTCTCGCCGCTGAGCGGGGCGACGGTCTCGAAGACCTCCCAGTTGCTGAACAGCTCGTCGTGGCCGAACAGGAACGCGTTCGCCTCCGGCCCGAACACCGCGACGATCCGCCCCGGCCCCATCCCGAACTCCACGACGGGGCCGTACGCCTCCCGCAGCGCCAGCAGTGTCCGGTGTGGACGGGCGGTGAAACCCACGGTGTGGCGGAGCGTGTCGACGGGGCCTCGTGGTCCGGGAAGCTGTCCCACGTCGCGAGGGTAACCGCGCACCGTACGCGGACGGAACCGTGATCGTCAGGGCGGCGGGGCGGCGAGCTCGAGCTCGACCTGCAGGCCGCCCCCGGGCGGCGAGCCCAGGGTCAGCGTCCCGCCGGCGGAGTCCGCCGTGCGTCGCGCGATGTCCAGGCCGAGCCCGGTCGAGCCGCCGCCCGACACCCCGCGCGAGGTGGGGTCGGCACCCGGCGGCAGGCCGGGCCCCCGGTCGGCGACGACCAGCCGTGCGCCGCCGGCGGACCGGGGCGCCAGCCAGACGCCGAACGGGGTGCCGTCCGGGGTGTGCGCGAACACGTTGCCCAGCAACGCGTCCACACAGGCCTCCAGGTCGCCGGGAGAGCAGGCCACCGGCAGCGGCCCCGGCGCGAGTTCCAGGGTCACCGACCGGTCGGTGTCCTCGGCGAGGACCGCCCAGAACTCCACCCGT
Source organism: Pseudonocardia nematodicida (assembly GCF_040105385.1). Taxonomy (NCBI): domain Bacteria; kingdom Bacillati; phylum Actinomycetota; class Actinomycetes; order Pseudonocardiales; family Pseudonocardiaceae; genus Pseudonocardia; species Pseudonocardia nematodicida. The sequence goes on from NZ_JBEDNQ010000003.1 coordinate 85,547, forward strand.
TCCCGGACGACGGCGGCGGCGTCGGCCGCGCGACCCTCCCCGCCGCGACGTCGCGCCTGCTCGATCGCACCCGTCACCGCCCGCTGCACGCCGTCCACACCGGACGAGATGCGGGCCGACTCGTCGGGGTCGCGCAGGGCCTCGGCGTCGAGCCGCAGCGCGGTCAGCGGGGTGCGGACCCGGTGGGCGAGGTCGGCGACGTTCTCCCGCTCCTCGCGCAGCAGTTCCGAGATCCGGCCGGCGAGCCCGTTCAGCGCGCGGGCGACGACCCCGAGCTCGGCCGGCGCGGACGCGTCGGCGCGGGCGGCGAGGTCGCCGCGGGCCAGCTGCTCGGAGACCCCGGAGAGATCCGTGGTCGCGTCGACCAGCGACCGGGCCAGCCGGTCGGCGAGCAGCAGGCCGCCGGCGAGCAGCACGATCGACAGCCCGCCCAGCAGCAGCCAGGACCGGGTGACGCCACGGGTCAGCTCGGCGTCCGGGACGAAGACCCGGATGACGCTGTTGCCCGCCGCCGCGCCCTGCACCGAGAACACCATCTCGCGGCCCCCGGGCGCCTCGGTGGAGGCGCTCACCCCCCGCAGCCCCAGTTCGACCAGGCTGCTGCGCGGTGCGGGGGCGCCGAGCACCGTCCCGTCGGCCAGGACCACCGAGACGTCGCCGGAGTTGCGGTCGTCCGCCAGCTCGACGGTCGGCTGCATCGTGGACCGGTCGGCCGTGGCGACCAGCGGGGTCAGCGACTGCGCCTGCGCGGTGGCGGTGGACAGCGCGGTGTCCACCGCGACCGTCCGGATGAGCACGGCCAGCGGGATCGCGAACGCCACGAGCACCAGCAGCACCGTCGCCGCGACCAGCGCGAGGATCCGACGCCTCATCAGGCGCCGCCGGGAGCGTTCTCGGGCGGCGAGAGCCGGACCCCGACCCCGCGCACCGAGTGCAGGTACCGGGCGTTCTGCGCGGTCTCGCCGAGCTTGCGGCGCAGCCACGACAGGTGCACGTCGACGGTCTTGTCCGCCCCGCCGTAGGGCTGCTGCCAGACCTCGGTGACCAGCTCCCGCTTGCTGACGACCTGGTCCGCGCGGGCGGCCAGGTAGTGCAGCAGGTCGAACTCGCGCGGGGTCAGCTCCAGGGTCGCCCCGTCCAGCACGGCGCGGCGGCCGCGCGGGTCGACCGACAGCCCGCCGACGACGACCGTCGGGTCCGGCTCGTCGTCCGAGCTGCGGCGCAGCACGGCCCGGATCCGGGCGTCGAGCTGGGCCGCGGCGAACGGCTTGACCAGGTAGTCGTCCGCACCCGCGTCGAGCACGGCCACGATCTCGTTCTCGTCGTCCCGGGCGGTCGCGACGATCACCGGGACCGTGCTCGCACCGCGGAGCATCCGCAGCATCGTGGTGCCGTCCATGTCCGGCAGGCCGAGGTCGAGCACGACCAGGTCCGGGCGGTTGCCGACGGCGGCCTCCAGCCCGGCCATCGCGGTCGGTGCGGAGTCGACGGCGTGCCCGCGCTCGCCGAGTCCGCGGATCAGCGCGCCGCGGATGGCGGGGTCGTCCTCGATGATCAGGATCTGGGCCACGAGAGGAGAACCTAGCCGCCGGAGACGCCGGCTCGTGCGGGCCCAAGGGTGGCTTGAGCGACCTTTAGGGCCGCGTTAACCCGGGTGGCGGGCATGCTGTGCGGCGTGAACCGACCGACCACGCGTACCACCCGGATCGGGCTCGTCGCCGGGCTGTGGCTGGCCGCCGCCGTCGGGGCGCTGCTACTCGGACTGACCGCGGTCGGCTCGATCGGCTCGGGCCTGTCCGGGGGCGACCCGGTCCAGCCGCTGGCCGCCGAGCAGGTCGAGGCCCAGCTCGCCCAGCGCGGTGGCCCGGTGACCGAGGCCCCGCCGCCCCCGCCCGCGCCCGCGGCGCCCGCCGCGCCGCAGGAGGCGCCGCCGACCGTCGTCCCGGCGGGGCAGGCCGGGAGCATCCTCGCCCGCTGCGAGGGGGACACCCCGAGGGTGGTGTCGGTGAACCCGGCGCAGGGCTTCGAGCGGGAGGACGACGACGACCTCGGCCCGAACCAGATCGAGTTCGACGGGGACGACATCGACATCCTGGTCACGCTGAACTGCGCGAACGGCGTTCCCTCCGGTGAGGTCCACACCAAGATCGACGACTGACCGCCACCCGCCGCCGGCCCGGTCCGCGATCGAGATCGGAGAACGCGCGCCCGATCGGACGCGCGTTCTCCGAAGACGATCGCGTTCTCGCTCGGGTCTCGGCGCCGGCGAGGGGTTCAGCCGCCGGCGAAGGGTTCAGCCGCCGGCGAAGGGGGGGAGGACGTCCAGGGTGGACGCGCCGTCGAGCGTGGCGGAGCGGTCGCGTACCGCGACCTCGTCGAGCAGGAAGCTGCAGCGGTCGAGCACTCGTCCCAGCTCCGGGCCGTGCGCGGTCCGGAGCGCATCGACGGCGTCGGCGACGGTGGCGTCCCCGGCCAGCTCGACGGCCTCCTCCCCGGTTCCGGCGGCCGCCTTGGCGGCGGCGAAGTAGCGGACGGTCAGCGTCCGGGTCGCCAGCGAGCTGGTCATGGGGTGGCTCATCCTCCGATCGCGCTCATCGGGCGCGCGGGCTGCAGGAAACCGGGATCGTCGATGCCGTGGCCGGCCTTCTTGCCCCACATGGCGTCGCGCCACACGTCGGCGATCTCGGTGTCGGTGGCGCCGCCGCGGACCAGGGCCCGCAGGTCGGTCTCGCCGGTGGCGAACAGGCAGGTGCGGACCTGGCCGTCGGCGGTGAGCCGGGTGCGGTCGCAGGCACCGCAGAACGGCCGGGTCACCGACCCGATCACCCCGACGGTGGCCGGCCCGCCGGCAGCGCCGATGCTCGTTCCGGCAAGCCTTCTCTCGACCACGAACTTCTCGGCCGGCGCCCCGCCCCGGTCCTCGTCGGACGCGGTGAGCACGAACCGCTCCTCGAGCCGGGCCAGGATCTCGTCGGCGGTGATCATCTCGGAGCGTCGCCAGCCGTGCTGGGCGTCCAGCGGCATCTGCTCGATGAACCGCAGCTCGTAGCCGTGCGCCAGGGCGAAGTCGAGCAGGTCGGCGGCCTCGTCGTCGTTCACCCCGCGCAGCAGCACCGTGTTGATCTTCACCGGCGACAGCCCCGCGTCCCGGGCGGCGGCCAGGCCGTCGAGGACGTCCGACAGGCGGTCCCGGCGGGTGATCTCGGCGAACCGCTCGGGCCGCAGGGTGTCCAGCGAGACGTTGAGCCGGTTCACCCCGGCCGCGGCGAGCGCCTCGGCCCGGCGGGCCAGCCCGATGCCGTTGGTGGTCAGCGACATGTCCGGGCGCGGGCGCAGGGCGGCGGCGGTCGACAGGACGCCCTCCAGGCCCTTGCGCAGCAGCGGCTCGCCGCCGGTGAACCGGAGCTCGTCGATGCCGAGCTCGCGCACGGCGACCGCGATGAGCCGGTTCAGCTCGTCGTCGGTGAGCTGCTCGTCGCGCGGCATCCAGTCCAGGCCCTCGGCCGGCATGCAGTAGGTGCAGCGCAGGTTGCAGCGGTCGGTGAGCGAGATCCGCAGGTCGGTGGCGACGCGCCCGAACCCGTCGACCAGGCGCGGGTCGTCGGGGCGCGCCGGGTCCCGCGACGGGCCGCCGCGCAGGGTCGGCAGGCCGAGCTCGGTCGTCATGGACCCGAGGCTAACCGCACCGGCGACCGCCCGCCCAGGCGGATCTCCGCAGCTCAGTGGCATGATCCGCACCCGCGGAGAGGTGTGGGTCACCGTGGCGCAGATGCGGAACTAGTCACAGTGCAACTAGTCCGAACGGTGAGCCTTCAGCTCCTGGCGGGCCACCGAGCGGATGTGCACCTCGTCCGGACCGTCGGCGAACCGCAGCGCGCGGGCCCAGGCGTAGAAGTAGGCCAGCGGGGTGTCGTCGCTCATCGCGGCCCCGCCGTGCACCTGCATCGCGCGGTCGATCACCGCGCAGGCCATCCGGGGCACCACGACCTTGATCGCGGCGATCTCGGACGCGGCCCCGCGCGAGCCGTGCGTGTCGATCAGCCACGCCGTCTTCAGGGTCAGCAGCCGGGCCTGCTCGATCTCCATCCGGGACAGCGCGATCTGCTCGCGCACGACGCCCTGGTCGGCCAGCGGCCCGCCGAACGCCACCCGGGACTGCGCCCGCTCCACCATCATCGACAGCGCCCGCTCGGCCATGCCGATCAGCCGCATGCAGTGGTGGATCCGGCCCGGGCCCAGCCGCGCCTGGGCGATGGCGAACCCGCCGCCCTCCTCGCCCAGCAGGTTGGTCGCCGGGACCCGCACGCCGTCGAACGCGATCTCGGAGTGTCCGTGCTGGTCCTGGTAGCCGAACGTCGGGAGGTGCCGGACGACCTTCATCCCGGGGGCGTCCCGCGGGACGAGGATCATCGACTGCTGCCGGTGGGAGGGGGCGTCGGGATCGGTCTTGCCCATCACGATGAAGACCCGGCAGCGCTCGTCGGCGGTCCCGGAGATCCACCACTTGCGGCCGTCGATCACGTAGTCGTCGCCGTCCCGGCGGATCCGGGTCTCGATGTTGGTCGCGTCCGACGACGCCACGGCCGGCTCGGTCATCGCGAACGCGGACCGGATCTCACCGTCGAGCAGCGGGTCGAGCCACTGCTGCTTCTGCTCGGGCGTGCCGAACAGGTGCAGGGTCTCCATGTTCCCGGTGTCCGGTGCCTGGCAGTTGATCGCCTCCGGGGCGATGACCGGCGACCACCCGGACACCTCGGCGACGGCGGCGTAGTCGACGTTCGTCAGGCCCGAGACCGCGGGGAGGAACAGGTTCCACAGACCCCGCTCACGGGCCTCGGCCTTGAGTCTCTCCACCACCGGCGGCAGGTCCCACTCCTGCGGGGTGCCACGGCGCGCCGCCCGGAAGGCGTCGTACTCCGCCTCGGCGGGCAGGACCCGCTCGTCGAGGAAGGCGCGCATGCGGGTCGTGTAGTCCGTCGCCACGGCACTGGGTGCGAAGTCCACGTCTCCGATCAGACCACACCGGTGTTCGCGACGGTGGATCGCGAGCGAACCGATCTGCGGGGCATCCGCCGTGACATCTCCGCAGTCGCGATCATAGGATCCCCCGCGTGCCGCACTTCAGGATTTCGGAGGCCGCCCGCCTCCTCGGTGTCAGCGACGACACGGTCCGCCGGTGGGTGGACGCGGGGACGCTGCCGGTGCAGCCCGACGCGTCCAACCGCAAGGTGATCGACGGCGTGGCGCTGGCCGAGTTCGCCCGCGAGCACGCCACCGCGGTGCCGGACCCGTCGGTCGTCCAGCGCTCAGCCCGCAACCGGCTGGTCGGGCTGGTGACCTCGGTCATCACCGACAAGGTGATGGCCCAGGTGGAGATGCAGTGCGGGCCGCACCGGGTGGTCTCGCTGATGAGCAGCGAGGCGGTGCGCGACCTGGGCCTGGAGCCGGGGTCGCTGGCGGTAGCCGTGATCAAGTCGACGAACGTCGTGGTCGAGACCCCCGGAGGTCACCTGTGAACACCCGATCCGCGTACCGCGCCGCAGGCGCCGTGGTCTCGGCGGCGGCCCTCGGGCTGCTCGCCGCCTGCGGCGGAGGGGGCGGCGACGCCGGCGGCGAGGCCGGGCAGGGCGACCAGGCCCAGGCGGGCGGCCCGCTGACCGTCTTCGCCGCGGCCTCGCTGACCGGCACGTTCGAGGAGCTCGAGCGGGAGTTCGAGGCCGCCAACCCGGGCACCGACGTCACGTTCAACTTCGCCGGGTCCTCCACGCTCGCCCAGCAGATCACCCAGGGCGCCCCGGCCGACGTGTTCGCCTCGGCCGACCAGTCCAACATGGACAAGGTCACCGAGCCGGAGCTGACCGAGGGCGAGCCGACGCTGTTCGCGACGAACACGCTGCAGATCGCCGTCGCCCCGCAGAACCCGAAGGACGTCACCTCGCTGGAGACGCTGACCCAGCCGGACCTGCGGACCGTGATCTGTGCCCCGCAGGTGCCGTGCGGTGCGGCCACCGAGCGCGTCGAGCAGGCGGCCGGCGTCGACATCCCGGCGGTGTCCGAGGAGCAGGACGTCAAGGCGGTGCTGCAGAAGGTGCAGACCGGCAACGCCGACGCCGGGCTCGTCTACAAGACCGACGTCGCCGCGTCCGGCGGGCAGGTCGAGGGCGTCGACTTCCCGCAGGCTTCCGAGGCGGTCAACGACTACCCGATCGCCGTGCTGAAGAGCACCCGGAACGCCGAGCTCGCGCAGCGCTGGGTCGAGTTCGTGACCGGTGACGAGGGCAAGCGGGTCCTCGAGGCGGCGGGCTTCGGCTCGCCGTGACGGCGGCTCCGGTGACGGCAGCACCATGACGGCGGCACGGACCGGCCTCGGCGACCTCGAGGAGGCACCCGGACCGGGACGGCGGCGCGAGCGGGCCGCCGACCGGCACGGCACCGGGGTCGGTCTGCCCGCCTGGATGTGGTTCCCGGCCGCGCTCGGCTTCCTGCTGATCGCGCTGCCGGTGTTCGGTCTGCTGTGGGAGGCCGACTGGGCGGAGATGCCGTCGCTGCTGACCAGCCCGGCGGCGCTGTCGGCGCTGCGGCTGTCGCTGCTCACCGCCGCCGTGTCGACGACGCTGTGCCTGCTGTTCGGCGGCCCGCTGGCCGTCGTGCTCGCCCGCGGCCGGATCAACCGGTTCCCCGGGCTCATGCGGGCGATCCGCTCGATCGTGCTGCTGCCGCTGGTGCTGCCCCCGGTCGTCGGCGGGCTCGCGCTGCTGTTCCTGCTGGGCGCGCGGGGCCTGGTCGGGCAGGGCCTGAACACCGCGTTCGGCATCTTCATCCCGTTCACGACGATCGCGGTGATCCTGGCCCAGACCTTCGTCGCGATGCCGTTCCTGATCGTCGCGCTGGAGGGCGCCCTGCGGACCGCGGGCGAGCGCTACGAGGCGACCGCCGCGACGCTCGGCGCCTCCCCGGCGCTGGCCTTCCGCCGGGTGACGGTCCCGCTGGTGCTGCCCGGGCTGGCGTCCGGGCTCGTACTGGCGTTCGCCCGCTGCATGGGCGAGTTCGGCGCGACGATCGCCTTCGCCGGCAGCCTGGAGGGCACCACCCGGACCCTCCCGCTGCTGGTCTACCTGCAGGGTGAGACCGACATCGCCGGGGCGGTCGCGCTGTCGCTGCTGCTGGTCGTGGTGTCGCTGATCGTGATCGTGGTCGGGCGGCCGCGCGGTACGGACGGTCAGCGGTGAGCCCGGGGGAGGCCGGGGCCGGAGGGGTCGAGCTCACCGCGCGGCTGGACCGGGACGGGTTCGCCCTCGACCTGGAGCTGTCGGTCGGCGGGGGCGAGGTCGTCGCCGTCCTCGGGCCGAACGGGGCCGGCAAGTCGACGCTGCTCGGCATTCTCTCCGGCCTGCTCCGGCCGGACCGCGGCTCGCTGACCGTCGGCGGGCGCACCCTGCTGGACACCGCGACCGGCGCGTTCGTGCCGGCGCACCGGCGCGGGGTCGGCCTGCTCGCGCAGGAGCCGCTGCTGTTCCCGCACCTGTCCGCGCAGGCGAACGTCGAGTTCGGGCCCCGCGCCCAGGGGACGCCGCGCCGGGAGGCGCAGGAGCGCGCCCGCCGGCTGCTCGACGACGTCGGCGTGGGCGCGCTCGCCGCCCGCCGGCCGTCCCAGCTGTCCGGCGGCCAGCAGCAACGGGTCGCGCTGGCCCGCGCCCTGTCCCCGCGCCCCGGCCTGCTGCTGCTGGACGAGCCGCTCGCCGCGCTGGACGTCGACGCCACCCCGGCGATGCGGACCCTGCTGCGCCGGGTGATCGCCGACTCCAAGCAGACCGCGCTGCTGGTCACCCACGACGCGCTGGACGCGCTGGTGCTCGCCGACCGCGTCGTCGTGCTGGATCGGGGCCGGATCGTCGAGCAGGGCCCCGCCCGCGACGTGCTCGCCCGCCCGCGCAGCGCGTTCTCGGCCCGGATCGCCGGGCTCGACCTGGTCCCCGGCGTCGCCGACGGGGCCGGGGTGCGCACCGCGGACGGCGTCGAGCTGCAGGGGAAGGCCGTCGAGGTGACCGACGGCGAGCCGGCCGTGGCGGTGTTCCCGCCGTCGGCGGTGTCCGTGCACACCGTCCGGCCCGAGGGCAGCCCGCGCAACGTCTTCCCGGTCCGGATCGCCGCCCTGGAACCGCGCGGGGACACGGTCCGGCTGCGCGCGGGCGTCGCCGGGGCCGGCCCGGCCTGGACCGACGGCCTGGCGGCCGACGTGACCCCGGCCGCGGTCGCGGAGCTGGGCGTCGAACCCGGTCAGGACGTGTGGTTCGCGGTGAAGGCGACCGAGGTCGCCGTGCACGGCCGGCAGCCCTGAGCCCGCCGTCACGGCGCTGCCCGGTCCGGCACGATCATCGAGTCGATCTCCGAAACCCCTGTCACCCCATCGGTCACAGACGTCACCCGGGCCCCGATCGTGTCTCTCGCACCATGCGCCACGGCCGCATAGCGTCGCTGTCCGTGAGCTCCTCGCGTCGCCGTACCGCCCTGTCGGTCACAGCTGGTGTCCTCGCGGTCGCGCTCGGTGTTCTCACCGCGCCTGCGGCGGCCGCCGGTGAGGCCCCCGACGCCGCACGTCCCACGAGCGGTTCCGGGGGCGCCTTCACGATCGGATCCGCGACCGGCGGGTATCTGGTGCAGACGGCGTCGTCGGAGCAGACCCGCGCCGCCGCCGAGGCCGTCGGCGCCACGCCCTCGGCCACCTTCGCCACCGCCGTGCACGGCTTCGCCGCCACCCTCGACCCCGCCCAGGCGGCCGCCCTGCGCGACCGGCCCGGCGTCGTCGGGATCGAGAAGGACCGCACGGTCACCCCGCTGGGCCCGATGGGCGTGCACCAGGACGCGATCGACTCCGGTGCCCGGGCCGAGCAGGAGCCGGGCAACTGGGGCCTGGACCGGATCGACCAGCCGGACCTGCCGCTCGACGGGCAGTTCCGGCGCACCGCGAGCGGGTCCGGTGTGGACGTGTTCGTCCTCGACACCGGAGTGGACGCGAGCCACCCCGAGTTCGGCGACCGGGCGGCGCTGGAGACCAACACGGTCGACCGGCGCGACGAGGACTGCGACGGGCACGGCACCGTCGTCGCCGGGATCGCGGCGTCGCAGAACTTCGGGGTCGCCCCGGAGGCGCGGATCCGCGGGGTCAAGGTGCTCGACTGCAACGGCACCGGGACGCTGTCGTCGTTGCTGGCCGGGATCGACTGGGTGGTGCAGAACCGGGAGCGCCCCTCGGTCGCGGTGATGTCGTGGAGCTACGGCGACTCGCCGATCCTGCAGCAGGCCGTCGAGCGGATGATCGGCGCCGGTGTCTTCGCCGCGTCGTCGGCGGGCAACACCGGCGGCGACGACTGCCGCGCCCTGCCACGGGCGGTCGGTGACGTGCTGGTCGTCGCGAACTCCACGATCGAGGACCGGCGGGCGTCGAACTCGTCGACCGGGCGGTGCGTGTCGTTGTACGCGCCGGGGAGCCGGATCGTCGCGCCGGTCCCGGGCGGGCGTACCGCCTCCTACAGCGGGACCTCGATGGCGGCCCCGTTCGCCGCGGGCGTCGGCGCGCTCTACAAGGAGACGAACGGCGACCGGCCCAGCACCGAGGTGAAGCAGTGGATCCTGGACAACGCGGCGCCGGACCGGATCTCCGGGGGCGGCACCGGCGGGACGCCGAACCTGCTGCTGCAGACCGGCGGGTTGTAGCCCGCGGTTGGCAGGGGTGACCGTAACGGGACAGGATGTGACGGCGATCGCAGTCCGCGCCCCGAGGAGAACGACGACGTGACCTCCGCACCCGGCACCCCGACCGTCCCGTCCTACGCCTCGGGGACCTCCGACACCCCGTTGCTCGGCGACACCATCGGCGACGACCTCGACCGCACCGTCGCCCGCGTCCCGGACAACGACGCCCTGGTCGAGGTCGCGACCGGCCGGCGCTGGACCTACACCCAGCTGCGCGAGGACGTCGACACGCTCGCCTGCGGCCTGCTCGCCGCCGGCGTGCAGACCGGGGACCGGCTCGGGATCTGGGCCCCCAACATGGCCGAGTGGACGCTGGTCCAGTACGCCACGGCCAAGCTCGGCGTCGTCCTGGTCAACATCAACCCCGCCTACCGGACGCACGAGCTGGAGTTCGTGCTGCGCCAGGCCGGGATCTCGACGCTGGTCGCGGCGAGCGCCTTCAAGACGTCGGACTACGAGAAGATGATCTCCGAGGTGCGCGGGAACTGCCCGGACCTGCAGCGGGTGGTGATCATCGGGTCCGAGGACTGGACGGCGCTGGCGGACGGGGGTTCCGCATCCGACCGGATCCGGCTGGCCGAGATCCAGGCCTCGCTGACCGCGGACGACCCGATCAACATCCAGTACACCTCGGGGACGACCGGGTTCCCGAAGGGCGCGACGCTGTCGCACCACAACATCCTCAACAACGGCTTCTACGTCGGCCGGCTCTGCGGCTACACCGAGGCCGACCGGGTCGCCATCCCGGTGCCCTTCTACCACTGCTTCGGCATGGTGATGGGCAACCTCGGCTGCACCACGCACGGCGCGACGATGGTGATCCCGGCCCAGGGCTTCGACCCGAAGGCGACACTGCGCGCGGTCGAGCAGGAGCGCTGCACCTCGCTCTACGGCGTCCCGACGATGTTCATCGCCGAGCTCAACGACCCGGACTTCGACGCGTTCGACCTCACGAGTCTCCGCACCGGGATCATGGCCGGCTCGCCGTGCCCGGTGGAGGTGATGAAACAGGTCGTCGAACGGATGGGGATGACCGAGGTGACGATCTGCTACGGCATGACCGAGACCTCGCCGGTGTCCACCCAGACCCGCGCCGACGACTCGCTGGACCGCCGGGTGTCCACGGTGGGCCGGGTGCACCCGCACCTGGAGGTGAAGGTCGTCGACCCGGAGAGCGGGCGGACGCTGCCCCGCGGCGAGCCGGGCGAGCTGTGCACCCGGGGCTACTCGGTGATGCTCGGCTACTGGGAGCAGCCGGAGAAGACCGCCGAGGTGATCGACCGTGCGCGGTGGATGCACACCGGCGACCTCGCGGTGATGGACGACGAGGCCTACGTGACCATCACCGGCCGGATCAAGGACCTGGTCATCCGCGGGGGCGAGAACGTCTACCCCCGGGAGATCGAGGAGTTCCTCTACACCCACCCCGACGTCCTCGACGCGCAGGTCGTCGGGGTCCCGGACGAGCGCTACGGCGAGGAGCTGTGCGCCTGGGTGATCCTGCGGGAGGGGGCGACCGCGATGACCGCGGAGTCGTTGCGCGAGTACGCCGGCGGCAGGCTGTCGCACTACAAGATCCCGCGGCACGTGCTCGTCGTCGACGAGTTCCCGATGACGGTCACCGGGAAGGTGCGGAAGGTGGAGATGCGGGAGAAGTCGGTCGGGATGCTGGGGCTGGATCCGGCGGCCCGTGATACCTGACCGGACGGCCTACCGGGCGGTACCATGACGGGGCGCGTCCGGGTGCTCTCACGCTTTCGAATGTGACGGTTCACCGGGCGCGTTTGTCGTGCAGCAACGCAGGAATCGAGGAGCACGGTGCCCAGCGGCAGGGTCAAGTGGTACGACGCGGAGAAGGGCTTCGGCTTCCTCTCCCAGGACGGCGGGGAGGACGTCTACGTCCGCAAGGCGGCACTGCCGTCCGGCGTGGAGGGCCTCAAGGCCGGTCAGCGCGTCGAGTTCGGCATGGCCGAGGGCCGGCGCGGCCCGCAGGCGCTGTCCGTGCGCCTGGTCGAGAAGCAGGCCTCCGCGGTCGAGAACACCCGGCGTCCGGCCGAGGAGCTGCACGGCCTGATCGAGGACATGGTCGCGCTGATGGAGAACAAGATCCAGCCCGCGCTGCGGCACGGTCGCTACCCGGACCGCAAGACCTGCAAGCTCGCCGCGGACGTGGTCCGCGCGGTGGCCCGCGACCTGGACGGCTGAGGCCGGCCCGGGAAATGCCGGGCCGGGTGGCGGCGTTGCCCACCACGTGCGCCTGTCCCTGCTCGACCGTTCCCGGACCCGCGCCGGCGAGCCCGACTCGGCGGCGCTGCGGCACACCGTCGAGCGGGCCCGCCGCGCCGAGGAGCTCGGCTACCACCGGTTCTGGGTGGCCGAGCACCACGCCGTGCCCGGCATCGCCTCCGGCAGCCCGCCGGTCCTGATGGCCGCGGTCGCCGCCGCGACCGACCGGATCCGGGTCGGTTCCGGCGGGATCATGCTGCCCAACCACCAGCCGCTGGTCGTCGCCGAGCAGATCGCGATGCTCGCCGCGCTGCACCCGGGCCGGATCGACCTCGGGATCGGGCGCTCGCCCGGCTTCACCGAGCCGGTCCGGCGCGCGCTGCGGGTCTCCGGCACCGGAGGGTTCCGGGCCGATCTCGACGAGCTCCGCGGGTACCTCGACGGCACCGGCCCGGTCACCGCGCGCCCCCGCCTCGACGCCGGGGTGCCGCTGTTCCTGCTGGCCACCGGCGCCGGGCTGGCCCTGGCCGGCGAGCTGGGGCTGCCGGTGGTCGTCGGCGGACCGGTGCTGTCCGACCGTGCCGCGCTGGACGGCTACCGCGAGCGCGCCGGCGACGCGGCACATCTGGTGGTGAGCGCCGACGTGCTGGTCGGCGACCCGGACCTGGCGCTGCCCGAGGCGTGGGCGCTGGCCGCGGCCCGCACGACCGGCGAGTTCCCGCCGCTGGAGCCGGCCGACCCCGGGCGCACGACCACCCGGCGTCAGCGGGAGGTGGTCTCCGACGCGCTGGCCCGCACGATCACCGGCGACGAGGACACCGTCGCCGAGCAGCTCGACGACCTGGTCGAGCGCACCGGCGCCGACGAGCTGCTGGTCAGCTCGTCGACCTACGACCGGGACGCGCTGGCCCGCTCGGACGCCGCCGTGGCCCGGCTGGTCACCGGGGCCGAGCCCGTCGCGCGGGTGCGCCGGGCGGGTTGAGCCGCGCGACTACGAGGGCTGCTCCCCGACCAGCACCCAGGTCGCCCGGACCGGGAACTGCAGCTCCTCGGTCTCCTCGTCGATCGCCGGGGCGGCCCCGAACAGCTGCACCTGCGCGGTGACCAGCCGGTCCTCGGCCGAGGGCAGGTTCAGGGTGAACTCGGTGCGCGAGTCCGGCGCGGCGATGTCGCTGCGCTGCTCGATGGGGGTGGGGTCGTCGCCGCGGGTGAAGGCGTAGGCGACCTGCCAGGGCGCCGAGGAGACCTCCTGCGGCACCTCGATCCGGACCGGCGTGCCGGGCGGGACGTCGGCGGTGACCCGCGAGTTCGGCTCGTCCGTGCAGTTCTCCATCGACGTGTCGCACATCTGGGTCGGCGCGGCGGTGAGCGCGTTGCCGGCGACGTCGAAGGTGACGTTCGGGCTGCTGCCGCCACCGCACCCGGTGAGCAGCGCGGCGGACACGGCGAGCAGCAGCCCGGCCGACGCGCGGGCCGACCGGCGGGAGCGGGGGGTCACGGGGTCGAGCGTACGGGCCCGGTGTCGGAGTTCTCGGAGCCGGCGGAACCCTCGGGGGCCGGGCGCGGGCCCAGCCGGGGCACCAGCGTGCCGCCGCGGCGCACCGTCTCGGCCTGCAGCGCGAACAACGCCACCACCCCCGCGACGATTCCGAACCCGATCCGGAACGTGTCGTGCGGGGCGAGCACGCCGATCGCGCCGCCGAGCACCCAGGCCAGCTGCAGCACCGTCTCCGACCGGCCGAACGCCGACGCCCGGGCGTGCTCGGGCAGGTCGCGCTGGATCACCGCGTCCAGGCAGACCTTGGCCAGCGCGCTCGCCGTCGACGCCACCAGCGCCGCGACCACCGCCGCCGCGACGCCCGGCAGCAGCGCCGCCCCGGTCGCGGCGAGCAGCGCGGCACCGGCCGCGCCCAGCACCACCGGCTCGACCCGGGCGAACCGGCTGCGCGCGCCGACCGCGTTGCCCAGGAACAGCCCGGCCCCGGCGGCCGCCCCGACCGTCCCGAGCACGACGACCTGACCGGCCGGATCCCCGCCCGGGACCTGTTCGGCGCCGGCCTTCACCACGAACGCGACGAACAGCATCAGGAACCCGGTGAGCACCCGGACCGCACCGGTGCCCCACAGCGCGACCAGCACCGCGCGCGTCGCCGGGACCTTCCGGCGCCGCGACCCGGGGCGCTCCGGCAGGGCCGCCGGGACCTCGCCGCGGGTCGACTCCACCCGCCGCGGGATCCGCAGGCACAGCACCGCGCCGACGACCCCCAGGACCGCGGTCCACCACAGCGCGCCGGGCGAGCCGAACGGCCAGGCCGCGGCGGCCGCGACCGCCCCGGCCACACCGCCGGCCGCCATCCCGAACGTCGTCAGCCGGGAGTTCGTGGTCGCCAGCGTGATCGTCGACGGCAGCACCCGCGGCGTCACCGCGGCCTTGAGGACCAGGAACGACTTGCTCAGCACCATGATCCCGAGCGCGGCCGGGTAGAGCACCCAGCTGTCCAGCCCGAACACCAGCACCACCGCGAGCACCGCCCGCCCGATGCACGACGCCGCCATCGCGATCCGCCGGCCGCGCTGCAGCCGGTCCAGCATCGGGCCGATCACCGGCGCGATCAGCGCGAACGGCGCGACCGTGATCGCCAGGTAGAGCGCGACGTTGGCGGTCGACTCGGCCGTCGCGGCGGCGAAGAACAGCGTGTTGGCCAGCGCGACGGCCACCGCCGCGTCGAGCGCGTAGGTGAGCATCGTGGCGTAGGTCAGCGCGGTGAGCCCGGAGCGGTCCGCGCCGTCGGCGGTGGCGGCCCGCCGGAACAGCGCGACCGCGCGGCCGCAGAGCTCCCGGACCCGGTGCGCCGCGACGCGGGTGACGGTCAGCTTCCGCGGCCCCGCCCGGGGCGGCTCGGGTGAGGACGCCACGGGAGTCATTGTGCCGGTCGGGCTCAGTTCCCGGGGACCGCGAGCCGGACCCGGAAGGTCGACGGCCACAGCTTCCCGGTGAGCAGGAACTCGTCGCCGGAGACGTGCGCGATGCCGTTGAGGACGTCGGTGCCGCGTCGCCGGTCGGGGTCGAGCAGCCCGGACGCGTCCACCACCGCGTCGACGACGCCGGTGGCCGGGTCGATCCGCACGATCCGGTCGGTGCGCCACACGTTCGCCCACACCCGGTCGCCGACGCACTCCAGCTCGTTGAGCTCCGGCAGCGGCCGGCCGTCGAGGGTGACCGGCACCGAGCCGGTCTCGCGCAGGTCGGCCGGGTCGTGGAAGCGCAACCGGTCGGTGCCGTCGGACCGGACGACGCGCGGGCCGCCGTCCGGGCCGGTGTCGGCGCACAGCCCCCAGCCCTCGCCGTCGATCGGGACCTCCCGCAGCAGTCGCAGCGACGCCCGGTCCCACTCCAGCGCCACACCGTCGGTCCAGGTCAGCTGCCAGATGCGGTCGCCGACGACGGTGATGCCCTCCCCGAAGTAGGACGGCGGCAGCGGCGTCGCGCCCCGGACCTGACCGGTCTCGGGGTCGGTCGCCCGGATCTCCGACTCACCGACCCGGCCGGTGCCCTCGTAGAGCGTGCCGTCGCGGAGCTCGAAGCCCTGGGTGAAGGCCGCCGGGTCGTGCGGCAGCTCGGCCAGCACCTCCGGGCGGATCTCCGGTACGTCGCCCGGCTCGTCCGCCGGGCTCGAGGGCGCCGCCGCGGCACAGGACGCGACGAGTGCGAGGACGGCGGGGAGCAGCAGCAGCCGGGGGGCGGGCACCCGCCCAGGATGCCCGGGGCGGGGTGGCACACTGGTGAGGTGAGTGCCGGTGAGGAGAGTGTCCCCGCGTCCGGGGGATCGCCGTCCCAGCTGAGCGCGGCGGTGGAGACCGCCCGCGCCGCGGCCGTCGAGGAGGCGTCGTTCGATCTCGGCGCGGCCGGGGCGGTCGCCGCCGTCGGCGACCATCTCGGGTACGAGCCGGAGGACGACGGGTCGCTCACCCACTCCTTCGTCGCCGCGCTGCCCGGCTACCGGGGCTGGCGCTGGGCGGTCACGCTCGCGAGTGCGGGCGAGGGCGAGCCGGTCACCGTCTCGGAGACGGTGCTGCTGCCCGGTGCCACCGCGCTCGTCGCGCCCGGCTGGGTGCCGTGGGACCAGCGGGTCCGGCCCGACGATCTCAGGCCCGGCGACCTGCTGCCGGCGCCGGCCGACGACCCGCGCCTGGTGCCCGGATACGTCGACTCCGGGGACCCGGCCGTCGACGAGCTGGCCCGCGAGGCCGGGCTCGGCCGCGAGCGCGTGCTGTCCCCCGAGGGCCGGGACGCCGCCGCCGAACGCTGGCAGGACGGCGACCGCGGCCCGGCGGCCGAGCTGGCCCGCTCCGCGCCGGGGTCCTGCGGGACGTGCGGGTTCCTCGTGCCGCTGGCCGGGGCGCTGCGTGGCGCGTTCGGCGTGTGCGCCAACGCCTCGTCCCCGGCCGACGCCGAGGTCGTCGCCGTCGGGTTCGGGTGCGGTGCGCATTCGTCGGTGACCGAGGTGGGCGGATCCCCGGTGTACGTCTCGGCGCTGGTCTACGACGACGGCGTGGACCTCGAGCCGGTCGGTTCGTCGTCCTGAGCGATCCCTCCGGCGACCTGTTCGGCACCGCCGCGCTCCGGGACGGCGTCCTCGCCGCGTGGGCCGCGTCGCCGACCCGGTTCCGCGAGGACGTCAACACCGAGGACGACCTGCGCCGCGGTGGCTACGCCGACACCTGGGTCGCCGAACTCCTGCAGAACGCCGCCGACGCCGCGGTCGAGGCCGGCGTCCCCGGCCGGGTCCGGGCTTCCGTGCACGACGGTGAGCTCCGGATCGCCAACACCGGCGTCCCGCTGACCGCGGCCGGGGTCGCGGCGCTGGCGGCGCTGCGGGCGTCGGCGAAGCGCGACGTGCACGGCGCGACCGGCCGGTTCGGCGTCGGGTTCGCCGCCGTGCTCGCCGTCTGCTCGGCGCCCCGGCTGGTCAGCGCGGCCGGTGGGGTCGCGTTCTCGGCGTCCCGGACCGCGTCCGAGGTGGCCGCACTCGACGGGGCCGCCGCCGCGGAGCTGGCCCGGGACGCGCGGGTGCCCGCGCTGCGGCTGGTCTGGCCGGCCGAGGACCCCGACGGGCCGCCCGAGGGCTACGCGACCGAGGTCCGGCTCCCGCCGGACGCCGGGGATCCGGCGGTACTGCTCGACGAGTTCGCCCGGACCGCCGCCGACCTGCTGCTCGCCCTGCCGGCACTGGAGCGGGTGGAGGCCGGCGACGCCGTCCTGACCCGGGACGAGCCCGCCCCCGGCCGGGTCCGGGTGAGCGGCCCGACCGGCCCGCGCGAGTTCCGCACCGGCATCCGCGGCGAGGTCCGGTGGGTGCTGCCGCTCGCCTCCGGGGAGCCCGCCCCGCTCGGTCCGGACGCCGGGGAGGTGCTGCACGCGCCGACCCCGAGCCTGGAGGCGCTGTCGTTGCCCGCCCGGCTGTTCGCGCCGTTCCCGCTGGACCCGGACCGCCGGCGGATCCGCGCCGAGGACCCGGCCGCCGACGGGCTGGTCGCCGATGCCGCCGTGGCCTACGCCGACCTGGTCCGCTCGCTCGCGCCGGAGCACCGGACATCGCTGGTCCCCGCACCGGCGTTCCCGCGCTCCCCGTTGGACGCGCGCCTCCGTGAGGCGATCGCCGCGGAACTCGCCCGCACTCCCTGGCTGCCGGCCGCCCGCGCCGGCCGGCCGCCCGCCGTGCCACGAACGGACCCTTCGTCGGAATCCTCTTCACCAGCGGGCGGTTCGTGGGAGGTGCCGGCTGGTGGGCCCGGCCCTGGCGACGACGCTGCCGTGCCACGAACGGACCCTTCGTCGGAGTTCTCTTCACGAGGGGTCCGTTCGTGGGAGGTGCCGGCTGGTGGGCCCGGCCCGAGCGACGCCGACGCCGTGCTCGCTCCCGACCGGGCCGAGTGGCTCGACCTCGGCGTCGACACTCCCGGCCTGCCGGAGCTCCTGGCCGCCGCCGACCCGGCGTTCGAGCGGCTGATCGCCTCCGGCGTCACCCCTCCGCCCGGGCTGGACGTCGACCGGCTCGGACCGGCCGGGCTCGCGGAGCGGCTCACCGGCGTCGACACCGATCCGGCCTGGTGGGGACGGCTCTACGCCGCACTCGCCCCGGCCGTCGGCACCGTCCCCGGCCTGGCCGCCGAACTCGGCGCCCTGCCCGTCCCGCTCGCCGACGGCCGGCTCGTCCCCGGCCCGGCCTCGGTCCTCGTGGCCTCCGGTGGAACGGCCCCGGCGATCCCCGAGCTGCGGATCGTGCACCCGGACGCCGCGCACCCGCTGCTGCACCGGCTCGGCGCCGCCGACGCCGACCGGGAGACGCTGCTCGCCGCACCCGCCCTGCACGAGGCCGTCGCCCGCTCGCTGGACGACGCCGAGGCCGGGCTGGACACCGCACCGCTGGCCCACGCGGTGCTGAAGTTGCTCGACACCCCGTCCGCGGAGCGCGACGACCGGTTCGGCGCGCTCGCCCTCACCGACGCCGACGGCGCGCCCGCCCGCGCCGACGAGCTGGTGCTGCCCGACGCCGCGGTGCGTGACCTGCTCGACCCGGACGTCCCGGTCGGCGTCCTCGCCGAGGAGTGGCTGTCCGCCGGGCGGGACGCGCTGGTCGCGGCGGGGGTGCTGGACCGGTTCGCCGTCGTCGCGTTCGACCCCGAGGTGCTGCACGAGGCCGAGGCCTACCTCTCCTCCTCGTCCCCGGACGTGGACGACCTCGCGGACGCGCTGCCCGCGGTGCGTGACCTCGACCTCGTCGCCGACGACGCCTGGCCGGCGGCGCTGGCGCTGCTCGCCGGCGACCGCGACACCCGGGCGGCGATGCTCACCGGGCACACCGCCTGGTGGCTCGCCCGGCACGTCCGGCTCGGCGGCCGGCTGCCGTCGACCTGGCGGCTGGGTTCGGCGACCGACCTGGCCGGGCTCTACGACGCCGTCCCGGAGACCGGGGTCGACGAGGCCGTGCTCGCCGCGATCGGGGTCCGGACCGGACCGTCGGTGACCTGCGCCGACGACGCGGCCGCGCTGCTCGACCGGCTCGCCGAGGCGGACCGGCCGGTGTCCGGTGCGGTCGCCGCGGCCGCGCACAGCGCGCTCGCCGCCGCCGTCGCCGACGGGGTGGTGGATCTCGACGACCTCGACCCGCCCGAGCAGGTCCGCACGGTCGACGGCGCGGTCGCCCCGGCCGAGGAGGCGGTCGTCCTGGACGCCCCCTGGGTGCTGCCCGCGCTGGACGACATCCCCGCGGTCCCGGGTGGTGACGACCCGGAGACCCTCGCCGAGCTGCTCGACCTGCCGCTGGCGTCGGATCGGGTCACCGGCACGGTGCGCGGCACCGGGCGGCCGGTGGAGTGGGCGTCGATCCCGGAGGCCGTACTGGCCGCCCGCGCGGTCGGTGCCGACCTCCCGTCCGACGGCCCGGTGCTGCACGACGAGCTCGTCGTCGATCTCGACCGGGGCGGCCGGGTCGCCGTTCCCGTCTGGCCCGGGGACGACGGGCGCTGGCACGCGACCGACCCGGTGCGGGCGCTGGTGGCCGCGCTGGGTGCGCAGCGGCGTGTCAGGATGATCCCGTGACCGTCGAGCGTGCTCTGCCGCGCCGGGTCGCGGTGCTCTCGGTGCACACCTCGCCGACCGAGCAGCCCGGGACCGGGGACGCGGGCGGGATGAACGTCTACGTCGCCCAGACGGCCGTCCGGATGGCCCGCCGGGGCATCGAGGTCGAGATCTTCACCCGGGCGACGTCGTCCGAGCAGCCGGCGACCGTCGAGCTCGCCCCGGGCGCGACCGTCCGGTTCGTCGCCGCCGGCCCGTTCGAGGGGCTCGGCAAGGACGATCTCCCGAGCCAGCTGTGCGCCTTCACCGCCGGCGTGCTGCGGGCCGAGGCGCGGCACGAGCCGGGCTGGTACGACGTCGTCCACTCGCACTACTGGCTGTCCGGGCAGGTCGGCTGGCTGGCCCGGGACCGCTGGGGCGTGCCGCTCGTCCACTCCGCGCACACCCTGGCCAAGGTCAAGAACGCCGCGCTGGCCGAGGGGGACACCCCGGAGCCGCGGGTCCGGCTGATCGGTGAGGACCAGGTCGTCGCCGAGGCCGACCGGCTGGTCGCGAACACCGAGATCGAGTCCAAACAGCTCCTCGAGCTCTACGACGCCGACCCCAACCGCACCGTCACCATCCCGCCGGGTGTCGACACCGACCGGTTCCGGCCCGGTGACCGCGCCGCCGCCCGGGCGGAGCTGGAGATCGACGCCGACGCGCTGGTGCTGGCGTTCGTCGGGCGGATCCAGCGGCTCAAGGCTCCCGACGTGCTGCTGCGCGCCGCCGCCGAGCTGCTCGCGCGCACGCCGTCGCTGCGCGGCCGGCTGGTCGTGGTCGTCGCCGGCGGGCCGTCCGGGTCCGGGCTGGCGGAACCGACGTCGCTGCACGAGCTGGCCGCCGAGCTGGGGATCACCGACTCCGTCCGGTTCCTGCCGCCGCGCGGCGGCGACGAGCTGGTTTCGGTCTATCGGGCCGCGGACGTCGTCGCCGTGCCCAGCCACAACGAGTCCTTCGGGCTCGTCGCGCTGGAGGCGCAGGCCTGCGGGACGCCCGTGGTCGCGACCCGGGTGGGTGGGCTGCCGGTGGCCGTCGCCGAGGGGCGGTCCGGGCTGCTCGTGACCGGGCACGACATCTCCGACTGGGCCGACGCGCTGGGGGAGCTGGTGTTCGACCCGGCCCGCCGGGAGCGGATGTCCGGCGTCGCGGCCGCGCACGCGCACCGGTTCTCCTGGGACCGCACCACCGAGGCGCTGCTCGGTGCCTACGACGAGGCCCGCGCCGCCTTCCGGCACCGTGCGGGTGGTTCCCGGTGACCGACCTCGACGCGACCATCGGCACAGCGCTGTCCGATATGGACGTCGAGCACGTCCACCGTGGCCCGGGACAGTGGCTGGTGACGCTGCCCGGGGAGGCCCGGCTGCAGACCCAGACCTGGCTGATCGTGCGTGAGCAGACCCTCGCGGTGCAGGCGTTCGTCTGCCGTCGTCCGGACGAGAACCACGAGGGCGTCTACCGGTTCATGCTCCTGCGCAACGCCAAGCTCTACGGCGTGCACTACTGCCTGGACCGGGTCGGCGACATCCACCTGGTCGGCCGGGTGGCCCGGCACGCGGTCACCGGGGACGAGATCGACCGGGTCCTCGGGCAGGTGCTGGAGGCCGCGGACGGGGACTTCAACACGTTCCTGGAACTCGGGTTCGCCTCGTCGATCCGGCGGGAGTACGCGTGGCGGTCCGATCGGGGCGAGTCGACGGCGAACCTGAAGGCGTTCGAGCACCTGTTCTGATCCGTGGCCTCTGGACTGTGGGCCTCTGATCTGTGGCCGGGGCCCGGTGCTGATCGTCGCCGTGTCGCCGTGTCGCCGTGTCGCCGTGTCGCCGTGTCGCCGTGTCGCCGTGTCGCCGACGCGGGTGTCCCTGGCGAGCCGGTCTTCGACGCCGTGCGGGTCGTCTGATGGTCACGGCGGCGTTGGCGGCGGGATCGCCGTCGGCGCGTCCTGGCTCGCACGCCATCGACTCGTTCGCGACCGAGTCCGAGGCGGTTGCTCTTTCCGGGTGACCTTTCCGTGATGGGCTCGCTGACCAGCCGAAACTGTCAGACCCCTTCGCGAGACTCACACGCATGTTCGACGTCACGTCCTCGGCTGATCCGGCCGACACTGATCCGGCCGGCACCGCCTCGCCCGGCACCGCCTCGCCCGGCACCGCCTCGCCCGGCACCGCCTCGCTCGGCGCTGGCTCCGCCGCGTCCACCTCGGCCACGGAAGGCCTTGGCCGGGACTCGGTGCCCCCACCCGATCCCGACCCACCACGGTGGTCGGAACATCCGCCCGATGCCGCACTGCTCGCGATCCTGGAGTGCCCGCCGGATGCGGGGACGTCGTCGTTCGAGCGGGTGGAGCGGATCAAGGCCTTCGAGATGGTGATCGCGCGGTTGCAGGTGATGCAGTCCGAGGAGATCGACGGGTTCGCCGGTGAGGCCGAGCGGGAGGTGGCCGAGTTCCTGGCGAACTACGACCCGGCCCGCGACGGTGGGTTGGGGCCGATGGACACCCTGGAGGGTGCGGTGGACTCGGCCACCGCGGAGATCCGGTTCGCGTTGCACCTGACCCGCACCGGTGCCGGTATCCGGGTGTTCCATGCGCGGCGGCTGTTCGACCCGCGGATGGCCCCGACCGCGGAGCTGGCTCGCGCCGGCCGGCTGACCTGGCCGAAGATCATGAAGGTGCTCGACGGCGCCGACAATCTCACCGAGAAGCAGACCGCCCGGTTGCAGGCCGCGGTGTTGCCGAAGGCTCCGACGCAGACGACGGGGCAGTTGGGTGCGGCGATCGCCCGGTTCCTGCTGCGTCTGGGTGATGAGGTGCCGCGCACGCGCCGGGAGCGCAAGGCCCGGACCCGGGCGGTGGTCGTGCAGCCCGAGCCGGATGGGATGGCGGTGCTGCGGGTGTTCCTGCCCGCCGCGGCCGCCACCGGGGTCTATGCGGTGCTCGATCAGCACGCCCGCGGTTGTGGATCTGCGGATCCGCGGTCGATGGACGAGCGGCGCACCGATGCGTTGGTCGACCTGGTGCTGCACGGCACCGGCTATGCCAGCGAGGGCAGTGCCGCCGTCGCGGCCGTGGTCGCTGCTGCGGCGGCCGAGGCGCGGGCCGCAGGCGAGGGTGCTCCGGTGTCCGCCGCGCCTGCCGCGCCTGCCGCGCCTGCCGCGTCCACCGGTCCGGCCGCGGAGGCGGGCCTGGTGGCGGTGAACCCGTTCGGGATCCCCCGACCCCGCACCGGCGAGACCGCCACCAACTCGGACGGCACCTCTTCCGCGGACAGCAAGTCCGCCGGCCCAGGGGTCGGCAGCGCCGCCTCCGGCCGCGCCGCCTCCGGAAGCGGCGACGGTGGGCGAAGCGGCTCCAGCCGCGCCGCCTCCGGCGGCGAGTCCGGCGGCCGCGCCGCCGAGCGCAGTGCCCCTGGATCCGGCGCGAGCGGCGGCGATCCGGCCGCGACCCCATCCGGCCCCGGCGCCGAGCCGGTCGCGCCGGTCCCGATCCCCGGGATCGCCCCCGCCCCACCCGGCGGCACCCCCGCCGCCCGCAACTCCGTCCAGATCCGCATCAACGTCACGATCTCGGCCGACACCCTGATCGGCGCCGACGACGAGCCCGCCGATCTGGCCGGGTTCGGCCCGATCCCGGCCTCGGATGCCCGGGCGCTGGCGTTCGACCCGGCCAGCATCTGGACCCGGCTGTTCACCGACCCGATCACCGGACAGGTCCAGTACCGCGACCCGACGAAGTACCGGCCGGACGCGAAGACCGATGCGTTCGTCCGGGCCCGGTTCCCCACCTGCGCCACGCCGGGCTGCCGGGTCCCCTCACACCGCTGCGACCTCGACCACGTCGTCCCGCACCGGGCCGACGGCAGCGGCGGGCTGACGGTGGCGGAGAACCTGTGCCCGCACTGCCGCGGTGATCACCTGCTCAAGCACTGCCGCGGCTGGAGCACCGCCCTGCACGCCGACGGGACGGTGGAGTGGACCACCCCGTCGGGGCACGTCTACCGGACCGACCCGTCGCCGGTGGGTCCGGTGCGGGCGACCAACACGGTCGCCAAGCGCGGACCGTCGGTGTTCGACCTGATGCGCGACCCCCAGCGGGCCGCGGAACTACTCGCCGAGAAGACCGCGGAGCCGCCCTTCTGAACCAGATTGACCGGTCGGTAACTTTCGTCCCGCGCCGTCGGGCTCGGGCCCCTACGATGTGCCGACGCCGGGCCGCGTTGCCGCGGACCGGGAGCCGAAGGACCTCGCGAAGGAGCGACGCCCGTGTCGATGCGCAGCCCGTACCCCGACGTCGAGATTCCCGACGTCTCGCTGACCGAGTTCCTGTTCGCCGACGGGTTCGGCGATCGGGCCGACGCGACGGCGTTCGTGGACGGGACGACCGACGACCGGCTGACGTTCGCCGACTTCCACGCGATGACCGAGAAGATCGCGGCGGGGCTGGCCGCGCGCGGCATCGGCAAGGGCGACGTCGTCGCGTTGTTCGCGCCGAACCTGCCCCAGTGGGCGGCGCTGTTCCACGGCATCCTGCGTGCCGGCGGCATCGTGACCAGCGCGAACTCGATGTACACCGCAGGCGAGCTGGCGCACCAGCTGTCCGACTCCGGTGCCAAGATGCTGATCACCGTCTCGTCGTTCCTGGAGCGCGCCGTGCCCGGCGCCAAGGAGGCCGGGCTCTCCGAGGACGTCGTGCTGACGATCGACGCGACCGAGGGGCACGACTCGCTCGCCGACCTGGTCTCCTCCGGCGCGCCCGTCCCCGAGATCGCCACGACCGCCGACGACACCGCGGTGCTGCCGTACTCGTCGGGCACCACCGGCCTGGCCAAGGGCGTGATCCTCACCCACCGCAACCTGGTCGCGAACCTCTGCCAGGTCGCCGCGATGGGTGACGTGTCCCCGCAGACGAAGATCATGGCGTTCCTGCCGTTCTTCCACATCTACGGCATGACCGTGATGATGAACCAGGGGCTGCACCGGCGGGCCACGGTCGTCACGATGCCCCGGTTCGACCTCGAGCAGTTCCTGTCGATCACCCAGCGCTACGAGGTCGACCGGCTCTACATCGCCCCGCCGGTCGCGGTCGCGCTGGCCAAGCACCCGATCGTCGACTCCTACGACCTGTCGTGCGTGAAGACGGTCTTCTCCGGCGCCGCCCCGCTCGACGGCGAGCTCGGCCGGGTCGTCGCACGTCGGCTCGACTGCACCGTGCTGCAGGGCTACGGCATGACCGAGCTGTCCCCGGTCAGCCACTGCATGCCCGACGACCGCGGCGACCTCGACCTCAACTCGTCCGGCTTCGCGCTGCCGAACATCGAGTGCAAGCTCGTCGACCCCGCGACCGGCGAGGAGGTCGGCCCCGGCGAGCGCGGCGAGCTGTGGGTGAAGGGCCCGAACGTGATGGTCGGGTACCTCAACAACACCGACGCCACCGACGCGACGAAGGACGCCGAGGGCTACCTGCACACCGGTGACATCGCCGTCGTCGACGACGAGGGGGTCTACTCGATCGTCGACCGGGTCAAGGAGCTGATCAAGTACAAGGGCTACCAGGTGCCGCCGGCCGAGCTGGAGGCGCTGCTGCTGACCCACGAGTGGATCGCCGACGCCGCGGTCATCGGCGTCAAGGACGCCGAGGGCGAGGAGGTGCCGAAGGCGTTCGTGGTGGTCCAGCCGGGCGGGGACGGGCTCACCGACGAGGCGGTCATGTCGTTCGTCGCCGAGCGGGTCGCGCCGCACAAGAAGGTGCGGGTTGTCGAGTTCCTCGAGCAGATCCCGAAGTCCGCCTCGGGCAAGATCCTGCGCAAGGACCTGCGGGCCCGGGAGAACGCCTGACGTATCGGGCGCGAACCGGCCGGACCGTGCTGAACAGCGGGAACGCCGTCGCCGCGGTGCCGGCCGTGTTCGCGCCCGACCTCGCCCGTAGCAGGTTCCCGTGATCCCGCCACGCCGTCGAGGATGCCCGAGCTACGGCCAGGGCGAGACGGGCGTGCACCCGAAGTCCTCGGGCGCGACGTCGGAGACGGTCTCGCTGAACTGCCACCGGTGACCGGCGAGGTCCTCGACGGAGCATTCCCGCTCCCCGTACTCCCGGTCGACCGGCTCCTCCAGCACCCGCGCACCCCGGGACCGGGCCCGCTCGTGCAGCGCGTCGACGTCCTCGACCCGGACCCGGATCACGTGCGTCACGGCGCCCGGCACGGGCGGGACCTGCTCGTGCCGCACGTCGGCGACGATCACCGCCCCGTCGTCGCCGACGCCGAGCTGGGCGCGGTGGTCGTCGCCGATCCGGGTCCGCTCGACGAAGCCGAACGTCGCGGTCAGCCACGCCACCGCGGCCGGGACGTCGGGGTACACGAGCACCGGGACGACGGTCGGCGGCGGGACGGCCCGGTTGCGCCGGCCGCCGTCCGCGGTGGTCACCGGTCGTACTGGTCGTGCCGGCGGAGCCAGTGCATGAACGGGCCGTCCGCGCGCCCGGCCGGCTGCTCCCAGTTCTCCTGGCGGCCCAGCACGGTCAGGTCGAGCCAGTTGTTCGTGCCGACGACCAGGTCGATCCCGCGGGCGTAGCTGACGTAGGTGAGGAAGACACGGTCGTCGTCGCGCAGGTACGTGCTGATGCCCGGCATCTCGCCCGCCCAGTCGCTCCACGCGTGCCCCTCGGTCCGGACCAGGTCGTCGAGATCGCGGAAGTTGTACTCCACCGGGGCCACGGCCGGATCCAGGGTGACGTGCATGTCGTAGTTGAACGTGCTGCCCTGCGACGAGTACCAGGGCACGTCCCAGCCCATCCGTTCCCGGTACGCGGCGAGCTTCCCGACCGGCGCGCGGGACACCAGCGCCAGAGTGGTGTTGCGGGCGTGCAGGTGGCTCAGGTGCCCGATGTTGTCGACGGTGTAGGAGCAGGACGGGCAGCCCTCGTCCCAGTCCGGGTCGAACATGAAGTGGTAGACGATCAGCTGGCGACGGCCCTCGAAGAGGTCGAGCAGCGTGCGGCGGCTCCCGTCCGGCGCGGTGAACGCGTAGCCGGTGGTGATCTCCAGCATCGGGAGGTCCCGCCGGGCGGCGTTGACGGCGTCGCGCCGGTGGGTCAGCTCCTTCTCCTCGTCCAGCAGCCGGCGACGCGCGGCGCGCCACTCGGCCTCGTCCACGACGCGCGGCAGTGTCTTCATCAACGGGGTCGCCATCGGTACCTCCCGGCTCGATCGGCCAGTCGTTTCAGGGTGAAAGAACGACTCGGCCGGGGACCGGAACTCATCGCGTCTCGTCGACCACCCACGACAGGTACTCGGCGCTCCCGCCGGTCAGCGGGGTCGCGACGATCTCGGGGACGTCGTAGGAGTGCCGCTCGCGCAGGTGCGCGGTCAGCGGTTCGACGCGGTCGGCCGCGGTCTTGATCTCCACCCGCCACTCCGGCTCGGTCTGCACCGCGCCCTCCCAGCGGAAGACGCTGGTGATCGGACCGAGGACCTGGGCGCAGGCGCCGAGCCGGGCCTCGACCGCGCCCGCGGCGAGCTCCTTCGCCGCGGTCTCGCTGTCGGTGGTGGTCAGGACGACGACGGCCGGAACGCGCTCGCTCATGTCTCGCCGCCTCGTCAGAGGCGTTCGACGCGGTCGGCCTGCGGGCCCCGGTCGCTCTGACGCACCGCGAACCGGACCCGGTCACCCTTCTGCAGCGGCGCCGACCCCACGATCACGGACACGTGGGCGAAGAGGTCCTCGCCGCCCGCGTCCGGGGTGATGAAGCCGAAGCCGCGGTCGCCGTCGTAGCGCGCGACGACGCCCTCGCCTCCCCGTACGGGAACGTCCCGCGCCGCCGGCCCCGCGGCCGCGGCAGGTGCCGACCGCTGCGGCGCCGTCCGGGGCCCTCGGACCAGGTGCACGTCGCGGGCCTGCGGGCCCTTGAGCGCACTGGCCACCTCGTAGGCGACGCGGTCGCCCTCCGCGAGCCACGTCAGCCCCTCGGCCAGGGCCCGGGCGTGGACGAAGACGTCCTCGTCGCCGGAGTCGGGGGTGATGAAGCCGAAGCCCTTGTCCTCGTCGTACCAGGCCACCGTGCCGTCGGCGCCGTCCGGGCCGTCCGCAGCGGGTGCGCCGGCGCCCGCTCCCAGCGGGATCACGTGCCCGGCCTGCGGGCCGCGCTCGCCGTCGACGATCAGGAAGGCCACCCGCTGCCCCTCGGTGACCACGCCGCCGGTCACGATGGCGGAGCTGTGCACGAAGATGTCGGCGCCGCCGTCGTCCGGCGACGCGAAGCCGTACCCCTTGCCCGGCTCGTACCAGTTGACGGTGCCGAGCAGACCCACGGCGCTGTCGGCCGCCTCGGCCGTGACGCGCACCCGCAGCGCCTGGGGCCCGCGGTCGTTCTCGCCGACCTCGAACTCGACGACCTGGCCCTCGCGGAGCACGGCCGCGCCGCCGCCCCCGACGATCTCGGAGGCGTGCACGAACACGTCCGGCGAGCCGTCCTCGGGCGCGAGGAAGCCGAACCCCCGGTCGGCGTCGAACCAACGGACGGTTCCCTGCGGCATCGAATACTCCAGGTCGAGCGGGCGGGCACTGGCCCCCAGTCTCTCTGACCGACCTCGCGGTCCGTCGGGCCGGGCCTACGGGCGGGCGGTGCGGAGCCAGGGGCGGGCCGTCGGTCCACCCGGCGACACGCCGAGTTCCGTGACCAGGCCTCAACGGTGGCCGGTTCTCCACATGTGGATCACTTGTGGATGGGTGTGCCGAGCGTGCCGGCATCGGCCTCGACGCCGGCGATGATCTCGTCGAGCGAGCCGTGGTCCGGGTCCTCGAGCCACCGCGCGAGCGCCTCCCCGGCGCAGGTCATCCCGATGCCGGCGACGAGCCGCGCGCGTTCCGGAGGGTGTCCGCGGCGGACCAGCTCGTCGGTGAACAGCTGCTGCAGGGCGGCCTGCTTGAGGCCCTCGCGCGCCTGCAGCGCGGGGGTCCGCG
Source organism: Pseudonocardia nematodicida (assembly GCF_040105385.1). Lineage (NCBI taxonomy): Bacteria > Bacillati > Actinomycetota > Actinomycetes > Pseudonocardiales > Pseudonocardiaceae > Pseudonocardia > Pseudonocardia nematodicida. The sequence goes on from NZ_JBEDNQ010000003.1 coordinate 114,102, forward strand.
CGATGACCCGGGCGCGCCGGACGAGCATCTCGCGCTGGGGTTCCAGGATCTCGGCGGCGGCGCGCACGGCGTGGACGAACACGGCGAGGCCGGTCCCGTCGTCGGGTGCCGCGGCCGCGGCCCGGGTCATGGCGTGGTGCAGCTCGTCGTCCGGTGCGAAGAGGAAGTCCTCCTTGTCGGCGAAGTGCCGGTAGAGGGTCCGCTGGCCCACCTCGGCCGCCTCGGCGACCGCCGCGACGGTGACGGCGTCGTAGCCGTGCTCGTCGAACAGGTTCATCGCCGCCGCCACGATCGCCGCGCGGGTGCGCCGCTTCTTGATCTCGCGCAGGTTCGGCGCGGCGGGATCGGTCATCGGTCGATTATGGCACCCCTCGCCACGTGGCACGAACAGTCAAATGGCACGGTTTGCCATGTGGCATCACATGCCGCTAGCGTTGCGGTATGCGCGTACTCATCACCGGCTCCACCCGCGGTCTCGGACTGGCCACCGCGCGGTCCCTCGCCCGCCGCGGCGCCGACGTCGTCGTCAGCGGGCGTGATCCCGCCGCCGTCACCCGGGTCGCCGAGGAGATCGGCGGCACCCCGCTGGTGCTCGACCTCGCCCGCCCGCAGCACGTCCGGGAGGTGGCGGCCGGGCTGGCGCCACTCGAAGCGGTCGTCGCCAACGCCGGACTGCAGTTCACCGGCCCGCCGACCTTCACCGCGGACGGCGTGGAGGAGACCCTCGCGGTGAACGTCCTCGGGCACGTCGTCCTGCTCGACGCGCTGCTGGCGCGGCCGGACCCGGTGGGGCACGCGGTGCTGCTCGGCTCGGGCACGCACATCCCCGGCGAATGGCCGCTGATCCCCGCGCCGGTCGAGGACCTCGACCTCGGCGCGCTCGCCCGGGGTGAGCGGGCGGCGGACAGCGGGATGCTGCGCTACAGCACCTCGAAGCTGCACACGACGGCGCTCGCCGGGGCCTACGCGCGGGAGTACCCGGCGACCCACTGGACCTGCTACGACCCGGGTCTCATGACCGACACCGGGCTCACCCGGAGCCATCCGAGGTGGCAGCAGCCGATCTACCGGACCCTGGGCCGCGCGCTCACCGCGCTGAGGCCGTACGCGGTCACCTCGGAGACGTCGGGGTCGGCGCTGGCGAGCCTCGTGCTCAACCCGACCGGTCCGTCCGGCGCGGTCGTGGCGTACCACCGGGGGTTCGGGGACCGGTCGGTCCGTGCGGCGGACCCGGTGTATCAGGACGGGCTGCTCGCCGCGGCCCGCGAGCTGCTCGCCGCGCCGGCCGTGCGGAGCGGGCGGTCGACGGGCAGCTGAGTGCCGGTCACCGCTCCGCGAGGTCGGCGACGTCGTCCGCGCATCCCCAGGGTCAGACCTCGTAGGCCGCGTCGAAGAACGCCTTCTCCAGGTCGACCGCGCGGATGAACAGCGCCGCGACCCGGTCCACGTGCTCCGGGGTCAGGTCCTCGGCCACCCGGTCCAGTTCGGACCGCAGGAAGGCGACCCACTCCTCGAACTCGACGCCCCGGTGCAGGTCGATCCACTCCCGGCAGATCCGGTCGTCCGGCAGCCGCGCGCCCGGCCGGGTGGCCCAGTCCAGGTACAGCCACTCGGCGACGACGAGCACCGCCAGCGCCTCGGCGTAACCCGCGTCGCGGGCCTCGAGCATCAGGTCCACGAAGCCGACCGTCGGTGCGGCGCGCTCCGGGTCGGGCCGTGCGTCCAGCTCGCTCAGCGACCGCTCGAAGTAGGTGTTCTCGGGCCCGGCGACCAGTCCGAGCTGGCGGGCCAGCCGCACCCGCGCCGGCGGCCGGTCGGAGTGCGCGACGGCGGCGCCCATCAGGGCCAGGAACGCGTCGACGAACTGGTGATCCTGTTCCAGGTAGTGCCGCAGCACGGCCCGGTCGACCGAGCCGTCCCACAGCTCCTGGACGAACCGGTGCCCGACCGCCGCGTCCCACACCGTCGAGTTCGATTCCCGCAACCGGGCGCTGAACGACATGGGCCCAGGCTAGGGGCGGTGTACGACCGCTCGCCTACGGTGACCGGGACACGCGACGAAAGGGGGCACGGCGATGGGCGGGCGGACGCTGGTCCGGGCGGGCGGCACACCGCTCTGGCAGCAGCTGCTGGCCGACCTCCGCCGCCGGCTGGAGGACGGCGAGTTCTCGACCGCGCTGCCCGCCGAGCTCACGCTGGCCTCGGAGTACGCGGTGAGCCGGCACACCGTCCGCGAGGCGCTGCGCCGGATGCGCGACGACGGCGCCGTCGTCGCCAGCCGTGGCCGCGTCGCCCGGCCCGCCGTCGCCGAGCCGATCGAGCAACCGCTCGACGAGCCGTACTCGCTCTACGTCGCGGTCGAGGCGACCGGCCGGACGCAGCGCAGCGTGGTCCACTCGTTCGACGTCCGCCGGGACGGGGTGGTCGCCGCCCGGATGGGTCTGGAGGAGTCCACCCCGCTGGTGCACCTGGAGCGGCTCCGGCTCGCCGACTCCGAGCCGCTCGCGGTCGACCGCGTCTGGCTCCCCGAGGAGCTGGCGGCCCCGCTGCTCGACGTCGACTTCACCCACACCGGGCTCTACCCCGAGTACCGCCGCCGCTGCGGCATCCGGGTCGACGGCGGCGACGAGAACATCCGCGCCGTCGTTCCCGGGCCGGGGGAGCGCGACCTGCTCGGGATCGGTGCGGAGACGGCGGTGCTGTCCATCGAGCGGCTCGGCCTGTCCGGGGACCGTCCCGTCGAGTGGCGGCACACCCTGGTGCGCGGCGACCGGTTCTCGGTGACCGCCCGGTTCTCGGCCCGCGCGGGCTACCGGGTGGATCTCGTCGACCCGTCCTGACCACACCCCGCTCGGCTGTTCGGGGTACTTCGCCCCGTCTCGTTCCCGACGTCTTGTCGTGCCGGGCACTCGACTGCTTAAGTACGTGCACATTGAGCACGCGTGTTGCACATGTTGCACACGCATCACCCGGAAGGACGACGATGTCCGCACGTACGACGAGGTCCCGCCTGCTGGTCGCGCTGGCCGCCGCGGGGACCCTGCTCCTGGCCGGCTGCGCGGACCGGTCGGGTGGCGCCGCGGCCGACGGCCCGTTCCCCGAGGGCACGATCACGATGTTCACGCCGACCGCGGCCGGCGGTGCCACCGACCTCACCGCCCGCACGCTGGCCACCGAGATGGAGGCCGACCTCGGCACGTCGATCGTGGTGGACAACCGTCCGGGTGGTGCCGGATCGGTGGGCATGGCCCACCTCGCCGGGCTCGCGCCGGACGGCTACAGCATCGCGGTCCTCCCGGTCGAGGTCAGCATGCTCGGCCACCAGGGCTACGACATCGACCCGGCCGCCTACGACTTCCTCGGCCAGGCGAACACCCAGCCGGGCACCGTCGCGGTGCCCGCGTCGAGCCCGTACACGACGCTCGACGAGCTGCTCGAGGCGGCGCGGGCCGAGCCGGGCGGCATCACCGTCTCCGACGCCGGCCCCGGTTCCAGCTGGGAGGCGGCGGCCCAGGACCTGGCCCGGACCGCGGGCGTCGAGTTCCAGGGCGTGCCGTTCGACGGCGGCGCCCCGGCCGTGGCCGCGGCCGTCGGCGGCCAGGTGGACGCGGTCGTCGCCGGCATCGGTGAGACCGCCCCGGCGCACGACGACGGCCGGCTCCGGGTGCTGGCCGTGTTCACCCCCGAGCGCGCGCCGGCCCTGCCCGACGTGCCGACCGCGACCGAGCTGGGGCAGGACGTCGTCACCGGCAGCTGGGCCGTGATCGCCGCACCGGCGGGCCTGCCCGACGAGGTCCGGGACCGGCTCGAGGCGGCCGTGAAGACCGCGGTCGACGCCGAGGAGTACCAGAACATGATCACCTCGGGCGGGAACCTGGTCGAGTACCGCTCGGCGGCCGACACGACCGAGTTCGTCCGGTCCGAGTTCGAGCGCTTCGGCGAGCTCGCGCAGGGCGGCGCGCAGTGACCCCCGCGGTCGGGACCTCCGGTCCGGACGCCGGCGCCGGCACGCCCGAGCCGGTCGATCCCCAGCCGGAGCGCACGGCCCGGGCGGACGACGAGGAGCTCCCGGCCGCGGGTTCGCGCACCCGGGAGATCGGCCTGGCCGCGGCGCTGGTCGGGACGGGCGTCCTGGTGGTCGTCGCCGCCTCCCGGATCACCTCCGAGGTCGTCGCCCGGGGTTTCGGCCCCACCTGGTGGCCGACCGTCCTCGGCGGGCTGCTGGTCGCCGGCGGCGTCGCCGTCGGTGTGGTGGGCGCGGTGCGGCCGCCGGCCGTGGAGGACCACCCGACCGCCGGCGGCCTGGTCCGGCTCCTCGCGGTGCTCGGCCTGGTCGTCGGCTTCGGGGCCGCCTGGTACCAGCTGCACTTCCTGCTGGTCATGCCGCCGCTGCTGGCCGGGCTGGTCGCGGTGGGCGGCGGTCGCGGCCTGCGTGACCTGGTGCTCGTCCCGCTGCTGACGACGGCGGTCCTCTACGCCGTGTTCGGCCTGCTCCTGCGGGTCCCGCTGTGAGCGGCGGGACGGCCCTGATCGAGGGTCTCGGCGCGCTGCTGGACCCGACGATCGGGCTCTGCCTGGTGATCGGGATCCTGCTCGGCACCCTGGTCGGCGCGGTGCCCGGGGTGACCGCGACGATGGCGGTCGCGCTGGCCGCCGGGTTCACCCTCACACTGGAACCGCTGCAGGGCCTGGCCGTGCTGCTCTCGATCTACGTCGCGGCGCAGTTCGGGGACCGGGTGCCGGCGATCCTGATCAACACCCCGGGTACGCCGGCGTCGATCGCCACGACCTTCGACGGCTACCCGCTCGCGAAGCAGGGCCGGGCCGGCGTCGCGCTGACCGCGTCCGCGCTGGTCTCGGCGGTCGGCGCCGTCGCCGGCATCCTGATCCTGCTGTTCGCGGCGCAGCCGCTGGCCTCGTTCGCGATCGGGTTCGGTCCGCCGGAGATGTTCGCGCTGGTGGTCTTCGGGCTCACGATGATGATCGGCGTCTCCGCCGGGAAGGTGACGAAGGGTCTCGCCGCGGGGATCGGCGGGCTGCTGCTCGGCACGATCGGCCGGGACCCGATCACCGGTGACGGCCGGTTCACCTTCGGCTTCGCCGAGCTGAGCAGCGGGATCCCGTTCATCGCGGCGATCGTCGGGCTGTTCGGCGTCGCCGAGGTGCTGCACCAGATCCTCTGCTCCCGCCGGGGCGAGCGGCCGCGCCCGATCACCCAGCTCGGCGAGTGGTGGCCGAGCCGCGAGGACCGGCGCACGGTCCGGAAGCCGACGGCCATCGGCGCCGGGGTCGGGGCGGTCGTCGGGGTCGTCCCCGGCGCGGGCGGCGACATCGCCGGCGTCGTCGCCTGGGACCGGGCCCGCCGCGCCTCGCGGCACCCGGAGCGGTTCGGGAAGGGCTCCCTGGAGGGCCTGGCCGCCTCGGACACCGCGAGCACCGCGACGATGGGCGGCTCGGTCACCACCACCCTGGCGATCGGCGTGCCCGGCGACTCGGTGATGGCCGTGATGCTCGGCTCGATGATCATCTGGGGACTGCAGCCCGGGCCGTCGCTGTTCGTGCAGCAGCCCGACCTGGTCTTCAGTATCGGCACGATCATGCTGCTGGCCACGGCCGGCGCGCTGGCGCTGGCGCTGGTGCGGATGCGCGGCGTGGTGAAGCTGCTGGCGCTGCCGCAGCACCACCTGTGGGCGGTCATCCTCACCTTCTGCATGGTCGGCACGTTCGCCGTGCAGAACAGCGTGTTCGACGTCGGCCTGATGCTGGTCTTCGGCCTGCTCGGGCTGTTCATGCGGCAGTGCGGCTTCCCCGCCGGGCCGATGGTCCTCGGGCTCATCCTCGGGCCGCTCGCCGAGAGCAGCCTGCGCCGTGCGCTGCTGATCGACGGTCCGGCCGCGATCTACACCAGCCCGGTCGCGGTCACCCTGATCGCGCTCGCCGTGCTCGCCGTCGTGGGGCCGCGGCTCCGCGCGCTCCTCCGCTCGAACAGGAAGGCCGAACGTGACCCCGCCCAGATCCGGTGACCCGACGGATACAGCCCGGATCGACACGTCCCGGATCGACACGGCCCGGATCGACACGGCCCGGATCGACACGGCCCGGATCGACACGGCGCCGATCGACGCGCTCTGCATCGGCGAGAGCATGATCCTCGTCGCGCCGGTCCGTCCCGAGCCGCTGGAGCACGCCGGGGAGTTCTCGCTGCAGGTCGGCGGCGCCGAGTCGACCGTCGCGCTCTACCTCGCCGAGCGCGGGCACCGGACGGCCTGGCTGAGCCGGGTCGGTGACGACGCGCTCGGCCGCCGGATGGTCGCCTCGGTGGGAGGCCAGGGCGTGGACACCTCCGGCGTCCGGATCGTCGGTAGCGCCCCGACCGGGGTCTACTTCAAGGACCCCGGCCCGACCGGCACCGGCGTCCTCTACTACCGCGCCGGCTCCGCCGCGTCCGGGATGGACCCCACCGACCTGGACGACGTCGACTGGGAACGGCTCCGGCTGGTGCACGTCTCCGGGATCACCGCGGCGCTGTCGCCGGGCTGCCGGGACCTGCTGGACGTGGCGTTCACCCTCGCCGGCCGGCACGGCGTGCCGGTGTCGTTCGACGTCAACCACCGGCCCGGGCTCTGGTCCGCCGAGACCGCCGCGCCGGTGCTGGCCGGGTTCGCCCGGCGGGCCGACCTGGTCTTCGTCGGCCGCGACGAGGCCGAGACGCTGTGGGGGACCGGCGAGCCGGCCGCGCTGGCGGAGCTGCTGGGCCCGGCCGGGCGGCTGATCGTGAAGGACGGCGCGGTGGGCGCGACCGAGGTGGCCCCCGACACCGGGACGACGTTCGTCCCGGCGCGCCAGGTCGACGTCGTCGAGGTCGTCGGGGCCGGTGACGCGTTCGCGGCCGGCTACCTGTCGGGGCTGCTGCGCGGGGACGATGTGGAGCGCAGGCTGCGGGCCGGGCACGACCTGGCCGCCCGCGCCCTGAGCAGCACCCACGACTTCCTTCCCGTCTGATCGAGGTTCACATGTCGCAGAGCATCCAGCGCGCCGCGGAGGTCCTGGAGTTCGTCAGCGTCCGGCCGCGCACCCAGATCGAGGTGGCCGACCACCTCGGCGTGCACCGGTCGACCGCGCTGCGGATGCTGCACACGCTGACCGACTGCGGGCTCGCCCGGCGGCACGCCGACGGCCGGTACGGCGTCGGCTACCGGCTCGCCGGGCTGGCCCAGATCGCCGTCGAGCAGTTCGACCTCAGCGCGGTGGCCCGCCCGTACCTGGTCGAGCTGGGCGAGGAGTGCTCGCACACGGTGCACCTGGCCGCGCTGGAGGACAGCGCGATCGTCTACGTGGACAAGATCGAGCAGCCGGGCATGGTCCGGCTGTACTCGCAGGTCGGCCAGAAGGTCTGCCTGCACACCGCCGGCGTCGCGAAGGCGATCCTGGCCCATCTGCCCGCCGGCCGGGTCGAGTCCATGCTGGACACCGCGGACTTCGTCCGGCACACCGACACCACGATCACCACCCGCGAGCGCTACCGGGCCGAGCTCGCGCAGGTCCTCGAACGCGGCTGGGCGGTCGACGACGGCGAGTACGAGGACTACGTCAACTGCGTCGCGATGCCGGTGCGCGACCACGCCGGCCGGGTGATGGCGGCGGTGTCGATCACCGCGCTGAAGGCCCGGGCCACGCTCACCGACCTCGACCTGCTGCGACCGCGGCTGGCCGAGGTCACCACCCACATCTCCGAGGAGCTCGGATGGCGGACCTGACCGACTACTTCGACCGGACGCTGGGCGGGGCGCCCGTGATGGCGATCCTGCGCGGCCTCCCGCCGGCGCGGACCGTGGAGCTCGCCGAGCGGGCCTGGGACTCCGGCCTCGGCGCCGTCGAGGTCCCCGTGCAGGACGCCGAGGGGCTGGAGTCGCTGCACCGGACCGTCGAGGCGGGCCGGCGGCGCGGACGCCCGGTCGGGGCGGGCACCGTGGTGACCGCCGACCTCGTCCGGCAGGTCGCCGCGGCCGGGGCGGAGTTCACCGTCGCCCCGGGCACCGACCCGCGGGTAGCGGCCGCGAGCGCCGCCGCAGGTCTCGCGCACCTGCCCGGCGTGGCCACCGCCTCCGACGTCCAGCAGGCGGTCTCGCTCGGCCTGACCTGGGTGAAGGCGTTCCCGGCCTCGGTGCTCGGGCCCGACTGGTTCCGCGCGATGCGCGGGCCGTTCCCGCGGGTCCGCTTCGTCGCGACCGGCGGGATCGACTCCGCCAACGCCGCCGACTACCTCGCCGCCGGCGCGTCCGCGGTCGCCGTCGGGTCCGCGCTGGAGGACCTCGCCGCGGTCGACCGGCTCGCCGCCCTCGTCTGAACCCCCGCCCCCCTTCAGGAGAACTCCCTCATGACCGTCCACGTCACCCCGGCGCACGTCCCGGACCCCGACCGGCACGACCGCATGCCGCACCGCCGCTCCGGCCGGAGCGGCCTGAAGCTGCCCGCGATCTCGCTCGGCACCTGGCACAACTTCGGCGACGACACCCCGATCATGCGGCAGCGGGCGATCCTGCACCGCGCCGTCGACCTCGGCATCACCCACATCGACCTGGCGAACGGCTACGGCCCGCCGTTCGGGTCGGCGGAGAAGAACGTCGGCCGGATCCTCGCCGAGGACTTCGCCGGGATGCGGCACGAGCTGATCGTCTCGACCAAGGCCGGCTACCCGTTCTTCGGCGGCCCGCACGGCTCCGGCGGCGGCCGGAACCACCTGCTGACCAGCCTGGACCACTCGCTGACCAGCCTGCGCCTCGATCACGTCGACATCTTCTACAGCCACCGGTTCGACCCGGAGGTGCCGATGGAGGAGACCGCCGGAGCACTGGACGCCGCGGTGCGCTCGGGCCGGGCCCGCTACGTCGGGATCTCCTCGTACTCGGCGGCCCGCACCCGGGAGATGGTCGGCATCCTGCGCGGCCTGGGCACCCCGCTGGTGCTGCACCAGCCGTCGTACTCACTGCTCAACCGGTGGGTCGAGCAGGGCGAGGCGTCCCTGCTCGACGTGCTCGACGCCGAGGGCGTGGGCTGCATCGCCTTCTCCGCGCTCGCCCAGGGCCTGCTGACCGCCAAGTACCTGCACGGCGTCCCGGAGGGCTCGCGCGCGACGCAGGGCAAGACGCTGCGCGAGGGCATGCTCAGCGAGGAGAACCTGCAGCGGGTCAAGGCGCTCGACGAGATCGCCCGGGGCCGCGGCCAGACCCTCGCCCAGATGGCGCTGGCCTGGGTGCTCCGCGACGAGCGGGTCACCTCGGTGCTGGTCGGGGCCTCGCGGCCCGAGCAGCTCGACGACTCGGCCGGCGCGCTCACCGGACCGGAGTTCACGCCCGACGAGCTGTCGGCGATCGACGAGCACGCACAGGACGGGGGGCTGAACATGTGGGCGGCCTCCTCGGAGGCGTGAGCGCCGTGAGCAGCAGCACCGCGACCGCGCTCGACCGGCTCCGCGCCGAGGAGGACGAGCTCGTCCTGGACGGCTTCACCCGGGACGACGCCTGGGCCCTCGGGTCACGGCTGCGCGCCGCGGCCGTGACCCGCGGGTTCGGCCTGTCGATCGGCGTCGTGCTCGGGAGGCAGCGGGTCTTCCACTGCGCGCTCGACGGGGCCACCCCCGACAACGACGCCTGGCTGGAGCGCAAGATCGCGGTGGTCCTGCACTACCAGCGCAGCTCGCTCGCCGTCGCCGAGCAGTTCGCCGCGCGCGGGTGGAGCTTCGAGGCCGAGTCCCGGCTCCCGGCCGACGACTACGCCGCCCGCGGTGGCGCCTTCCCGGTGCGGGTGCGCGGGACCGGGGTCGTCGGAGCGCTGGGTGTGTCGGGGCTGCCGCACGTCGAGGACCACGCGTTCGTGGTCGAGCAGCTGCGGGCGTTCCTCGCTGAGGTCTCGTAACAGCTAGGCCGGGACCGAGACGCCGATCCCGCCGGGGGTGTCGGCGCCGTAGCGGGCGATCTCGGCGTCCAGGTCGAGCCGGTCGGTCTTCATCTCGTGCGTCTCGTCCAGCAGCGCGGCGGGGACCAGCCAGCAGACCTCGAACTCCAGGCCGTCCGGGTCGTGTGCGTAGAGCGCCTTCGTGGTGCCGTGGTCGGAGGCGCCGACGAGCGCCCCGGCCGCCTCCAGCACGCCCCGGATCCGGCCGAGCTCGCCGAGCGTGTCGACCTCCCAGGCCAGGTGGTAGAGCCCGACGGTCTCCCGCCCGGCCCGGGAGGCCCCGGCGGCGTCGCCGATCCCGAACAGCGCGAGGTCGTGGTCGTTCGACGAGCCCGGGGACTGAAGGAACGCGCCGCGGCCGCCGGGGATCTCGACGACCGTGCGGAACCCCAGGGTGTCGGCGTAGAAGGCGACGCTGCGGGCCACGTCGCGGACGTAGAGGACGGCGTGGTTCAAGCGCTGGACGGGCATCGGTGTGTCTCCCGGTCTGCCGAAGAAGTTGAACTCTCAACGCTACGCCGGGGGGCCGCCCGGCATCAACGGGTCACGAGCCGGGACAGCACGACGGCCGAGCGGGTGTGGTCGACGTTCGGCGCCATCCGCAGCCGCTCCAGGGCGTCCTCCAGGGACCGGACGTCCCGCGAGCGCAGGTGCACGATGGCGTCGGCCTCACCGGTGATCGTCCCGGCGGTCACCACCTCGGGGACCGCCGACAGCATCCGCTGGAGCTCGCCGGGCGCGACCGTGCCGCGGCAGAACAGCTCCACGTAGGCCTCCACCCCCGGCCCCTGCTCGGCCTCCGGGTCGACCTGCACGGTGAACCCGGTGATCACCCCGCGGGCGGTCAGCCGGTCCACCCGCCGGCGTACCGCCGACGCGGAGAGCCCCACCCGGTCGCCGAGCTCGGACCAGCCGGCACGGCCGTCGATGCGCAGCAGGTCCAGCAGTCGCCGGTCGGTCGTGTCGATCTCGGTCACAGTGCTGCAGGATACGGCGTTGCGCGGTGGATCCGGGCGCAAGATCGCCAGAATGCGCGCGGATCGTGCGCAGAAAGCGGGGAAACGCACGGGCCGGGCGCGGCAGGCTGATGCCATGACCGTCGTCGAGCTCCCCCGCCCGCTCCTTGCGGCGGAACCGTCCCGCCCGGCGCCGTCGGTGCTGATGTGCCGGCCGGAGCACTTCACCGTCAGCTACCGGATCAACCCGTGGATGCGGCCCGAGCACGCCACCGACACCGCGCTCGCGCTCGACCAGTGGACGCGGCTGTACGACACCTACCGCGACCTCGGCTTCGACGTGTCGCTCATCGACCCGTTGCCCGGCCTGCCGGACATGGTCTACGCCGCCAACGGCGGCCAGGTCGTCGACGGCGTCGCGCTGACCGCCCGGTTCCGGCACGCCGAGCGCGCCGCGGAGGGTCCCGCGTACGCCGGCTGGTTCCGCGCGCACGGGTTCGACGTCCGGGAGGCCCGCGAGGTCAACGAGGGCGAGGGCGACCTGCTGCTGGTCGGGAAGACGATCTACGCCGGTACCGGGTTCCGCACCGATCCGGCCGCGCACGACGAGGTCGCCGCGACCTTCGGGCGCGAGGTCGTGAGCCTGCGCCTGGTCGACCCGCGCTACTACCACCTCGACACCGCGTTCGCCGTGCTCGACCCGGACGGCGGGCCCGGCTCGGTGGCCTACCTGCCGTCGGCGTTCGACGCGCCGTCGCGGGCCGTGCTCGCCGACCGCTTCCCGGACGCCGTGCTGGTCGGCGAGGCCGACGCCGCCGTCCTGGGCCTGAACTGTTTCTCCGACGGGCGGCACGTCGTGCACGCCGCGCAGGCCCGGGCGTTCGCCGCCGACCTGCGCGAGCGCGGCTTCGAGACCGTGCCCGTCGACCTGTCCGAGCTCCGCCGCGGTGGTGGCGGGATCAAGTGCTGCACCCTCGAGCTGCGGGGCGTGCGAACCGGCGAGGAGGCCACCCGATGACCGCAGTAGTGCCCACCCGCACCGCGGACCAGGTCGCGCTCGCCGACCGGCACGGCGTCACCAACTACGCGCCGCTGCCCGTCGTGCTGTCCCACGGCGAGGGTGCCTGGGTCACCGACGTCGACGGCAACCGCTACCTCGACGCCCTGGCCGGCTACTCCGCGCTCAACTTCGGGCACCGCCACCCGGTGCTCACCGAGGCCGCGCACCGCCAGCTCGACGCGCTCACCCTCACCGCGCGGGCGTTCCACAACGACCGGCTGCCCGCCTTCCAGCGCGATGTCGCCGAGCTCACCGGCACCGAGGCCGTGCTGCCGATGAACACCGGCGCGGAGGCCGTCGAGTCCGCGATCAAGGTCGCCCGCGCCTGGGGACACCGGGTGCGCGGGATTCCCGAGGGCCGGGCCCGGATCGTCGTCGCCGGGGGGAACTTCCACGGCCGGACGACGACGATCGTCGGGTTCTCCGACGACCCGTCGGCCCGCGACGGGTTCGGCCCGTACGCGGACGGCTTCGACCGCGTCCCGTACGGCGACTCCGGGGCGCTCGCGGCGGCGCTCACCGACGACACCGCCGCCGTGCTGATCGAGCCGATCCAGGGCGAGGCCGGCGTGATCGTGCCGCCGCCCGGCTACCTCGCCGAGGTCCGGCGGGTCACCGTCGAGCGCGACGTGCTGCTGATCTGCGACGAGATCCAGTCCGGGCTGGGGCGCACCGGCGCCACGCTGCGGAGCGACACCGAGGGGGTCCGGGCCGACCTCTACACCCTGGGCAAGGCGCTCGGTGGCGGGATCGTGCCGGTCAGCGCCGTCGCCGGCCGCCGCGACGTGCTCGGGGTGCTGCGCCCCGGCGAGCACGGCTCGACCTTCGGCGGGAACCCGTTCGCCGCCGCCGTCGGGTCGGCGGTGTGCGGGCTGCTCGGGACGGGGGAGTACCAGGCCGCGGCGCTGGAGCTCGGCGGGTACCTGGGCGAGCGGCTGCGGGAGCTGCCCGGGTTCACCGCGGTGCGCGGGGCCGGGCTGTGGTTCGGCTGCGACGTCGACCCGGCGCTCGGCGACGGGCGCGCGGTCTGTGTGGAGCTGGCCCGCCGCGGCGTGCTGGCGAAGGAGACCCACGGCGTGACCGTCCGGCTCTCCCCGCCGCTGGTGGTCACCCGGGAGGAGATCGACGTGCTCGTCGACACTCTCGGGCAGGTGCTGGAAGACCTCGCCCGGGGGTGAATGGCAGGCTGTGGCGCATGCCGACCCTCGTACTGCTGCGCCACGGCCAGAGCGACTGGAACGCCAAGAACCTGTTCACCGGGTGGGTGGACGTCCCGCTGTCCGAGCAGGGCGAGGCCGAGGCCCGGCGCGGCGGCGAGCTGCTCGCGTCGTCGGGGATCGCACCCGACGTCGTGCACACCTCGCTGCTGCGCCGCGCCATCTCCACCGCGAACATCGCGCTGGACGCCGCCGACCGGCACTGGATCCCGGTGAAGCGGGACTGGCGGCTCAACGAGCGGCACTACGGCGCCCTGCAGGGCAAGGACAAGAAGCAGACCCTCGAGGCCTATGGCGAGGAGCAGTTCATGCTCTGGCGCCGGTCCTACGACGTCCCTCCGCCGCCGATCGAGAAGGGCAGCGAGTTCTCCCAGGACGCCGACCCGCGCTACGCCGGCGTCGACGCGCCGCTGACCGAGTGCCTCGCCGACGTCGTCGAGCGGTTCCTGCCGTACTGGACCGAGGCCGTCGTGCCGGACCTGCGGGACGGGAAGACCGTGCTGCTCGCCGCGCACGGCAACTCCCTGCGGGCCCTGGTGAAGTACCTCGACGGGATCTCCGACGCCGACATCGCCGGGCTGAACATCCCCACCGGCATCCCGCTGGTCTACGACCTCGCCGACGACCTGACGCCGACCGACCCGGGCGGGCGCTACCTGGACCCGGCCGCGGCCGAGGAGGCCATCGCCGGGGTGGCCAACCAGGGTCGCTGAGCAGCCACCTCCCCTCGCGAGGCGCGGCTCGTGAACCGCTGGTGAACGGGGGCGGAACACTGTTTCGCCACGACGTCGCGGGCGTCACCTTCGGGGGGTCGGCGCTGGCGCCGGTACCCCCCGGCTTGCCTACCATGCAGCCGTGACGACGCTCGCGTGGCTGATCACGGCCGCCGCGCTCGGCCTCGGCCTGGTGGCCGGGGTCGCGCTCGGACGACGGTCGTCGTCCGGCCGTCCCGGCCGCCCGGCCCGGGACGAGGAGCCGCGGTCCGACGCACCGACGCTCGGCGACCTGCTGCACCGCACGTTCCGGCAGTCCGCGGCCGGGCTCGCGGTGGTCGGCGCCGGCGGTGAGGTGCTGCTGCACAACACCCGGGCCGCCGCGCTCGGCGCGGTGACCGACGAGCGACTCGACCCGCGCGCCTGGGCGGCCTGCCAGCGCGTCCAGGCCGGCGAGTCCCGGCTGGAGGTCGACCTGTCCCCGCTCACCCGGACCCCGCGGGGCCCGGTCGCGGTCCAGGCCGTCATCCACCCGCTGGGTGACGGGTTCGCCCTGGTCGAGGCCGTCGACGTCTCCGAGGTCGCGCGGCTGGAGGCCACCCGTCGGGACTTCGTCGCGAACGTCTCGCACGAGCTGAAGACCCCGGTCGGCGCGGTCGCGCTGCTCGCCGAGGCGCTGCTGGACACCCTCGACGCCCTGGAGCCCGCCGACACGACCGGCGACGACGCGGCCGCGTTCCGGGAGACCCGCCGGTTCGGCGAGAAGATGCTCCGCGAGTCGACCCGGATGGGCAACCTGGTCTCCGAGCTGATCGCGCTGTCCCGGCTGACCGGTGCCGAGCGGCTGCCCGAGCTGGCCGCCGTGGAGGTCGACGACGTCGTCGCCGAGGCGCTGGCCCGCAGCCGCAACTCCGCCGAGTCGCACGGCGTCGAGATCACCGCCGACGCGGCGTCCGGACTCGTGGTGGACGGCGACCGGACACTCCTGGTCACCGCGCTGACCAACCTGCTGGAGAACGCGATCGCCTACTCGCCGGCCGACTCGTCGGTGTCGGTGAGCCGCCGCGAGTCGGGCGGCTCGGTCGAGATCGCGGTCACCGACCGGGGCCTCGGCATCGCCCCCGAGCACCAGCAGCGGGTGTTCGAACGGTTCTTCCGGGTCGATCCCGCCCGGTCCCGCGCCACCGGCGGGACGGGGCTCGGCCTGGCCATCGTCAAGCACGTGTGCGCCAACCACGGCGGCGAGGTGCGGCTGTGGAGCCGTACCGGCACGGGCTCGACGTTCACCATGCGGCTGCCGGCCCGGCTGAGCCTGCTCGGCGGGGGCGCCGGCGGCGCACCCGGCGGCAGCGTCCCCACCGAGGACCGAGACCAGACCGCCGCGACGACCGGAGGATGAAGATGACCAGGGTGCTGATCGTCGAGGACGAGGAGTCGTTCGCCGACCCGCTCGCGTTCATGCTGCGCAAGGAGGGGTTCACCACCGCCGTCGCGGTCAACGGCAACGACGCGCTGTCCGAGTTCGACCGCAACGGCGCCGACATCGTGCTGCTCGACCTGATGCTCCCCGGCATGAGCGGCACGGACGTCTGCAAGTCGCTGCGCTCGCGCTCCGCGGTGCCGGTGATCATGGTGACGGCGCGGGACAGCGAGATCGACAAGGTGGTCGGGCTGGAGCTCGGCGCCGACGACTACATCACCAAGCCCTACTCCGCGCGTGAGCTGATCGCCCGGGTCCGCGCCGTGCTGCGCCGGGGTGGCGACGGGGTGGCCGAGACCGAGGGCGGGGCCGGCGTGCTGGAGGCCGGTCCGGTCCGGATGGACGTCGAACGGCACATCGTGTCGGTGAACGGTGGCGAGGTCGCCCTCCCGCTGAAGGAGTTCGACCTGCTGGAGTACCTGCTCCGCAACGTCGGCCGGGTGCTCACCCGGGCCCAGCTGATCGACCGGGTGTGGGGGGCGGACTACGTGGGGGACACCAAGACCCTCGACGTCCACGTGAAGCGGCTCCGGTCCAAGGTGGAGGTCGACCCGTCGTCGCCGAAGCACCTGGTCACGGTGCGGGGGCTGGGGTACAAGTTCGACGACTGAGCCTCGGCGGTCGAGAGGCGAAGCAGCGGCACTGAGCCTCGGCGGTCGAGAGGCGAAGCAGCGGCACTGAGCCTCGGCGGTCGAGAGGCGAAGCAGCGGCACTGAGCCTCGGCGGTCGAGAGGCGAAGCAGCGGCACTGAGCCCCGTCGGGGCGGGCGGTTGCCCGGGCGTTCATAACAGGTCGGTAACCTGATCCGCGTGCGTCTCGCCGTTCTCGATGTGGGCTCGAACACCGTCCACCTGCTGGTGGTGGACGCGCATCGCGGTGCGCACCCGACACCGATGTCCTCGGACAAGGACCAGCTGCGGCTGGCCGAGCACCTGGACCACGACGGCGCGCTCACCGAGCAGGGGATCAAGGCCCTCCTGGACAGCGTGCACCGGGCCCGGGACACCGCCCGGTCGAAGGGGTGCGACGACCTGATCGCGTTCGCCACCTCGGCGCTGCGTGACGCCACCAACTCCAGCGAGGTGCTGGCGCTCGTGCAGCGGGAGACCGGCGTCGCGCTGGAGGTGCTGCCGGGCCCGGACGAGGCCCGCTGGACCTTCCTCGCGGTGCGCCGCTGGTGCGGCTGGTCCGCCGGGCGGCTGCTCGTGCTCGACATCGGCGGAGGCTCGCTGGAACTCGCGGTGGGCCGGGACGAGACACCGGACGTCGCCGAGTCGCTCCCACTGGGCGCCGGGCGGCTGACCCGCGAGTGGTTCTCCTCCGACCCGCCGTCCCGGGCCGAGGTCGCCGAGCTCGCCGAGCGGGTCCGCGCCGACCTCGCGCCGGTCGCCGCGCGGTTGCGCGCGGCCGGCCGCCCGGACCGGGTGGTCGGGACCTCCAAGACCTTCCGGACCCTGGCCCGCCTCACCGGCGCCGCGCCCAGCAGCGCGGGCCCGCGCACGCACCGGACGCTGTCCGTGCAGGGGCTGCGGCAGCTGTCCGCGTTCGTCACCCGGATGTCGGCCCCGGACCTGGCCGAGCTCGACGGGGTGAGTCCCAGCCGGGCGCACCAGCTCGTCGCCGGGCTCGTCGTCGCGCAGGCCGCGATGGAGGCCCTCGAGGTCGACGAGCTCGACATCTGCCCCTGGGCGTTGCGCGAAGGAGTCATCCTGCGCCGCTTCGACATGCTCGACGGAGCGAACGGGGACGACCGCTCGGCGCACGTTTCGGGTGACGGACTTGGACCCTTGACAACCAACAGGGCACGGTGGTCGGGATGAGTGTCGACAGCGGAGGACCTCGCCAGCGGACCGTCGCCGAACTGCTGGCCGCGAACGGCGGCGAGCAGCCCGGCCGGCGGCGGCGCCGGCGTGCCTCCGAGGACGACGTCGCGGACGGCGGTGCCGGCTCCGCCGGTCCGCCGCCGTCGGGGCCCGGGCGGGTGGCGACCGAGGCTCCGGCGCCCCCGCGCCGTCCCGCCCCGGCCGACCGGGCCCGCCCGCCGGCCGGTCCGCCGCCCGGCACCGAGCACCCGTCCTTCCCGAACGGCCGGAACCCGAACGGCCCGGTCGGCCCCGGCGGGGATGCCCCGTTCGTTCCCAACGGCAATGCACCGCGTGGCGCTGCTCCCCGTAGCCCCTACGGCGGTGCGCGAGGCGGGTTCGGCGGCCCCGAGCCGCAGGCGTTCGCTCCGGACGGCCCGGGTCGTCCGGCACCGCAGGGCTTCCCCCCGGACCGCGACGGCGGCGGGTACCCGGGGCGCAACGGGAACGGCGGGCCGCCGCCCGGGTTCCCCCCGCCCCCGCCGCAGGACGGCGACCGCGGCCCCGCTGCCGGTGCGCCGCCGCACGGGCAGCCTGGTCCGGGACGGCCGCCGGAGCCGTCGCAGGGCCCGCACCGCGGCGACCCGGACGAGGTCCCGACCGGCCGGTTCGGCGCGCGCCCGACGGCCGCCCCGGCCGGCCGGCCCGGTGGCGAGCCCGCCCGGTTCGGCGGCCCCGGGTTCGACGAGGGGTACGAGTCGCCCACGTCCCGCACGCCGTCCCGTCCCGCGCCGGCCGACGACGGTCCCCCGACCGGGGCCTACGACCCGTTCGACGGTCACGGCGGCTGGGACGACGATCCGCGCGGCGGCGCCCGCACCGGGGTGCTGGCACCGGAGCGGGAGACCGGCTACGACCGGGGCGGCTACGACGGTGACGGGTACGACGGGGACGGCTACGACAGGAACGGCTACGACGGCGAGTACCGGGACGACCACCGCGACGACTACCGGGACGGGCCCGAGGACGACGACGGGGCCGATGACGCGGCCGACGGCCCGCCGCCGGCCGGGCTCGACCACGACGCCGGGGCCGCCGGCACCGGCCAGGCGTGGGCCATGGTCATCGCGCAGTGGATCGGCGGCGCGGTCGCCGGGGCGGCCATCTGGGTCGGCTTCCGGTTCCTGTGGTTCTCGTTCCCGCTCGTCGCGATCGCGCTCTCGGTGGCGGTCACCCTCGGGCTGGTGCTCGGCGTGCGCGCCCTGCTGCGCCACGAGGACCTGAGGACGACGCTGTACGCGGTGCTCGTCGGGCTGCTGCTGACGGTGTCCCCGGCGATACTGGTACTCCTGGACAGGTAACGATGGGCGACGACCGGTCGACTCCACGTCACGTGATACCCCGGTCCCGCCTGCCCTCGTCCGGCGACGGCGCGCGGGTGCCGGTCGCGCTGTCCACCGCCTCGGTCTACCCCGAGGGCGTCGCCGCCGGTTTCGAGATCGCCGCCGAGCTCGGCTACGACGGCGTCGAGCTCATGATCTGGACCGACCCGGTCAGCCAGGACCCGCGAACGGTGGAACGGCTCGCGCACCGGCACGGCGTCCCGGTCCTCGCGGTGCACGCGCCCTGTCTCGCCGTCACCCAGCGGGTGTGGGGCGCCGACCCGGTCGCCCGGCTGCGCCGCACCGTGGAGACCGCCGCCCGGCTGGGTGCGCGCACGGTCGTCGTCCATCCGCCGTTCCGCTGGCAGCGCCGCTACGCCGACGTGTTCGCCGACGAGGTCGCCCGCGCCGGCGAGCAGCACGGCGTCGCGCTGCCGGTCGAGAACATGTTCCCGGTGTCCCGCGGCGGGATCAGCACCGTGCCCTACGCCCCCGGTCACGACCCGACCGGCGTCGGGTTCGACGCCTACACGCTCGACCTCTCGCACACCGCCGCGGCCGGCGTCGACGCGCTCGAGCTGATGGCGCGGATGGGGCCGGCGCTGCGTCACCTGCACCTGACCGACGGCACCGGGGCCCCGCGTGACGAGCACCTCGTCCCCGGCCGCGGGAACCAGCCGTGCGCCGAGGTGTGCGAGACGCTGGCCGGCGGCGGGTTCGCCCGCGCCGGCGGCGTCGCGGTGCTGGAGGTGTCGACGCGCCGCTGCCGGACCCGCGACGAACGCACCGGCCTGCTGGCCGAGTCGCTGCTGTTCGCGCGGCTGCACCTCGCCCCGACCGTCCCGGTCCGGGAACCGGTCGCGCACCGGCGGTGAACCGGGCCACTCGGGGCGCGACCGCGCGGCGGGAGGGTGGTAGGTACATCCCCATGAGCAACGCCGCGGTCCGCCGCCCCTTCGCCGACGCGCACGTTCTCAAGGATCTGGGCGGCGGCCGTTTCCGCGCCGATCTCGACGACGTCTGGGCGATCGGGTCGAAGGCCTTCGGCGGGCTGCTCATGGTGCTCGCCGCGAAGGCCGGGCTGGCCCGGCTCGCCGCGGCCGGCGCCTCGGCGCCCGGCCGGGCACCGCTGGAGCCGCTGGCGGTGTCGGCGGACTTCCTGCGCGCGCCCGACCTGCGCCCGGTCGAGCTGACGGCCGAGCCGCTGAAGACCGGGCGGACCATCTCGTCCTGCGCGGTGCGGCTGGTGCAGGACGGACGGCCGATGCTGCACGCCACCGTCACCGGCGGCGCGCTGCCCGCGAGCGAGCCGCGCTGGGACACCGCGTCCACACTGGACCCCGAGCCGGGTGCCGACGCGCTGGACCCGGCCGACCAGCCCGGTCCCCGCGGCGTCGCCGACGCCTGCGACATGCGCTTCCCGCCGGGGGCGGTGCCGTTCATCCGCGGCGAGACCGGACCGCCCGAGATGTCCGGCTGGGTCCGGCCCCGGGGGGAGGAGCCGGACGTGCTGTTCGCGCTGCTGGCCGGCGACATCCTGCCGCCGACGGTGTTCAACCTCGGCGGGCAGTTCGGCTGGGCACCCACCGTCCAGCTCACCGCGCTGCTGCGCGGCCGTCCGGCACCGGGCTGGCTGCGGGTCGAGTCCCGGGCCCGGACGATCGTCGACTCCCAGTTCGACGAGGACGTCACCGTCGTCGACTCGACCGGCCGGACCGTCTGTCAGGCCCGGCAGCTCGCCCTGGCCCCGCAGGTCCGCGACGCGTGAGGGGCGCCTTCTAGGCTCGGCCCCATGACGGGCACACGGATCGCGGTACTGGGCGGCGGACGGATCGGCGAGGCGCTGCTGGGCGGGCTGCTGGCGGCCGGGCGGGACGCGGGCGACCTCGTCGTCGCCGAGAAGGTCGCGACCCGCGCCGAGGAGCTGTCCGGACGGCTGGGCATCGCGGCCGCGGCGCCCGCCGACGCGGTGCGCGGCGCCGGGACGGTCGTCGTCGCCGTGAAGCCGCAGGACGTCGTGGCCCTGCTCGGGGAGATCGCGCCCGTGCTGGCCGACGGCGCGCTGGTGATCTCGCTCTGCGCGGGGGTGCCGACGTCGCTGTTCGAGGGCGCGCTGCCCGACGGCACGCCGGTCGTGCGGGTCATGCCGAACACCCCGATGCTGCTGGGCGCGGCGATGTGCGCGATCTCCCCGGGCGCGGCCGCGACGCCCGACCACCTCGCCGAGACCGAGACGCTGCTGGAGACCGTCGGCTCGGTGCTGCGGATCGACGAGTCCAAGCAGGACGCCGCGACCGCGGTCTCCGGCTCCGGGCCGGCCTACTTCTTCCTGGTCGCCGAGGCGATGATCGAGGCGGCTGTCGCGCTCGGGCTGACCCGTCCGGCCGCGACCGAGCTGACCGTGCAGACCGTCCTGGGCGCCGCGCGGATGCTGCGCGAGACCGGTGAGCACCCGGCGGTGCTCCGGGAGAACGTGACCTCCCCGGCCGGGACGACGGCCGCGGCGCTGCGCGAGCTGGAGCGGCACGGCCTGCGCTCGGCGTTCGCGGACGCGGTCACCGCCGCCCACGACCGTTCCGTCGAGCTCGGGAGGAGCTGACCGGCGTGCGTCGCCCGTTCAGCCCATCGAGTGACCTGGTGTCACCCTGGCGCGCCGTACGATGCCACGATCGGGCACCCTCTCGGGGACCGATTGTCACACCCGTCCCGGTAGACTTCATCCGCATCCCCCACCACCGGGCGCCCGGGGCCGGAGTCTCGGGGGAGGAAGGCGGTGCCCGATGGCGACGGAACGTCCCGAGCCCCTGCGGCCGGCCCAGGTGCAGTTCCTGACGGTGGCCGAGGTCGCGTCGATGATGCGGGTCTCCAAGATGACGGTCTACCGGCTGGTCCACTCCGGTGAGCTGCCCGCCGCGCGGGTCGGTCGCTCGTTCCGGGTGCCGCAGCGTGCCGTCGAGGACTACCTGCGCAACGCCTACTTCGACGCCGGCTGATCCCCCGTCCCGTGCTCCCGGGATCACCCCGGTAGAGTGGTCCCTCGGCTGCCGACTCCCACCGGTCGCGCGGCTCGCCCCACCGTGGGCGCGGCCCGGCCCGCCTCGAGGTCATCCGGTGGTGCGGTCGCAGGCGATCTGCGTCGGATACAGGAGGAGCACCCTATGGGCTCGGTCATCAAGAAGCGCCGCAAGCGGATGTCGAAGAAGAAGCACCGCAAGCTGCTGCGCAAGACCCGGGTGCAGCGCCGCAAGCTCGGCAAGTGACTCGCGCACCGGCCGCGCGTCCGCTCCGGCGGCGCGCGGCCGGTGTCGTTCGTAGGGACGTCGCCGTCCATGCGGACACCACCGTTCACGTGGACGCTGCCGTTCACGAGAGGGTCACGCACTTCACGTGATTGTGTCAGTGCGCTGCGTGACCAGCGCCGATACAGTCGTCGCCGTCGCCACCCATTTCCGTGTGGTGCTCTCCTGTAACTCCGCAGGCCTGCCTTGTGAGGTCCCATGCCGCAGTCGACCCCGAACGTCGTGCTGGTCACCGGCGTGAGCGGATTCCTCGGCGGCCACCTCGCGGCCCGGCTGGCGGCCGACCCGGGCATCGACCGGGTGCTCGGCGTCGACACCGTCCCGCCACCCCGGGACCTGCTCAAACGGATGGGCCGCGCCGAGTTCGTGCGTGCCGACATCCGCAACCCGCTGATCGCCAAGGTCATCTCCTCGGCCCAGGTCGACACCGTCGTGCACGCGTCGTTGTCGGCCAGCCCCGCCACGTCCGGCGGGCGGGCGACGATGAAGGAGATGAACGTCATCGGCACGATGCAGCTCCTCGCGGCGTGCCAGAAGGCGCCGTCGGTGCGGCGTGTGGTGCTGAAGTCGACCACCGCGGTCTACGGGGCCAGCCCGCGCGACCCGGCGGTGTTCGACGAGGCGACCGGGCCCAAAGACCTGCCCTCCGGCGGCTACGCCAAGGACGCGGCCGAGATCGAGGGCTACCTGCGCGGGTTCAGCCGGCGCCGCCCGGACGTCACGACGACGGTGCTGCGGTTCGCCAACTTCATCGGCCCCCGCATCGACACCGTGCTGACCCGCTACTTCGCCCTGCCGGTCGTGCCGACCGTGCTCGGGTACGACGCCCGGATGCAGCTGCTGCACGAGGAGGACGGCCTGGCCGTCCTGGAGCGCGCGACGACCCACGAGCTGCCCGGCGTGTTCAACGTCGCCGCGCACGGCGTGCTGATGCTCTCCCAGGCCATCCGCCGGGCGGGCAAGATCGCGCTCCCGGTGCCGAGCAGCGCGGTGAGCCCGGTCAGCCGGGTGCTGCGCGGCGCCCGGGTGGTGGACTTCTCCCCGGAGCAGATGCGGTTCCTCAACTTCGGCCGCGTCGTCGACCTCCGCAGGCTGATCGACGACTTCGGGTTCCAGCCACGGTGGACGACCACCCAGGCGTTCGACGACTTCGTGCGCGGCAAGGCGCTGAGCCCGGTGCTCGGTGCGGAGCGGATCGCGGCGGTCGAGCGCGGAGTGCTCGGTCTCGCCCGGTCCCTGCGGTGACGTCATGAGGGCACACTCGGACGAAGAGACCCGCGACGAGCGGGGCGGCGAGACGAAGGGCGAGGGCATGGCCGAGGCGCGGGTGATCCCGATCCGGGGAAACCGGGGACCTGCCCGCCCCGCGCGGGGTGAGGACTCCGGGACACCACGCCCGACGGCGGTCCCGGCCGGAGCCGCGGAACCGGACCTCCCCGAGGACGGCCCGGCCTGGGAGGCCACCCTGGAGCAGGTGCTGGACTTCCTGCGTCGCCGGCTCGCCGGGGACTACCCCGTCGACGAGTTCGGGTTCGACCCCGAGCTGACCGAGGCGATGGTGCTGCCCGCCCTGCGTCCGCTCTACCGGAACTGGTTCCGGGTGGAGACGATCGGCACCCACCACATCCCGGAGACCGGTGGCGCGCTGCTGGTGGCCAACCACTCCGGCACGCTGCCGCTGGACGCGGCGATGACCACCGTCGCGGTGCACGACGACCACCCGGCCCACCGGCACCTGCGCCTGCTCGGCGCGGACCTGATGTTCCAGCTGCCGGTGTCCGGCTCGCTGGCCCGCAAGGCCGGCGCCACCCTGGCCTGCAACCCGGACGCCGAGCGGCTCATGACCTCCGGCGAGATCGTCGCGGTCTACCCGGAGGGGTTCAAGGGCATCGGCAAGCCGTTCCGGGACCGCTACAAGCTGCAGCGTTTCGGCCGGGGCGGGTTCGTCTCGGCGGCGTTGCGGACCGGCGTGCCGATCATCCCGTGCTCGATCGTGGGGGCCGAGGAGATCTACCCCAAGATCGGGGACATCCCGGCGCTCGCCCGGCTGTTCGGCGCCCCCTACTTCCCGATCACGCCGACGTTCCCGCTGCTCGGACCGGCCGGGCTGGTCCCGCTGCCGTCCAAGTGGTACATCGAGTTCGGCGAGCCGATCCACACCGACAAGCACACCGCGGCCGACGCCGAGGACCCGATGCTGGTGTTCAACCTGACCGACCAGGTGCGGGAGACGATCCAGCACACGCTCTACCGGCTGCTCTCGCAGCGCCGGAACGTGTTCCTGGGCTGAGAGCGACCGGGCGCCGCCCCGGTCGTGACGGCGACGACCGCGGCGGCCCCGAGCCAGACCACCACCCCGACGACGGCGAGCGCGTGCAGCCCCCGCACGAACTCCGCGGGCGGGGCGGTCGCCGGGGCCACCGCACCGGACACGGCCACGCCCAGCGCGGTCCCCGCCTGACGGGCGGTGTTGACGACCCCGCTCGCCAGGCCGGACCGGTCGGGCGGTGCGGCCGAGACTGCCGCGGTGACGACGGGTGCGGTGAACAGCCCGGCGCCGACCCCCAGCCCGACCAGGACCGGCAGCAGCACCGGGTACCCGCTGCCCGGTCCGAGCAGCGCGAACCCGGCCGCCCCGGCCATGGCGACCAGCGCCCCGGTGACCAGGGGGGCGCGGGGCCCGGACCGGGCGGTCCACCGGCCCGCGACCGGGGAGAGCAGCGCCAGCGGCAGGAACAGCGGCAGGAGCGCGAGCCCGGCCTCGAGCGGGGAGTACCGCCGGACGTCCTGCAGGTAGAGGGTGACGACGAACAGCGACCCGTTGAGCACCAGGTTCATCGACCCGGCGGCGACGTTCGGCCCGGCGAAGGCGGGCCGGCGCAGCAGGTCGAGGGGCACGACCGGGGCGTCCGCGCGGTGCTCGCGCAGCAGGAACGCCGCGCCGCCCGCGAGCGCCAGGGCGATGGCCGCCCACGAGACGGCCCGCAGGCCGTGGTGCCCGGCGTCGATCACGGCGAACACCGTCGACGCCAGGGTGAGTGCGGCGAGCACGGTGCCCGGGAGATCACCGCGACGGCCCACGGCGCGGGATCCGGGCCGGACGAGCAGGGGCACCGCGACCAGCGCGAGCACGACGACCGGGACGTCGACCAGGAAGACCCAGCGCCACCCGGCGGAGTCGACCAGCAGGCCGCCGAGCAGTGGGCCGGCCGGCAGCGCCAGCGAGGACACGCCGGCCCAGATCCCCAGTGCCCGGGCCCGCGGCGGGCCCTCGGGAAAGGCGTCGGTGATCACCGCGAGGGTGCCCGGCAGCAGCAGGGCCGCGCCGAGCCCCTGCGCGGCCCGGGCCCCGATCAGCACCCCGGCCGAGGGGGCGAGCCCGCACGCCGCCGACGCGGCGCCGAACACCGCGAGCCCGGCGAGCACGACCCGCCGGTGCCCGGCCCGGTCGCCGAGCGTGCCGCCGGCCAGCAGCAGTCCCGCGATCGACACCGCGTAGGCGTCGACCACCCACTGGACGGCCGCGGCGCCGGCTCCGAGACCGGTCCCGATCGACGGCAGCGCGACGTTGACGACGGTGACGTCGAGCAGGACCAGGAACATGCCGGCGCACACGACGCCAGCACCGTGCCCGGCCGCGACCGAGGTTGCATGCCGACATGGTCCGGCGCGGACGTTTCGGTGCATGCCGAAACGTCGCGGGAGCACACTCGCGGTCATGACGCCACCCGTCGCCGCCGGCAGCGGCGAGCGCGACCTCGCCGCCGTCGCCCGGATGTTCGCCGACCCCGGCCGGGCCCGGATCCTCGCGGCGCTGGCCGACGGGCGGTCGCTGGCCGCGTCGGTGCTCGCGGCGGAGGCCGGGGTGTCGCCGTCGTCGGCCAGCGAGCACCTCGCGCAGCTGTGCGATGCGGGCCTGCTGACCGTCGAACGGTCCGGGCGGCACCGCTACCACCGCCTGGCCGACCGGCAGGTGGCCGTCGCGATCGAGGCGCTGCTCGCGATCGCCCCGCAGCGCCCGGTCCGCTCGCTGCGCGAGCACCAGCGCGCGGCGGCGCTGCGGACCGCCCGGACCTGCTACGACCACCTCGCCGGACGGCTCGGCGTCGCCGTCACCGCGGCGCTGGTCGAGCGCGGGGCGCTCGAACCGGTGGACGGGGTGCCCGACACCCGGCGACGGCCGCACGACCCGATCTCGGCCCCGCTGCCGACCCACCCGTACCGGCTCGGGCCGGACGCCGCGGCCGTCCTGAACGGACTGGGCGTCGACCTCGCGGCTCTGCGGGACGCGCCGTCGCGGCGGCCGCTGCTGCGGTTCTGCCTGGACTGGAGCGAGCAGCGCCACCACCTCGGTGGACGCCTGGGGGCCGCGCTGCTGAGCGCCGCCACCGAGCGGGGATGGGTGCTGCCCACCCGCCGTCGCCGGGTGGTGGAGCTCACCGCCGAGGGCAGCCGGGCGCTCGGCGTGGAGATCTGATCTAGCGCTTGCGGTAGGCCATCCCGGCCGCCACGGCCCCGGCCACCGCACCCGCGCCCAGCACCGACGGCACCCCGATCCGGGCGGCCTTGCGGCCGGTGCGGAAGTCGCGGATCTGCCAGCTGCGGGCCTTCGCGACGTCGCGCAGCTCCGAGTCCGGGTTCACCGCCACCGCGGTGCCGACCGCGGACAGCATCGGCACGTCGTTGACCGAGTCCGAGTAGGCGGTGCAGCGGCGCAGGTCGAGGCCCTCCGAGGCGGCCAGCGCGCGCACCGCGTGCGCCTTCGCCGGTCCGTGCAGGATCTCGCCGACCAGCCGGCCGGTGTAGAGGCCGTCGACGCTCTCCGCGACGGTGCCCAGCGCGCCGGTCAGCCCCAGGCGGCGGGCGATGATCCGGGCCAGCTCGACCGGCGTCGCGGTGACCAGCCAGACCCGCTGGCCGGCGTCGAGATGCATCTGGGCGAGCGCCCGGGTGCCGGCCCAGATCCGGTCGGCCATCAGCTCGTCGTAGATCTCCTCGCCGAGCGAGACGACCTCCTCCACCGGGCGGCCCGCGACGAACGACAGCGCGGTGTCGCGGTGCCCGGCGATGCCGCCCTTGTCCTCGCGCCCACCGACCCGGAACTTCACCTGCTGCCAGGCGAAACCCATCATGTCGGAGGTCGTGAAGAACTTCCGGGCGGCCAGACCGCGGGCGAAGTGGAAGATCGACGCGCCGACCATCATGGTGTTGTCGACGTCGAAGAACGCGGCCGCCGTCAGGTCCGGCGCGGTCGTGTCGGGGAGGTCGGGTTGCCCGGCCTCGGCGGCGATCGCGGCCGCGGCCGACGCCTGACCGGCCCGTTGCGCCGGGTCCAGCGCGGTCGCGCGCGCGAGCACCGCGGGATCCTCGGCCAACCCGGTCTCGCCCTCGGAGCCGGTCGCGTCGACGCGAACCTCGTCGGGAGCGGACCCGGGATCACTCACCACGCTGGCCTTCCTACCTACGACGGCGACATGTCTCCGCGGCCGGGTGGCCGGCGCGGCGCCGCCCCAGACTACTGGCGCAACAGCCGTGCGGGCCCTCCACCGACGCGGGCGTCGCCGGAGGGCCCGCACGGAGGCGGAGCGATACCTCAGCCGATGGTGACCGGGCCGACACCCGGCAGCAGCGGCGGGATGGTGACGGGCGGGAGCAGGCCGCCGTCGTCCGAGGACGATCCCGACTCCGGCTTCGACGACGAGCTGCTCGGCGAGCTGCTGGTCGTCGGGGAGTCGCCGAGCAGCGGCAGGCCGCCGCGGCCCTCGGAGCTCTCGGTGCTCGTCGGGCTCTCCGAGGTCGAGGACTCCGGCGAGGCGCTCTCCGAGGTCGGCGTGCCGGACGGCGAGGTCGTGCCCTCGGGGGTGACCGTCGCGGACTGCCGCGAGGCCTCCGGCGGCGGGGTGCCCGTCTCGACGGTGCGGCACTCGCCCGGCAGCGGCCCCAGGTCGTCGACCGAACCGCCGCCCTCGGCGCCGCACCCGGCGCTGGCCCGGAGCGCCTCGGCCCGGTCGAGCACCCGGTCGAGCAGCGCCATGGCCTCGGCGGTCTCCGGCCGGCTCTCGGCCGGGAGCTCGTCGTGCAGCTGGGAGATGCGCCCGGACTGGGCGGCCGCCCAGGTCCGCAGCTCGGCGAGCCGCGCGGCGTCGGCGCCACCGGTGTCGGTGCCGGCCAGCATCAGCCGGCTGCCGGTGCTGGTCGCCCGGTCGAAGTCCTGCATCGCCGCGGCGACCGAGGCCGGGGTCGGCGTGGTCGGGCGCGCCATCAGGTTCTCGAGCTCGTCCACCCGGGACCGGGCGAGGTCGAGCTGGCGGGCGGCCTCGGCCTGCTCGCCGTAGGTGAAGACCCCGCCGACGCTCTCGCTCGCCCGCTTCACGCCGTACATGGCGTCACCGGGCAGCGCGTCGCGGCTGATGGTGGACGTGACCCCGGCGATCACCGCGAGCGCGGCGAACCCGCCGACGATCACGCCGAAGCGCTTCCGGACGCTGGGCCGGCGGCGGTCCAGCGGTCGCGGTCCGGTGGGCCGGGCCTCGCCGTCACGGCCGGGGCCGGAGGCGGCCTCCCGGGTCGGGGCGGCGGCACCGGCGACCTGCTCCGGGTGGTCCGGGTGGTCGGTCGGCAGCACGTGCCGGCCGCGCCGGGACCGCCCCGAGCGGGCGCCCGGATCGTCGGAGGAGGGGGTGCGCTCGCCGGCGGTGCGCCGGGTCGCGGACGCGGCCTCGTGGTCGAGATCGTCGGCGATCGGCGGGCCGATCGGCGCGGTGAGGTCGGCCCGGTCGAGCTGCGGACGCGGGCGGCCGCCGAAGGGCGACCCCGTTCCCGGCCCGTCGGTGCGTCCGACGCCCTCCTGCGCGAGCACGTCGAACAACCGCTGCCGCATCCGTGCGGACGCGTGCGGGTCCGGCGAGAGGTCGCGACGCGAGCGGTCCAGCGCGGCGGAGAGCGCGATCTCGTGCGCCAGCTCCTCCGACGCGGGTGCACCCGCGGGGGCCCGACCGAGGTCGTCGCCCCGGTAGCCGTCGTCCCATGCCCTGGGCATGCCGTCCGTCCTCACTGCAGTCTCGCGCTGCTCGTCGGCGCGTACCTGGCGCGCTCGTCTGCACAACGACCGGCAGGCCGGGGAGTTACGGCCGCTCCACCGTTCACCGCATCGAGTCGCGCGCTCACCGCAGTGGTCCACCGTGCCGCTCCAGGTGCGGCGGCCGTGGCCGCGAGCCCGCTCATCGCAGGCCGTCCGGGAGCAGCTGCGCCAGCCGGCGCACGGCCCGGTGCTGCAGTGCCTTGACCGCGCCCTCGTTGCGGTCCATCAGCTCGGCCGTCTCGGCGACCGACAGCCCGCGCAGGAACCGGTACTGGATGCACTCGCGCTGGTCGGCGTTGAGCTTGGCGATCGAGGCGAGCAGCTCGTCGTTGGTCGCCATGTCGAGGACCTGCTGCTCCGGCCCGCCGGGGCTGGGCGGCGAGTGGTCGGCGATCTCCGACGTCGTCTGCTCCAGGCGGTACCGGCTCGACTTCACGTAGTCGAAGATCAGGTTCCGGGCGATGGTCACGAACCAGGCCCCGATGTCGCGGCCCTGGTAGCTGACCGAGCTGATCCGCCGCAGCGCGCGGACGAAGGTCTCCTGGGTGATGTCCTCGGCGAACGCGCGGTCGCCCATCCGGAACAGCACGTACCGGAAGACGACGTCGTGGTAGCGCTCGTAGAGCTCGCCGAACGCTGCGGCGTCGCCGGCCTGGCAGGCCTCGACGAGCGCCCACGAGCTGTTCGCGTCCTCGACCGCGGCGGCGGCCTCGTCGGCCGGGTCACGGTCCGGGCGCGGGAGCCCCTGCGAGATCTGCGGTGCCTGTCGCGGCATCGGCATCTCCTGCTCGGACGGGCCGGGACCACCGGTTCGGGTGGTTCCGCCGCGCGGGGTGTGGGGAGCGGGTCGGGCGGGGTATGCGGGGGGAGCGTCGACGAGGGGAGCGGACGCGATCGGCCCCGTCGGTGTCGGGGCTGAGGTCGCTGAGGTCACGGACACCTCCCCGTCCGGCCGAGGGCGGACGGCGTCGGGTCTGTCCGGTCCGGGTTCGGGGGCCCGGTCGGGACGGACGGCTGGATCAACGGTCTCGGATCGGGGCGGTCGGGGGAACCGCTGCGGTCGCATCGGTCGGGTCATGGATCCCGTGGGGTGGGTAGCCGGGTCGGGCACCGTGCGCGGCCGGTGGCGTGTGGGGGCACGCCGCGGTCGGCACTGCCGGCACGGTGCGGCAGGCGCCGCGGTGCACCGGCGACGAGCTTCATGCCACTCCCTCGGGTGAGTCTCGCGACGAACTTGATGTTCGCGCGTTGGACCTCGTGTAGCGGCGGAGCATAAACGGTGATCCCGTGTCGAAGGGCACGCGCCGCCTCTCGTCGCGCCCTCGGTCCGTCGAGCGGCTCGTTACGCGCGGTCAGTGAACCGTGAGCGAAGCGTGTCCGTGTCGACACGCACAGTGTGCAACGACGAGCGGTGCCGTCGGCCGGCGTCCTCTTTGCCAGACTGTGGACCATCACGTCCGGCGCCGTGTCGAGGCCGTGTCGAGGAGGAGACGATCGTGCCGATTCCCCACCCCGGACCCGCCGCGCTCGATACCGGCGCGTCGATTCTCCACCTCGCCGACCTGATCTCCCGCAACGCCGCCGAACGGCCGGGGCACGACGCCGTCCGGGACCTGGCCGGCGAGGCCCCGCTGACGCTGAGCTGGTCGGCCTTCGACGCCGCGGTGAGCGCCGAGGCCGCGCGGCTGCGGGCGGCCGGGGTGCGGCCCGGGGACCGGGTCGCGGTCGGCCTGCCGGACGGGGCGGCCTACTGCGTGGCGCTGTTCGGCGCCCTGCGGGCCGACGCCGTCGGCGTGCCGTTCGCCGCCGGGTCTGTCGCCCGCGAGCTGGACAGCGTGTTCGGCCAGGCCGGGCCGGCCGTGGTCGTCGCGGGTCCGGACGACGAGGCGGCCGCCGGGACCGCGCGGGAGTGCGGTGCGCGGCTGCTCGGCCCGCCGGAGGTCTCCGCGCCGGTCCCGGACGCAGCCCCCACCGCTGTCCCCACCGACCCGAAGCGCATCGCGCTGATCGTCTTCACCTCGGGGACCACCGGCCGCCCGCGCGGGGTGCAGCTGTCGCACCGGGCGCTGCTGGCCAACCGGGAACAGGCCGCGGCGTTGCGCCCGGCGCCGGTGAACGCCGTCGACCGGGTGCTCCTGGCGCTGCCGCTGCACCACGTCTACGGCCTGGCGGCCGGGCTGCTGCAGGTGTGCTGGGCCGCGAGCACCGTGGTGCTGCCCGGCCGTTTCGACCCCGAGCGGATGCTCTCGGTGATCGTCGACGAGCGGGTCAGCGTGGTCTCGGGCGTGCCGTCGATGTTCCACATGCTGCTCGCGCACCTGGGCGGCCCGGAGGGCGACGCCGGCCGGCTGCGGACCGCCCTGGCAGGCGTGCGGCTGTGCACCTCCGGCGGGGCCCCGCTGCCCGCCGCCTGGCTGGCCGAGTTCCGCGCGGCCGCCGGGCTCGACCTGCACGAGGGCTACGGCCTGTCCGAGGGCGGTCCGGTGATCACCTCCAACGCCCTGGGCCGCCCGCCCAAGCCCGGCTCGGTCGGCCGGCCGCTGCCGGGCGTCGAGCTGCGGCTGGTCGACGCCGCGGGCCGCCCGCTCGCCGAGGCCCGGCCCGAGCCGGACGACGAGGACGAGGTGGACCTCGACGACGGCTCCGAGCCGACCGACGACACCGGCCTGATCGCGCTGCGCGGGCCGAACCTGTTCTCCGGGTACTGGCCGGACGGCTCCGGCGGCCCGGACGACGACGGCTGGTACACCACCGCCGACGTCGGCTACCTGGACGCGGACGGGGACCTGCACCTGGTCGACCGCTCGTCGGACCTGGTGATCGTGAACGGGTTCAACGTGTACCCGCGCGAGGTCGAGCAGGTGATCGCCGAGCTGGACGAGGTCGCCGAGGTGGCCGTCGTCGGGGTGCCCGACGACCGCACCGGCGCCGCGGTGAAGGCCGTCGTGGTGCGCGCGCCGGGCTCCGAGCTGACCGGCGAGCAGGTCGAGGAGCACTGCGCGGCCCGGCTCGCCCGGTTCAAGCGACCGGCGGTCGTGCACTTCGCCGACGAGCTGCCCCGCACCCCGACCGGCAAGATCGCCCGACGGACGCTGGCGAGGATGTGACCGTGCGCGTACAGCTGCTGACCCGGACCGGGTGCCATCTCTGCTCCGACGCGGCCGAGGTGGTGGCCCGGGTGTGCGCGGAGACCGGGACCGGGTGGGAGCCGGTGGACGTCGACGCCGACCCCGAGCTGCGCGCCGAGTACGGCGACCAGGTGCCGGTGGTGCTGCTCGACGGCGCGGAGCACGACTCCTTCCGGGTCGACGAGGCGCGGCTGCGGGCGGACCTGACATCGGGATGAGCCGGCGCCGTGCGGTGCTCGCCGCGCTGGCCGCGACCGCGCTCGGCGCCGGGGCCGGGCAGCTCGCCGGGCTGGCACTGGATCCGGGGACCGGGCCGGTGGACGTCGTCGCCGAGCGGGTCGTCGCACTCACCCCGCCCGCGGTCGCCGAGCTCGCGACGGTCGGGGCCGGGCTGGGCAGCCGGACGACCGTCGTCGCCGGGGTGCTGGTGGTGCTCGCCCTGGTCGCCGCGCTCGCCGGGGCGGTGTCCGGACGCTCCGAGCGCCCCGGCATGTGGCTGCTCGCCGGGACCGGGGTCCTGGCCGTGCTCGGCGCGCTCACCGCCCCCGGTGCGGGACAGCTGGACCCGTTGCCCTCGGCCGTCGCCCTTCTCGTCGCCGTGACGATGTTCCGTCGGCTGCACCGGCTGGCCCGCCGGATCCCGGCGCCGACCGCGCAGGGCACGCTCCCGGACGGGCGCCCGATGCGGGAGTCGCTGACCCGCCGCCGGTTCCTGCGCAGCTCCGCGCTGGCCGGGGCCGGTGGGATCGTGGCGGGAACCGGTGCGGCGTGGGGCGCGCCGCGGCTGCCGTCCGGCCGGATCGGCGAGGCCCGTACCGCGCTCACCGCGCGGCTCGACGCTCTGGCCGGGGAGGGCCGGATCGCCCGTGCCGCCACGGTCCCGGCCGGGGCGGGCTTCCCGGGCGGCACCGCCTTCACCACCCCGGTCGCGGACTTCTACCGGATCGACACCGCGCTGCGGCTGCCCGCCGTGGACCCGGACGGCTGGCGGCTGCGGGTGCACGGGATGGTCGAGCGCGAGCTCGAGCTGACCCTCGACGACGTGCTGAGGCGCCCGCTCGTCGAGCGCTGGGTGACGCTGGCCTGCGTGTCGAACGAGGTCGGCGGGGACCTGGTGTCGACCACCCGGTTCACCGGAATCGAGCTGGCCCCGCTGCTCGCCGCCGCCGGCCCGGACCCCGCGGCCGACCAGGTGCTGTCCACCTCGGCCGACGGCTGGACCGCGGGCAGCCCGTCGCAGATCGTGCTCGACCCGGCCCGGGGCGCGCTGCTCGCGGTCGGCATGGACGGCGCCGCCCTGCCGGTCGAGCACGGGTTCCCGGCGCGGCTCGTCGTCCCCGGGCTCTACGGCTACGTCTCGGCCACCAAGTGGGTCACCGGCATCGAGCTCACGACGTTCGCGCAGCGGCAGGACTACTGGCGGGTGCGTGGCTGGGCCCCGCCCGGGCCGATGGAGACCGCGAGCCGGATCGACGCGCCCGGGCCCTACGCGCGCGTCCCGGCCGGCCCGGTCACCGTCACGGGGACCGCGTTCGCGGTGCCGCGGGGGATCTCCCGGGTCGAGGTCGGGGTGGACGGGGACGACGGGAACGTGGTCTGGACCGACGCCGAGCTCGCCCCGGTCCCGGCCGGCGGGGTGACGTGGCGGATGTGGCGGTGCGTGCTGGACCTGCCGCCCGGCGGGTACACCCTGTGGTGCCGCGCCACCGACGGCGACGGCGCCGTGCAGACCGGGCAGGTGCGCTCCCCGCTGCCGGGCGCGGCCACCGGATGGGACTCCCGGTCCGTCACCGTCGTCGGATGACGTCCCGAGAGAGGTGTGTCACGCGGCCGGTGGGCCGACCGTGTCCTGACGTGGCCTTCGTCGCACGGTGAGCGGTTCGTGCGCGTCGATCACCGGTAGCTCCTGGTCAGTGCCCGCGCCCAGCACGTCGAGGACCAAGATCGCAACTTTGTGCGGGCCTTCACAAGCGGCTACCGTGGCTTCTCGTCGCCGGGCCCGGTGGCACTGCGTCTCCGGGCCCTCCCGCGCACGACGCGTCGACCGTCCGGTGTACTCACCGCCGGTCCGCGCGCGGGCCATCCGGCGACCGCGCCGAGTGCGCGGACAGCACGCCCCGACCGGAGCACAGTTTCGATGAGCGACCGCCCGCGGACAACCCCCCGCGAGCCGGCCGAGCGCCGGAACGGCACCGCGTCCCCACGTTCCGTGGCCGATGCCGGAGGAGGAAGGCCCGTGAGCCTGCCCCCCGGCACCCCCGCCACGGGGCCCGGCGACGCGTCGGCCGTCGCCGCGCCGCCGGCCGACGGGGAGCGTCCCTCCCGTCCGGTACCCGAGGCGACCGTGTCCCGCCTCGCCGTCTACCTGCGGGTGCTCGGCGAGCTGCGCGAGCAGGGCGTGGAGACGGTCTCCTCCGAGGAACTGGCCGGGGCGTCCGGGGTGAACTCGGCGAAGCTGCGCAAGGACCTGTCCTACCTGGGTTCCTACGGCGTCCGCGGCGTCGGCTACGACGTCTCCTCGCTGCAGGAGCGGCTGCAGGCCGAGCTCGGGCTGGACCACCGGCAGTCGGTGGCACTGGTCGGCGTCGGCAACCTCGGTCACGCGCTGGCCGGGTACGCCGGGTTCGCGGGCCGCGGGTTCCCGGTGAGCGCACTGTTCGACGTCGACCCCGCACTGGTCGGCACCGAGATCGACGGCATCGTCGTCCGGCACGTCGGCGAGATCCCCGAGGTCTGCGCCGCGCACGACGTGACCATCGGCATGATCGCGACGCCTGGCCCCGCCGCGCAGGGCGTGTGCGACCTGCTGGTGCGCGGCGGCGTGCAGTCCATCCTCAACTTCGCTCCGGTGCTGCTGCAGGTGCCGGACGACGTCGAGGTCCGCAAGGTCGACCTCTCGGTCGAGCTGCAGGTCCTCGCGTTCCACGTGGCGCGCCGGCACACCGCTGCCGGCGTCGCCCTCCCCGGTGAGACCAACGGATCGGTGGTGTCCTGAGCGATGAGCGTCCTCGTGGTGGGCCTGTCGCACCGCAGCGCGCCGGTCGAGGTGCTGGAGCGCCTCGCCGTCGCGCCTGGTGACGTGCCCAAGCTGCTCGAGGAGATGCTCGACCGCGCGCACGTCGAGGAGGCCGTGATCCTCTCGACGTGCAACCGGATCGAGGTCTGCGCGGTCGTGGACGCGTTCCACGGCGGCCTGGGTGACGTCACCGACGTCCTCGGGACCTACGCCGGCTTCCCGATCGGGGAGCTGTCCGACCACCTCTTCGTGCACTACGCCGGCTCGGCCGTGCAGCACCTGTTCTCGCTGGCCGCGGGCCTCGACTCGATGGTCGTCGGCGAGTCGCAGATCCTGGGCCAGCTGCGTTCCGCCTACGCGACGGCCGACGGGGCCGGCGCGGTCGGCAAGGTGCTGCACGAGCTGGTGCAGCAGGCGCTGCGGGTCGGCAAGCGGGTGCACGCCGGCACCGGGATCGACGAGGCCGGTGCCTCGGTGGTCTCCGAGGCGCTGCGCGACGCCGACCGCGAGCTGACCGGCGCCGGACTGGACGGCGCCCGCGCGGTCGTCGTCGGGGCCGGGGCGATGGGCGCGCTGGCCGCCGCCCACCTGCGCCGGGCCGGCGCGTCCGAGATCGTGGTGCTGAACCGCTCGTCCGAGCGGGGGGAGCGGCTGGCCGAGAAGGTCCGTGAGCAGGGCACCCCGGCCCGGGCCGCCGGTATGGAGGCGCTGGCCGACGAGCTGCGCGACGCCGACCTGCTGCTGGCCTGCACCGGCGCGATCGGGCACGTGGTCGAGTCCGGGCCGGTCGCCGAGGCGACCGCCGCGGGCTCCCGCACCCGTCCGCTGGTGGTCTGCGACCTGGGCCTGCCCCGCGACGTCGACCCGGCCGTGGCCGATCTGCCCGGCGTCCGGGTCATCGACCTGATCAGCCTGCAGCGCCGGCTGCTCGACGCGGCCGACGGCGGGGCCGTCGCCGCCGCCGAGCGGATGGTCGCCGAGGAGGCCCAGCAGTACCTGGCCGGGCAGCGTTCGGCCGAGGTGACCCCGACGGTGACCGCGCTGCGCCGGCGCGCCTCCGAGGTCGTCGACGCCGAGCTGCTGCGGCTCGACTCGCGGCTGCCCGAGATCGACGAGCGGGTCCGCGACGAGCTCTCGCGCACCGTCCGCCGGGTCGTCGACAAGCTCCTCCACACGCCGACGGTGCAGGTCAAGCGCCTGGCCGAGGGTCCGGACGGGGACAGCTACGCCGCCGCGCTGCGCACCCTGTTCGAGCTCGACCCGCAGGCCGCCGCCGCGGTCGCCGCGCCGGTCCGGGGATCCGACGCCACCGTCGACGGCACCGACGTCGGTGCCGCGCTGCGCTGGTCCGGCCCGGACGCCCCCGGCCCGGCGATCGGGTCCCGTCCGCCGGAGCAGACCTCGTGAGCGGGCCGGCCGTTCCGGCGACGCCCGGGGTTCCGGCGACGCTGCGGATCGGGACGCGCCCGTCGACGCTGGCCGTAGCGCAGTCGACCACGATCGCCGACCGGCTCACCGCCGCCGGCCACCCGTGCGAGCTCGTCACCATCTCGACCAGTGGCGACCGCTCGATGGCGCCGGTGACCACGCTCGGGGTCGGGGTGTTCGTGTCGGCGCTGCGGGACGCGCTGACCGCCGGCGAGATCGACGTCGCGGTGCACTCGTTCAAGGACCTGCCCACCGCCCAGCCCGGCGGCCTGCGGATCGCCGCGGTCCCCGGCCGGGAGGACGCCCGGGACGCGCTCGTCACGAACGGGCGCGTGCTCGGCGAGCTCGGCCGCGGCGCGCGGGTGGGGACCGGCTCACCGCGCCGGGCCGCCCAGCTCTACGCCCTCGGGCAGGGGCTCGAGGTGGTGCCGATCCGCGGCAACGTCGACACCCGGATCGGGAAGGTCCGCTCCGGCGAGCTGGACGCGGTGGTCGTCGCCGCGGCCGGGCTGCGCCGGCTGGGCCGCGTCGACGAGGCGGCCGAGCTGATCGACCCGCTGCAGATGCTGCCGGCCCCCGCCCAGGGCGCGCTGGCGATCGAGTGCCGCGGGACGGACACGGACCTGGCCGCGACGCTGCAGGCCGTGCTCGACGACCCGGGAGTGCGTGCCGCCGTCGCCGCCGAGCGCGCCGTCCTGGCCACCCTGGAAGCCGGCTGCACCGCCCCGGTCGGTGCACTGGCCGACGTCGTGTCCGACCTGGACGACGACGGACGCGCGGTGGACCGGCTCTCCCTGCGCGCCGCGCTGGGAGTCGGGGAGATCACGGGAGGCGACGTGCTGCGCGCCTCCGTCACCGGAGAGATGGACGCCGCCGAGAAGCTCGGAGCCGCGCTCGCGCACGAGCTGCTCGACCTTGGTGCCGAGGACCTGCCCCCCGCAGGTCTCGGCTCCGTGAACCGCTGGATCGGGAGTACGGAATGACAGGACCTGCCAACACCACGGGGCGGATCGCCTTCGTCGGGAGCGGACCGGGGGACCCGGCGCTGCTCACCGTGCGCGCCCGGGACGTGCTCGCCGGCTCGCCGCTGGTGATCACCGACCCGGACGTGCCGGAGTCGATCCTCGCCCTCGCCGCCGACGGTGCGGAGGTACGCCCGGCCGTCGGGCAGCCCGCCGACATCGCGAGCGACCTGCTCGGCGAGGCCGGCCAGGGCCGCTCGGTGGCCCGGCTGGTCTCCGGCGACCCGCTGACCAACGACGCGGTCGTCGCCGAGGCGATGTCGGTCTCGGCCTCCGGCGTCCCGTTCGACGTCGTCCCGGGCGTCCCGGCCTCCACCGCGGTCCCGGCCTACGCCGGTGTCGCGCTCGGGTCGGCGCACGTCGAGGCCGACGTCCGGGCCGGTGTGGACTGGGCGGCGCTGGCCGCCAGCCCGGGCCCGGTCGTGCTGCACGCCACCGGCGCGCTGCTCGCCGACGTCGCCGCCGGGCTCGCCGCACAGGGCGTGCCGGCCGAGACCCCGGTCGCGATCACCTCCGGCGGCACCACCTCCACCCAGAAGACGATCTCCTCCTCGATCGGGTCGATCGCCGCCGACGGCGGTGACCTCGAGGGCGCGCTCGTGCTGACCGTGGGCGAGGCCGCGGGCCGCCGGGGCGAGCTGTCCTGGTGGGAGTCCCGGGCCCTCTACGGCTGGCGGGTGCTGGTCCCGCGGACCAAGGACCAGGCCGGCGTGATGAGCGAGCGGCTGCGGATGCACGGCGCGATCCCGGAGGAGGTGCCGACGATCGCCGTCGAGCCGCCCCGGTCGCCCGCGCAGATGGAGCGCTCGGTCAAGGGCCTGGTCGACGGCCGTTACCAGTGGGTCGTGTTCACCTCGACCAACGCCGTCAAGGCGGTCTGGGAGAAGTTCGCCGAGTTCGGCCTGGACGCCCGGGCGTTCTCCGGCGTCAAGATCGCCTGCGTGGGCCGGGCGACCGCGGAGAAGGTCCGCGAGTTCGGCATCGAGCCGGAGCTGGTCCCGGACGTCGACGAGGCCCAGACCTCCACGTCCGAGGGCCTGCTGGAGATCTTCCCGCCGTACGACGACGTCCTCGACCCGGTCGACCGGGTGCTGCTGCCGCGCGCCGACATCGCCACCGAGACCCTCGCCGCCGGGCTGCAGGAGCGCGGCTGGGAGATCGACGACGTGACCGCCTACCGGACCGTGCGTGCGGCCCCGCCGCCCGCGCCGATCCGCGAGGCGATCAAGACCGGCGGGTTCGACGCGGTCTGCTTCACCTCGTCGTCGACGGTCCGGAACCTGGTCGGCATCGCCGGCAAGCCGCACGCCCGCACGCTCGTCGCGTGCATCGGCCCGGCCACCGCCGAGACCGCCCGCGAGTTCGGCCTGCGGGTGGACGTGCAGCCGGAGGAGTCCCGCGTGCCGACCCTGGTCGACGCGCTGGCCAGCCACACCGCGAAGCTGCGCGCCGAGGGCAACCTGCCGCCGCCGAAGAAGGTCAAGGCCCGCCGCCGCTGAGCGTGTCGGCCGGCGGCCCACCCCGTTCCCCCACTCATGACGCTGTGGTTCGGCTATACCGAGCCACAGCGTCATGAGTCGTTCCGGGGCAGGGCAAGCCTCATCGCCGCCTCGCGCGTCGTCGGCCGGACGAACCCGGGGAGCGTCAGCCGGGTGGGGGTCGGCGGGAACCGAACCTCCGACGCACATCTCGCCGCGCCCGCGATCGAGCACGGTGCGGCGCCCTGCTCCCGGGACGACGACGTCCGCCGGTTCCCGGGTCTCCGCTGGTCCGACCCGCTGGGGTCGTAGCCTGGGCGCATGGGTTTCCCGGAGCAGCGTCCCCGCCGTCTGCGGACCACGCCCGCGATGCGGCGGCTGGTCTCCGAGACCGAGGTCCGTCCGCGGCAGCTGGTGCTGCCGATGTTCGTCCGCGAGGGCGCGACCGCGCCGGTGCCGATCGGCTCGATGCCCGGTGTCGTCCAGCACACCCGGGACACGCTGCGCAAGGCGGTCGCCGAGGCCGCCGCCGCGGGCGTCGGCGGGGTGATGCTGTTCGGCGTCCCGGAACACCACGACGCGACCGGCTCGGGCGCCGTCGACCCGGACGGGATCCTCAACGCGGCGCTGCGCGACGTCCGCGCCGAGGTCGGTGACGACCTGGTCGTCATGTCCGACCTGTGCCTCGACGAGTTCACCGACCACGGCCACTGCGGCGTGCTCGACGCCGACGGCACCGTGGACAACGACGCCACGCTCGAGGTCTACGCCCGGATGGGTGTCGAGCAGGCCCGCGCGGGAGCACACCTGGTCGGACCCAGCGGGATGATGGACGGCCAGGTCGGCGTCATCCGGGACGCGCTCGACGAGGCCGGGTTCACCGACACCGGGATCCTC
Organism: Pseudonocardia nematodicida; assembly: GCF_040105385.1. Classification (NCBI taxonomy): domain Bacteria; kingdom Bacillati; phylum Actinomycetota; class Actinomycetes; order Pseudonocardiales; family Pseudonocardiaceae; genus Pseudonocardia; species Pseudonocardia nematodicida. The sequence goes on from NZ_JBEDNQ010000003.1 coordinate 154,015, forward strand.
GCCTACAGCGTGAAGTACGCCTCGGCGTTCTACGGCCCGTTCCGCGAGGCGGTGAACTCCCAGCTGCGCGGGGACCGCAGGACCTACCAGCAGGACGGCGGCAACGCCCGCGAGGCGCTGCGCGAGCTCGCCCTGGACCTCGACGAGGGCGCGGACCTGGTGATGGTCAAGCCCGCCGGGGCCTACCTGGACGTCCTGGCCCGGGTCGCCGAGGTCGCCGACGTGCCGGTCGCGGCGTACCAGATCTCCGGTGAGTACGCGATGGTCGAGGCCGCCGTGGAGAAGGGCTGGCTGGAGCGGGAGCGCACGGTGCTGGAGACGCTCACGTCGATCCGCCGGGCGGGCGCCGACGTGATCCTCACCTACTGGGCCACCGAGGCCGCGGCCTGGCTGGACTGAGGGAGCGGCCGGTCGGGCGGCGAGGCAGCGGCACCGAGCCGCACCGTCCGCGCGGGATCCCCGCCGAGATACGGCTGAGCGGGAATTGTCGATCTCTGCGGCCCGCTGACGCGTATCTCGGCGGTGAAGCGGGTCAGTCGCCCCACCACGGCGCGCCGCGATCGGTACCGCCGAACGTGGCAAACCGGACACGGGCCGGGCTACCGTGGGGGAGTGAGCAGCGAGTCGGGCCACCACGGCCCGCAGTACTACCGGCCCGGCCCGTCGAGCGGGCACTACCCGCAGTACCCGCAGAACCCCTACCCGACGGGCGGCGGCCCCACGCCGGGCGCCGGTCGGCCGGCGGGCTTCGGACCCGACCCGCAGCAGCAGGTGGGGCAGTGGCAGCAGGGCTGGGCGCCGCCGGCGGGCGGCGCGCCGGCCGGGCTGGGGCAGACCGGCACCGCACCGGTGCCGCGCCCGCGGCAGGTCGTCACGTCGCTGATCCTGCTGCTGACCTCGACGGTGCCGTTCGTCTTCATGGGCATCCAGGCGATGTTCATGACGATCAACCAGGCCCTGCTCAACGACGCCGGCATCCCGCGGTCCCAGCTGGCGCAGGTCGAGGCGGCCGGGATCACGATGGACCAGCTCACCCAGCTGTTCCGCGTGATGGGTGGTGTCTTCGTGGTGCTCGCCCTGGTCTACGCCGTCGTCGCCGTGGTCGCGTTCCGCGGCCGTCCCGCCGCACGCCTGGTGCTCGCGATCCTGACCGCCGTCTACGGGCTGCCGTTGCTGCTGCTGATGGCCGCCTCGCCGCTGGCGCTGTTCGCCGTCGCGGTCCTCGCCCTCGCCGGGGTCGGGGTCTGGCTGCTGTACTCCCAGCCCGCCCGGGAGTGGTACGCCGCCCGCAAGGTCGCCGGCCGCGTGTGACCCGGGCGCCGAGGGCGGGCGGCCGACCGGCACGCGGGCTGCGAGACTGATGACGTGACGGTGAGCAGTGGGAGCACGGTGAACAACCCGGAACCGAAGGAGTCGGCCCGCCTCTTCGAGCGGGCGGCCGAACTGACCCCCGGCGGGGTGAACTCGCCGGTCCGGGCGTTCAACTCGGTCGGCGGCACCCCGCGCTTCATGGTCTCCGCGCAGGGCTACCGGCTCACCGACGCCGACGGCGCGACCTATGTCGACCTGGTGTCGTCCTGGGGGCCGATGATCCTCGGGCACGCGCACCCGGCCGTCGTCGAGGCGGTGCGGTCCGCGGCGTCGCAGGGGCTGTCGTTCGGCACCCCGACCCCCGGCGAGATCGACCTCGCCGCGGAGATCGTCGACCGCACCCCGGTCGAGCAGGTCCGCCTGGTCAACTCGGGCACCGAGGCCACGATGAGCGCGATCCGGCTCGCGCGCGGCATCACCGGGCGCACGGTGATCGTCAAGTTCTCCGGCTGCTACCACGGTCACGTCGACGCGCTGCTGGCCGACGCCGGCTCCGGCATCGCCACCCTGGGCCTGCCGACCAGCCCGGGCGTCACCGGCGCGCAGGCCGCGGACACCGTGGTGCTGCCCTACAACGACCTCGACGCCGTGCGGCGGGTGTTCGCCGAGCGCGGCTCCGAGATCGCCTGCGTGATCACCGAGGCGGCCGCGGGCAACATCGGTGTCGTCCCGCCGGTCGAGGGCTTCAACGCCGGGCTGCGCGAGCTGTGCCACGCCCACGGTGCGCTGCTGGTCGTCGACGAGGTGATGACCGGCTTCCGCGCCTCGAAGCAGGGCTGGTTCGGCTGCGACGGCGTCGCGGGCGACCTCTACACCTTCGGCAAGGTCATGTCCGGCGGGCTGCCGGCCGCCGCGTTCGGTGGCTCGGTCGAGCACATGTCGTTCCTGGCCCCGGCCGGGCCGGTCTACCAGGCGGGCACGCTGTCCGGGAACCCGGTGGCCGTCGCCGCGGGCCTCACGACGCTGCGCAACGCCGACGACTCCGCGTACGCGACCCTGCAGGCCAACGCCGACCGGCTCGGTGCGCTGATCACCGCCGCGCTGGCGTCCGAGGGCGTGCCGCACACCGTGCAGTACGCGGGCACGATGCTCTCGCCGTTCTTCTCCGACGCCCCGGTCACCGACTACGCGACCGCGAAGGCCGCCGAGACCTGGCGCTACCCGGCGTTCTTCCACGCGATGCTCGACCACGGGGTCTACCCGCCGCCGTCGGCGTTCGAGGGGTGGTTCGTCTCCACCGCGCTCGACGACGACGCGTTCGCCGCGATCGAGACCGCGCTCGCCGCCGCCGCCAAGGCCGCGGCCGCCGCCACCCGGCCGGACGGGGCCTGAGCGTGGGGGACCGCACCAGCCCCGCACCCGGCGGCCCCGTCACCGTGGTGCACCTGCTGCGCCACGGCGAGGTGCACAACCCGGAGAAGATCCTCTACGGCCGGCTCGACGGCTACCGGCTCTCCGACCACGGTCAGGCGCAGGCCAAGACCGTCGCCGCCCACCTCGGCGACGCGGACGTGGCCGCCGTCGTCGCCTCCCCGCTGCTGCGGGCCCAGCAGACCGCGGCGCCGATCGCGGACGCGCACGGCGTGGACATCGGCACCGACGACGGTCTGATCGAGTCGGGCAACCTGTTCGAGGGCGAGCGGTTCGGCGTCGGCGACGGCGCGCTGAAGCACCCGCACGTGTGGCGGCTGCTGCGTGACCCGCTCACCCCGTCCTGGGGCGAGCCGTACCTGAGGATCGCGCACCGGATGCTCGGCGCGGTGCACGCGGCCCGGCTGCTGGCTCCCGGGCGCGAGGTGGTCTGCGTGTCGCACCAGCTGCCGATCTGGACGCTGCGCCGCTACCTGCTCGGGCAGCGGCTCTGGCACGACCCGCGTCGTCGCCAGTGCGCGCTCGCCTCGCTGACCAGCGTCGAGTTCACCGGCGCGGCGATGACCGGGCTGCGCTACGCCGAGCCGGCCGGGTCCAGCGGCGCGATGGTGACCGGCGCATGAGGCGTCTGGTGGCCCTGCTGCTGGGGGCGCTCCTGCTGCTGGCCGGCTGCGGCGTCGGGACGGACGCGGGCGGTGGTGGCGGGCCCGGTCAGGAGTTCCAGTTCGTCGCCCCCGGCGGCCAGACCCGGATCACCTACGACCCGCCGGAGAGCCGCGGCGCGATCACCGACCTGCGTGGCGAGAGCCTGCTCCGCCCGGGCACCGAGGTCGGCATCGGCGACTTCGCCGGCAAGGTCCGGATCCTCAACATCTGGGGCTCGTGGTGCGGACCGTGCCGGACCGAGGCACCGGAGCTGCAGGCCGTGCAGGACGCGGCCGGGGACGACGCCGTGGTGCTGGGCATCGACGTCCGCGACGACCGGCAGGCGGCGCTGGACTTCGTCACCGACCGCGGGCTGACCTACGACTCGATCTACGACTTCCCGGGCCGCACGCTGGCCCGGCTCGGCGGCTACCCGCGCAACGTCGTGCCGTCGACGATCGTGCTGGACCGCGAGCAGCGGGTCGCGGCGGTGTTCCTGGTCCCGGTCGGGAGCTCGGACCTGCTGCCGCTGGTCTCGAAGCTGGCCGCGGAACCGGAGACCGCCCCGGCCGGGTAGCCGGCCCGTCGCACTACACGTTGTAGAACCCGGCGCGCGACCTCGCCCGACGCCCCTCTACCCTGGGGATCGATGGACGCGACGACGACCCTCGCGATATCGGGACCGCTGCTGCTCGCAGCGCTCGTCTCGGTGCTCGCCGGGCTGGTCAGCTTCGCGTCGCCGTGCGTGGTCCCGCTGGTTCCCGGCTACCTCGCCTACCTGGCCGGGCTGGTCGGGGCGCAGTCCCCGCCGGTGACCCCGGCCGAGGCGCAGGAGCGGGCGGCCGCCCGGCGGACGGGCTCCGTCCCGGCGCCCCGCGAGGCCGGGGCCGGCGGCGCCGCGGACGGCACGGTCGTCGCCGAGCGGCTCCCGGACGCCCGCTGGCGGGTCGCCGGCGCCGCGCTGCTGTTCGTCGCCGGGTTCACCGTGGTCTTCGGCGCCATCATGGTCGGCGTCGTCTGGCTGTCCGACGCGCTGATCGCGAACGAGCAGGTCCTGCAGCGGATCGGCGGCGTCGTGATGATCGTGATGGGGCTGGCGTTCGCCGGGCTCATCCCGGCGCTGCAGCGCGAGTACCGCGCGCACTGGACGCCGCGGGCCGGGCTGGCCGGCGCGCCGCTGCTCGGCGCGGTGTTCGGGCTCGGCTGGGTGCCGTGCATCGGCCCGACGCTGGCCGGCGTCGTCGCCGTCGCGGCCGGGACCGGCGGCGGCTCGTTCCGCGGCGTCGTCCTGATCCTCGCCTACTGCGCCGGGCTCGGGATCCCGTTCGTGCTCATCGCGCTCGGTGCCACCCGCGCGGTCGCCGCGCTGGGCCGGCTGCGCCGGCACACCCGGACGATCCAGATCGCCGGCGGGATGCTGCTGGTCGCCGTCGGTGCCCTGCTCGTGTCCGGGCTGTGGGCGCGGTGGCTGGTCACCCTGCAGGTCTCGATCGCCGGGTTCACCCCGCCGATCTGATGACGACCGCCGATCCGATGACGACCGCCGATCTGATGACGAACGCAGCCTGATGACGACCTCAGCGCCCCCCGCTCCGCCGGACACCCCGTCCGGCGGCTCCCGGCCCGGCCCCGTGCGCACCGTGCTGGCCTTCCTGCGCAACACCTGGCGCGGCCTGACCAGCATGCGCACCGCGCTCGTCCTGCTCTTCCTGCTGGCGCTGGCCGCGATGCCCGGCGCCCTGCTCCCGCAGCGCTCGCTCAACGAGTTCCTGGTCGACGACTTCTACGCCGACCACCCGACCGCGGCCCCGATCGTCGAGGCGCTCGGCGGGTTCGAGGTGTTCGCCAGCCCGTGGTTCGCCGCGATCTACCTGCTGCTGATGATCTCCCTGGTCGGGTGCGTGCTGCCCCGCTCGCTGGAGTACTGGCACAGCATGCGGGCCGCCCCGGTCGCGACGCCGCGGAACCTGTCCCGGCTGCCGCACCACGCGGCCGGCGGCTCCACCGACGATCCGGACGCCGTGCTCGCCCGGGTCCGTGGCGCGCTGCGCGGCTGGCGGCGGGTCGAGCGCACCGAGCCCGGCGGGGCGACGACGGTCTCGGCCGAGCGCGGCTACCTGCGCGAGACCGGCAACCTGGTCTTCCACCTCAGCCTGATCGGGATCCTGCTCGGTCTGGCCGGCGGCAAGATGTACGGCTACGAGGGCGACGTCATCGTCCGCGCCGACGGCACCGAGTTCTGCAACAGCTCGATCCTGGGCTACGACACCTTCCGGGCCGGCCTGCGGGTGGACGGCACCGACCTGCACGACTTCTGCGTGCGCGTCGACCGGTTCGACGGCTCGTGGCTGCCCAACGGCCAGCCCGCGACGTTCGGCGCGCAGATCGGCTACCAGTCCGGCGAGGACCTCGCCGCGGGCGAGGAGACCTGGCGCCCGGACGAGATCGAGGTCAACCACCCGCTGCGCACCGACGGCGACCGCGTCTACCTCACCGGCTACGGCTACGCCCCGGAGTTCACCGTCACCTGGCCGGACGGGCAGAGCCGCACCGGCGACATCCAGTGGCGGCCGGTGGACCAGGACGGCACCCAGCTGTCCGAGGGCGCGACGAAGTTCGAGCGCCCCGGCGTCACCGACCCCGAGGCGCGGCGCACCTCCCAGCTCGCGGTGACCGGGACCTTCGCCCCGACCGGGGCGGTCGACCCGGAGGGCAACCTCGTCTCCACCCACCCCGACCTGCGCTCCCCGGTGGCCGACGTCGTCGTCATGCGCGGCGACCTGGGCATCGACGACGGCCGCGGCCAGTCGATCTTCACCGTGGACCAGCAGAAGATCGACGACGGCGAGCTGCGCGCGGCCGCCGAGTCCCGGCTCGGCATCGGCGACACCGTGACCCTCGACGACGGCACGGTCGTCCGGTTCGACGGCGTGACGCCCTGGGTCAACCTGCAGGTGGGCCACGACCCCGGCCAGGTCTGGGTGCTGGCCTTCTCGATCATCATGGTGGCCGGGCTCGCCCTGTCGCTGACCATCACGCGTCGCCGGTTCTGGGTGCGTGTCACCCCGGCCGACGGCGACGGCCCGAGCGGCACCTCCGGCGGCAGCCGCGTCGAGCTCGGCGGCCTGGCCCGGACGGACCGGGCCGGCTACGGGGAGGAGTTCGACCGGCTCACCGAGCTGCTCGCGCCCCGCCCGACGGACAAGAAGGACGGTTGACATGCTCGTCGATCCGATCACCTCGATGTGGAGCGACCGGCTGTTCCAGGCGACGCTCGTCGTCCTGCTGCTGGCGATGGTCTTCACCTCGCTGGAGTACGCCTCGCGGCGGGTCTCGAAGGCGGCCCGCAAGGAGCCGGCCGCGGTCGGTGCCGCCGCTGGGGACGGAGCCACGGCGGAGACCGTCGAGGCGGACGGCGACGCCCGCCCGGCCCGGACCCGGGCGGACCGCTACGGCCGGGTCGGCGTGTCCCTCATGCTCCTGGCGCTGCTGCTGCACGCCGGGTCGATCGTGCTCCGCGGGATGGCGACCTACCGCTGGCCGCTGGGCAACATGTACGAGTTCACCTCGGCGCTGTGCCTGATGGCGGTCGGCGCGTGGCTGGTGCTCGTCTACCGGCACCCGGTCCTGCGCCCGGCCGGGGTGTTCGTGCTGACGCCGATCGTGCTGCTGATGTTCGTCACCGGCACCGTGCTCTACGCCGAGGCCGCGCCCGTCGTCCCGGCGCTGCAGTCCTACTGGATCATCATCCACGTGACGACGATCACCATCGGCTCCGGCATGCTGCTGGTCCCGGGTGTCGCGAGCCTGCTGTTCCTGATGAAGCGCAACGAGCGCCCGGCCGCGCTGGCGGCGAAGCTGCCCGGTGCCGAGGCGCTGGACCGGCTGGCCTACCGGGTCACCGTGCTGGCCTTCCCGCTCTACACCTTCGGGATCATCACCGGCGCGGTGTGGGCCGAGGCCGCCTGGGGCCGGTTCTGGGGCTGGGACCCCAAGGAGACGGTCGCGTTCGTCGCCTGGGTGCTCTATGCGGCCTACCTGCACGCGCGGGCCACGGCCGGGTGGCGGACCTCGCGCGCGGCGTGGATCAACACGGCCGGCTTCGCCACGATCGTGTTCAACCTGTTCTTCATCAACATGGTGGTCGCGGGCCTGCACTCCTACGCGGGGGTGTGAGGCACCTCGACCACCGGGAGTCGCCCGGCTACGGTCGGTTCCCGTGAGCGAGAACGGGTCCGGTGAGCAGCCCGACGGGTCGGTGGGCCGCTACGTGCGGGAGCGCTGGGGGACAGCGGAGCCCGCCGGACGGTCCTTCGGACGGCGTCGTCGCGGCTCCGACGATGACGCTGCGCGGCCGGCCGCGACGACCACCGATCGTGACGACGACGGCGGCGAGGCACCCGCGCGGGTCCCGTCGGCGGCCGAACGGGCGGCGTCCGCGCCTGCGCCGGGTCGCGCGGCCGTCGGTACCCGGACCCAGCCCACCGGGTCGGCCTGGGGCAGCGAGGTGCCCGAGATCGACGACGACCTCGTCGACGAGATCGACCCCTCCACACCCCCGCACGGGCTCGACCTGTCCGCGCTGCGGACCCGCGACGACACCTCGTCCCCGCCGGCGGCACCGCCGGCCGGCGACGAGGCCCGTCCCGACGGGCGGCACCACACCGACGCCGGCCGGCGCGACGACCGCGCCTACGACGTCGGGCCGGACGACACCGGCCTCTACCGGTCCGGTGGGAGCGCACCGGAGTCCTGGTGGCCGGGTCCGGCCGGCGGTACCGACGACCCGGACGGCGAGGTGCTCTGGCGCCGCCCGGACACCGACGCGCCGGACGACGATCCGTCGACGGGTGCCGAGGTGGACGCCGGTGAGCGCGGGTCGGACCGGGGCCCGGACGCCCCGGTCCACGACGCGGGGACCCCGCCGGCCGGGTCCGGCAACGACACCGGTGCTCCGGCGGTGGCCTTCGCCCCTGACACCGGAACCGCGACGGCGTCCGGCCGCGATCGTGGAGTGGGTCCGCCCGCGCGCGGGGCGGACGGGGAGCCCCCGACCGGTGGCCGCGAGTCCGCGGGCACCGGCGAGCCGGCCGGGATCGCGGCCCGCACCGAGGCGGGCCGCGCGGCGCGCGGTGCCCGGGGGAGCGCCGATCGCCCGTGGCGGACGTCCTGGGACCGCGACGCCGCCGAGAAGACCACCCGCGAGTCCGACCCGGTGCGGACCCGGCCGGGCCCCGACTCCGGCACCCGGCGCCCACGCTGGACGGCACCGGAGGCCGTCGAGGCCCGCAGCGGTCAGCACCGGCGCGCGGACGGGGCGCACGGCGGGCTCGAGCTGGCGCCGTCCCGCTCGCGGCACGAGCGGCGGCCTCCGGCGAGCGGCTGGCGACGGCTGCTCTACCTGCTCACCGGTGGCCTGGTCAACGCCGGGGAGAGTCCCGCGGAGCTACACCGGCGCGAGCTCGTCTCCCGGCTGAACCGGCCGTTGATCAGCGCGCACAAGATCGCGATGCTGAGCCTCAAGGGCGGGGTCGGGAAGACCACGGTGACCGCGACCCTGGGGGCGACCTTCGCCTCCCACCGGGGCGACCGGGTCGTCGCGGTGGACGCCAACCCGGACCGGGGCACGCTCAGCCAGAAGATCCCGCTGGAGACGACGGCGACCGTGCGGCACCTGCTGCGCGACGCCGGCCGGGTCCGCCGCTACAGCGACGTCCGCGCCTACACCTCGCAGGGCGTCTCCCGGCTGGAGGTCCTCGCGAGCGAGCAGGACCCGGCGGTGTCCGAGGCGTTCAGCGAGGACGACTACCGGCGCGCGGTGGACCTGCTGGAGCACTTCTACAACCTGGTGCTGACCGACTGCGGTACCGGGCTCATGCACTCGGCGATGTACGGCGTGCTCGGCATGGCCGACCAGCTCGTGGTGGTGTCCTCCGGCTCGATCGACGGGGCGCGCAGCGCGTCGGCGACGCTGGACTGGCTCGACGCGCACGGCTACGGCAGCCTCGTGCGCAACGCCGTCGTCGTGATCAACACGGTGTACCGGCGGACCGGTGGCGGGGTGGACCTGGACCGGGTGGCCGAGCACTTCGCGGGCCGCTGCCGTGCGGTCGTCCGGCTGCCGTTCGATCCGCACCTGGAAGAGGGTGCCGAGATCGACCTCGACCGGCTCGAGGAACCGACCCGCACCGCTCTGCTGGAACTCGCAGCCGCCGTGGCGGACGGCTTCCCGGTGTAGAAGGCAAAGCCGGTGTGGAAAGTAGAGACCGCGACGCCGTCAGGGCGCCGCGGCCGGGAGTGGTCAGGTCCGTTCCGGCGGGGGTTCCTCGTCGTTGCGGACCTTCTTGTCGAGCTCACGTAGGAAATCGGGGTCGTCGTCCGGGCCGGTCGCCCGGGGCTTCTCGGCCCGCTGGCCGGTCGTCCACGGCAGTTCGGGGCGTGGGATCCGGTCCGAGACCATCTGCTCGGACCGGAGGGTGCGCACGAGCAGAACGGCCACGACCGCCGCGCCGAGCAGAAGGATCACAAACAACATCAGGCCACCTCCGCTGTCCAGCGTAGCGAAGGTGGCCTGACGTACGGGTGAAGTAGTGAGGTGGGTCGTCCCCCTGCGCCCCCTCGGCGCAGCGATTCGTCAGCGCAGGCCTGCGTTGGCCTCACTGGTCAGGTCGGCGAGGAGCCCCCGCACCTCGGACTCGCGGAACCGGCGGTGACCGCCGGGGGTACGGATCGACCCGATGCGTCCGGCGGACGCCCACCGGGTCACGGTCTTGGGGTCGACGCGGAACAGCGTGGCCACCTCGCCCGGGGTCAGCAGTCGCTCCGGGGCCTGTGTCGGTGCTGCCATGGAATCCTCCAGGAAGTGCAGCGTGGTGCTGATTCGAGGCTCGTGTCGCCGAGTCCCGTTCTGGCTTCCGGGCCATCGTGACACCTCAGACCCCGGGTACTCGAACGGTTGTCCGGAGGTAAAGGGTTCTTAAAGGGCAAAGCCGGTGAACGCGGCGAACCGGACAGGCGGGACGGTCGGCACCACAGCTCCGCCGCGAGCAGGCGGAACACCCTCCGCGGCGGACCGTACCCTGGCCCCATGACGTCTCCGACTCCGACGCCCCAGGCACAGGCGCGGGCTCGCGCGGGCGAGCCCGGACTGGCCGCCACGGTCGCCCTGTACACGCTCGCCCGCCTCGGACTGGTCGCCGTCATCGCGCTGGTGCTCTCGATCGCGGGCGCGCCGCTGCTCGTCGCCCTGCTGGTCGCCCTGATCGTCGCGCTGCCGCTGTCGATGGTGCTGTTCCGTGGCCTGCGGGCCCGGATGGACCGCGCCCTCGCGACCGCGTCCGCCCGGCGCTCCGCCGACCGTGAGTCGCTGCGGGCGCAGCTGCGCGGCGATGTCGGGCCGCCCCCGACGCCGACCGGTGACCGGAGCGGGACCGCCGACGGGGCCGCTCCAATCGGCGCGGGCGGGGCCGAACGCTCTGCCGCAGCCCAGGGCGCCGCCGAGGACCGCGCCGCCGAGGACCGCGCCGCCGAGGACCGCCCCGGCGCCTGACCGCCGGTCGGCACCCGGACCGACGTCGAGGGGTACAGGGGAGTCGTGGGCGAGGCCCGCGACGACTCTCCTGTGCCTTTCACCGGGCGGGCGCCGGGCGCGCCGCATCGCCGGCTCAGCCGAACGCGAGCCCGATCGTCACCGCGAGCGCCCACGCGAGCAGCAGCAGGCCGGTGTCGCGCAGCACCGGGATCAGCTCGGCGCCCCGGGCCCCGCCGAGCACCGTGCGCAGCGGCCGGACCGCCGCCGGCGCGGCGACCACCACGAGCAGCAGGCCGGGCCGGTCGAACGCCGCCGCGATCGCGATCACGAACGGGATGCCGACCGTCGCCAGGTAGAGCGTCCGGGTTCCCCGGTCCCCGAGCCGCACGGCCAGCGTGTGCTTGCCGGCGACCGTGTCGCCCGGGATGTCGCGCAGGTTGTTCGCGACCAGCACGGCACACGTCAGCAGACCGGTCGCGAGCGAGAGCCCGACGGCCGCCGCGTCCACGGTGGAGGCCTGGGTGAGCGTCGTACCGAGCACGGCGACCGGCCCGAAGAACACCAGGACCGCCACCTCGCCGAGCCCGGCGTAGCCGTAGGGGCTCCGGCCCCCGGTGTAGAACCAGGCGCCCACGATGCAGACCGCGCCGACCGCGATCAGCCACCACTGGCCGGACACCGCGGTGAGGAGCAGGCCCGCGACCGCCGCGACGCCGAAGCAGGCGAACGCGGCCGACCGGACCGTGGCCGGTGCGGCGGCGCCGGAGCCGACCAGCCGTGGCGGGCCGACCCGGTCGTCGTCGGTGCCGCGGACGCCGTCGGAGTAGTCGTTGGCGAAGTTCACCCCGATGACCAGCGCGACCGCGACGACCAGCGCGAGCAGCGCCGCACCGGGCGCGACGGCGCCGAGGCCGACCGCCGCGCCGGTGCCGACGAGGACGGGGGAGATCGCGGTGGGCAGGGTGCGCGGTCGCGCTCCCTCGATCCACTCTGCCGTGCTGGCCACAGCGTCGAACCTATCCCGCCCGAACGTGTGCCGCGCCGAGGCCGTCCTGCGCCGGCGCGGTCGGTGCGCCGACTACTGCTCGGCGGCGGGTGCGTCGCCTGCGGGTGCGTCGCCGGCCGGTGCCGGCGCGGAGGCCGCGCAGGCCGGCAGGTCGGCGGGCACCTCGGTCAGCGCGGAGGCCGGGACGTACTGGCCGTCCCCGACCCGCACGAAGCCGGTCGCCTCGGCTCCGTCACCCGCACGGCCCGCGACGCACTCCACCGGGACACCGGACGACTCCATCGCGGCCCCGACGACATCGGCGCCCTCCTCCGGCAGCGCGAGGACGTCGACCTCGTCGATGTCCGGCAGGATCGTGGACAGCCGCTGCGAGCCGGTCCACAGGTAGTCCACCTGGACCTGGGCGTTGTCGACCAGCCCGAGCACGTCCCAGAAGAGCCCGTCGCCGAGATCGATCCCGGCGGGGTTGAGCACCTCGCGGCCGTAGCCGTCCTTCCCGCCGTTGTGTCCCTCACGGGCGGCGGCCGCCTGCGGGACGCCCTGCGGCAGGTCCTTCCACATCTCGCGCTCGTGCGAGGGGTTCCAGTAGTCGTCCTTGATGTTCCACGGGCCGACGTCCCAGACCGGCGCGAACGCGCACCGCCCGCCGGGGACGCAGATCTTGACCGAGTAGTCGTCGGTGCCCTTGGGGGACAGCGCGCGCCGCGACGGCAGCGCGACGAACCGGTCCCGCTCGACGATCTGGTGGCCGTTCGCGGTGATGCCCCCGACCAGGCCCTCGCGGGTCGCGAAGACCGAGTAGCTGCGGGCCGCCGTCTCGGTGTCCACCTCGCTCTCCACCGCGGGCGCGGAGACCGCGGACAGGGTGACCTCCCGCACCGACGGGGCGTCGCCGGTCGCGGTGAGCACCACCCGGCCCTGCACCTCGCCGACGGCCTCGGGCAGCTCGACCCGAGCCCGTTCGCCGGACCCGACGGCCTCGGCCGGGATCCACTCGGTCCAGCCGCCGCCGTCGCGCCGGCCGCGGACGTCGATCGAGGCGGTCGAGCCCGGCGGGGTGTCGGAGACGAGGGTGGCGCCGACCTCCCGGGTGGCGACGTCGAGCTCGCGCGACTCGAGGGTGAGCAGCCCGGTCGGGACGATGTCGAGGCCGCCGTCCGGGTCGGCCCCGGTGCCGCCGGCCGCCTCGGCGCCGCCCTCCTCGAGAGGCGCCCCGACGGCGCCGGCCGGGTCGAACCGCGCCGCACCGCCGCCCACGACGATCCCGGTGCCGCTGCCGCCGGACAGGTCCGGCTGCCACGTCGTGCCCGGTTCGGAGGCCGCGGCCGGCACCACGGCGACCGCGCAGAGCGCGGTGGTCGCGGTGAGCAGGCCCAGGCCCCGCAGCCCGGCTCGCGTGGTGGTGCGCATAGGGACAACCCCCGGTGGATCGGTGTGCGTCGTACGGACGGCGGCGGCGAGGCTCGTGAAGCCTGTGACTCCTGTGAATCGGTGTGGCCCCTGTGTCGCCAGTGGATGAAGCACACTCGATGTCGGGAGCGCCCGCAACGCACGCAGCGTGAACCGACCCCAAGGTGTGTACCTCGATCTCACCGGGTCGGGTGGCGCCCGTCGGGGGTGGTGTGGCCGGTCCGCTCGCTCTGTGCGACCGGTGGGTGACCCGGCCGGTTCGTCAGCCCGTTCCCGACAACAGCGCGGCGACCGCGACGCGGTCGGGTTTGCCGATCCCGCGTTCGGGCACCGCGGCGGCCCGGTGCAGCACCCGGGGCACCGCGGCGCGACCGCACGCCTCGCGCACCGCGTCGCGCAGCGCGTCGTCGGCCGGGCCCGCGGCGTCGGTGACGACCAGCGCGGCCACGACCTGGCCCCACTCGTCGTCCGGCAACCCGACGACGCAGGCGGCCCGCACGCCGGGCACGCGCAGCAGGGCTCGCTCCACCGCAGCCGGGGCGACCTTCTCGCCGCCGGTGGTGACGACGTCGTCCGCCCGGCCCAGAACGGTCAGCGACCCGTCGGCGTCCAGCCGGCCGAGGTCGCTGGTCCGGAACCCGTCGGGCCCGAACGCGTCGGCGGTGGCCGCCGGCGCCCCGAGGTAGCCCGCGCCGAGCATCGGCCCGCCGAGGACCACCCGTCCCGAGCCGGGCTCGATCGTGACGGTGACGCCGTCCAGCGGCACGGCGTCGTAGACACAGCCGCCGCAGGTCTCGCTCATCCCGTAGGTGGCGACGACCCGGACCCCGGCCTCCTCGGCCCGCGCCCGCAGGCCGGGGTCCAGTGCCGCTCCGCCGATCAGGACGGCGTCGTACCCGGCGAGGGCGTGCAGCGGGGCCGAACCGTGCTCGAGCACCCGCGCGAGCTGGGTGGGGACGAGGCTGGTGTAGCGGCGCGCGCCGTGCCGCATCCGGCCGGTCGCCCGGGTCAGCCCGTCCGGGCGGAACCCCTCGCGGACGTCCTGCACCACCGCCGGACTCCCGGCCAGCAGCGCCCGCAGCAGCACCTGTACGCCCGCGACGTGCTCGGCGGGCAGCGCGAGCAACCAGGTCCCCGGCCCACCCAGGCGGGCCTCGGTGGCCGCCGCGGACGCGCGCAGCGCGGCCCCGGTCAGCGCGACGTGCTTGGGCCTCCCGGTCGACCCCGAGGTGGCGACGACGACGGCGAGCCCGTCCGGCACCGCCTCCTCGGCGACCGCCCGGGCGACCGGCTCCGGCAGCGGCGGTTCGTCGCCCGGGCGGGCCCGGACGGGCAGCACCGCGGGCCCGTCGCCGTCGACCGCGGCGCGGAGCGCGACACCCAGCCGGGCAACCGATTCCGGTGACCCGTCGACCCCGACCGCACGCACGTCCACCGGACGAGCGTGCCACGAGTGATGATCATCACTGCCGGTGACCTCCATCCGGCCCTTTCATCAGTTGTGGTTAACCGTCGCGCGAACCTGCAACACCGCGTGTGCGGGCGACGACGAACGCATCGAGAGCGGTCGCGCACCCCCGGCGGCCCGCCCCGCGCGACCCGCCTCCCCGGCTCGACAAGGAGCTTCCCGATGCTGCAGACCCGATCCCCGATCTCGTCCCCGACCGGTGCCCCCCGCTCGCTGCGGTGCCGGCCGCGGCCGGGTACCGACCACCGCGTCGTCGCCCGGGAGCTCGCCGCGCTGGCGTTCGAGCCGATCACCGGTGTGCCCGCGCAGGTCCGGCCGTCGCCGGTCCCGCGTCCGCGCCCGGCGACCGGCTGACCCTCCGCTACCTCAGTAGTGCCAGGGGAACGGCGACCAGTCCGGTTCCCGCTTCTGCAGGAACGAGTCCCGCCCCTCGACCGCCTCGTCGGTCATGTACGCCAGCCGGGTGGCCTCGCCGGCGAAGAGCTGCTGGCCGACCAGGCCGTCGTCGGCGAGGTTGAAGGCGTACTTGAGCATCCGCTGGGCCTGCGGGGACTTTCCGTTGATCTCGGTGGCCCACTGCAGTGCGGTGGACTCCAGCTCGGCGTGCGGGACGACCTCGTTCACCGCGCCCATGTGGTGCATCTGCTCGGCGGTGTAGGTCCGGCCGAGGAAGAAGATCTCCCGGGCGAACTTCTGGCCGACCTGCTTCGCCAGGTAGGCCGAGCCGTAGCCGCCGTCGAACGACCCGACGTCGGCGTCGGTCTGCTTGAACCGGGCGTGCTCGGCCGAGGCCAGGGTCAGGTCGGCGACGGCGTGCAGCGAGTGCCCGCCGCCGGCGGCCCAGCCGTTGACCACGGCGATGACGACCTTGGGCATGAACCGGATCAGGCGCTGGCACTCGAGGATGTGCAGCCGCCCGGCCCGGCCCTGCTGGACGGTCTCGGCGGTGTCGCCGTCGGCGTACTGGTAGCCGGTACGGCCGCGGATCCGCTGGTCCCCGCCGGAGCAGAAGGCGCGCTTGCCGTCCTTGGGTGAGGGGCCGTTGCCGGTGAGCAGAACAGCGCCGACGTCGGCGCTGGTGCGGGCGTGTTCCAGGGCGGTGGCGAGCTCGTCGACGGTGCCGGGTCGGAAGGCGTTGAGGACCTCGGGGCGGTCGAACGCGATCCGGACCGCGCCGGTGCTGCGGGCGCGGTGGTAGGTGATGTCGGTGAAGTCGAACCCCTCGACCTCGGTCCAGGCGTCGGCGTCGAAGATCTCGGAGACGGGCATGCGGCGCACCCTATGTGCTCGGCACGGCCGGGTCGGATCACTCCGGGCCGGTCTCGCCGGGTGCGCGGCGCGGACCCAGACGGCAGACTCGCCCCCGAGACCCGCCCGATGCCGTGCCGGAGCCAGGAGGACCGTCCCATGACGACGCCGCAGGCCGTCCCGACCGAGGAAACGATCTTCACGTGGGGTGCGCCGCCGCTGAAGTTCGGCGCCGGGGCGATCGACGAGATCGGCTTCGAGATGTCGGCCTACGGGGTGGGCCGCGTCCTGATCGTCACCGACCCGGGGGTGCGGGCGCTGGGCGCGCCCGAGCGGATCGCCGACTCGCTGGCCGCCCACAAGATCGAGACGGAGATCTTCGACGGGGTGCACGTCGAGCCGACCGACGACTCGATGACCAAGGCCACCGAGTACGCCCGGGCACAGGGCCCCTGGGACGGCTTCGTCGCCGTCGGCGGCGGGTCGGCGATCGACACCGCCAAGGCCATCAACCTGCTGACCAGCGGGCCGGGCGAGCTGATGGACTTCATCAACAAGCCGATCGGGAACGCGAAGATCCCGGAGGGGCCGCTCAAGCCGCTGATCGCCGTCCCGACGACGGCGGGCACCGGCTCGGAGTCCACCGCGATGTGCGTGCTGGACATCCTCTCGATGAAGGTCAAGACCGGGATCAGCCACTGGCGGCTGCGCCCGACCCTGGCCGTGGTCGACCCGCTGCTCACGATGTCGCTGCCGCCCGAGGTCACCGCGGCGTCCGGAATGGACATCGTCTGTCACGCCCTGGAGTCCTACACCGCCCGCTGGTACGCGACGTTCGACCGGAAGAAGCCTGAGGAGCGGGTCACCTACTGCGGCTCGAACCCGGTGTCGGACCTGTGGTGCGAGAAGGCGATGACGCTGCTCGCGCAGTCGTTCCGGGACGCGGTGCACCGCGGTGCCGACGACGTCGAGGCCCGGTCGAACATGATGATGGCCGCCACCTTCGCCGGTATGGGCTTCGGCAACTCCGGGGTACACATCCCGCACGCCAACGCCTACCCGATCGCCGGAATGGTGCGCGACTTCCGGCCGTCGGGCTACCCGCAGGACGAGGCGATGGTCCCGCACGGGATGTCGGTGTCGCTGACCGCACCGGAGGCGTTCCGGTTCTCCTTCGAGTCCGCGCCCGACCGGCACCTCAAGGCGGCCGAGCTGATGGCCCCGCGGGCGGAGAAGCGCAACGACCAGCGCGAGCAACTGCCGTCGGTGCTGGTGGACCTGATGCGCGACATCGGCATCCCGAACGGGATCGGCGGCGTCGGCTACACCGAGTCCGACGTGCCGGACCTCGTGCCGGGGACGATGAAGCAGCAGCGGCTGCTGGCCACCTGCCCGAGGACGCCGACCGAGGACGACATCGCCGCCATCCTCACCAACTCGGTCGAGAACTGGTGACCCGACGCGCGGGGGTAGCGTCGGACGTGTGAGTACGGAGAGCGTCCCGCGCCCCACCACCACCCGTGCGAGCAGCGCGTACCGCGCCCTGGAGCACGACCTGCGCTCCGCCATCGGCGGCGAGGTCCGGTTCGACGCGTCCAGCCGCGCCATGTGGTCCGCGGACGCGTCGAACTACCGGGGCGTCCCGATCGGCGTGATCCAGCCGCGCGACGCCGCCGACGTCGAGGCCGCGATGGCGGTGTGCCGCAGCCACGACGTGCCGGTGTACCCGGTGGGCTCGCGCACCTCGATCGCCGGCAACGCGGTGAACACCGCGGTGGCGCTCGACTTCCGCGCGCACATGGACGCGATCACCTCCGTCGACCCGGACGCGCGGACCGCCACGGTCCAGCCCGGCGCGGTGTGCGACGCCGTCCGCGACGCCGGGAAGCCGCACGGGCTGACCTTCGGCCCGGACCCGTCGACGCACAACCGCTGCTCGATCGGCGGGATGATCGGCAACAACGCCTGCGGGTCGCACTCGGTGGCGTGGGGCAAGACCGTGGACAACGTCCGGTCCCTCGACGTGCTCACCTACCGCGGCGAGCGGATCACCCTGGGCGGCGACGGCACCGAGACCGGCGCCATCCCGGACGCGCTGCGGGCGCTGGGTGCCCGGACCGCCGACGACGTCGCGGCGCACGTCCCGGAGCTCACCCGCCGGGTGTCGGGCTACAACCTCGACCAGCTCGTGCCGGGGAACGTGAACCTGGCCAAGGCGCTGGTCGGGACCGAGGGCACCTGCGCCACGATCCTCTCGGCCACGGTCGACCTGGTGCCCTCGCCCCCGGCACGGGCACTGGCCGTGCTCGGTTTCCCGGACGCCTACCACGCCGCGGACAACGTGATGATCGTCCGCGAACAGCGGCCACTGACCATCGAGGGGATGGACGCCGGGCTGATCGCCTCGCTGCGCGCGCTGCGCCCGAACGAGACGGCCTCGCGGATGCTGCCTTCAGGTAAGGGCTGGCTCTACGTCGAGACCGGCGGCGCCGACCGCGCGGAGGCCGAGGCGGCCGCGCACGCCGTCGTCACCGCGATGGGCGCGTACACGACCGGGTCGGTCGTGGTGTCCGAGCCGAGGCAGATGGCCGCGCTGTGGAAGATCCGCGAGGAGGGCGCCGGGCTGGTCACCCGCTCCACCGACGGCGGCGAGGCCTACCCGGGCTGGGAGGACGCCGCGGTCCCGCCGGAGCGCTTCGGCGCCTACCTGCGCGAGTTCGACAAGGTCCTCGAGTCCCACGGGCGCAAGGGCATCTACTACGGCCACTTCGGCGACGGCTGCCTGCACGTCCGGATCGACTTCGACCTGCTGACCCAGTCCGGCATCGCGAACTTCCGGGCGTTCATGACCGACGCCGCCGACCTCGTCGTCGCGCACGGGGGGTCGCTGTCCGGCGAGCACGGCGACGGCCAGGCCCGCGCCGAGCTGCTGCCCCGGATGTACCCGCCGCAGATCATCACCGCGTTCGAGGAGTTCAAGGCGATCTGGGACCCGGACGACCGGATGAACCCGGCCCGCGTCGTCCGGCCGGCCACGATGGACGAGAACCTGCGCGTCCAGCTCGGCATGCCGACCATGCCCGACGAGCCGAAGCTCGCCTTCACCCACGACCGCGGCTCCTTCCACCGCGCGACCCGCCGCTGCCTGGGCGTCGGCAAGTGCGCCGTCGACACCGGCTCCGGGGTGATGTGCCCGAGCTGGAATGTCACCAAGGAGGAGAAGCACTCCACCCGCGGCCGCGCGAGGCTTCTCTTCGAAATGGCGAACGGCGAGATCATCTCCGACGGCTGGCAGTCCGACGAGGTCGCCGAGTCCCTCGACCTCTGCCTGTCCTGCAAGGGATGCAAGTCCGACTGCCCGGTCGGCGTCGACATGGCCGCGTACAAGACCGAGTTCCTGGCGAACCGCTACCACCGCAAGCTGCGGCCCCGCGCGCACTACTCGATGGGCGCGCTGCCGCGCTGGATGCGGATCGTCGGGACGCTGCCCGCCGCCGCCGTCGACGGGCTCAACCGGCTCGCCCGGGTCCCGTTCCTGGCGAAGGTCGCGAAGAAGGCCGGCGGGATCGACGCCCGCCGGGCCATCCCGCCGATCGCCCGCGAGACCTACACCGCCCGCGCCGCCCGCGGGGCCGCGTCGACCGGTGTCCCCGACCTCGGGGTCGAACCCGGCAGCCGCGGTCCGCTGCTGCTGTGGACCGACACCTTCACCGACCACTTCGACCCGGACATCGCCGCCGACGCCGTCGCGGTGCTCACCGCGCTCGGCTACCGGGTCGAGCTGCCGCCGAGCAACGTCTGCTGTGGACTGACCTGGACCTCCACCGGCCAGGTCACCGCGGCGCGACGGGTGCTGGCCCGCAGCCTGCGCGCGATCGGCCCGGCACTCGACGCCGGCATCCCGGTGGTCGGGCTGGAGCCGTCCTGCACCGCCGCGCTGCGGTCGGACGCCGCGGAGCTGCTGCCCGACGAGCCCCGGGTGACGCTGCTGGAACAGCAGGTGTCGACGTTCGCCGAGCTGCTCGCCCGGCACACCGACGAGCTCTCGGCCGCCGCCGGTGAGGGCAACGGCGCCGCCCTGGTGCAGATCCACTGCCACCAGCACGCCGAGCTCGGCTCCACACCGGACCGCGCGGTGCTGGCCGCCCTCGGGGTGGACGCGACCGTGCTCGACTCCGGCTGCTGCGGCCTGGCCGGCAACTTCGGCTTCGAGGACGGCCACTACGACGTCTCGATGGCCTGCGCCGAGCGGGCCCTGCTGCCCGCGGTCCGGGCCGCCGATCCGTCGGTCGCCCTGCTCGCGGACGGCTACTCCTGCCGCACCCAGGTCCGCCAGGCCGGGGAACGCGAGCCGGTGCACCTGGCCCAGATCGCCGTCCGGGCGCTGCGCGGGTGACGCCACGCCTCCTCGGCACGCTCGGGGTGGCGGGCGCGGCGCTGGCGGTGCTGCTGATCGGCGCCCAGCACCTGGTCTCCCCCGACGTGGACCCGGTGCGCAGCACGATCAGCGCCTACGGCCTGGGCGGGTTCACCCCGCTGTTCGACGGCGGCGTCCTCGCCCTCGCCGCGGGCTCGGCCTGCGTGCTGGCCGGCGGGATCCGCTCGGGGTTGATCGCGGCCCGCTCGGTCGCCGCGGCGGGGTTCGCGACGTGGATCGTCGCGCTGGTGCTGGTGGTCGCGTTCGAGAAGGTCGACTGGTCGGTGGGCGCGACGCCGTCCGGGCTGGTGCACCTCTACGCCGGCCTGGTCGCCTTCACCGTCCTGCCGGTCGCGGTCCTGGCGCTCGCCGTCCCCGGGGTCCGGCGCGGCGCGACCGCCGCCCGGGTGTCGGCCGGACACGCAGCGGCGGACGCCGGGCCGGAAGCCGTGGCCGGTGCCGTGCCGGCCCGGCGTGCCGCCGGCCGGGGCTGGGCGGTCGCGGCGGTCCTCGCGGCGGTCGCCTCGGTGCTCTGGCTGTCCCCGTTCGTGATCGGCGTGTTCAGCGCCCCGTACACCGGGGTCCCCTGGTGGCGGTTCGTCCCGATCGGACTGGTCCAGCGTGGTCTCGCGCTGACCGAGGTCGTGGCGGTGGTCGTGATCGCCCTGTGGGTCCGCGCCGAGAACGCGCGCTCCGCCTGAGCACGTGCGGAACACCGGCGTGCGGACGTCGGGTCACCGGCTCTGGCACGGTGGGAGCGGCGGAGCGATGGTGATCACCCGGCGGAGCGGAGGACCGATGGGCGACGAGCGACGGGCGCTGGTGCTGGGCGGCGGCGGGATCACCGGGATCGCCTGGATGTACGGGCTGGTCGCCGGCCTCGCCGCGCACGGCGTCGACCTGAGCCGGGCCGACCTCGTCGTCGGGACGTCGGCCGGGTCGGTAGTCGGCGCGAACCTGGCCGCCGGACGCGACCCGCAGGCGTTGCTGGAGACCCAGCTCGCCCCGCCGTCCGGGGAGGTCGCCGCGAACCTGGGCGTCTGGCAGGCGGCCCGGATCGGGATCGCCGCGCTGGCCGGCCCCCGGCAGGCGCAGCTCGTCCGGGCCCGGATCGGCCGGCTCGCCCTCGCCGCCGACACCGTGCCCGAGACGGAACGGATCGCGGTCATGCGCTCCCGGCTCGGCGACGCCGACTGGCCCACCGGTCGCGACCTGCGGATCACCGCCGTCGACGCGCACACGGGCGCCTTCCGCGCATTCGGCCGGGACGACGGCGTCCCGCTCGTCACCGTGGTCGCCGCGAGCTGCGCCGTGCCCGGCATCTGGCCCCCGGTCACCGCGGCCGGGACCCGCTGGATCGACGGCGGCGCCCGCTCGATGGCCAACGCCGACCTCGCCGCCGGCTACGGGCGGGTGGTCGTCCTCGCGCCGCTGACCGGCGGCTTCGGCGCCGCGACCCCACCCGGCGTGCAGGCCGAGGCGCTGGCCGCCGCTTCCGAGGTCGCGTTCGTCGAACCGGACCGGCGGGCCCGGCAGGCCTTCGGGCGCAACACGCTCGACCCGGCCCGCCGGGCACCCGCCGCCCGGGCCGGGCGGGCCCAGGCCGCCGACGCCGCGGCCGCCGTCGCCCGGGTCTGGGTCTGAGACATTCCCGGACGTATTCCCGGTCGAGGCCCATCCCACGACCGGGCATGCACCCCGCGCCCCGCGGGTAGACACCGGCCATGGCCATTCCCACCATCACGCTGAACGACGGCCGCGAGATCCCGCAGCTGGGCTTCGGTGTCTTCCAGATCGAGCAGGGCACCACCGCGGAGAAGGTCACGGCGGCCCTGGACGTGGGCTACCGGCACATCGACACCGCGCAGATGTACGGCAACGAGGAGGGCGTCGGACAGGCGATCGCCGACTCCGGGATCCCGCGCGACGAGCTGTGGATCACCACCAAGCTGAACAACGACGGCCACGGCCGCGAGGAGGCCGTGGAGCGCCTCGACACCAGCCTGGACAAGCTCGGCCTCTCCTACGTGGACCTCTACCTGATCCACTGGCCGCAGCCGACCCAGGACCGCTACGTCGAGACCTGGCAGGGCTTCGAGGACGCCCGGCAGGCCGGGAAGGCCCGCTCCATCGGCGTCTCGAACTTCCAGATCCCGCACCTCGAGCGCCTCGCGCAGGAGACCTCGACCGTGCCGGCGATCAACCAGATCGAGTTCCACCCGCACCTGGTCCAGCACGACCTCCGCGAATACCACCGGAAGCACGGCATCGCGACCGAGGCGTGGAGCCCGATCGGCCAGGGCAAGGGCCTGCTCGACGCGCCGGAGCTGGCCGAGCTGGCGGAGAAGTACGGCAAGAGCGGCGCCCAGGTGGTCCTGCGCTGGCACGTCCAGCTCGGGAACATCGTGTTCCCGAAGTCGAACAACCCGGAGCGGATCAAGGAGAACTCCGAGATCTTCGACTTCTCGCTGTCCGACGACGACGTCGCCGCGATCGAGAAGCTGCACACCGGCAAGCGGATCGGTCCGAACCCCGACGACAACGGCTGACCGTCCGCACGATCCCGCGAGCACGGCCCGGTCGCTCCCGAGGAGCGACCGGGCCGTCGTGCGTCTAGGCCTCGCGAGTGCGGGCGTAGTGCCGGTTCGACTTCGCGCGGTTGCCGCAGGACGCCATCGAGCACCAGCGCCGGGTCCCGTTACGGCTCGTGTCGAGGAAGTGCAGGACGCAGGCGTCGTGGTCGCACCGCCGGATCCGGCCGGGCGTGGTCTCCAGCAGCCGGAGCAACGCCTCGGCGGCGGTCCACGCCGGTAGCCAGGCGGGGTCGTCGGTCTCGGGGCGGGTCACGGCGTCGCCGTCCGGGTCGTACCCGCGACGCAGCCGGCCGCGGGCGAGGAGCTCGTCGAACGCGACCCCGTGCGCGGCCGTCGGCTCGCGCAGGAGGTCGGCCATGACCGTGCGGGCCTGCCGGAGCGCCGCACCGGTCCGTTCCCCGTCGTGCTCGCCGAGGCCGTGCGCGGCGAGCCAGGTGGCGACGCCGTCCGGGCTCGCCAGCAGGTCGTGCTCGTCGCCGTGCGAGATCCACCGGGTGTTCAGCAGATCCAGCGGCAACGGCTCACCCGTCAGCGGACGCGGATCGACCATGCCGACAGCGTAACCGTCCGCACGGCTTGACCCGGGCGACGACGTGTGCTGGTCTCTAACCATCAAAACGTCTTTAGGAGGTTGTAATGGCCGAGGTCTCCTACCGGCACCACGCGGTGGCCGGGCGCCGGGTGTTCGTCCGGGAGTCGGGACCGCCCGACGGCCCCGTCGTCCTGCTGCTGCACGGGTTCCCGACCAGCTCGCGGATGTACCGGGCGCTCATCCCGGCACTTGGCGAGCGCTACCGCGTGATCGCGCCCGACCACATCGGGTTCGGCCACTCCGACGCGCCCGCGGCCGACGAGTTCGACTACACCTTCGACGCGCTGACCGACGTCACCGAGGCGCTGCTCGACGAGCTGGGCGTCGAGCGCTTCGCGGTCGTCGTGCAGGACTACGGCGCACCGATCGCGTGGCGGCTCGCGCTGCGCCGGCCGTCGGCGATCACCGCGGTGATCAGCCAGAACGGCAACGCCTACGACGACGGGTTCGTCGAGGAGTTCTGGGCGCCGGTGTGGGCCTACTCCCGCGCGCCCGGACCGGACACCGAGCCCGCGGTGCGTGGTGCGCTCGGCGAGCCGGCGATCCGGTGGCAGTACCTGCACGGTGTGGACCGGCCCGAGCTCGTCGACCCGGACACCTGGACGATCGACGCGGCGTCCATGGCGCGTCACGGGTCGGAGGCCGCGCAGCTGAGCCTGTTCCGCGACTACGCGACGAACGTGCCGCTCTACCCGCGCCTGCACGCCTGGTTCCGGGAGACCCAGGTCCCGCTGCTCGCCGTGTGGGGGGAGAACGACGAGATCTTCGGTCCGGCCGGGGCCCGGGCGTTCGCCCGGGACCTACCGGACGCCGAGATCCACCTGGTTCCCGGAGGTGGTCACTTCCTCATCGAGAGCCACCCGGGGACCGTGCTGGGGCACCTGGAGGGCTTCCTGGAGCGGCGTCTCGGGACCGGGGCGGATCGGGGCGGTGATGACGTGGCCGGGGCACGCGCCCCGGCGGGCGTCGTGACCTAGCTCACGGTCCACGTTCCCGGAGGGCACGGCGCCATCCGCCCCCCGAACGTGGTGGCCGGCGGGGTACCGCGGTGGACGTGTGCCACGTCGTCCGTACGGTGGGGCCAATGTTGGCGATCACGGAGAACGCCGCCGAGGCGATCAAGACCCTGAGCACCGACGCCGAGCTGCCCGACGCGGGCGGCCTGCGCATCACCGCGCCGGACCCGGCCGAGGGCCTGGAGCTGGCGCTGGCCCAGGCGGCCGACGAGCAGGACACCGTCCTGCGCGGGGAGGGCATCTCGGTGTTCCTGGAGCCCGCCGCGGCCCAGATCCTGGACGACAAGGTGCTCGACGTGCAGCCGGTCACGACCGAGGCCGGTGAGGAGGAGCTGCGCTTCGCCGTCGTCGAGCAGTCCGAGGCCGTCGAGCCCGAGAACGCCTGACCCGGCCTCCCGAGACCGGCCGAGCCCCATCCGCCTGACAGGCGGGTGGGGCTCAGCCCTGTCGGTGCTCGTGTCCGTCAGCGCTCGTGCAGACGACCGTCGCGGATCTCCCACCGGCGGGTGGCGCGGACGGTGTCGAGCATCCGCCGGTCGTGGGTGACCAGCAGCAGGGTCCCCTCGAAGGCGTCGACCGCCTGTTCCAGCTGCTCGATCGCGGGCAGGTCGAGGTGGTTGGTCGGCTCGTCGAGCACCAGCAGGTTCACCCCGCGGGCCTGCAGCAGCGCCAGCGCGGCCCGGGTCCGCTCGCCCGGCGACAGCGACCCGGCCGTCCGCAGCACCTGGCCGGACGTGAGCGAGAACTTGGCCAGCAGCGTCCGGACCTCGGACTCGGGCCAGTCCGGCACCTGCTCGCCGAAGGCCCGCAGCACCGTCTGCTCGCCGAGGAACGCGTCACGGGCCTGGGCGACCTCGCCGACCTCCACCCCGGATCCGGGTCCCGCGGAGCCCGAGTCCGGTGTCACCCGGCCGAGCAGCAGCCCGAGCAGGGTCGACTTGCCGGCGCCGTTCCCGCCGGTGACCACCACCCGGTCGGCCCACTCGACCTGCGCCGTGACCGGCCCGAGCACGAAGTCCCCGCGCCGCACGAGCGCGCCGTCGGCCCGCGCGACGACCGCGCCCGACCGGGGTGCGGACGCGATCGTCATCCGCAGCTCCCACTCCTTGCGCGGTTCCTCGACGACCTCGAGCCGCTCGATCGCACGCTCGGTCTGCCGGGCCTTCGCGGCCTGCTTCTCGCTGGACTCGGCGCGCAGCGCCCGCACGTTCTTGTCCGGGTCCTTGGTCTTGCGCCGCGCGTTCCGCACGCCCTGGGCCATCCAGTTGCGCTGCATGACGGCGCGCTGCTGGAGCCCGGAGAGCTTGTCCGCGTAGGACTCGTAGTCCTCGCGGGCGTGCCGGCGGGCGAGCTCCCGTTCGGCCAGGTAGGCCTCGTAGCCGCCGTCGTAGACACCGACCCGCTGCTGGGCGAGGTCCAGCTCGACGATCCGGTTCACGGTGCGGGACAGGAACTCGCGGTCGTGGCTGACCAGCACGGTCGGCGTCCCGCCACGGCGTCCGAGCGCCCCGACGAACGCCTCGAGCCGTTCCAGGCCGTCCAGGTCGAGGTCGTTGGTCGGCTCGTCGAGCAGCAGCAGGTCGTAGCGGGACAGCAGCAGCGCGGCGAGGTTCGCCCGCGCGGCCTGCCCGCCGGAGAGCCCGGTCATCGGCGCGCCGGGGGCGGCGTCCAGCCCGACCTGCCGCAGGACGTCGCCGGCCCGCTCGTCGACGTCGGCGCCGCCGAGCGCGAGCCAGCGGTCCAGAGCGACGGCGTACCGGTCGTCGGCCCCCGTGACGCCCGCGCCGAGCGCCTCCGCCTCGGCGTCCATCGCGGACTGGGCCGCGGTGACGCCGGTGCGCCGGGCCAGGAACTCCGCGACGGTCTCCCCGGGCCGGCGGTCCGGCTCCTGCGGCAGGTGCCCGATCGTCGCGTCCGGCGGGGCGAGGGTCAGCGTCCCCGCGTCGGGCGGGCGGGTGCCGGCCAGGATCGACAGCAGGGTGGACTTGCCGGCGCCGTTGGCGCCGACCAGCCCGATCACGTCGCCGGGAGCGACGACGAGGTCGAGGCCGGAGAACAGGGGACGGTCGCCGTGCCCGGCGGCCAGGCCGGAGGCATGCAGGGTCGCGCTCATGTCCCGCGGAACGCTACCCGGTGGCGTGATCTACAGGGCGCCGGCGAACAGGTTCTGCAGCGCGGCCCAGTGCCGCTGCGCGGCGGCGTCGTCGTACGAGGGGGCGTCCGGGACGGCGAATCCGTGCGCCGCCGGGTAGGTCTCCAGCGTGTAGCCGACCCCGGCGTCGTGCAGTGCCTCGTCCAGCCGTTTCTTCTGCTCGTCGGGGAAGGACCGGTCGTCCTCCGCGCCCGCGACGTAGACGGTGGCCCGCATCCGGTCGGCGAGCCGGTGCACGCTCGTCGTGTCCTCGGTGGCCGGGTTGCCCGGGTGGAACGCCGCGGCCGCGGCCACCCGTTCCGGCTGGGTGCCGGCGGTGCGCAGGCTCATCACCCCGCCCATGCAGTACCCGGTGACCCCGATCCGGGGCCCGGTGACCTCGGGCCGGTCGAGCAGGGCGCTCACCCAGGCCTCGGCGTCGATCGCGACCAGGCCGGGTTCCAGCGAGCCGACCATCCCCATCAGCCGCGCCCGCTCGTCGTCGTCGGAGAACGCGGTGGCGAAGTCGAACGGGGCCCAGTCGCCGTGCCGGTGGTAGACGTCGGGCAGCAGCACCGCGTACCCGAGCGAGGCCAGGTGCTCGGCCATGTCGTGGATGGCGGGCCGGGGCCCGCCGGCGTCGGAGTAGAAGAGCACCCCCGGCCACGGACCGGCGCCGTCCGGGGTGTGCAGCGACGCCGGGGCGTCACCGTCCGGGGTGGGGATCGTCAGGTCGGTGCGGGGCATGCGGCGGCTCCCGGGAGACGAGAAACTCGGACGAGCCCGTTCTACGCCTCCCGGGAGCCGGGTGCAGGGTGCGCTCAGTTGCGGGCGAGCGCGTCGTCGGCGTCGAGCCGGCGGGTGCGGGTCTCGGAGTAGAGCGCGACCGCGATGATCGTCACCACCGAGCTGGCCGCGATGTAGGCGGCGATCGCGTAACCGGACCCGGTCGCGACCAGCAGCGACGCCGCGATCAGCGGCGCGAGACCACCGGCGAACACCGAGGCCAGCTGATAGCCGATCGAGATGCCGGAGTAGCGCACCTTGGTCCCGAACAGCTCGGACAGGAACGCCGCCTGCGGGCCGTACATCGCACCGTGCAGCACCAGCCCGACGCTGACGGCCAGCGCGGTCAGCGCGAAGCTCTGGGTGTCGAGCAGGAAGAAGAACACGAACGCCCAGACGCCGACGCCCGCCGCGCCGAACAGGTACACCGGCTTGCGGCCGACCCGGTCGGACAGCGCACCCCACAGCGGGATCGTCACCAGGTGGATCGCGGCGCCGATCAGCACCGCACCCAGCACGAACGACGACGGCAGGCCGTACTGCTCCTGCATGTAGGTCGCGATGACGATGGTGAAGATGTAGTAGGAGACGTTCTCGGCGAAGCGGGCGCCCATCGCGGTCAGCACCTCGCGCGGGTACTGCTTGAGGACGTCCAGGATCGGCATCGTCTCCTTCTCACCGGCAGCGGCGCGCTCGGCCGCCTTGGCCTGCGCCTCCTTGAACACCGGCGACTCCTCGACGGCGAGCCGCACCCAGAGCCCGATGATCACCAGGACCGCGGAGAGCAGGAACGGGATCCGCCAGCCCCAGGACAGGAACTGCTCCTCGGGCTGGGCGAACGCCATGATCGCGAGCATCGCCTGGGCGAGCAGCTGGCCGGCCGGGGCGCCGGCCTGTGGCCAGCTGGCCCAGAAGCCACGGTGTTCCGGCTTGCCGTGCTCGGAGACGATCAGGACCGCGCCGCCCCACTCACCGCCCAGCGCGAAGCCCTGGATCAGGCGGAGCAGCACGAGCAGCAGCGGGGCGAGGAACCCGACCTGCCCGTACGTGGGCAGCAGGCCGATCGCGAACGTCGCGAAGCCCATCATCATCAGCGACAGCACGAGCAGCTTCTTGCGGCCGATCTTGTCGCCGTAGTGGCCGAAGACCAGACCGCCGACCGGGCGGGCGATGAAGCCGACCGCGAAGGTGCCGAGCGAGAGCAGCAGTCCGGTGGCGCCCTCGGTGTCCGGGAAGAACACCTGCGGGAAGACCAGCGCCGCGGCGACGCCGTAGAGGAAGTAGTCGTACCACTCGACCGTGGTCCCGAGCATGCTCGCGGAGACGACCCGCACGATCGGTGTGTGCGGCTGGTCCGTGGCGGTCGATCCCCCGGACCCTCCCTGGTCCGGCGCGGGCGCCCCGGATTGCGTGTCGGACACGGTCTCTCCCCATCGTGAGACTGGCTGTCGGTCGCGTCACAGTAAGTCGGAAGTGTCACGATTTCACCGTCTGCGACCACATCCGTGAGCCGACCGTGACGTGCCCGGGCCACACCCGGCGGCGTGGACGGCCACACTGGACCGCATGGCCGACGCCGACTACCTGCCGTTGCCCGAGGACTTCGATCGTGCCCTGGTCGTGGTCGCGCACCCCGACGACATGGAGTACGGCGGCGCCGGAGCCGTCGCCCGCTGGACCGCGCAGGGCCGCGAGGTCTCCTACCTGCTGGTCACCCGCGGTGAGGCGGGGATCGACACCCTCCGTCCCGACGAGTGCGCCCGGGTCCGCGAGGACGAGCAGCGCGCGGCCTGCGCGGCGGTCGGGGTGACCCGGTGCGAGTTCCTCGACCACCCCGACGGCCTGGTCGAGTACTCGCTCGCGCTGCGCCGCGACATCGCCGCGGCGATCCGGCGGCACCGGCCGCAGCTGGTCGTCACCGGCAACCACCGCGGGTACTGGGACGTTCTCGGCGAGTACCCCGACCAGGCGGACCACGTCGCCGTCGGCCGGGCGGTGATCGACGCGGTCCGGGATGCGGCGAACCGGTGGATCTTCCCCGGCGCCGGCGGGGAGCGCTGGGACGGCGTGCGCGGGATCGCCGCGGCCGCGTCGCCGTACGCCCGGCACGCGGTCGACATCTCCGACCACCTGGACGCCGCCGTCGCGTCCCTGGCCGCGCACGCCCGCTACCTGGAGGCGCTGTCCGGACCGATGTCCGATCCGGACACGTTCCTGCGGGACGAGGCCCGGAAGGCGGCCGAGCGACTGCCCGGCGCGTCCGCCGCGACGACGTTCGAGTACCTGCAGCCGTAGGTCATCGCCGCCTCTCTCCTAGGGTCGAGGGGTGAACCGCTCCACCGCCCAGGCCCGCGTGCTCGTCGACGAGCTCGTCCGCGCGGGGGTCACCGACGCGGTCCTCTGCCCGGGCTCGCGCAACGCCCCACCCGCGTTCGCGCTGGCCCGCGCCGACGCGGCCGGGCTGCTGCGCCTGCACGTCCGGATCGACGAACGCACCGCCGGGTTCCTCGCCCTCGGGCTCGCGGCGGCGTCCGGACGGCCGGTGCCGGTCGTGGTGACGTCCGGGACGGCGGCCGCGAACCTGCACCCCGCCGTGCTGGAGGCCGCCTACTCCGGCGTGCCGCTGCTCGCGCTGACCGCCGACCGGCCGCCGGAGCTGGTCGGGACCGGCGCGAGCCAGACGGTCGTGCAGCCGGGGATGTTCGGTCCGGCGGTGCGCTGGACCGGAGCGCTGCCCGTCCCGACCACCGCCGCCGACGGCGAGGCCCGGCTGTGGCGGTCCGCGGTGGTCCGGGCGGTGGCCGCGGCGACCGGCGCGGCCGGCGGCGCGCCGGGCCCGGTGCACCTGAACCTGCCCTACGCCGAGCCGCTGGTACCCGACGACGATGGGGATCCGGCCCTCCCGGGGGCTGACGTTCCGTCGGGGCGCGACGGCGGCGGTCCCTGGACCGCCGTACCCCGCGCCGTCCGGACGCTGCCCCCGCTGCCGCTGGACCCCCGGGCCCGCACCGTGGTCGTCGCCGGGACGGGTGGGCCGGGAGCCGGCCCCGGGCTGCTCGGCGGTGCGCCGCTGGTCGCGGAGCCGGCGTCGCCGTGGTGGCCGCACGCGCTGCGGACCGCGCCCTGGCTGCTGGACCTGCCCGCGCTGCGGCCCGAGCAGGTCGTGGTCCTGGGCCGGCCGACGCTGCACCGGTCGGTGGCCCGGCTGCTCGCCGACCCCGGCGTCGCCGTGTACGCCGACCCCGGGCAGGACGGGGCGCCCTGGACCGACGTCCCGGGCACCGTGCGCGCCGTCGGCGCGCTGCCCGCGCTCGACCCGCCGCAGGACTTCGTCCGGGCCTGGGCCGATGCGGACCGTCGCGCTACGTCCACACTGGACATTGCGCTGGACCGCGAGCCCGGGTCCGGTGCGCCGGGCCTGCGGCTGGCCCGGGAGCTGGTCGAGGCCCAGCCCGGCGGCGGGCAGCTGGTGCTGGGCTCGTCCAACCCGGTGCGCGACGTCGCGCTGGCCGCGGCGCCGCGTCCCGGTCTCGTCATCCGCGCCAACCGCGGCGTCTCCGGCATCGACGGGACCGTGTCCACCGCCGTCGGCGCCGCGCTCGCCCACGACGGCCCGACCGCGCTGCTGCTCGGCGACCTCACCCTGCTGCACGACACGACCGGCCTGGTGCTGGGGCCGTCCGAGCCGTCGCCGGATCTCACCGTCGTCGTGCTCGACGACGACGGCGGCGGCATCTTCCACCTGCTCGAGCAGGGCGGCGACGCGCACGCGCACGCGTTCGAGCGGGTCTTCGGTACCCCGACCGGCGTCGACGTGCTCGGCATGGCCCGCGCCGCCGGCTGGGACGCGCGGAACTGGTCCGGCGACCCGGCCGAGCTCGCCGCACGCCCCGGTTCCGGACGCCGGCTGCTCCGGGTGGCCGCGACCCGCACCGGCCTGCGCGGGACGCACGAGGCGCTGCGGCGCGAGATCCGGGACGCCCTCGGCTGAGCGCGTCCCGCCCCCGGGTCAGCCCTCCAGAGCCTCACGGACGGCGCGCATCTTCGCCGCGGCCTCACGCACCTCGGAGTCCGGGTCCGAGTCGGCGACGATCCCGCACCCGGCGAACAGCCGCGCCGTGCGACCGTCGAGCTCCGCGCAGCGCAGCGCCAGGCCCATCTCCCCGCCGCCGCCGGCGTCGACCCAGCCGACCGGGCCGGCGTAGCGGCCGCGGTCGAGCCCCTCGATCTCGGTGATCAGCGCGGTCGCGTCCGGGGTCGGGGTGCCGCCGACGGCCGCGGTCGGGTGCACCGCGCCGGTCAGCGTCAGCAGCGACGCCGGCCGGGCCGGGTCGAGGCGGGCGCGGACGTCGCTGGCCAGGTGCGACACGTTCGGCAGGGTCAGGACCTGCGGCGCCTCGGGCACCTGCAGGTCGCACACCAGCGGGGCCAGCGAGGCGGCCAGCGAGTCGACGGCGTAGGCGTGCTCGCGCCGGTCCTTCGCCGAGGCGAACAGCGTGCCGCCGATCTCGGCGGCGGTGAGGCCCTCGGAGTCCGGCCACATCGTCCCGGCCAGCACCCGGGACTCGACGGTGCGCCCGTCGAGCCGCAGCAGCAGTTCCGGCGTCGCCCCCACCAGGCCGTCGACGGCGAAGCTCCAGCACGTCGGGTACCGCGCGGCCAGGCCGTGCAGCAGGAACCGGGCGTCCAGCGGGTCCTCGGCGTGCACCAGCAGGTCGTGCGCCAGGACCACCTTGTCGAGCGTCCCGGCGCGCAGCCGCCCGACGGCCTCGGTCACGGCGGCGCGGTAGCGGTGCGACGAGACCTGGCCGTCGGCGTAGCGCAACCGCCCGTCGGGACGGACCGGGGACGGCACGGGCAGCTCCGGCGCCGTCTCCGGTTCCGACGCGGGGGATATCTCGGTGATCCACGCGCGGTGGCCCCGACGTCCGACGACGACCCGCGGCACCACCAGCACCGAGCCGGGGGAGGCGTCGTCGAAGGTGAAGGAGGCGAAGGCGACCGGCCCGGTGCCCGGCAGCCGGATCTCGTCCCGGGTGGAGCAGGCGTCGACCACCGAGCGCCACCAGCGGTCGGCCTCGGCGAACCGCTCGGGGCCCGACGTGGTGAACCGGGCCGCCTCGCCCCAGCCGACGACGCCCTCACCGCCGCGCACCCAGGACAGCGCACCGCTGCCCTCGGGCAGCACGTCCAGCAACGGCCCGTCGATCCGGAGCGGGCGGGTACGGACGCGCAGCGCGGTGGTGGCCGGTGCGACTGTCACACCCCGAGCGTAGGCAACGGCCGGTGGCGGTGTCGGGTCGGCGGGGCGAGGCACCGGCCACACCCCGGCGTCCGGGCGTCCCTAGAATCGGCGGCCGTGACGAGTCCGACCGAGGACGTGCTGACCGAGACCCGGGCCGCCGCGCTCCGCCTCCTGGGGCGGG
Organism: Pseudonocardia nematodicida; assembly: GCF_040105385.1. NCBI lineage: Bacteria > Bacillati > Actinomycetota > Actinomycetes > Pseudonocardiales > Pseudonocardiaceae > Pseudonocardia > Pseudonocardia nematodicida. The sequence continues at coordinate 187,027 of NZ_JBEDNQ010000003.1, forward strand.
TGCGTTACCGCGTGCCGGAGATCGTCGCCGGTGTCGGGCTCACGCTCACCATGCTCCTGCTGCTGTCGCTGGGCGGTGCGTTCGCCAACGACGCCCGCATCGACGACAACCGCGCCACCACCGCGGCGACGGTGCTGGACGGGTCGGACTACTGGCGCACCCTCGTCCGGTTCGTCGACGACCGCGGCCGCCTGCAGACCCCGGGCGGGGGCGTCTACTACCCGGTCGGTCTCACCCCGGGCGAGAACATCTACGTCGAGTACGACACCACCGACCCCACCCGCGTCCGGGTCGCCGGACGCACCGCGGTGGACGGCATCCTGCCGATCGCCGGCGGGATCGCCGCGGTCTGGGTGGTGTTCGGCCCGGCCACGGTGGCGCTGCGCCGCCGCCGCGCCCGCCGCGAGCAGGCCTAGACCGAACCCCGCCAGAGCGCGTACATCTCGGACGCCACGTCCGGCGCGGCGACCAGCATCCCGCCCTCCGGCAGGGCGGCGGCCCGGCCGTCCCGGTCGAGCACCACGGCCCCGGACTCGGCGGCCAGGCAGAGCGCGCCGGCGACGTCCCACTCGTGACAGCCCTCGAGCACCGCGGCCACCGCGTGCCCCAGCGCCACCTGGGTGATCGCCAGCGCCGACGAGCCGAGCACCCGCACCCCGGCGTGCGCGGCCCGGCAGCGCGCGGCGAACCCGGCGTCGGGATCCTCGGCGCAGATCAGCGACCCGGCCACCCGGCAGGCCCTCCTGCCCGGCACCGGGACGCCGTTCGCGCGGAACCCGCGGCCGCGGGCGGCGGCGTAGATCTGGCCGCGTCCGGGGTCGGCGACGACGCCGACGGCCGGTCCGTCCGGGTCGACCAGGGCCAGGCTGTAGGCGCACCACGGCAGCCCCGCGACGTAGTTGGCCGTGCCGTCGACCGGATCGACCACCCAGCGCATGCCGGCCGCGGTGGGGTGCGCGGGGCCCTCGCCCCAGCCGTACTCCTCGCCGACCACCGGGTAGCCGGGGAACTCGGCGGCCAGCACCCGCCGGGTGTGCCGTTCCAGGGTGCGGTCGGTGTCGGTGACCCAGTCGAACGGGTTCGCCTTGGCCCGGGCGTCGAGGGTGCCGCCGCGCTCGCGCCCGAGGGTCGCGGTGATCACCTCGGCGGCGTCGTTGGCGAGCCGGCCCGCCGTCTCCAGCGCGCGGGAGAGCAGCGCCGGGTCGACCGGGGGAGCGGGTCGGGCGGTGTGCGGGACGGCCGTCATGCGCGCCGAGTCTGCGCGTCCGCGGTGTCCCGGCCGCGACGCGCAGGTGACGGCTCCGCGCCGGTCACACCAATTCACCGGGCGGGCGAACCCGTTGTTCGCGAGGCGTTCCGCCACTGATCACGCCGCCGACCCGGTGCGGCGTCCCGCGCCGACCAGGCTCGGCGACGTGCGCGTCGCAATCGTCTCGGAATGCTTCCTGCCGGTGGTCAACGGCGTCACCAACTCGGTGCTGCGGGTCTGCGAGCACCTGCGCCGGAACGGGCACGACGTCGTCGTGATCGCGCCCGGCGTGGGTGAGCCGGCCGGGTACGACGGGGTCCCGGTCGTCCGGATCCCGGCCGTCGACCTGCCGGTGGTCAACTCGATGCCGGTCGGTGTGCCCAGCCGGCGGATCCTGCGGGCGCTGCGGGCGTTCCGGCCGGACGTCGTGCACCTCGCCGCGCCGTTCGTGGTCGGCGCACGCGGGCTCGCCGCCGCGCGCCGGCTCGGGGTGCCGACGGTCGCGGTCTACCAGACCGACGTCGCCGGGTTCGCCGCCTCCTACGGGCTCGGGCTGACCGCCCGCGCCGCGTGGCGCTGGACCTGCCGGCTGCACTCGCTGGCCGACCGCACCCTGGCTCCGAGCAGCTGGGCGACCGGCGCGCTGCGCGAGCGCGGCGTGCCGCGGGTGCACCAGTGGGCCCGCGGTGTCGACACCCGCCGGTTCACCCCGTCGAAGCGCAGCGCCGCCCGGCGGGCCGGTCTCGCCCCGCACGGCGAGAAGCTGATCGGGTTCGTCGGCCGGCTCGCCCCGGAGAAGCAGGTGCAGCGGCTCGCGGTGCTGGGCGAGCTGCCCGGGACGCGGCTGGTGGTGGTCGGTGACGGCCCGAGCACCGAGGACCTGCGACGACGGCTGCCGTCGGCCGCGTTCCTCGGCCACCGCGGCGGGGACGAGCTCGCCGAGATCTACGCGTCGCTCGACGTGTTCGTCCACACCGGACAGGCTGAGACGTTCTGCCAGGCCGTGCAGGAGGCGCTGGCCTCCGGGGTGCCGGTGGTCGCCCCGGACGCCGGCGGGCCGCGGGACCTGGTCCTGCCCGGGCGCACGGGGTACCTCGTCGCGCCCCGTCCGGAGACCGGAGAGCCCGGGGACCCGGCCACCGACGCCGCCGACCACGAGCTGGCCGACGCGGTGCGGACGCTCTGCGACGACCCGGTGCGGCACCGGTCCTTCGCGGCCGCGGCCCGGCAGTCGGTGCTGCGCCGGACCTGGACCTCGGTCGGCGACGAGCTGCTGGCGCACTACGCCCAGGTGCTCGCCGCCGGCGGCACCACCGCCGCTGTTCCCACGGACCGCGCCGCCTGACCGCACGCCGCCCTCCGCCGTCGGGCCGCGCGCCGCGGCGCCTCGTCGCCCGCGTGGCGACCCGCCGCACTGCGTGGCACCCCTCCCACGGGGTGCCACGGCAGGTCACGGAGTGCGGCGGCAGGCTGCGGCGTGCCCGAGCGCCCGGCGCTGCTCGGTCGGCGTCCCGTCGGGGTGTGCGGCGACCTCCCGCCGGACGCCACGGGGTGCCGCAGGCCGCGGCGTGCGTAGTCGTGCGGATCCGGCGGCGGGGGGCGGCAGCGCAGGGTGGGCGGCATGACTCACGTGGGCCGCACGATCGTCGTCGAACCGCAGGGTGAGCTCGGCCGGGTGGACACCTCGGCCGCGAGCGAGCTGATGCACCGCCTGCTCGACCGCTCGCCGGGAGTGCGCGCGATCGCCCGGGACCAGGTGCTCGCCGCGCCGGAGCGGGTGATGCCGCCGGTGCTGTTCGCGCTGTCGGAGAACCTGGTCGCCGCCGGCGAGATGGCCGACGCCGCGATGTGGTTCTACGCCGCGCAGGTCCGGGCCCGGTTCGATGCCACCCGCTGCACCGACACGACCGCGGCCTCGGCGCTGGCGGTCCTGCGCGACCGGTTCGGCGAGCCGGTGAACCGGTGGGCCTTCGCCGACCCGCGCCGCGTCCGTCGTGCCGCGGTCCGGGCCGTGGCCTGGGACCGCGCGGCCCCGCACGACTACGACCACCGCTGGATCGCCCTGCACGGCATGGGCGCCTTCACCGGCCCGGGCGACGGCGTCAGCACCCCGCCCGAGGAGTGGCCCGCCACGGCCGCCCGGGTCCGCGCCGAGTACCTCACCGGGCTGCGTGCGGTGCTGCGCGAGCAGTTCGGCACCGGTGCGTAATCTCGTGGCGTGTCCCGCGCCGACCTCGACAAGGACCCGCACGCCGTCGCCCGCATGTTCGACGGCGTCGCCCGGCGCTACGACCTGACCAACACCGCCCTGTCCGGCGGGCTGGACCGGCACTGGCGGGCGCAGACCCGACGCGCCCTGGCCCTGCGGCCGGGTGACAAGGTCCTCGATCTCGCGGCGGGGACGGCGGTGTCCACCGTCGAGCTGGCCCGCGACGGCGCCTGGTGCGTCGCCGGGGACTTCTCGCTCGGGATGCTGCGCGCCGGCCTGCACCGGGACGTGCCCCGGGCCGCCGCGGACGCGATGCACCTGCCCTTCGCCGACGGCGCGTTCGACGCCGTCACGATCTCCTTCGGACTGCGCAACGTCGCCGACCCGGACCTCGGGCTGCGGGAGATGGCCCGGGTCACCCGTCCCGGCGGTCGGCTGGTCGTCTGCGAGTTCTCGACGCCCACGGTCCCGTCCTTCCGGGCGCTCTACCAGGGCGTCGTGCTCCGGCACGTGCTGCCGGCGGTGGCCCGGACGGTGGCGTCGAACCCCGAGGCCTACCTCTACCTCGCCGAGTCCATCCGGGACTGGCCCGCGCAGCCGGAGCTGGCCGAACGCATCGGTGCCGCCGGCTGGGATCAGGTCGCCTGGCGCAACCTCACCTTCGGCGCCGTCGCCCTGCACCGCGCCGTCAAGCCCGCCTGACCGGATCCGGCCGCGCCCCGGGACGGCGCCGTCCCCCGACCGCGCGCAGCGGCGACACCCTGACGCCGCTCGGACTTCTTGCGCCGCAACATGTTCGCCGCCATTCACCGATCCGGGGGCGCCAAACCGTCCGGTACGTCCTACACTGCGCACGAGGTTCGTGAAGATTTTCACAAGCGTGGTGGCCGACACGCCGACAGGATCCGTCCGACCAGCGCGGATGCGGATCACAGGTGACCCCCGACCCACGGCAGGTAAGGCTCGCCTGGGTCGTTCGTCACAAGGTGTCCGACCTAGGGTCAGCCCGAGCGGCTTGTCGATCACCACCAACGGCGGTGGCCGCGCGACTACGAAGGTGTACGGATGCTCGATCCCTATCTCCCGCTCGTCCTGCTGTTCGTGTTGGCGGCGGGGTTCGCGGTCTTCTCCGTCGCGGCGGCTCCGCTGATCGGTCCTCGCCGCTACAACCGGGCCAAGCTCGACTCCTACGAGTGTGGGATCGAGCCCTCTCCGCAGCCGGTGGTCGGCGGCGGACGCGTCCCGGTCGCCTACTACCTCACGGCGATGTTGTTCATCCTGTTCGACATCGAGCTGGTGTTCATGTACCCGTACGCCGTCATCGCCGATGCGGTCGGCCTGTTCGGGTTCGTGGCCATCACGCTCTACATCGCCACGATCGGCTTCGCGTACGCCTATGAATGGCGGCGCGGCGGACTCGAGTGGAGCTGACGTCATGGGACTCGAGGAGAACCTGCCCAGCGGTGTCCTGCTGACCAACGTCGAGAAGCTGGTCAACTGGACCCGGAAGTCGTCGCTCTGGCCGGCCACCTTCGGCCTGGCCTGCTGCGCGATCGAGATGATGACCACCGGGGCGTCCCGGTACGACCTGGCCCGGTTCGGCATGGAGGTCTTCCGGCCCTCGCCCCGCCAGGCCGACCTGATGATCGTCGCCGGCCGGGTGAGCAACAAGATGGCCCCGGTCCTGCGCCAGATCTACGACCAGATGCCCGAGCCGCGCTGGGTGCTCGCGATGGGCGTCTGCGCCAGCTCCGGCGGCATGTTCAACAACTACGCGATCGTCCAGGGCGTCGACCACGTCGTGCCGGTGGACATGTACCTGCCGGGCTGCCCGCCGCGCCCGGAGATGCTGATCGACGCGATCCTCAAGCTGCACGCCAAGATCCAGGACGAGCCGCTCGGCGCGAAGCGCGCCGCGGAGCTGGCCGAGTCCGGGCACCGCACGCCGATGGTCCCGTCGTCGGTCAAGTACGCGCCGAAGAGCAAGCAGCTCGGCGCGCTCAAGGGTGTGTCCACCCCGGACATCCCGAACATCCTCGAGCCCGGTGCGCAGCCGAAGGACACCTACAAGGAACTGCCGTCGCTGGCCGACGCCGCGCGCCTCACGGGAGGTGAGTCGAAGTGACCGAGCCGACCGGGACCTCCAAGGATGACGCCGAGCCCACCGGCGGGGCGCACTCCAGCTCGCAGGAGAGCGGCGCCGCGCTGGAGGAGCAGCAGGCCGGCGGCGGGGGTGACGCGCTGGCGGGTGTCCGTCCGGCCGGGACCTCCGCGGAGCCCGCGGGGCTGCCCGCGAGCCGCACCCGCAGCGGCATGTTCGGCGTCCGCGGCACCGGCGACACCTCCGGCTACGGCGGCCTGCGGCTGCCCGGCTACGCCCCGGCACCCGCCGAGCGGCCGTTCGGCGGCTGGTTCGACGAGTTCGCCGACGAGCTCGGCGCCGCCCTCGACGAGCGTGCCGTCCCGCGCACGTCGATCGAGCAGGTCACGATCGACCGCGACGAGCTGACCCTCTACGTGCAGCCGGACCGGCTGCACGCGGTCGCGAAGACGCTGCGCGACGACCCGGGCCTGCGCTTCGAGTTCTGTTCCTCGGTGTCCGGTGTGGACTACTCGGCGCCGGACGGCGCGCCGGTGGACCGGCCGGTGCACGTCACCTACCACCTGCTGTCGATGACCTACCGGCGCCGGATCCGGCTGGAGGTCGCCCTCGAGCTGGACGACCTGCACGTCGACAGCGTCGTGGACGTCTACCCGACCGCGGACTGGCACGAGCGCGAGACCTGGGACATGTTCGGCGTCGTCTTCGACGGCCACCCGGCACTGACCCGGATCCTCATGCCGGACGACTGGGACGGACATCCCCAGCGCAAGAGCTACCCGCTGGGTGGCATCCCCGTCGAGTACAAGGGCGCGGAGATCCCCCCGCCCGACGAGCGGAGGGCGTACTCGTGACCGACACCCGGACCGACGCCACCACACCCACCACGCCGCAGGACCCGTACGCCGCCCCGGAACGGGAGACCACCGAGGGCACCGTCTACACGGTCACCGGCGGCGACTGGGACACCCTGGTCGACTCCGAGCACGACGACCGCATCGTCATCAACATGGGTCCGCAGCACCCGTCCACGCACGGGGTGCTGCGCCTGGTGCTCGAACTCGAGGGCGAGACCGTCACCCAGGCCCGCTCGGTGATCGGCTACCTGCACACCGGCATCGAGAAGAACTGCGAGTACCGGACCTGGACCCAGGGGGTCACCTTCGTGACCCGCGCGGACTACCTGTCCCCGCTGTTCAACGAGGCCGCGTACTGCATGGGCGTCGAGAAGCTGCTCGGCGTCGAGGTGCCGGCCCGGGCCGAGCACATCCGGGTACTGCTCCAGGAGCTGAACCGGATCGGCTCGCACCTGGTCGCGCTGGCCACCGGCGGTATGGAGCTCGGCGCGCTGACCGGCATGACGTCCGGGTTCCGGGAGCGCGAGGAGGTCCTCCACCTGCTGGAGTTCCTCACCGGCCTGCGGATGAACCACGCCTTCATCCGCCCGGGCGGCCTCGCCCAGGACCTGCCCGACGGCTGGCAGGAGCGGGTGCGCGAGTTCCTGGCCGTGATGAACAAGCGGCTGCCCGACTACGACAAGCTGCTCACCGGCCAGCCGATCTGGAAGCAGCGCCTGGAGGGCATCGGCTACCTGCCCGTCGACGGCTGCCTGGCCCTCGGCGTGTCCGGGCCGATCCTGCGCTCGGCCGGGCTGGCCTGGGACCTGCGCAAGCACATGCCGTACTCGGTCTACGACCAGTACGACTTCGAGGTCCCGACGGCCACCGAGGCCGACTGCTACGCCCGCTACAAGCTCCGCGTCGCCGAGATCCACGAGTCGCTCAAGCTCATGGAGCAGGCGGTGGCGAAGATCGACGAGCTCGGGCCGGGCCGGGTCATGGTCGACGACCCGAAGGTCGCCTGGCCGGCGCAGCTGTCGGTCGGAAGCGACGGGATGGGCAACACCCTCGAGCACGTCCGCAAGATCATGGGTCAGTCGATGGAGTCGCTGATCCACCACTTCAAGCTGGTCACCGAAGGCTTCCACGTCCCGCCGGGCCAGGCCTACGCCGCCGTCGAGTCCCCGCGCGGGGAGATCGGCGCGCACCTGGTCTCGGACGGCGGCACCCGCCCGGTGCGCGTGCACCTGCGCGACCCCAGCTTCGTGAACCTGCAGGCGATGCCGGCGATGAGTGAGGGCGGCCTGGTCGCCGACGTCATCGCGGCCGTCGCCTCGATCGACCCGGTGATGGGAGGGTGCGACCGATGACGCTCCCGGGAGGAAACCCGGAGTCCAACTCTCCGGCCCCGGTCACGCCGACCGAGCGCGAGTTCCCGGCCCCGCCGGAGCCGTCGCCGGTGTCGCCGGTCTTCGACGAGCTCACGCGGGCGCGGACCACGGAGGTCATCGCCCGCTACCCGGAGTCCCGCTCCGCGCTGCTCCCGCTGCTGCACCTGGTGCAGTCGGTCGAGGGCTACGTGAGCCAGGACGGGATCCGGTACTGCGCCGAGGCCCTGGAGCTGACCACGGCCGAGGTCTCCGCGGTGGCGACCTTCTACACCATGTACAAGCGCAGCCCGTGCGGCGAGCACCTGGTCAGCGTGTGCACCAACACGCTGTGCGCGGCGCTCGGTGGCGACGACATCTTCTCCCGCCTGCGCACCCACCTGGGCTCGGAGGACCGGCCGCTCGGCCAGGAGGAGACGGCCGGCGAGCCCGGCAGCCCCGGGTCGATCACCCTGGAGCACGCGGAGTGCCTGGCCGCCTGCGACCTCGCGCCGGTGCTGCAGGTCAACTACGAGTACTTCGACAACCAGACGCCTCACTCCGCGGTCGAGCTGGTGGACGCGCTGCGGGCCGGGGAGAGGCCGCAGCCGACCCGCGGTGCCCCGCTGACCGACCTGCGCACGATCGAGCTGGAGCTGGCCGGCTTCACCGACGACGCGTCCGATGTGGACACCACGGCGCGCGTCGAGGGCCCGTCCGGCGCGATCGAGTCGGTGCGCGGGGCGCGGATGGCCGAGGAGAACGGCTGGACCGCCCCGGCGATGCCCGACGAGCACCCGGCGATGCCCGCGCTACCGGAGAAGAAGTGATCCCATGACCTCTCCCGAGAACGACGCCGTGCGCAAGCCGGACCCCATCACGCCGGTCCTGACCCGGCGCTGGCTCTCGCCGCGGTCCTGGTCGATCGACACCTACGAGCAGCTCGAGGGCTACACCTCGCTGCGCACCGCGTTCGCCGCCCACCCCGACCAGCTCATCCAGCTGATCAAGGACTCCGGGCTGCGCGGACGCGGCGGTGCCGGCTTCCCGACGGGCATGAAGTGGGGCTTCATCCCGCAGGACGACGGGTCCGGCAAGGGCCCCGGCGCGAAGCCGAAGTACCTGGTCATCAACGCCGACGAGGGCGAGCCGGGTACCTGCAAGGACATCCCGACGATGATGGCCGACCCGCACGCGCTGATCGAAGGCTGCATCGTCACCAGCTACGCGATCCGCGCGCACTTCTGCGCGATCTACGTCCGCGGCGAGGCGGTGCACTGCATCCGCCGGCTGCGCGCGGCGGTCCGCGAGGCCAAGGCGAAGGGCTACCTGGGCACCGACATCCTCGGCTCCGGGTTCGACCTGGAGATCGTGGTGCACGCCGGGGCCGGTGCCTACATCTGCGGCGAGGAGACGGCGCTGCTCGACTCGCTGGAGGGCCGGCGCGGGCAGCCGCGGCTCAAGCCGCCGTTCCCCGCGACCTCGGGGCTCTACGCCAGCCCGACCGTGGTCAACAACGTCGAGACGATCGCCAGCGTGCCGGCCATCGTCACCGGCGGCTCCGGCTGGTTCCGCTCGATGGGCCGGGAGAAGTCGCCCGGCCCGAAGATCTACTCGCTCTCCGGGCACGTCGAGCGCCCCGGCCAGTACGAGGCGCCGCTCGGCACCACGCTGCGCGAGCTGCTGGAGCTGGCCGGCGGGATGAAGGACGGGATCCCGCTCAAGTTCTGGACGCCCGGCGGGTCCTCGACGCCGCTGTTCACCGCCGAGCACCTCGACGTCCCGCTGGACTTCGAGGGCGCCGCCGAGGCCGGCTCGATGCTCGGGACGACGGCGGTTCAGGTCTTCAACGAGACCGTCTCGGTGCCGTGGGCGGTCATGAAGTGGACCGAGTTCTACAAGCACGAGAGCTGCGGCAAGTGCACCCCGTGCCGGGAGGGCACGTACTGGCTGGTGCAGGTGCTGCAGCGGATGGTGCGCGGCGAGGGGACGACCCAGGACATCGACATGATGCTCGACGTCTGCGACAACATCCTCGGCCGCTCCTTCTGCGCCCTCGGTGACGGTGCGACGAGCCCGATCACCAGCGCGATCCAGTACTTCCGCCAGGAGTTCCTGGACCTCATCGCGGCACAGCCCGATGTGGACCGTCCGGAGCAGCTGGCCCAGCTCACCGGAGCCACCACATGACGCTCTCACCCGAGAAGTCGACCGAGACCCCGGTGCCCGAGGGGCACGTCCGGCTCACCATCGACGGCCGCGTCGTCGACGCCCCCAAGGGCGAGCTGCTGATCCGCACCTGCGAGCGGCTCGGCATCGTGATCCCGCGGTTCTGCGACCACCCGCTGCTCGACCCGGCCGGCGCCTGCCGGCAGTGCCTGGTCGAGGTCGAGATGGGCGGCCGGCCGATGCCGAAGCCGCAGGCCAGCTGCACGATGACGGTCGCCGACGGCATGGTCGTCAAGACCCAGGAGACCTCCGAGCGGGCGGACAAGGCGCAGCAGGGTGTGATGGAGCTTCTGCTCATCAACCACCCGCTGGACTGCCCGATCTGCGACAAGGGCGGCGAGTGCCCGCTGCAGAACCAGGCGATGGCGCACGGCCGGGCCGACTCCCGCTTCGTCGAGAAGAAGCGGACCTTCCCCAAGCCGCTGCCGATCTCGAGCCAGGTGCTGCTCGACCGTGAGCGCTGCGTGCTCTGCCAGCGCTGCACCCGGTTCTCCGAGGAGATCGCCGGCGACCCCTTCATCGACCTGCTGGAGCGCGGCGCGAACCAGCAGATCGGCATCGCCGAGGACCAGCCGTTCCAGTCCTACTTCTCCGGCAACACCATCCAGATCTGCCCGGTCGGCGCGCTGACCAGCGCCGCCTACCGGTTCCGGTCCCGGCCGTTCGACCTGCGCTCGACGAAGAGCACGTGCGAGCACTGCGCGTCGGGCTGCGACATGCGGACCGACTCCCGGCGCGGGACGGTGCTGCGCCGGCTCGCGGGCAACGACCCGGAGGTCAACGAGGAGTGGCTCTGCGACAAGGGCCGCTTCGCCTTCCGCTACCTGAGCAGCGCCGGCCGGATCACCCGGCCGATGGTGCGCGGCGCCGACGGTGAGCTGGCCGAGGCCTCCTGGACCGAGGCGCTGCGGGTGGCCGCCGAGGGCCTGCTCGCCGCCCGCGCGGGTGGCGGGATCGGTGTGCTGCCCGGTGGCCGGCTGACCGTCGAGGACGCCTACGCCTACGCCAAGTTCGCCCGGGTGGTCGCCCGCAGCAACGACGTCGACTTCCGGGCCCGGCCGCACTCCGACGAGGAGCTGGAGTTCCTCGCCGCGCACGTGGTGGGCGGGACTCCCGAGGACTCGGTGACCTTCACGGCGATCGAGAACGCCCCGGCGGTGCTCACCGTGGGCACCGACCCCGAGGAGGAGTCGGGCATCGTCTTCCTCCGGCTGCGCAAGGCGTGGCGGAAGAAGGGGCTGCGGCACTTCCAGATCGCCCCCTTCACCACGACGGGTGCGGAGAAGACCGGCGCCACCGTGCTGCACGCGGTGCCGGGCGGCGAGGCCGCGGTCGTCGCCGACCCGGGGGCGGACGTCGTCACGGCGCTCGGCCAGGCCGGCGCCGTGATCCTGGTGGGGGACCGGGCCGCCGAGACGCCCGGGCTGTACTCCGCGGTGTCCGCGCTGGCCGCGCGCACCGGTGCAGCGATCGGCTGGCTGCCGCGCCGGGCCGGGGACCGCGGCGCGGTGGAGACCGGCGCGCTGCCGACCCTGCTGCCCGGCGGGCGCCCGGTCACCGACCCGAAGGGCCGCACCGAGGTCGAGCGCGCCTGGGGCCTCGGTCCCGGCGAGCTGCCGGCCGAGCCGGGCCGCGACGCCGCCGGGATCCTGGCCGCGGCCGCGTCCGGCGAGCTCGCCGGCCTGGTCGTCGGCGGGGTCGACCCGAACGACATGGCCGACCCGCAGGCCGCGATCACCGCGCTGCGCGAGGTCGGGTTCCTGGTCAGCCTGGAGATGCACACCTCCGCGGTCACCGAGCTCGCCGACGTCGTCCTGCCGGTCGCGCCGGACGCCCAGCGGGCCGGGTCGTACCTGAACTGGGAGGGCCGGCGTCGGGAGTTCGGGGTGGCGCTGGACGCCACCGGCGTGCTGCCGGACTGCCGCGTGCTGGACACCCTCGGCGTCGAGATGGACGCCGACCTGTTCACCCAGACCCCAGCCGCCGCGGCCGGGGAGATCGCCCGGCTCGGGTCCGTCCGCCCGGGCAGCACCGCCCCGACCGGCCGGCCCGGCGACGTGCGGGTGCCCGGCTACGGCCAGGCGGTGCTCGCGACGTCCCGGCAGCTGATCGACGACGGCAGCCTGGAGATCGACGAGCCGGCCCTGGCCGGCACCGCCCGGCGGCCCTACGTCCGGGTCAACACCGCCACCGCGGACCGGCTCGGACTGGTCGAGGGCGACGGCGCGACGGTCCGCACCGACCGCGGCGCGATCACGCTCCCGGTGTCGCTGGCCGACCTCCCGGACGGCGTGGTGTGGCTGCCCACCTGCTCGCCGGGCTCGCACGTGCGGCCCACGCTCGGCGCCGGCCACGGTGACCTGGTCGGCGTCGTGCCGGCGGTCGGGGACGACGGAGCCGTCGGGAACAGCACAGAGAACGGAAACGGATCGTGAACGCGCTCCTGATGCTCCCCGCGCAGGTCCCGCCGCCCCCGATCGAGGGGATGAACCGGACCCAGGAGCTGCTCGCCTCCGACCCGATCTGGCTGATCATCATCAAGGTCGTCGGCCTGTTCGCGCTCGGCGTCGTGCTGACCCTGTTCATGATCAACTGGGAGCGCAAGGTCGTCGGCCGGATGCAGCAGCGCCCGGGCCCGAACCGGACCGGTCCCGGCGGCTGGCTGCAGAGCCTCGCCGACGGCCTGAAGCTGGCGTTCAAGGAAGACATCATGCCCGCGAACGCGGACAAGAAGGTCTTCTTCGTCGCCCCGATCATCGCCACCATCCCGGCGTTCGTGGCCTTCTCGGTCATCCCGTTCGGTGGCGAGGTCACGATGTTCGGCCACCAGACCGTGCTGCAGCTGGTCGACGTGCCGGTCGGCGTCCTGGTGGTGCTGGCCTGCTCGTCGATCGGTGTCTACGGGATGGTGCTCGGCGGCTGGGCGTCCGGTTCGCCCTACGCGCTGCTGGGGTCGCTGCGCTCGGCGGCGCAGGTGATCTCGTACGAGATCGCGCTGGGTCTGGCGGTGGTCGGGGTGGTGCTCTACGCCGGGTCGCTGTCGACCTCGGAGATCGTCGCGTCGCAGATGTCGGGCTGGTACTTCTGGCTGCTGGTCCCGAGCTTCGTGGTCTTCGTGATCGCGATGGTCGGCGAGACCAACCGTGCCCCGTTCGACCTCCCCGAAGCGGAGTCGGAGCTGGTGGGCGGGTTCCACACCGAGTACTCGTCGCTGAAGTTCGCGCTGTTCTTCCTGGCCGAGTACGTGAACATGGTGACCGTCTCGGCGATGGCGGTGACGCTGTTCCTGGGCGGCGGGATGTGGCCGTGGCCGTTCACGTCGTTCAACGACAACGGCTGGTTGATGTTCCTGGCCTTCATCGTGAAGACGATGCTGTTCCTGTTCGTGTTCATCTGGCTGCGCGGGACACTGCCGCGGTTCCGCTACGACCAGTTCATGAAGCTGGGCTGGAAGATCCTGGTCCCGGTGATGCTGGTGTGGATCGTGGCGATCTTCGGCATCAACACCTGGCGCAGCACCGGTGGCGACAACGTGGTGCTGCTGCTGTCGCTGATCGGGTTCGGGCTGGCCGTGGTGCTCACGATCGCGCTGCTGCTGCCGGACCGGCCGGTCGACGAGCGGGCACCGGTGGAGCCGGCGTCGGACTACCCGGTGCCGCCGCTGGACCTCGAGGTCCCGGCGTCACCGCCGAAGCGCCGCAAGGCCGTGCGAGCCGGAAGGGAGACCGAGTAGATGTTCGACTTCTTCAAGGGATTCGGCGTCACCTTCTCGACGATGTTCAAGAAGGTCGTCACCGAGGAGTACCCGGAGGACTTCCCGCCCGCCGCGCCGCGCTACCACGGCCGGCACCAGCTCAACCGGCACCCGGACGGGCTGGAGAAGTGCGTCGGCTGCGAGCTGTGCGCCTGGGCCTGCCCGGCGGATGCGATCTACGTCGAGGGCGGCGACAACACCGAGGAGGCCCGGTACTCGCCGGGTGAGCGCTACGGCGCGATCTACCAGATCAACTACCTGCGGTGCATCGGCTGCGGCCTGTGCATCGAGGCCTGCCCGACCCGCTCGCTGACGATGACCAACTTCTACGAGCTGGCCGACGACAACCGGCAGGACCTCATCTACACCAAGGAGCAGCTGATGGCTCCGCTGCTGCCCGGCATGGAGCAGCCGCCCCACCCGATGCGGCTCGGCGAGGACGAGCAGGACTACTACGTGTCCGGCCCGACCCTCGCCAAGGTGTCCACCCAGGACCAGACGGGGGAGCAGCAGCGATGAGTACGGCCGTACTGGCCCAGGCCGCCGGGGAGGTGAGCACCGGCGAGGCGATCGCGTTCTGGATCCTCGGGCCGGTCGCCCTGGCCGGCGCTCTGGGCCTGGTGTTCGCCCGGCACGCGGTGCACGCCGCGCTGCTGCTGGTGATGACGATGTTCTCGATCGCCGTGCTGTACCTGGTGCAGACCGCGCCGTTCCTCGGGTTCGTGCAGATCATCGTCTACACCGGCGCGGTGATGATGCTGTTCCTGTTCGTCCTGATGCTGGTCGGGCGGGACTCGAAGGACTCGGTCATCGAGGTTCTGCGCGGGCAGCGGGCCGCGGCCCTGCTGTTCGGTGTCGGGCTGGCCGCGCTGCTGGTCGGCGGCCTGTCCCGCGGCCTCGTCGACGTCACCCCGGCCGGTCTCGCGGCCGGCGGGCTCGGCTGGAACGGTAACGTCCCCGGCCTGGGCCGGCTGATCTTCACCGACTACCTGCTGGCGTTCGAGCTGACCGCGGCGCTGCTGATGGTCGCCGCGCTCGGCGCGATGGTGCTGACCGGCTCGCAGAGCTCGCAGCACACCAAGGTCGGCCAGCGGGAGACGGTGCTCCGCCGGCTGCGCGGCGAGCACGCCCGCGTCTCGCCGCTGCCGGGCCCGGGCGTCTACGCCACCGCGAACTCGGTGGCCGTCCCCGCGCTGCTGCCGGACGGCTCGGTCGCGCCGGAGTCGATGGCCGACATCATCGAGTCGGTCCAGGTCGACGTCCCGGACACCACCACCCCCGACGCGCACTCGCTGACCGGCCGCCGCGCGCCCGACCGCACGATCTCCGCGGGCGAGGCGAGCGACACCGACGACCACCGGGAGGGGGAGCAGCGATGACCCCCGAGTACTACCTGCTGCTCTCCGCGCTGCTGTTCTCGATCGGCGCCGTCGGCGTGCTGGTGCGCCGCAACGCCGTCGTCGTGTTCATGTGCATCGAGCTGATGCTGAACGCGGTGAACCTGACGCTGGTCACGTTCTCCCGGATCCACGGGAACCTGGACGGCCAGGTGATGGCGCTGTTCGTGATGGTGGTCGCCGCCTGCGAGGTGGTCGTCGGCCTGGCGATCATCACGGCGATCTTCCGCACCCGTCAGTCGTCCTCCGTGGATGACGCGAACCTGCTGAAGTACTAGGGAGCGTCCGCCCTCCGATGAATACCGTGACCCAGCTCCCCCTCACCCTCGCGCAGGCCGCCGAGCCCGCGACCGGCACCGCGTCGCTGGCGTGGCTGCTGATCGCGCTCCCCGCGGCCGGCGCCCTGGTGCTCTTCCTGTCCGGCCGCCGGGCCGACGCCTGGGGCCACTGGCTCGGCGTCGCCACCATCACCGGTGCCTTCGCCGTCGGCCTGGCCATCTTCGTCGAGACCCTCGGGCTCGACCCCGCGGCACGCACCCGCGAGCTCTCGCTCTACGAGTGGATGTCGTCCGGTCCGCTGTCGGTCGACTTCGGACTCCGGCTCGACCCGCTCTCGCTGACCTTCGTCCTGCTCATCACCGGTGTCGGTACGCTCATCCACCTGTACTCGGTCGGGTACATGAGCCACGATCCGAACCGGCGGCGGTTCTTCGCCCAGCTGAACCTGTTCGTCGCGGCGATGCTGGTGCTGGTCCTCGGCAACAACTTCGTGCTGCTCTACCTGGGCTGGGAGGGCGTCGGCCTGGCGTCCTACCTGCTGATCGGCTTCTACCAGGACCGCCCGGCCGCGGCGACCGCGGCGAAGAAGGCGTTCCTGATGAACCGGGTCGGCGACGTCGGCCTGGCCATCGCGATCTTCCTGCTCTGGCTGGAGCTCGGGACCCTGCAGTACACCGAGGTCTTCGCCCGGATCGGCGAGGTGCCCGGCGGCACCGTCCTGGCCATCACGCTGCTGCTCCTGCTCGGCGCCTGCGGCAAGTCCGGCCAGTTCCCGCTGCAGGCCTGGCTCCCGGACGCGATGGAGGGCCCGACCCCCGTCTCGGCCCTGATCCACGCGGCCACCATGGTCACCGCGGGCGTCTACCTGATCGCCCGCGCATCGCCGATCTACAACCTGTCGGAGACCGGCCGGCTGGTGGTCTGCCTGATCGGCGTCGTGACGCTGCTGATCGGCGCGATCATCGGCTGCGCCTACGACGACATCAAGAAGGTCCTGGCCTACTCCACGGTCAGCCAGATCGGCTACATGATCCTCGCGGTCGGGCTCGGCCCGGCCGGCTACGCGCTGGGAATCCTGCACCTGCTCACGCACGGCTTCTTCAAGGCCGGGCTGTTCCTCGGGGCCGGCTCGGTGATGCACGCGATGAACGACGACGTCGACATGCGCCGCTTCGGCGGGCTGTGGCGCGCGATGCCGGTCACCTTCGTGACCTTCGGCCTCGGCTACCTGGCACTCATCGGCTTCCCGTTCCTGGCCGGCTACTACTCCAAGGACGCGATCATCGAGGCCGCGTTCGCCCAGGAGGGCTGGCAGGGCTGGGTCTTCGGCGGCATCGCGACGCTGGCCGCCGGGCTCACCGCCTTCTACATGACCCGGCTGATGATCATGACGTTCTTCGGCGCGCGGCGCTGGGAGTCGGTGAAGTCGACCGACGGGCGGGACTACCACCCGCACGAGTCCCCGGCGACGATGACCACCCCGATGATCGTCCTGGCGTTCGGCTCGGTGTTCGCCGGCATGCTGCTCTACCCGATCCTGCCGGGCTGGCTGGCCCCGTCGGTGGGCGAGCGGGCCCCGGCCGAGGGCGGTGCCCTCGCGGCCGGCCTGGAGGGCCTGGTGCCGTTCCTGGTCGTCGGCGTCTCACTGCTCGGTGTGCTGCTGGCCTACCTGTTCGTCGGGCGAAGCCCGGTCCCGGTCGAGCGTCCCGAGCGGGTGTCCGCGGTGGTCACCGCGGCCCGTCGTGACCTCTACGCGAACGCGATCAACGAGGCGGTCATCGAGCGGCCCGGCATCTGGCTCACCCGGGTGCTGGTCTTCTTCGACAACCGCGGGATCGACGGCCTGGTCACCGGCACGGCCGCCGCGTTCGGGGGCGGCTCCGGGCGCCTGCGCCGGCTCCAGACCGGGTTCGTCCGGTCCTACGCTCTGTCGATGCTCGGCGGCGGTGTCCTCATCGTCGCCGCGATGCTGGCGGTGAGGTTCGCCTGATGTCCGCTCTCCTGACTCTCGCTGCGGCACCCGTCCCGCCGATCACCCCGGACTCCGGGGGCAGCCCGATGCTCATCATCCTGCTGCTCGTGCCGGTGCTGGGTGCGCTGGCGATGTACCCGCTGCGGCACAACACACCGGTGGCCAAGGCCGTCGCCATGGCGACGGCGCTGCTCGAGTTCGTGCTCGTCGTCGTCGCGTGGTCGCTCTACTCGATCCCGTCCGCGCAGGCCGGCACCCGGTTCCAGTTCGAGTTCTCGATGTCCTGGATCCCGGCGTTCGGCACGCACATCGCGTTCGGCGTCGACGGCATCGCCCTGGCGATGATCGCGCTGACCGCGTTCCTGGTGCCCGGGCTGATGCTGTTCGCCTGGGCCGAGAAGCTGCCCGAGGGCCGCACCGCGGCGGGCTACTTCGCGCTGCTGCTGGCCACCGAGGCGACCCTGGTCGGTGTCTTCGCCGCCACCGACGTCTTCCTGTTCTACGTGTTCTTCGAGGCCATGCTGGTCCCGATGTACTTCCTCATCGGACGCTTCGGCGGCCCGAGGCGCCAGTACGCGGCGGTGAAGTTCTTCCTGTACTCGCTGCTCGGCGGCCTGATCATGCTGGCGTCGCTGATCGGCCTGTTCGTGACCAGCGCCGAGCAGCTCGGGCAGGGCACCTTCACCTGGGCCGAGCTGCAGGCGATCGCCGCCGACACCCCGACGACCACCCAGATCTGGCTGTTCCTGGGCTTCTTCATCGCCTTCGCGATCAAGGCCCCGCTGGTGCCGTTCCACACCTGGCTGCCCGACGCCGGCGCCGAGGCCCCGATCGTCGGCGCGGTGCTGCTGGTCGGCGTGCTGGACAAGGTCGGCACCTACGGGTTCCTGCGCTACCTGCTCCCGCTCTTCCCGCAGGCCAGCCAGGTCCTCGCGCCGCTGGTGCTGGTGCTCGCCGTCGCGGGCATCATCTACGCCGCGCTGCTCGCGGTCGGCCAGACCGACATGGGCCGGTTCGTCGCCTACACCTCGGTGGCGCACTTCGGGTTCATCGCGCTGGGGATCTTCGCGTTCTCCAGCCAGGCGTTCGCCGGGGCGAGCCTGTACATGGTCAACCACGGCCTCTCGACCGGGATGCTGTTCGTGATGGTCGGCGTGCTGATCAGCCGCGGCGGCTCGCGCCTGATCAGCGACTACGGCGGCGTCGCGAAGATCGCGCCGGTGATGGCCGGCTGCCTGCTGGTGGCCGGGATGTCGTCGCTGGCACTGCCGGGCACGAACTCGTTCGTCTCCGAGTTCCTGGTGCTGCTGGGCGCGTTCCCGAACCGGCCGGTGTTCACGATCATCGGCACGATCGGGATCATCGTCGCCGCGCTCTACGTGCTCTGGTTCTACCAGCGCACCATGCAGGGCCCGGTCCGCGGCAGCGCGGTGATCGCGGCCCTGGAGCGCGGTGGTGCCGGCGGCCCGGGGTCGATGATCGACCCGGCCGTCGCGGCGCAGCGCAAGGGGAGCGGCTTCCCCGACCTGACCGGGCGTGAGATCGGCGTGCTCGCGCCGCTGATCGTCGTCATCGTCGTGCTCGGCTTCTACCCGGCGCCGGTCCTCGACCTGATCAACCCGTCGGTGACGGCGACCATGGCCGAGCTCGGCCTGCCCGACCCGGTGCCCGCTGGAGGGATCGTCCGATGAGTGGGTTGAGTGTGCTCGCCCAGGCACCCACGCAGATCCAGATGCCGCCGATCGACTGGGCGGCCTCGGGGCCACTGTGGATCGTGTTCGTCGGCGCGTGCGTGTCGGTGCTGCTGGAGGCGTTCCTGCCCCGGCACCAGCGCTGGCCGGTGCAGGTGCTGTGGACCGTGCTGACGCTGGTCGTCGCGTTGATCGCGCTGGGCGGCTACGCCCTGACCGGGCCGGGCGCCGTGCTCACCTTCGGCTCCGCGCTGTCGGTCGACACGCCGTCGTTGTTCCTCTGGGGTTCGCTGCTGGTGCTGGCGATCCCGAGCGTGCTGCTGCTGGCCGACCGCTCGGTCGAGCCCGGTGGGGTGTTCGTCGCGTCGGCGGCCGACCGGGCCGCGGCCCGCGGTGGCGGAGGGTCCGGCGGTGGCGACGGCGCCGCGGGAGAGCACGTCGACCGGTCCTACGGGCTGCCCGGCCAGGCGCCGACGATGCAGACCGAGCCGTTCCCGTTCGTGCTGTTCGCGGTCGGCGGCATGATGGCCTTCGTCGCCGCGAACGACCTGCTGACGATGTTCATCGCGCTCGAGGTGCTCTCGCTGCCGCTGTACCTGCTGTGCGGGCTGGCCCGGCGACGCCGGCTGCTCTCGCAGGAGGCCGCGGTCAAGTACTTCCTGCTGGGCGCGTTCGGGTCGGCGTTCTTCCTCTACGGCATCGCGCTGCTCTACGGCTACGCCGGCTCGGTGCGGCTCACCGCGATCTCGGAGGCGACGGCCGGCTCGCTGGCCTCGGACACGCTGCTGTTCGCCGGCCTGGCGCTGCTGCTGGTCGGGCTGCTGTTCAAGGGCTCGGTGGCGCCGTTCCACACCTGGACACCGGACGTCTACCAGGGCGCCCCGACCCCGGTCACCGCCTTCATGGCGGCCTGCACCAAGGTCGCCGCCTTCGGCGCCATCGCCCGCGTGCTCTACGTCGGGTTCGGCAGCACCGTCTGGGAGTGGCGTGGCGTGCTCTGGGCGGTCGCGATCGTCTCGATGGTCGTCGGCGCGGTGCTCGGCCTGACCCAGACCGACGTGAAGCGCATGATCGCCTACTCGTCGATCGCGCACGCCGGGTTCCTGATGCTGGGCGCCATGACGATCACCCCGGCGGGGACTGCCGGCCTGGTGTTCTACCTGGTGGCCTACGGCTTCACCACGATCGCGGTGTTCGGGATCGTCTCGCTGGTCCGCGGACCGGACGGCGAGGCCTCGCACCTCTCGGCGTGGGCCGGGCTGGCGAAGCGGTCGCCGCTGGTCGCCGGGGTCATGACGTTCCTCCTGCTGGCACTGGCTGGGATCCCGCTGACCAGCGGTTTCACCGCCAAGTTCGCGGTGTTCTCGGCGGCCTCGGCGGACGGTCTGGCCCCGCTGGTGGTGATCGCACTGATCGCGAGCGCGGTGGCGGCGTTCTTCTACCTGCGGATCGTCGTGCTGATGTACTTCAGCGAGCCGGCGGCGGACGGCCCGGCGGTCGTCGTGCCGGGGGCGTTCACCACGGTGGCGATCACCCTGGGGACGCTGGCGACCCTGCTGCTGGGGATTATTCCCACACCGGTGCTCGATTGGGCTGCCAGCGGCGCGTTCGCGGGCTGACGTTCGTAGGCTGTGGGGGTGGAGACGCAGAGTGTGGCCGGGATCCGGATGGCCGATCCGGACCTGGCGGAGGCCACCGCGGACGGCCTGAAGCGGGTGGAGGACCTGCTGCACCGTGAGGTGCACAGCGACTACGAGTTCGTCACGGAGACGTCTCTGCACCTGATCGAGGCCGGCGGCAAGCGCTTCCGGCCGCTGTTCACGCTGCTCGCCGCCCAGATCGGCCCGCACCCGGAGCGGGACGGCGTGATCACCGCCGCGGCCGTCGTGGAGCTCATCCACCTGGCCACGCTCTACCACGACGACGTGATGGACGAGGCCGCGATGCGTCGCGGCGCGGAGTCGGCGAACTCCCGCTGGGACAACTCGGTGGCGATCCTGACCGGCGACTTCCTGTTCGCGCACGCGTCGCGGCTGGTCGCCGACCTCGGCCCGGACGCCGTCCGGATCATCGCCGAGACGTTCGCCCAGCTGGTGACCGGGCAGATGCGCGAGACCCGCGGGCCCAAGACGGGCGACGACCCGGTCGAGCACTACCTGCGGGTGGTCGCGGAGAAGACCGGGTCGCTGATCGCCACCTCCGGCCGGTACGGCGGGATGTTCTCCGGCGCGCCCGTCGAGCACGTCGAGGCGCTGCACCGGTTCGGCGACGTCATCGGGACCGCGTTCCAGATCTCCGACGACATCATCGACATCGCAAGCCCGTCCGGGGACTCCGGCAAGACGCCGGGCACCGACCTGCGCGAGGGCGTGCACACCCTGCCGATGCTCTACGCGCTGCGCGACGCCGACGACTCGCCGGACGCCCGGCGGCTGCGCGACCTGCTCGCCCGCCCGATCACCGACGACGACGAGGTCGCCGAGGCCCTGGGGCTGCTGCGGGCCGGTCGCGGGCTGGCCGAGGCCCGGGAGACCGTCGCCGGGTACGCAGACCGGGCCCGCGCCGAGCTGGACGTGCTGCCCGCCTGCCCGGCGATCGAGGCGCTGCGCACCCTGACCGACTACACCGTCGAGCGCACCGGCTGAGCGGAGCGTGCGGGGCGGTCCCCGGTGCCGAGCGGAGCCTGCCGACGCGCGCATCGGAGCCGCGCGGGCCGGCGGGCGCGACACTCCGGGCGCTGAGCCCGATCCCCGCCGAGATACGTCCCAGCGGGCCGTGGAGATCGACAACTCCCGCTGGGACGTATCTCGGCGGTGATTCCGGCGCCGGTCAGGCCGCCGGGACCGGGGCGGGCCGGCGGGCGGTGCGGACGAGGTCCACGGTGAAGATCACCAGGGCCAGCCAGACCAGCACGAAACCCGCCCAGCGCGACGGCGGCATCTGCTGGCCCACGACGAGCACGCCCCAGAGGAACTGCAGCGTCGGGTTGACGTACATCAGGACCCCGAGCGTGGAGAGCGGGATCCGCCGCGCGGACGCGCCGTAGAGCAGCAGCGGAAGCGCCGTGACCGGCGCGGTGGCGACGAGCAGCAGCAGGTGACCGGGGCCGAGGGCGGTGAAGGTCCCGGCGCCGGCGAGCTCCAGTGCCAGGACGACACCCGCCGCGGGTACGACGAGGACGACGCCCTCCGCGGCCAGCCCGGCCGCCGGCGGCAGCGGCACGGTCGCCTTGATCAGCCCGTAGAACCCGAACGAGAACGCCAGCACCAGCGAGAGCCAGGGCCACGCCCCGCCGCCGACCGCGATGACGACGACCGCCACCGTCGCGACGCCCAGCGCGACCCACTGGGCGGGTCGCAGGCGCTCCCGCAGGATCAGCACCCCGAGCAGCACGCTCACCAGCGGGCTGACGTAGTAGCCGAGTGCGGCCTCGACGACCAGACCGATCGAGACGCCCCAGATGTACAGGCCCCAGTTGACGGCGATGAGCACCGACGCGGCGGTGACGGCCGCCCAGCCGCGGGCGCCGAGCCCGCGCAGGTGCCGGAACCCGCGCATCGCGAGCAGCACCACGGACATGAGCACCGCGGTCCACAGGATGCGGTGGGCGAGCACCTCGAACGGTGCCGCGGACGCGAGCAGCACCCAGAACGCGGGGAACAGCCCCCAGAGCGTGTACGCGCCGAGCCCGAGGAACAGACCCGGACGGTTCAGCTCACTCCGAACGGGGGTGGTCCGTTCGGTGGAATGATTGCTCATCGTGGTCCCGAACCCCGTCGCCGCACAGGCACCATGATCCCCTGACGGCGGCACGGTCGTGCGCGCGCCCGACCGGCGTGCGCGATCCGTGATATCAAGCACTGCGCCCGGGTCGGTTCCGGGCGGACGGAGGTCCGGTCATGGACTGGATGTGGGTACTGCTGGCGATCGTGGTCGTGCTGGTGGTGGTGGGGCTCCTGGTGGGCCGCGCCCGCCGACGTCCGGGATCCGGGGACCGGGAGGCTGTGGCAGCGTCCCCGGTCGCGCCCGGCACCGCGGCGGCAGCCGACCCGCCGGACCCCGTGTCGGCGCCCGAGAACCGGGGCGCCCCGCGATCCGCACCGGGCGTGGCCGGCGGCCCGGCCGCCGGTGGAGCCGACCTGTTCGAGCCGGCGGGTGCTGTCGGTCCGGCCGGGGACGAGCGGGCGCGCACGGAGGCCTCGACCCCCGGTGGCGACGAGGAGCCCCCGCCCGCGCCCCCCGAGGACGACGACGCCGGAGCGGAGCGGCCGGACGGCTCGGCGGGGCCGGGCGGTGTGACCGCGCTCGGGGCCGAGCCGGACGCCGGCCCCGAAGCGGCGGACCACGAGGCCGGGACGCCCTCGGAGGCACCTGCGCCGCCCGAGTCACCGGGAACGTCGGTGCCCGGCGCCGCTGCCGCCCCGGCAGCGGGCACGACGGCGGTGGGTACGGGCACGCCGGCGGTGGGCGAGACGGCGGCGGCCACGGGCACGACGGCGGTGGGCGCGACGGCGGAGGGTGCCACCGCGGCCCGGACGCCCCACGAGATCACCGCGTCTGACGGCACCGCGTCTGACGGCACCGCGTCTGACGGCACGGCGTCTGAAGGCGCCGCGTCCGGGAGCGCCGCGTCCGGGGCCACGACGACCGAAGCCGTCGCGACCACGGGCGCCTCGTCCATCCGGTCCGAGGAGGATCCCGCGGGCGAGGACGCGGACGTCCCGGAGCCGCGCAACGGTGACGACCCGCCGGAGGGCGACCGGCCGGCGGACGAGGCCGAGGACGACGGGACGGCCTCCACCGGCCGCCACGCGTTGCGCGAGGGCACGGAGGCGCAGCCGCTGCCGGAGGTCGACCTGCCCGCGCAGGCGGGGCCGCCCGAGCCGCTGGCGGTGCCGTCCCGGACCGCCGCGCAGGCGTCGGGAGGATCGGCACTGGCCGCGCTGGACTCGCGCCTGATCGGCCCGACGGCGACGGCCACGCCGGTCCCGGAGGGGTCCCGCCCCGGGCCGTACTCCGGCTCGATACTCGCACCGGCCGACGGCGCCGACCCGCCGGAGAGCCACCGGATCAAGGTGCACAGCGGCTCGCGGCGCTTCCACTCGACGGAATCGCCGTACTACGTGCGGACCCGCGCCGACCTGTACTTCAGCAGCGAGGCCTCGGCGCGCGGCGCCGGGTTCATCGCCTGGCACGAGCGCCCCGGAGCTCGCTGACCCGGTCCCGGGCACCGACCTCGCAGACCGATTTCCCGACGTCGCAGCAGCCACCGAGGCTGCGAGGTCCACACGCGCCCTGCGAGGTCGGCGGGGAGCGTCCGGTCGCCGCGCGCCGGTGGGGCGTACGCGCGCGGCACGACGCGCGCGTCCTCCCGGATCCCGCGCGTCCGCCGACGGGGCGCGCGTCTCGGGCTCTCGGCCGGCGGGCGGGACGCGGCGCGGAAGGCGCGGTACGGGACGACACGGCGTGGCCGGCACGACCCGGCGCGGCACGAACGACGACGGCCCCGGCGCCTCTGTCGGAGGGGCCGGGGCCGTCGTCGCGGGCGCGGAGGACCTAGAGGATGGTCCAGGTGTCGCGGCCGTTGAGCAGGGCCTGCAGGTCCGCGTCCGGGCGGGCGTCGGTCGCCACCTGGACCTGGGCGCGGGCCGCGTCGTCGTAGGTCGTGCGCGGCGCGTTGCGGAAGATCCCGGTGACGGTGTGGTTGAGGTCCTGGTCCGAGAGCCGGGACAGCGCGAAGGCGAGCTCGTGGTCGGTCTCGTCGTGGGTGACGATCTTCGACTCGTCGACCGAGGAGGCCTCGACGACGGCGAGCCCGAAGCCCTTCTGGACGACGGCGTGCGAGCCGTGCCCGTCCGGGCCGGGGGTGCCGAAGCGGATCGGTTCGCCGTGGGTGACGGGGATGAGCCGGTTCTCGGTGTCGCCCTTGCGGAGCACGTCGAAGCTGCCGTCGTTGAAGATCGGGCAGTCCTGGAAGATCTCGACCAGCGCGGAGCCGCGGTGCTCGGCGGCGGCCTGCAGCACCGCCTTGAGGTTGTTGCGGTCGGAGTCCAGCGCGCGCCCGACGAAGCTGGCCTCGGCGCCCAGTGCCAGTGAGATCGGGTTGAACGGGTGGTCGAGTGACCCCATCGGCGTCGACTTGGTGACCTTGCCGACCTCGGAGGTCGGCGAGTACTGCCCCTTGGTCAGCCCGTAGATCCGGTTGTTGAACAGCAGGATCTTGAGGTTGACGTTGCGGCGCAGCGCGTGGATCAGGTGGTTGCCGCCGATCGAGAGCGCGTCGCCGTCGCCGGTGACGACCCAGACCGACAGGTCGGGACGGGTGGTGGCCAGGCCGGTGGCGATCGTCGGCGCGCGGCCGTGGATCGAGTGCATCCCGTAGGTGTTGAGGTAGTACGGGAACCGGGAGCTGCAGCCGATCCCGGAGACGAAGACGGTGTTCTCCCGCTTGATCCCCAGTGTGGGCAGGAACTGGCGGACCGCGGCGAGCACGGCGTAGTCGCCGCAGCCGGGGCACCAGCGGACCTCCTGGTCGGAGGTGTAGTCCTTGGCGGTCTGCTTCGCGTCGGTCGTCGGGACCCCGTCGAGGCCCCCGATCGATGGCAGGCCCAGGTCGGTGGCGGTCATGCCTGCGCTCCCGTGGTCGCTGCGGTGATGTCGGTCGCGGAGTCGGGGTGGGTGCCGGTGAGGTAGGTCAGGAACACGTCCTGGAGCTCCTCGGCGCCGAAGGGCAGCCCGGCCACCTTGGTGTAGCTCTTGACGTCGACCAGGTGCCGGGCGCGCAGCAGCATCGCGAGCTGGCCGAGGTTCATCTCGGGGCAGAGCACGGTGCGGTAGGACCCGAGGACCTCGCCGAGGTTGGCCGGCATCGGGTTGAGGTGGCGCAGGTGCGCGGTGGCGACCGAGTGACCGAGGTTGCGGACCCGGCGGGCGGCGGCGTTGATCGGGCCGTAGGTCGAGCCCCAGCCGATCACGAGCACGTCGGCGTCGCCGTCGGGGTCGTCGACGCCCAGGTCCGGCACCTCGATGCCGTCGATCTTGGCCTGGCGCAGCCGCACCATCCGGTCGTGGTTGTCGGGGTCGTAGGAGATCGAGCCGCGGCCGTCGGCCTTCTCCAGGCCGCCGACCCGGTGCTCGAGCCCGGGGGTGCCCGGGATCGCCCACGGCCGGGCGAGGGTGGCGTCGTCGCGCAGGTAGGGCCAGAACTCACCGGACCCGTCCGGGGCGTTCGGCTCGGTCGCGAACCCCGGGTCGACCGACGCCAGCGACTCCACGTCGGGGATCCGCCAGGGCTCGGAGCCGTTGGCCAGTGCGCCGTCGGAGAGCAGCATGACCGGCGTCCGGTAGCGGACCGCGATCGCGGCGGCCTCGACGGCGGCGGAGAAGCAGTCCCCGGGCGTGCACGGGGCGATCACCGGCAGCGGCGCCTCACCGTTGCGGCCGAACATGGCTTGGAGCAGGTCGGCCTGCTCGGTCTTGGTCGGCAGCCCGGTCGAGGGCCCGCCGCGCTGGACGTCGATCACCAGCAGCGGCAGCTCCAGCGCCACGGCCAGGCCGATGGTCTCGGACTTCAGCGAGATACCCGGCCCGGACGTTGTGGTCACGCCCAGCGCGCCGCCGAAGCTCGCGCCCAGCGCCGCGCCGACACCGGAGATCTCGTCCTCGGCCTGGAAGGTGGTCACGCCGAACGCCTTGTGCTTGGACAGCTCGTGCAGGATGTCCGACGCCGGCGTGATCGGGTAGGTGCCCAGGAACACCGGCAGCCCGGTGGTCCGCCCGGCCGCGACGACGCCGTAGGCCAGCGCCACGTTGCCGGTGATCTGCCGGTAGGTGCCCGCGTCCAGCTTGGCCGGGGCGACCTCGTAGGTGACGGCGAACGCCTCGGTCGTCTCGCCGTAGGCGTGCCCGGCGCGGAAGGCCAGGATGTTGGCCTCGGCGATCTCGGGACGCTTGGCGAACTTCTCCCGCAGGAACCGCTCGGTCGACTCGCTCGGCCGGTGGTACATCCAGGAGAGCAGCCCGAGCGCGAACATGTTCTTCGCCCGCTCGGCGTCCTTCTTGGACAGCCCGGTCTCGGCCAGGGCGCCCCGGGTGAGGGTGGCCATGGCGACGCCGTGCACGGCGTACTGCTCCAGCGACTCGTCCTCGAGCGGGTTCGACTCGTAGCCGACCTTGGTCAGGTTCCGCTTGGTGAACTCGTCGGTGTTGACGATCAGCACCCCGCCCTGGGGCAGGTCGCCGATGTTGGCCTTCAGCGCCGCCGGGTTCATCGCGACCAGCACGTCGGGGCGGTCGCCCGGGGTGAGGATGTCGTAGTTCGCGAAGTGCAGCTGGAACGACGACACGCCCGGCAGGGTCCCGGCAGGTGCCCGGATCTCGGCGGGGAAGTTCGGCAGGGTCGACAGGTCGTTGCCGAAGTTGGCGGTCTCCGAGGTGAACCGGTCACCGGTGAGCTGCATACCGTCGCCGGAGTCACCCGCGAACCGGATGACCACGCGGTCGCGCTGGACCACCTCGGAGTCACGAGCCTCGACAGGAGTGTCGCTGGTGGTCATGGGCAGATCGGCCCCCGGATCGGTCGAAGTCGGTTGCAACGCCCAGGTTAACCGTCATCGCGCACCGTCGTCCCCTCGCCTCGGTCCACGTCACAGGCGGTTCCGGGCCGCACACGTGGTGTCGATCACTTGCTGCTGATCGACTTCTTCAACTCGGCGACGCGTGCCGCGAAGGCCTCGGAGCGGACCGACTCGGCCTGGGCCCGGACCTCGACGGCGGTCGCGTCGGCGTGCGCGTCGAGCCGGGAGGTGATCCGCATCGTCTCCTTGGTCGTGGTGACGAGGTCCCGCGGTGCCGCCGCGGCCCGGCCGGCGAGCTCGCGGGCACCGGCCAGCAGCGCGTCGTCGCTGTCGTAGGCGCGCCAGACCAGGCCGACCCGCTCGGCCTCCCGGGCGTCGAGCACGTCGCCGAACAGGGTCATCGCCGCGGTGCCCTGGGCCCCCAGCGCCCGGTGCGCCATCCACGTGTAGCCCCCACCGGGGTGCAGCCCGAGCTGCATGAACCGGACGTCGAACCGGGCCGTCGGGCCCGCCAGCCGGACGTCGCAGGCCAGCGCGAGGTTGATCCCGGCGCCGACGGCCGCGCCGTTCACCGCGGCGAGGGTGGGCAGCGGGCAGGACGCGACGGCGAGGAAGCCGGAGTAGACACGCTTCAAGGTGGCGGGGTCGGCGTCGGCCAGCTCGCCGAGGTCGCCGCCCGCGCAGAACGCGGGGGGCTCGCCGGTCAGCAGGACCGCGCCGACGCGGGTGTCCGCGGCGGCGGCCTCGACCGCCTCGACCAGCCGCGCGGAGAGCTCCAGGTTCAGCGCGTTGCGCCGGGCGGGGTTCGACACGGTGAGCACCGCGACGCCGTCGGTGATCTCGGTCCGGACCTCGATGTCGCTCATGGCCCCGGATCATCCACCCTCGGCACGGCCCGGCGCGACCGCCGGAGGTCACACCCGGGAACGCGTGGCCCGGTCCGGCCGTTCACCGGAGGAGATCCGCAGCAACGCACGGAAGGTGAGAGCGGCGTGCACAGCCACATGAACGGTCTGAAGACGGCCGTCCTGCTCGGCGCGATGAGCGCCCTGGTCCTCGCGATCGGCGGGCTGGTCGCGGGGCGGACGGGGCTGGTCATCGCGCTGTTCCTCGCGCTGGCGATGAACGGGTGGGCGTACTTCAACTCGGCGAAGCTGGCGCTGCGCTCGATGCACGCGCAGCCGATCACCGAGGCCGAGTACCCGCAGCTGTTCCGGATGGTCCGTGACCTCAGCCAGCGGGCGCGCCAGCCGATGCCGGCGCTCTACATCAGCCCCACCGACGCGCCGAACGCGTTCGCGACCGGGCGCAACCCGCGCAACGCGGCGGTGTGCGTGACGACCGGGCTGATGCAGCTGCTCGACGAGCGCGAGCTGCGCGCGGTGATCGGACACGAGCTCAGCCACGTCTACAACCGCGACATCCTGATCTCCTCGGTGGCCGGGGCGATGGCCTCGGCGGTGTCGTTCATCGCCAACATGGCGATGTTCGCGTCGATCTTCGGCGGGGGTGACCAGGATCGGCCGAACCCGATCGCGCTGATCCTGGTCGCGCTGCTCGGCCCGATCGCGGCCGGCGTCGTGCAGATGGCGGTGAGCCGGTCCCGGGAGTACCAGGCCGACGCCTCCGGCGCGGAGCTGACCGGGGACCCGCTCGGCCTGGCCTCGGCGCTGCACAAGCTGCAGTACGGCACCGCCGCCAAGCCGCTGCCACCGGACCCGAAGCTGACCTCGCAGTCGCACCTGATGATCGCGAACCCGTTCCGGCCCGGTGAGAAGGCGGCGCGGTGGTTCTCCACCCACCCGCCGATCGAGGACCGGATCGCGCGGCTGGAGCGGATGGCGCGCTGAGGCCGACATCGCGGATTCGTAACGGTTCGGTGGCGGACGGGCGATGAACGGGGTGGCATCGCTCCCTGCGGAAGAGGACCCCATGAGCCAGACCCCGTCCCGTGAGCCCCGGCACGCCGCCGTCGAGGATCCGGGGACCGGAGCCGGCGCCCGCCCCGAACCGCCCGCGTCGTCCGGCGCCCCCCGCGGTCGCGCACCCGCGGACGTGCCCACCGCGCCGGCCGTCGACGACGCACCCACCGAGGCCCTGCCGGCGATCCCGCGACCCCGGACGCCCGCGGGCGGGCCTGCCGGTCCGGCATCGACCGGCCCGGGCCCCGCCGGTCCGGCACCGGCCGTGGCCCGGCTGCCCGAGCCGTTCCGCTCGGCCCCGGGGCAGGTCGAGCCGCCCCGAACCGGTCTCCGGCTGCCCGACCTGCCCCCGACGGTCCGTCCGGTGCTGCCCGCGGTACTCGGCGCGGCGACCGCGCTGGTCCTGGCGCTCGGGGTCGTCGCCGGGGTGAACGGGGCGTCGTCGGACCCCGCCCCGGCGCCGCCCGCCCCGCCGGCCCCGGGCCCGGCGACCCCCTGATCGTTCTGCTTCGATCACCGTCGTGGGCGGGATCGGGTGGGAGGACTACCGGCGGCACGACGCCGTCGGGCTCGCGGAGCTGGTCGCCTCCGGTGCGGTGAGCGCGGAGGACCTGCTCGACGCGGCACTCGAGCGCGCCGACCGGGTCGAGCCGACGATCAACGCCATCCGGTACCGGATGACCGGCTCCGCCCGCGCCCGTGCCCGAGGCGGCCCGACCGGTCCCTTCGGCGGAGTGCCGTTCCTGGTGAAGGACCTCGGGCAGCACATCGCCGGCGTCCCCACCGGGAGCGGGTCCCGGGCGCTCGCCGGGTTCCGCCGGCCGGAGACCTCCACCGTGGTCCGGCGCTGGACCGACGCCGGCCTGGTGATCCTCGGCCGCTCCGCGACGCCCGAGTTCGGCGCCCGCGCGGTCACCGAACCCGCGCTGGGCGGCCCGACCCGCAACCCCTGGGACCCCGGCCGGACGCCGGGGGGCAGCTCGGGCGGCTCGGCCGCGGCGGTCGCCGCCGGCATCGTCCCGGTCGCCGGCGCGAGCGACGGCGGCGGCTCGATCCGGATCCCGGCCGCGGCCTGCGGGCTGTTCGGGCTCAAGCCGGGCCGCGGCGTCGTCCCGTCCGGGCCGGACGTCGCCGAAAGCTTCCACGGCGCCGCCGTCCAGGGCGTGCTGTCCCGGACCGTCCGCGACTCCGCGGCGATGCTCGACGTGCTGGCCGGGCCCGACCCGGCCGGGCCCTACCGGGTGCAGCCGCCCGGACGTCCCTGTGCCGACGCCGTCCGCGACGACCCGGAACGGCTGCGGATCGGGATGACGGCCGCGTCGCCACTGGGCGGGGAGGTGGATCCGGAGGCGGTCGCGGCCGTCCGGGACGCCGCGGAGCTGCTCACCTCGCTCGGGCACGTCGTGGAGGAGTCCGCCCCGGCCGTCGACGGGCGGGGGTTGGCCGGCGACTTCCTCACCTGCTGGTTCGGGATGATCGCGACCCAGGTCGCGGGGGCGCGGGCGCTCACCGGCTGCGGCGACGACGCCTTCGAGACCGAGACCCGGGTGATGGCCGCGATCGGCGCGGCGACCCCGGCGCCGGTGTACCTGGCGGCGCAGGCCCGCTGGCAGCGCCACACCCGGGCGCTCGCGGACTTCCACACCCGCTACGACCTGCTGCTCACACCCACCCTCGCCCGGCCGCCGTGGCCGATCGGTGCGCTGGACCTGCCCACCCCGGCCCGGATCGCGGCGCGGGCGTTGCTCGCGGTCGGTGCCGGTG
This sequence comes from Pseudonocardia nematodicida, assembly GCF_040105385.1. Classification (NCBI taxonomy): domain Bacteria; kingdom Bacillati; phylum Actinomycetota; class Actinomycetes; order Pseudonocardiales; family Pseudonocardiaceae; genus Pseudonocardia; species Pseudonocardia nematodicida. Next base: position 218,376 of record NZ_JBEDNQ010000003.1, read on the forward strand.
GGCTCCTCGGGCGGCCGGGGCTGATCGACGGGCTGATCGACGCCAACTTCGCGCCGGTGCCCTTCACCCAGCTGGCCAACGTGACCGGGCGCCCGGCGATGTCGGTGCCGCTCTACCGGACGCCCGGCGGGCTGCCGCTCGGGGTCCAGTTCGTCGGGCGGCCGGGGGCCGAGCCGGAGCTGCTCGCGCTGGGCGGGCAGCTGGAGCGGGCGCGGCCGTGGGCGCACCTGGAGCCGGACCTGCCCTGAGTCCGGGCCCGCTCCCCGGCTCGCTCGGCTTCGGTCCTGTGCGGACGGTGCCGCCGTCACGCTCTTGTGCGCGTGGATACGGTGGCGGCACGGGGTGCCGGTCGCCACGGGACCGTGATCCTGGTGCCGGCCGCCGGACCGTAGAGCCTCCAGGAGGACCCGCATGGCCGCCGTCGTCGTCTTCCATCACGCGCTCGGGCTCACGCCGGGGGTGCAGGCCTTCGCGACGACGCTCCGGAAGGCGGGGCACGACGTCGTCGTCCCCGACCTGTTCGAGGGCCGCACCTTCGCCGACGTCGAGTCCGGCGTGGCACACGCCCGGCAGGTCGGCTTCGGCGAGATCACCGAGGGCGGCGTGCGAGCGGCCTCCGACATGCCTGAGGATCAGGTCTACATCGGAATGTCGCTCGGCGTGCTGCCCGCACAGCGGCTCGCCCAGACCCGCCCCGGAGCGCGCGGAGCGGTCCTCCTGTACTCCTGCCTGCCCGCGGCTGAGTTCGGCGGCTGGCCCGACGGGCTCCCGGCGCAGGTGCACGCGATGGAGGACGACCCGCTGTTCGCCGACGACGGCGACCGGGACGCGGCGATCGCGCTCGCCGGGGCGAACCCGGGCGTGGCGTACTTCCCGTACCCCGGCGACGGGCACCTGTTCGCCGAACCCGGGCAGCCCGCCCACGATGAGCGCGCGGCGGCGCTGATGACGGAGCGGGTACTCGCCTTCCTCGCGCGGGCCTGACCCCCGGGACCGCGATCGGGGGTCGCGGCGCTCCCGTCCGGGTGATTGCGTTGCCCCCTCGCGAGCCGCGATGGTCTCGATCGCCCCGGGAGTCCATCGTGTCGACCTCGCCGAGCGACGCATCCGGGGGAGTCGATGTCACAGACCGTGCCCGGTGGCTCCCGTACAGCCCGGCACGCGGCCCGCCCGTCGCACCCGGTCGTGCCCTACTCGCCGGGGCTCGACGGCGTCCGCGCGATCGCGGTGCTGGCGGTCCTCGCCTACCACCTCGACCTCGGGTGGGCCGCTGGTGGATTCCTCGGCGTCGAGGTGTTCTTCACCCTCAGCGGATTCCTGATCACCCAGCTGCTGGTCGCCGAGCTGTACCGGCGTGGCCGGGTCGACGTCGCCACGTTCGTCCGGGCACGGGCCCGGCGGCTGCTGCCGGCGCTCGTCGTCGCGGTGGTGGGGATCCTGGTCGCCTTCCGGGTCGTCGCCCCGGAGTCGGGGCCGGACCTGCGGGAGCACGCCGTCTTCTCGCTGCTCTACCTGCAGAACTGGCACCTGCTGCTCGCCGGGGTCCCGTACGGCGAGCCGTCCCCGTTGTTGCACCTGTGGTCGCTGTCGGTCGAGGCGCAGCTCTACCTGGTGTGGCCGGTCGTGTTCGTCGGGCTGCTCGCATTCCTGCGCCCCCGGACCGCAGCGGTGGTGACGCTCGCGGCGGGGGTGCTGTCCGCGGTCGTCCTCGCGGCGCGTTTCGATCCGGACGGCGGTGGGCTCGCCTACTACGCGACGGACGGGCGGGCGTCGGGCTTCCTGGTCGGCGCCGCGCTCGCGCTGGTCTGGCGGCCCGAGGCGTGGAGTCACCGGCGGAGCCCGCTCGCCCGCAACGCCGTCGACGCCTACGGCGCCGCCGCGCTGGTGGTGCTGCTGGGTGAGCTGGTCGTCGCATCCGAGTTCGACGCCGGCCTCTACGGGAGCGGCGGGTTCCTGCGCACCGGCCTGCTGACCGCGGTGGTGATCGCCGCGGCGACCCGGACCGGGGGCCCGATCGCCGGGCTGCTCGGCAACCGCGTCCTGACCGCGGTCGGGACGCGGTCCTACGGGCTGTACCTCTACCACTGGCCGGTGTTCGTGCTGTTCCGCGACGTCGGCTGGGCGCCCCTGCCGCGCGACCTGGCGGCGCTCGGGGTGACGGTGCTGGTCACCGAGCTGTCCTACCGGTGCCTCGAGCTACCGGTGCGCCGTGGCGGGATCCGGTCGCTGGCCGCGCGGCTGGGGTACGGGCGCCCGGAGATGGTGGTGGTCTCGGCCGCCGGCATCGCGGTGGTGGCGGCGGTCGTCGTCGCGGGGACGGCGCCGGCCGTAGCCGGGGCGGCACCCGCCCCGCCGGCGCCCGTCGCTTCGCCCCCGCCCTCGGCTTCGTCTTCGCCCTCGCCTTCTTCGCCCTCGGCTTCGCCGGGGCCGGGCACGTCGTCGTCTCTCCCGTCCCGGACCGGCGACCCGGTCCTGGTCGTCGGGGACTCCATCGTCCTGGGCAACGCCGACGCGCTCCTCGCGGTCCTCCCGCCGGGGTCCAGCGTGGACGGCAAGGTCGGGCGGCAGTTCGCCGCCGCGCCCTCGGTCGTCGGGAGCTGGGCCGCGGTCGAACCCGGCCCGGTCGTCGTCGTGCTGGGGGCGAACGGAACGGTGGAACCGTCCGATGTCGACGCCGTCCTGGAGGTGACCGGGAGCCGTCACGTGGTGTTCGTGGGTGTCGAGGTGCCACGGCGGTGGTCGGAGCCGAACGACGAGCTGCTGCGCGCGACCGCCGCCCGGAGCGATCGGGTGGCCTATGTGGACTGGCCGGGGATCGTCGGGTCGGAGCCGGGGCTGCTCGGGCCGGACGGTGTGCATCCGGGGCCGCGGGGTGCGGAGCTGCTGGTCGAGGCGATCTCCGGCTCGCTCGACCGGCGGTAGGGCGGAGCTCGCTCGCGCGCTGGTGCGCACATTCCCTGGTCGTCGCCGCGGGGCACGTCGTCGTGTTCCGCGTTCCGCGTTCCGCGTTCCGCGTTCCGCGGAACGCGCTCGCGCCTCGACGCTGCCGCACCCCGTCACCGGCCGGGGCGACCTCCGCAGCGGGTGCCGCGGCCGACGACGGGGTGCGGCAGTGGGCGGAGCATCCGGCCGTCGCGTTCCGCGGAACGTGGTCGCGTCACCGACGGCAGCGGGAGACCGGCAGCCCGGGTACCGCGAACAGCCTCTGCGCCGAACCCGGTCCCGATACCCGAACGCCGATGCCTCCCCGGACGACTGCTGCGTTGATCGCCGCGTTCGCGAAGTCCCCGCGCCACCCGCAGATGATCGTCATCGCGCAACGCCACGGCCCGCTCGGCTAGCGGTAGTTGGTGAACTGCAGGGCGATGCCGAAGTCCTTCTCCTTCAGCAGCGCGATGACCGCCTGCAGGTCGTCCTTCTTCTTCCCGGAGACCCGGAGCTGGTCGCCCTGGATCTGGGCCTGCACGCCCTTGAGCTTCTCGTCCCGGATCGCCTTGCTGATCTCCTTGGCCTTGTCCTGCGCGATGCCCTGCAGGATCTTGCCGTTCGCGCGGTAGGTCTTGCCGGAGATCGCGGGCTCGTCGGCCTCGAACGCCTTGAGGGAGATCTGCCGCTTGATCAGCTTCTCCTTGAAGACGTCGATCCCGGCGCGCAGCCGCTCCTCGGTGTCCGACTCGAAGGTCACCGCCTCCTCGCCGGACCACGCGACCGTGGTGTTCGTGCCGCGGAAGTCGAACCGCTGCGACAGCTCCTTGGCGGCCTGGTTGAGCGCGTTGTCGACCTCCTGGCGGTCGACCTTGCTCACGACGTCGAACGACGGGTCGGCCATGCTTGCGTCCTCCTCCTGGGATGGGCCCCCCTCGTCGGGGCCCGGCGGGTCGTGTCGTATCCTCGTCCACGCACTGAGCGAGATCGACGTGCACCCCGGCTGGTTGCCCGAGCGGCCAAAGGGAGCGGACTGTAAATCCGTCGGCGTAGCCTTCCCAGGTTCGAATCCTGGACCAGCCACAGCAGGTGAAAGAGACCCCCAACCAGCGGAAACGCTGGGACCGGGGGTCTCTTTCGTCGTCCGGGTGTGCCCGGCTGCGGGGCGCCTGCCCGACCCGGCGGCCGGGCCCGCGCGAGACGTCCGGAATCGCTGGCACCATCGCGGCCATGGACAGCTCACCAGGCGCGCTGATCGTCGTCGGCGGCCTGCCGGGCACGGGGAAGTCGAGCATCGCACGGGCGTACGTCGCCGCCACTGGAGCCGCCTACCTGCGAATCGACACCATCGAACAGACTCTGATCAACAGCACCGAGGTCCGGCAGCCGCTCGGGCCGGTGGGTTACGAGGTCGGATACGCGCTCGCAGCCGAGCAGTTGCGGGCCGGCACCCGCCGAGTGCTCGTGGACAGCGTCAATCCGCTGCTTGTGACGCGCGAGAGGTGGCGAGCGGTCGGCTCGGCGAGCGGGTCGGTCGTCGTCGAGATCGAGGTCGTCTGCTCGGACCCCGTCGAGCACCAGCGTCGAGTGGAGAGCCGGTCCACCGACATTGCGGGACTGCGCCTCCCCACCTGGCGGGAGGTGCAGAGCCGGGTGTACCAGGACTGGGACCGCACTCCGATGACAGTGGACACGGCGCTGCATTCCGTCGGACAGTGCGCGGAGTTGATCAGCAGAGAGGTCGACAGATCGCTGGGTCGAGGGTCTGAGTAGACGCGCGATCACACGGTCCCGCCCTCCGCTCCACGGCCTCGCTCTGCGAGGCGCAGCGCCCGGTCGGCGGAGAGCGTGTGCAGGACCGTCGCGAGCCGGCCGATCCCCGACAGGATCCAGATGGTCGCCGGCGGACCGGAAGCGGGCCGGCGGCAGGTCTTCGGGTTCGAGCGATCGGCGGCGTAGCCGCGACGTACTCCGGACAGCCCGCGGCGTGGGACCGCGTGCCATCCCGATCGCAAGACCGAGGAGGACCGGCTACCGCCCCGGCTCGCCGCACGATGATCGGCCGACGAGACGGAAGGACTTCCCCGACCGGAGCACGGCCGGGAACGAGACGCCGTCGGACGGCGATTCAGCCGTACGACGCCTCTCGCCGGGGCGACCAGCATCGTCGATCGTCGGAGGCCGCCTCAACCGGTGGCGGCTCACGAGGCGGGCAACCGGAAGTGGACCACGTCGACCTTCGTCCGATCCTCGATCCCGGGGTAGTGGGTTGCCAGCGCTGTCGTGAGTCCCGTCAGGTCGGCGAAGCCGTCGCGCCGGGCGTCGTCGTCGGTGAGCTCGCCGGCGGTGCCCTCGACGACGTCGGTGATCTCCACGAGCTGGGTCGTCGTGGTGCCCTCGGAGTCGTGGTCGAAGACCAACCGGCACGGTCCGACCGTGGCCGGGTCGTCGACGCGGACGGTGCTCGTCTTGGTTCCCGCCCGGATGGCGTCGAGGTAGCCCTCCCAGACGTAGAGCGTCTGCGGGACACCGGGTTCGAGCTCGCGCCAGTCGAACACGAACGGGAGGAGTTCGCGTACGGGCACCGCTTCGTGCCCGATCTTCGTGCGGATCACGGCCCGGATCCCCGGGTAGAGGTCGAAGAGGATCTGACGGCACCGCCCGCAGGGTGCGATCACCCCTCGGTCGTGCACTGCGGCGATGCACGTCAACGGGAGGACGGCCTCCGCAGCGGCGACCGCCTGCCCGACCGCAACGGGCTCCGCGCACGGACCGCCGGTGAAGTGGAAGACGTTCACGCCGGTGAAGACGTTGCCGGCGGAGTCCATCGCCGCGGCGGCGACGGAGTGATCATCGCTGCGGTGGGCGTTGACCAGCGTGGCCGTGGCCGCCTCGACGAGTCGTCGTTCTGCAGTGCTCAACACGCGCGGGGACCCTAGCGCCGGGCCTCGTACCGCTCACCCCGGGACGCTGCGGGGCCGCTCCGGTCAGTGCGCGGCTCCGATCTCCAGAACGAGCACCCCGGCGAAGGCCGGCGCGATGCCGCCGAGGTAGCCGACCACCACCAGGATCGAGGGGATCAGCCGGGTGAAGCCCTCGGAGAGCCGCGGGTCGATCGCTGCCGTGGACCCGGACGTCGTCGGCGCCGCGGATCAGCAGCACCGGTGGGGCGATGTCGTCGACCCGGCTGATACCGGGGAACGCGCGAGCTTGTCGGCCTCCTGCGCCGGGACGTCCGGATCGCCCATGTACCTCGCCCTCGGCCACGACGAGAGCGCGGCGCACTCCCGGAAGCTGCTGTAGCCGGCAGCCGACCGCGTTCGTCGTCATCGGGGATGACCTCGCCCCCGGGCGGGTACCGCACTCGTGCCTTCCGACGGGAGGCCCGTCCACCGCGTCGGCGCAGGTAGGCGGCACGCATCACCCCCATTGCGGACGAAGGGGACACGATGAACACACCCGCACCGTCGCTGCCCGGCGGGACGTGGACGATGGGCGACGCGATCGTCACCCGCTTCGGCTACGGCGCCATGCAGCTCGCCGGCCCCGGGGTCATGGGCCCGCCCGCCGACCACCGGGCCGCCCTGACCGTGCTGCGCGACGCGGTCGAGGCCGGCATCACCCACATCGACACCAGCGACGCCTACGGGCCACGGGTCACCAACGAGCTGATCCGCGAGGCGCTGCACCCCTACCCGGAGTCGTTGTTCATCGCGACCAAGGTCGGCGCGAACCGCGACCCGGACGGCAGCTGGCCCACGGCGCGGCGGCCCGAGGAGCTGCGCAAGCAGGTCCAGGAGAACCTCCAGTCCCTGGACCTGGAGCGGCTCGACCTGGTCAACATGCGGATGGGCGACTCCGGAGGGCGCCAGGAGGGATCGCTCGCCGAGGCGTTCGGGGCCCTCCGTGACCTCCAGGAGGAGGGCCTGATCCGGCACCTCGGGGTCAGCAACGTCACCGCCGGACAGCTCGCCGAGGCGCAGGGCATCGCGCCGGTCGTCTGCGTGCAGAACATGTACAACCTCGCCCACCGCGACGACGACGAGGTCGTCGACCGGCTCGCCGCCGGCGGCGTCGCGTACGTGCCCTTCTTCCCGCTCGGCGGGTTCACGCCGCTCCAGTCCTCGGAACTCTCGACGGTGGCGGCCCGGCTGGGGGCGACGCCGATGTCGGTCGCGCTGGCGTGGCTCCTGCAGCGCTCGCCGAACATGCTGCTCATCCCCGGTACCTCGTCGCCGGAGCACCTGCGGGAGAACATCGCCGGCGCGGGACTCGAGCTCTCGCCCGCGGACGTGGCGGAACTGGAGGGGATCGGGCGCTGAACCGTGTCCCGGTATCCTGGGGCCCGGGCCCGGTGCGGCCTGCCGCCCGCTCGCCGACAGGCGTGGTGAATGCACCGACCACGGTCGCCACCGTCTGCCTCGCACGGTGTCCGTCCAGCAACGCGGGCACTGGGCGACCGGCACCGGGACGGGCTGACGATGGATCTCACCAGCGACGACGCCAAGGCCGCCGCACGCTCGCTGCGCGCCGATCTCGCCGAGCAGGGCATCGCGATCAGCCACGGCGCCGCCCTCGAGCTGGTCGCGCACCAGCTCGGGCTCCGGGACTGGAACACCGCCAGTGCGGTGCTGGGACGTCGCGACGACGACACCGCCGGTCTCGGGGCGCCCGTGCCGATCCTCCGTCTGCACCGCTTCGCGGATGTCCGACCGTTCTATGTGGACTACCTCGGCTTCGCCGTCGAGTGGGAGCACCGGTTCGAGCCGGGCATGCCGCTGTACGCCCGCCTGGCCCGCGGGGCGACCCGGCTGGACCTGTCCGAGCACCACGGAGACGGCACGCCGGGTTCGGCGGTGTGGATCCCGGTGGCCGACGTCGGCGCGCTGCACCGCGAGCTGCGGCGGAAGGACCACCCGTCGGTGCGTCCGGGCATCGACCGGGACGCACCGGGCGGGCCCACGCTCGCCGTCATCGACCCCTCCGGCAACATGCTGCGCTTCTGCGAGGCGGAGTGATCCGGGATCGAGTGACCCGGGGTCACCTGCCGGTCCCGAGCTGATCGCGGATCGCGTCCATGTCGATCAGCGACCAGATCTGTGCGATCCGCCCGTCGGCGTACCGGTAGAAGACGTGCTCGACGAACGAGATCGGCTTCTCCGCGGCGGGCAGGCCGCGGAACCCGGTCGGGGTGCAGTCGAAGCGGATGCGGCACGCGACCCGGTCACCGTCGACGAGCAGTGTCTCGATCGCGTAGTGCAGGTCGGGGATCTCGGCGGCGTCCCGGCGCAGCAGGTCCCGGAACTCGGCGACGGTCAGCCGGCGGTCGTTGTGCACGACGGGGTCGTGCACGAACCCGGCGAGGTCGTCGAACCGCTTCTCGTTCAGGCAGGCGAGGTAGCCGCGATACCGCGCGACGACGTCGTTCCGGTCCATCTGCTCGATCTCCTCCTCCGGTCCGGATCAGGTTTCAACACGGGCGCGGAGCTGGACCGCCGTCGAGGCCCCGCGGCCCGGAGGCTCCCAGCGCCACTGCTCGACGTCGTCGAAACCGGCCTCGCGACAGTCCGCCGTGAGCCCGGGCGCCAGCCACTTCTCGTGCGCGGACACCCACAGCTCCCCTCCCGGGCACAGCGCGGTCCGGACGCTGACCAGCCCGGCCATCCGGTCCGGCCAGATCATCACGTTGTTCACCGAGATCGCGGTTCCGACCGTGCCCGGCCCGAGCCCGTGCGAGGTCGCGGTCCCGGTGCGGAGCGTCAGCGTCGCACCACGCTCGCAGAGACGCCGGCACCGTCGCAGCGTCGCCGCCAGCATGACCGGCGACGGGTCGACGGCGACCACCGAGGCGCCCCGGGACAGGAGGCGGTGCACGCCGATCCCCGGGCCGGGACCGAGCACCAGCACGTCCTGCGTGCCACGGTCGGGGACGAGGTCGACGACGTGCCGTTCGGTGGCGGCGTTGCCGCTCGCCATCAGCAGGCCACCGAGCCGGCCGGTCCAGCCGGCGGGGAGCTGGAAGCCGTCCGACACGATCCGTTCGCCGAGACGCATGCCGCGAGTCTCGCAGCGGTGCCGGCGCGGGCGCACGTCGTGCGCGTCGGCCCACGCCTTCCGGTGATCGTCGAGCCGGTTCCGGTCGTCGGTGCCGCGGACGGCACCGACCGGAACCCAGCCGATGATCATGAGGGGTCGGCGGCTGCCTCACGTGCCTCGGCACGGCTGCACGGTCGGGTCCGGCCACCCGGTCCCTCCCCGGGGCGACGTCGGTCAGCGGGCCTCCCGGGCGGCGGCCTCGACCTCGGCGACGTGGGCCGCCCACCAGGTCGCCTCGTCGGACGGCAGTGAGGGGTCGGCGGCCCGGTGCCCGGCCCGGCCGTCGAGGTGCTCCCGGACGATGTCCGCCTGCCCGGCGTGCCGGTGCGTCTCGGCGATCATCCGGACGACGAGGTGCTGCAGCGTCGTCTCCGCCCGTTCCGCCGGCCAGTGCGGCACGCGCCCGAGGGTGTCCAGCGGCAGCTCGGCGATGATCGCGTCGGTGTGCGCGGCGACCCGGCGGTAGCGGCCGACGATCTCCTGGCGCGGCTCGTCCGCGCGGGCCCACATGTCCTCGTTGTTCCACGGGTCGAAGGTGTCCAGGTAGGACAGGTCGGCGGTCGGCCGGTCGAAGACCCGGGCGAAGTAGGTCAGCTCGTTCGCCGTCAGGTGCTTCACCAGCCCGAGCAGGTTCGTCCCGGTCGGGGTCATCGGCCGGCGCGCGCCGTACTCGTCGAGGCCGTCGAGCTTCCACAGCATCGCCTCGCGGCCCTCGCCGAGGTACCGGAGCAGCGCGTCCTTGTCGTCGGGCACGGCTGATCACGGTGCCAGACGCGGCACCGGCCGTCACTCAGATCCAGGTCAGCAGGTCGTCGACGGGCAGGCGTCCCCGCGGGACCGCCGACCGGCCCGGAGGCGGCGGGGCGGGGTGGCCGAGCGAGAAGCAGTGGGTCGGGGTCCAGCCCGGCGGCGCCCGGAGCAGCCCGCGGGCCCGGTCGACGTTGTCCTCCGGGTAGAGGGTGGCCGGGCAGCACCCGAGGCCCGCGGCGGTGGCGGCGAGGGTGAACGTCTGCCCGGCCCGGCCGACGTCGAACGCGGTGTCGCGCCGGCCGTCGTCGGCGGCCAGCAGTGCGACCACGCACGGGGCGTCCGCGAGGTGCTGGGCGTAGGCCCCGAGCCGGCCGAGCGCGTGCCGGACCTGCGGATCGGTCACCGCCACGAACCGCCACGGCTGCCGGTTGCGGGCCGACCCGGTGCGGCGCACGACGTCGACCAGGGCGCGGACGGTCTCCGGGGGCACCGGCCGGTCGTCGAAGGTGCGGACGGCCGGTGCGCCCGCGAGACGGCGCAGCACCGCGAGGTCGGGGTCACTCACGCCGGTGGGCCGTCGGCGGCGATCGTCGCCTGGGCCGCCACGACCCGCCAGCCGTGCTGCTCGTCGTGGGTCCAGGTGCGGGTGTAGCGCACCCGGGCGGTGAACGGCTCGCCGCCGATCGCGCCCTCGAGCGTCGCCAGCAGGGTGGTCACCCCGGTCGTCCCGACGATCCGGACCTGCAGGTCGTGCTCGTCGATCCGGTGCAGGACCTGGTGGCCGCCGCGGTGCGCGCCGAGGTCGTCCTCCTTGCCCAGCAGGACGCCGTCGGGTCCGGCGAACAGCGCGTCGTCGACGAGCAGGGCGTCGAGGGCGGGGACGTCGGAGGCGAGCTGCGCGGCCTGCAGCCGCCGCTCGGCGGCACGGAGACCGGCACGGTCGGGGTCGGGCATGAGGGCGACCGTAGACCGGCCGGCCGCCCCGTCGGATCTCGTTCGCCGACGGCGTAGCGAGCTGGTAGGAGGGCGGTGTGAAGGAGCTACCGGTGATCCGCCCGTACGACCCCACCGACCGCGACGACGTCGTCGCCCTGTCGCTGCGTGCCTGGGCGCCGGTCTTCGACTCGATCGAAGCCGCACTGCACGGCTCCGGTGTCTACGAGCTGCAGTTCCCCGACGGCTGGGAGCCGGCGCAGCGGGCGGCGGTGACCGGGGTGTGCGAGTCGGGGACGGCCAGGGTCTGGGTCGTCGAGCCGGCCGGCACCGTCGCCGGCTTCGTCGCCGTCCAGCAGGCCGCGGAGGAGGGGTGTGGCGAGATCGTGATGCTCGCGGTGGACCCGGCGGCCCAGCGCCGCGGACTCGGTGCCGCGCTGACCCGCACGGCGCTGGACTGGATGCGCGCGCAGGGCATGACCGTCGCGATGGTGGAGACCGGCGGCGACCCCGGCCACGCCCCGGCCCGCGCGGCCTACGCGGCGGCGGGCTTCCACCTGCTGCCGGTGGCCCGCTACTTCCGGACGCTCTGAGCGTGGCGCTCGATCAGTTCTGCGACCGCGTCCGGCAGCTCCTCGGGCAGGTAGTGCCGCCCACCCGGGACCACGACGTCGGTCACGGAGCTCCACCCGTGCGCGGCGGTGAGGTGCCGGGCCAGCGCCGGCATCAGCGGGCCGAAGCACTGCTCGCCGCCGGCCAGCAGCAGCGGCACGTCGACCGGATCGCAGCCGTCCCGGAAGAAGCGGGCGTTCTTCGGGATCGCGCGGTACATCTCGAACGCGGCGTGCAGCCGGGCCGGTTCGCCGTAGGCGCTCGCGTAGTGCGCGATCTCGTCGTCGGTGACGACGCCGGGCACCGCGGTCCCGATGTCGAGGAAGTAGCGGAAGTAGGCCTCCTCCCGCCCGGCGACCAGTGTCTCGGGCAGGTGCGGGACCTGGTGGAACTCACCGTGCCACAACGGCACGCCCGGGACCGGGGAGTCCGGCACGTCGAGGCCGGGGAACAAGACCTCCAGGATCAGCGCCGAGGAGACCAGGTCGGGCCGCAGCCGGGTCAGCGCGTAGGCGGCCCACCCGCCGATGTCGTGCCCGACGACGTGCACCGGCCCGATCCCGAGAGTCTCGACCAGCTCGGCGAGGTCGCCGCCCAGCCGGACGGCGTCGTAGCCGTCGGCGGGGGCGTCGGAGCCACCGACCCCGCGCAGGTCGACGGCGTGCACGGTGTGACCCCGGGCCAGCCGGGGCATCACGTGGCGCCACTCGTACCAGTCCTGCGGGAAGCCGTGCACCAGCAGCACCGGCGGTCCGGTCCCGCCGCTCACGCAGTGGATCGCGGTACCGTCCGCGTCGACGGTGTGTGAGGTGAAGTCGCCGTCGAGCCGGGCGACGAGCGTCTCGGCCGTGGTCGTCATCCCCGGTCGACCGGGCACGGCGCGGGAACTCATCGCAGGTGGCACGGTCGGGGGACACCCGAGCCAGGGAGGGCCCATGCCACGCAGCCGGTGGACCTCGTTCGTCGCCCCGGGCACCGACCCGCCGGTGCGGACCCTGCACGAGGACGGCAACCCGGACCACCGGGTGCGGGTCGAGCACGACGGGACCACCCTGCTCGTCCATCTGAGCGGGGAGGACGGCCCGGGCTGGACCTGCCTGGCCGTCGACCGCCTGACCCGGGAGTGGGCCGTCGCGCAGGACACCCGCCAGCTCGACGCCGCGGCGGCCGCCGTCGAACGGCTGCGTGGGACCGTCAGGCCCCGGGGAGAGCGGGATCGGCCTTGAGTCCCACCCCGGACAGCTTGAGCCGCTGCGCCTCGGCCATGAGCAGGGCCAGGGTCGTCGCCGCGGCCGCGTACCCGGTGCCGTGCGGCGGCCGGATGTTGGACAGGCAGTTGCGTTCGGAGTCGCGGCGGCCCCGGCGGGCGTCGTAGGTGAAGTAGATCCCCAGCGAGTCCACCGAGCTCATCCCGGGACGCTCACCGATCAGCACGACGACGTCGCGGGCCCCCAGCGCGACGGCGATCTCGTCGCCCAGCGCCACCCGCGCCTGGGTGGCGACGACGACCGGCGCGACCCGCCGGCCCTCGAGCCGCTCCAGGATCTCGGCGAGCATCCCGGCCGCGTGCTCGGCGACGGCGAGCGGGGACAGCCCGTCGGCGACGACGAGGGCGACGTCGTGCTCGCCGTGCGGCAGCTGGGTCCCGTCGGCGAGCCGGCGGCCGAGGTCGGGCCGGGTCAGGTACTCGCCACGGTCCCGGGGCGCCCCGGCGGCGCGCAGCACCTCGACCCCGAGGTCCGCGATCCGTGCCGCCAGGGCGTCGGCGTCGAGCGGGGTGTGCACGGCGTCCCGGGCGGCGGCGTGCGCGGCCCGGAGCTCCAGCAGCCGGCCGGTCGGCAGCGCGTCCCCGGCCCGGCCGAGCGCGACCCGGGCCCGGGTGGAGGCCCGCAGAACCTCGAGCGGGTCGGTACTCACCGGACGCCCGCGGTCAGCTCGCGGACGGCGCGCCCGGCGAGCTCGCGCACCCGGCCGTCGTCGGAGAGCAGGTCCATCCGGGTCAGCCACTGCTCGAACTCCGGCGCCGGGCGCAGGCCCAGCACCTGGCGGGCGTAGAGCGCGTCGTGGAACGACAGCGACTGGTAGTGCAGCATCACGTCGTCGCCGCCGGGCACGCAGATGACGAACGAGCACCCGGCCGCGCCCAGCAGGGTGAGCAGCACGTCGGTGTCGTCGGCGTCGGCCTCGGCGTGGTTGGTGTAGCAGACGTCGACGCCCATCGGGAGGCCGAGCAGCTTGCCGCAGACGTGGTCCTCCAGCCCGGCCCGGGTGATCTGCTTGCCGTCGTGGAGGTACTCCGGGCCGATGAACCCGACGACGGTGTTGACCAGCAGCGGGTCGAACGCCCGGGCCACGGCGTACGCCCGGGTCTCGAGGGTCTGCTGGTCGACGCCGTGGTGCGCGTCCGCGGACAGCGCGCTGCCCTGGCCGGTCTCGAAGTACATGCAGTGCGTGCCGACGGTGCCGCGGTCCAGCGACCGGGCCGCGTCGTGCGCCTCGCGCAGCATCGCCAGGGTGACGCCGAAGCCGGAGTTGGCCGCCTCGGTCCCGGCGATCGACTGGAACACCAGGTCCACCGGGGCGCCACGCTCCATGATCTCGATCGAGGTCGTGACGTGGGCGAGCACGCAGGACTGGGTCGGGATCGCGTACCGCATCCGCACCTCGTCGATCAGGTGCAGCAGCTCGGTCGTGCGCGCGGGGGAGTCGGTGGCCGGGTTGATCCCGATCACGGCGTCCCCGCAGCCGAGCAGCAGGCCGTCCACGATGGACGCCGTCACGCCGGCCGGGTCGTCGGTCGGGTGGTTGGGCTGCAGCCGGGTCGCCATCGTCCCCGGCAGGCCGACCGTCGACCGGAAACCGGTGACGACCGGGGTCCGCCGGGCGACGGCGATGAGGTCCTGCACCCGCATCAGCTTCGCCGTCGCGGCCACCATCTCCGGGGTCAGCCCGGCGGCGAGCGAGGTGGTGTCGGTGGACGGGCGCAGCAGGTGTTCGCGCAGCTCGCCGACGGTCATCGACGCGACCGGGGCGAACGCGTCGGTCGAGTGCGAGTCGACGATCAGCCGGGTGACCTCGTCGTTCTCGTAGGGCACCACCTGCTCGTCGAGGAACACCGTCAGCGGCAGGTCGGCGAGCACCCCTTGGGCGGCCACCCGCTCCCGCTCCGACGAGGCCGCGATGCCGGCCAGCACGTCCCCGGACCGCTCCGGGGTGGCGGCCGCCAGCAGCGCGCGCAGATCCGCGAACTCGTAGGTGTGCCCGCCCAGCGAGGCACGCCTGGATGTCATGCCGGTCTCCGCTCGTCGAGGTGCGCAGATCGTAGGAGCGTCCCCCACGCGTGCGGGTCACGTCGAGATGAGCGTTCTGTGTCGCCGCCGCGGACCGCGGGTCAACCCGGCGGAGTGGTTCGCCGACACGGCCGGGTCGAGGGTGAGTCACGGAGCGTGTCGACGAAGAAGGGTGCGCGTCCGATCGGGTCCACAGTGGTGACACACGGTCGTGCAATACGGCCGGGAGCGACGCCCGACGCAAGATCCGGATGCCGGAAGAGAGCAGTATCCTCGCCGAAAGTGATTGCTCTGGTCCGATAGTGGTAAGGAATTCGTTGGATCGGGGTTCGACCGGATAGCGTTCTGTGCATCGGCGGGGCTCCCGAAACCACGCCGAACAACGTCGGTCCGACACGGACCCCGTCGCAATGGAGAAACACTGTGCTGAAGAAGGCTGCTTTCGTCACCGCCGGCGTCACCGCTGGTCTGCTCGCCGTCTCCCCGCTGGCCTTCGCGGGTGACTACGGCAAGGAGCAGTCCGGCTCGCACCACGGCTCCGCCGGGCAGAACCAGATCAACACCGCCGACGAGAACCGCGTCAGCTCGCAGAACGGCCTGGTCAACGTGGGCGACGTGAACGCACTGAACAACGCCAACGTGCTGTCCTGCTCGCTGAACAACCTCGACGTGGCGGCCAGCGTGCTGGGTGTCCTCGGCGGCCAGGCCGGCAACAGCGGTGACGACTTCGCCGCCGGCGAGTGCTCGCCCGGTTCGACCACGCAGGGCAACCTCGGGGTCTTCGACAACTGATCCGACGCCACACCCTCGGGTGAGGTGACGATTCATCGGAGCCGTCTCTCCGGAAGAATCGTGACCCCCGAATTCGCCCATGGCCCCCTTCTCCGTCGGAGAGGGGGGCCGTGGCTATTTCCGGGGAACCGGAGAAATCGTCACGGATGATGCGGCAGGACCACGTGCGAAGGATGCTCGGGGCCGTGCAGGACCTCGTAGGAGATCCGGCGGCCGTCCACCGCTGTCGCCATCCGTTCGCCGGTTCCGTGGTTGCGCGCGAACCGGGGGAACGCCGCGGCGGCGATCTGGACCCGCAGGCGGTGCCCGGCCCGTACCCGGTACCCGGTCGGGCTCAGGCCCATCCGGACGACCGCGGTGCCGTCCGGGGCGGTCGCCTCGCGGCTCGGCACGAGCCGGTGCATCGCATCGGTGACGTTGAGCGACGTGCCGTCCGGGGCGACGTCGCAGACCCGGACGAAGACGTCGCCCTCCTGCGACCCGGTCCGCACGTACACCACCGCCGACACCGGTCCGAGCAGGTCCAGGTCGGACTCCAGCGGCGGTCCGGTGTAGACGAGCACGTCGTCGCGGGCCTCCACGGCGCGGTTGTCGTGCTGCTTGGACGGCGGTTGCAGCATCGGCCCGCCGACCGACGGGGTCGGGTCCGCGGGGTCGTAGACGAACGTGTCCGGCGGCCCGGCCGGCCCGGGGGCCTCCGCCCGGAGCTCGCCGCCGGGGGCCAGGTACCACTCGGTCGGCTGTGCGAGCGGCGGCGGCCAGCAGGGCAGGTCGGTCCAGCGGTCGGCGTGCTGGACGAAGACCCGGACCGGGGCGCGGTCGTCGCCGGGCTCGCCGTGCAGGTGCACGCCGAGCCAGTGCAGCATCTCGCGGGCGGTGGTCGTCAGCGAACCGCGGTCGCCGTGCGTCCACGGGCCGATCGTGATCCGCGCCGTCGCACCACCGCGCTGCAGCGCGGTGAAGTCCATCAGCTGACGCTGCAGGAACAGGTCCCACCAGCCGGTCACCATGCAGACCGGCGGCATCGCGGCCGCGTCGAACCCGTCGTGCTCGGCGGGCGCCCAGAACTCGCGCGGCTGCTCGGCGTTCTCGACGAAGTCCCGCCAGAACATCACGGGTGCGCCGGTGAGCGCGACGTCGGCGGCCTGCAGCGGCAGCCCGGCGACCGCGCGGCGCTTGCGCCGGCTGAACACCGGTGTCGCCAGGTAGCCGGTGACCGCGCCGAGCCGTTCCTGACGGCCGATCTGGTTCACCCAGCTCGCCAGGTTCAGCAGTCCCGGCGCGCCGCCGGGGTAGAAGGTGCTGGTGAACTCGGACGCGGTGATGTCGGCGTTCATCGAGCAGAGCCCGGGGTCGGCGTACGGCGCGAGCGCCCACTGGGTGTGCCCGACGTAGCTCGGCCCGACGGTCGAGACCCGGCCGTCGCTCCAGTCCTGCGCGCGCAGCCAGTCCAGTGTGTCCAGACCGTCCGGGCTCTCGTGCAGGAACGGGCGGAACTGCCCGCCCGAGCCGAACGTGCCGCGGGTGCTCTGCACCAGCACCTGGAACCCGCGGCGGGCCAGCAATGAACCGATGATCGTGCCGAGGCCCTCGCGGCCGTACGGGGTGCGCATCAGCACGGTCGGCCGCGGCTGCACCGGACCGGGGCGGCGGTAGAGATCGGCGAGCAGCACGACACCGTCGGACACCGGGACCCGGAGATCGCGTTCCCGCAGGTAGGGCGCCGGCGGGCCGGGCAGCCCGAGCAGCCGGTCGACCAGTCGATCCGCGAGCACGGCCATCGCCACCTCCCCCCCTCGTCCCCGCGCGCCGCGGGCAGGGGTCGATCGTAGGAGAACCCGCTTGCCGGGCCGGGTCGTGGGCGGGTAGCCATGGCCGGTGGCCGATCTCCCGACCGTCCCGCCGGAGCTCACCGACGGCGTCGTCACGCTGCGCGGGCTCCGGGACTCCGATGTGGACGACATCGTCGCGGTCTACCGGGATCCCGAGATGCACCGGTGGACCTCGCTCGGGCCGGACCACGGCGAGCACGACGCACGTGAATGGCTGGAAAGGGTCGCGACCGGATGGCGGGAGGGCACCGGGTTCGTCTGGGCGATCGAGGCCGCCGGGCCGGACGGGCGCCCCCGCTTCGCCGGCCAGATCGACCTGCGCACCGGGCCGCCGCCGTCGGTCGGTTACGGCCTCGCGCCGTGGGCCCGCGGCGCCGGGCGGATGAGCCGGGCACTGCGCCTCGCCGCGGACTGGGGCTTCGACCGGGCCGGCCTGCGGGCCCTGCACTGGGACGCCCGGGCCGGGCACGTCGCCTCCTGGCGGGTGGCGCATGCCTGCGGGTTCCGCTTCGAGGGCGTCCGCACCGCCGCGATTCCCGCCGGCGGCGAGCTCGTCGACGCCTGGACCGCCGTGCTGCTGCCCGGCGACCCGGTCGCGACCCGGGAACCGCGCACCACCTGGTGGACGGTCCCGGTGCTCGACGGCGAGCGGGGCCGGCTGCGCCCGCCGGTCGAGTCCGATGTGCACCGACAGGTGGAGGCCTGCAACGACCCGGACGCGCAGTGGTGGAACGCCACCCTGCCGCGGCCCTACACCGCCGACGACGCCCGGCGCTGGATCTGCGACCGCCGGCTCGACGCCTCGCTGGGCCGGGCCGTGGAGTGGGTGATCGCCGACCCGGGCGACGACCGGCTGCTCGGCACGATCTCGGTGCACGAGATGGACCTGCCCTACACCCCCACCGGCGGCGACGTCGGCTACCGGGCGCACCCCGACGCGCGCGGCCGCGGGATCGTCACCGAGGCGCTGCGGCTGGTGATCGCGCACGCCTTCACCCCGGTCGACGACGGCGGGCTGGGCCGGACCCGGCTCGCGCTCGGTGCGGCCCGCGACAACGCGGCCAGCCGCCGGGTCGCCGAGCGCACCGGGTTCCAGCTGGTCGGCGAGTTCCGCGCCGACGGCGTGCACGGGCTCGACAACGAGCACGTCGACGACGGCGTCTGGTACGACCTGCTCGACACCGACCCGAGACCCGGTCCGTCCACGACGTGACCCCCGACAGTGATCACAGTGATCACTGTCGGGGGTACCCCGTAGCCTGCCCACCGTGCAGGTGCTGCGGATGTCGTGCTGCGAGCGCGAGTGGGTCGGGGCGGACCGGGCGCACTGCTGTGCGCGCTTCGCCGGATGCGGCGCCGTGTTCGACGACGCCGCGCTCTGGGACAGCCACCGCCCCCGGGGCCGGTGCACCGACCCGGCGGAGCTGGGACTGGTGGCCACCCGCAACGGCATCTGGCTGCGGGCCCTCGACGAGGCGGGCTAGCGACAGCTCAACCGTCCGGTGGCGCCCGGGTGATCCCGCGGAACACCGCGTCGGTCCCGCCCGGGTTGCGCACCCGCACCAGGTTCAGCCCGGTGAACCACAGCACCGACCCGGCGCCGAAGGTCCGTGCGCCGCCGGCCGCGCAGCACAGCTCGATCTCGCCGGCGTCGACGACGATCAGGGCGCCCCGCCACTCGTCCTCGTCGTGCGGGCGCGCCGTGCCCGGCGG
The DNA here is from genome assembly GCF_040105385.1 of Pseudonocardia nematodicida. Lineage (NCBI taxonomy): Bacteria > Bacillati > Actinomycetota > Actinomycetes > Pseudonocardiales > Pseudonocardiaceae > Pseudonocardia > Pseudonocardia nematodicida. The sequence continues at coordinate 237,319 of NZ_JBEDNQ010000003.1, forward strand.
CAGGGTCACGGTCCGGCTGCGGAACGCCGGAGCACGGGTCACGGCGCACCCCCTCGGCTCGGTCGGCGGCGTCCACGCCCGCGTGCACGAGCGGTGACTACGAGAGGTGACCGACCGGCTGCGCGGAAGTCATCGGTCGACGTGCGTGACCGGCGGGATCAGGCTGCGCGGAGCGCGACGGTGCCGAGCGCGTCGAGGGCGGTCTCGTAGCCGATCGCCGTGGCGCGCCGCACCCGGGCGCGGTCGGTGGTCAGCCCGCGGACCCCGGCCGAGGTGTGCGGGGCCAGGGTCAGCAGGTGCGCGCGCTCCCGGTCCGGATGTGCCGCGTCGGTCAGCAGCGACAGGCACTCGCCGTGCCGCGCGGTGTCCTGGGCCATCCGGCCCAGGCCCGGGGCCAGCCGGTCCAGCGAGCGTGCCCACAGCGGGGCGCGGCCGTCGGTGCCCGGCGGCGGGGCGGCGAGCTCGTCGACGGTGCGGGTCATCAGGGCCAGCACGTGGGTCGCCCCGCCGCGCAGGGCCCGGGCCACCGGCAGCGGGTCGCCGACCGAGCCGTCGATCCACTCGTCGTCGCCGATCCGGACGGGTGGGCCGGCCAGCAGCGGGATCGACGCGGTCGCCCGCATCGCGGCCTTCCAGGTCGGTCCGTCGGGCAGGCCGGACAGCACGTGCGGGGTCAGGTCCGAGGCCCGGGTGACCAGCACCCGCAGCTCCGCCGGGCTGGTCACCAGCGACGACCACTCGGTGGGGCGCGAGTGGACCAGGATGTGGTCGAGCAGGTGGTCCAGCGACACCATCGGGCGGCGGGTGCCGAACCGGCGCGGGTCGATGAACTCCCGGCACGTCATGTCGTCGGCGAAGATGCGGGCGGCGTCCGCGCCGTGTCCCAGCACCAGCGCGGTGCCGACGAACGCGCCGGCCGAGCTGCCCCACACCTCGTCGAACGCGCCGGCCAGGCCGGCGTCGGACAGGGCGTGCACCATCCCGCCGGCGTAGGCGCCGCGCATCCCGCCGCCGCCGACGACGAGGGCCAGCCGGTGGCCGTCATCGTGCCGGCCGGCGCCGCGTCCCGTGTCGAGCCGGCGCTCCAGCAGCCGCAGCACCTCGGCGTCGCCGTGGGCTCCGGGGGTGGTCGCACGCATGACCACCATCATCACGGGTGGGGCCCGGCGAACCGGACCGACCGTGGCGCAACGCACGTACCAGGATCGTCGGCCCGCCACCGGTCGACGTGTACCCACCGCTCACCCGCCCGCCGCGAGATCATCGGGCGGTCGCTAGTAGGTTCGCGCGCCCAGGGGGTGTCACCGTGACCGAACGACGGCAGGTGCGGCTGGGGGCGATGGAGGCGACGTCGCTCCCGGCCGCGTACGCCCGCGCCCGCGACGCCCGGCGCCGCCGTCCGGTGGTCGGCGATCCGGCGGCCGCGGCGCTCGCCGAGGCCCTCGACCTCGGCGAGGGGCCCGGCCGCACCGAGGCGCTGTGCACGGTGCTGCGCGGCGCCGTGCTCGACCACTGGGTACGGGAGTTCGCGTCCGCGCACCCCGGCGGGACGGTCGTCGAGCTCGGGCCCGGCCTGGACTCCCGCGCCGGCCGGCTCGGCGCGGACGGGCCAGGGCACTGGGTGGACGTCGAGCTGCCCGAGATCGCGGAGCTGCGCCGGGAGCTGCTGCCCGGCGGCCCGGCCCACCTGGTGTCCGGATCGGCGCTCGACGAGGACTGGCTGGAGCTCGCGCGCGACCTGCCGGGGCCGTACCTGCTGGTGTCCGACCACGTCCTGACACTGCTGCCGGAGCAGGGGGTGCAGCGGATCGTGTTCACCGCGGCGCGGATGCTCCCGGGCGCGACGCTGATCACCGACGTGCTCTCCCGCGCGGCCGCCGGGCGGCTGGCCGGCGGTCCGCTGCGCGGCCTCGACGTCGACTGGACCTGCGAGGACCCCCGCGAGCTCGAGCCGTGGGGCCTGCGGCTGCGCGACGCCCACGGTGCGGGTGCGCCGCCCGCCGCCGTCGCCACCCGGTTGTCGCGCACGGCCCGGGCCCTCACCGCGGCGCTCCGCGCCGCCCCCGCGCTGAACGGGCACCGGCTGGCCCGCTACGAGATCCTCCCGGCGTGAGCTCCTACCGCCGGTAGGGTCGGGGCCGTGACCGCTCCGAAGATCGAGGCGGATCCGGCGGAGGTCGGGCTCGACCCGGCCCGGCTCGCCCGGATCGACACGCACTTCCGCCGCTACGTCGACGACGGCAGGCTCCCAGGCTGGACGATCGCCGTCGCCCGCCGGGACCGGCTGGTCCACCTGTCGCACCACGGGCACCGTGACGTCGACGAGCAGCTGCCGGTCACCGACGACACGATCTGGCGCATCTACTCGATGACCAAGCCGGTCACCTCGATCGCCGCGCTGATGCTGTGGGAGCGGGGGGCGCTCGAGCTGACCGACCCGGTCTCGCGCTACATCCCGGCCTTCGCCGACCAGCGGGTCTACCGCGGCGGGTCGGCGCTGAACCCGGGCACCGACGCCGCCGTCGAACCGGTGCGGATCCACCACCTGCTCACGCACACCGCGGGGCTGACCTACGGCTTCCACCACGCCCACCCGGTCGACGAGATGTACCGGTCCAAGGGCTACGAGTTCGGCGCTCCCGCCGGGGTCGACCTCGCGACGGCGGCCGAGCAGTTCGCCCGGTTCCCGCTGCTGTTCCAGCCCGGCACCGAGTGGAACTACTCGGTGGCCACCGACGTCCTCGGGCGGGTCGTCGAGGTCGCGTCCGGGAAGCGGCTCGACGAGTTCTTCCGCGACGAGATCACCGGCCCGCTCGGGATGGTCGACACGACGTTCCGGGTCGCGCCCGACTCGCCGGAGGCTGCGCGGCTGGCCACCCTCTACAACGCCCGCCCGGGTGGCGGCCTGGTCGTCAACAAGGTGCTCGCGCGGGCGGCGACCGGCGAGCCGACGTTCCTGTCCGGTGGCGGCGGGCTGCTCTCGACGGCCGGGGACTACCTGCGGTTCGCCCGGATGCTCGCCCGCGGCGGCGAGCTGGACGGCGTCCGGCTGCTCGGGCCGCGCACCCTGGCCCGCGCGACCCGCAACCACCTGCCCGGCGGCGCCGACCTCGACACGGTCGGGCGCCCGATCTTCGCCGAGTCCGCCTACGCCGGGGTCGGTTTCGGCCTCGGCTTCTCCGTGGTGGTCGACGGCACGAAGGCCAAGCAGCTCACCAACGAGGGGACGTTCGCCTGGGGCGGGCTCGCCTCCACCGCGTTCTGGGTCGACCCCCTCGACGAGATCGTGGCCCTGTTCCTCACCCAGCTCGTCCCCTCGAGCACCTACCCCATCCGTTCCCAGCTCCAGACGCTGGTCCAGCAGGCGGTGATCGACTGATGCGCACGGCCTCGCCCGCACTCGCGTTCGTCGTCCGGACGCTCGTCGTCGCGGCGTCCCTGTGGGTGGCGACCGTGCTCGTCAGCGGTCTCGATCTCACCGGGGGCACCACCGGGACCAGGGTCGCGACGCTGGTCGGCGTCGCGCTGATCTTCGGCGTGGTGAACGCCGTGGTGAAGCCGTTCGTCGCCCTGATCGGGTGCCCGCTCTACGTCCTCACGCTCGGCCTGTTCGGGCTGGTCGTGAACGCGCTGATGTTCATGTTGACGGGCTGGCTGTCCGGGCTGCTGAACCTGCCGTTCGTCGTCGACGGCTTCTGGTCGGCGTTCTGGGGCGCGATCATCGTGGCGATCGTGTCGTTCTTCCTGCACCTGGTGATCCCGGACCGCTACGACGCCCGCTGAGCCGCGCAGCGCCCGCCCTCCGGGCACTGGGGGGGTGGCGCGGGGCGCAAGGTCAGACGGGCCAGGTCTCGCGGCGGTGGGCGGCGTCCCAGAACATCCACTCGTAGCGCGAGGTCGTCGTGAAGTGCTCGCGCATCAGGGTGAGCTCGGTGTCCGAGACCGTCGCTCCGACGCGGTCGGTCGCGTCCAGCACCGCGTCGACGACGGCCTGGTACTCGTCGCCGGCGTACATGTCGATCCAGCGCTGGTAGAGCGGGTCGGCCGAGCCGGTGTCGACCAGGTGCGCGCCGACCTTGGCGTAGATCCAGTAGCAGGGCAGGACGGCGGCGACGCCTTCGGCGTAGGACCCGCCGTGCACCGCGGCGAGCAGGTAGCTGACGTACGCCAGGGTGGCCGGCTCGACCGGGAGGGCGCGCGCCTGCTCCGAGGTCAGGTCGAGAGCGCCGAGCAGGTCCGCGTGCAGCTCGCGTTCCGCGGCGATGGCGCCGCCGGCGTGCTCGGCGAACATCAGGGTCTCGTCCTCACCGGATGCCTTCGCCGCACAGACGGCCAGCGCCTTCGCGTAGCCCCGCAGGTAGTGCGCGTCCTGCACGATGTAGTGCCGGAACGTCCCGTGCGGGAGGGTGCCGTCGGTCAGGCCGGTGACGAAGGGGTGGTCGAGGATCTGCGCGTGGATGCCCTCCACGTCCGACCAGAGCACGTCTCGGATGCGGTCAGCCATGTCCGCCACCGTAATCGCCTCGCCGTAGCGGACTCGATGATCGGCACGGAAACACCGGGTCAACACGTCGTCAACCGTGTGGTGACGAAACGCTGTAATGCTGACCACGTCCGGCGGCGATCCGGCGTGACTCCGTCACCATGGGGCTCGTCGGTCGCTCAGCGCGGAGTACGCGCCGGCGACGTGACCACCGATCACGGAGGACAAGGCCATGAGCGCTCCCGCCCCGATGGAGCACCACGAGAAGATGCGGATGAGAGCCGCCGCGTTCCGAGCCACCCGAGTCTACCCCGGCCCGGTCGGCGAGCTCGTCTCCCGCGAGCTGCTGTCCTGGGAGGACTTCGGCTACCGGCTCGGCGGCAACCGGCTCGTCATGGAGCTGGTCGACCACATCATGAAGACCCAGCCGGCGGCGCAGGCGACGTCCGACGCCGCCTGAGCTCGCTCACCACGGCGAGGTGACGGCCACCTCGGCGGCATCACCGGCCGGCGGGTTCCCGTCGGCCAGACCGGCGACGGCCGCGGCCAGTACCAGCATCGCGGCCAGCGTGGTCAGGCTCCCGGCCCGCGCGGCCAGCAGGAACGCCCGCCTGCGCCGGGGGACGTACGTGCGAGCCCGCACGTAGCGGCGCTCCCCGTCGACCGGTCGCCCGCCCGCCGGACGGTCCCCGGTGCCGGCTCCGGCTCGATCCTGAGACCGGACCGGGCCCGGCAGCGGGATCCGACGCGGCGGAACGCCACCCTGCATCGGGACCTGGCCCCGCCGTGGAGCCCCGCTCTGCCGCGGGGCCCCGCTCTCCTGCTGCGGGATCTCGCCCGGGCGCGGGGTCCGGCGCGGCCGCGGGATCCCGTCCTTCCGTGGTGCGGCCGGCGCGCCGGCCGTCCTCGTCCCCCGGTCGCTGTCCGGCACGGCCCGGCGCGGCGACGGGATGCCGGTGACCGGAGCGTCGTCGTGCCGCCCCGGACGTGCAGCGCGCCCGGCCGGCTCGTCGGCGGTGCGCGGGGCGGTGACGACCGGCGCTGCACCGATCGGGCGGCGGGGGCTGGGGATACGGACGACGTGCGCGGACATGACGATCACCACGATCTCGGGGGAGTCGATACGGGGTCTCCGCAGATCCGGTGCGCCTCCGGTTCCTGCTTCCACCCAGCTTGTCGTGCCTGATGCTCACCCTGTTATCCCAACCCGGCCTCCGCCAATCGTCGGAGTGAGGGATCCACTCGACAGGCTGAGCGATGTACCCGTCCACACCCTGTCTCTGTGACCAGGAGTGACGAGTCGTCACCCTGTTGCGATCATTCGGCGCCGTCGGTCAGCTCGGCGGCGGCAGCAGTCCGCGCCGGTAGGCCGGCACCAGGCGTCGTGGCACGAGGTGCTCGCGTCCCGCCAGGAGCAGCGGTACGAGGTCCGGCCGGTCCGCCGTCCACCGGGCCCGGCGGTGCCGGGTGTTCGCCCGGGACGTCCGTCGCTTCGGTACGGCCATCAGATGTCTCCCTCCTCGTCCCGGCGGGGTGCCGGGGCCCGACGCGGCGACGAGCCGGTCGGTTCCGGGGTGTCGCGTTCCGGGGTGTCGCAGGGCTCGTCGTGGGTCCAGCCGAACGGGTCGGGCAGCCCCGCCCAGGCCGTCTCGCCCGCGGCGAGCTCGGCGTCGGAGAGCAGCGCCCCGTGTAGTGCGCCGTCGATCCGGTCCGGGTCCGCCCCGTCGCACAGCACCACCAGGTCCTGGGCCCGGTCGCCCCAGCGCGGGTGCCAGGCCAGTGCCGCCAGCGCGCGGCGCTCGTCACCGGCCGCCGCCCAGGCCTGCTCATCGGCCCCGGCGAGCCAGTCACCGGCGTGGCCGATCCGCAGGCCGCCGCCGGCGCTCTCCAGCCACAGCACGGCGCCCGGCCGGGTGGCGAGCCACACCCGCCCGCGGGTCCGGACGACGCCGTCGAGCAGGTGGTCGAGCGCCTCGTGCAGCCGATCCGGGTGGAACGGGCGGCGGGCGGAGAACACCAGGGTGCGGACGCCGCCGACGCCCTCCAGCGGCGGCTCGCCCCGCAGCAGCGGCTCGTGCACCCCGCCCGGTACGCCACGGCGTGCCCCGGCCGGCAGGCCGTCGCCGAACAGCCGGTGGTCGCCGTGTCCGGTCTCCAGCCGGGGCGCGGTGGGGGACAGCCGATCCAGCACGGCGGTGATCCGGTCGTCGCCGCGCCGGGTGGGGCGGGTGGTCACGAGCACGTCGGCGAACTCGGCCTGCCCGACGGCGAGCTGGGCGACCGTGCGCTCGTCGTCGGGCAACGTGCTCAGCCCGCGCTCGGGCAGCGTCGCGTCGCCGGACGCGTCGTCGAGCCAGCGGTCCGGGTCCACGACGGTCACCACCGCGCGCAGGTCGACGAGGTCGGTGACCGGGCAGGGATCCCGGCCGTCCCCTGGGGCACGCGGCGCGGAGCTGCCCGGTTCGCACAGCACCGTGCCGAGCGCCCAGCACACCGGCTCCGGCTCGAGTCGCGGGTCCAGGTGCAGGACGACCCGGCGCGCCCGCCCGGCCAGCGCGACCAGTGTCGGCAGGACGTCCTCGCGGATCGTGCAGCTCACGCAGCCGTGCGCGAGCTCGAGCACCGTGCGCTCGTCGGTCCGGTCGTCGCGCCACCGCCGGTGCACCCGGCCGCGGCCCAGGTCGTGCAGGTCGTGGTGCAGCACCACGACCTGCGGGTCCAGCTCGCGCATCCGCGAGATCGTCCGTTCCACGCCGTCCTGCGGTATCCCGCACAGGACCACCAGCTCGGTCATGCCTTCCTCCTGCCGTCGGTCGAGGTGTACTCTAAACGAAAATGATTCTCATGTTGAGAGGAGGCGGTGATGGCCAAGACGACCGACGTCCGGCCGATCGTGAAGCTGCGCTCGACCGCGGGGACCGGCACGACGTACGTGACCCGCAAGAACCGGCGCAACGACCCGGACCGGCTGGTGCTGCGCAAGTACGACCCGAAGGTGCGTGGGCACGTGGAGTTCAGGGAGGAGCGCTGAGTGAAGCGTGCGGAACGAACATCAGCACTGATGGCTCGGCACGGGAAGCCGATCAAGCCGGCCCGTCGCAAGCCGAACCCGCTGCACGCCCGCGGCGTCGACCGGGTGGACTGGAAGGACACCGCGCTGTTGCGGACCTTCGTCTCCGACCGCGGCAAGATCCGGTCGCGCCGGGTCACCGGGCTGACCGGGCAGCAGCAGCGGCAGGTCGCCGTCGCGATCCGGAACGCCCGGGAGATGGCCCTGCTGCCCTACCCGCACGCGGGGCGGTGAGCGCCGTGTCACGTCGATGCGACCTGACCGGGCGGGAGCCGTCGTCCGGGAGGGCGGTGTCCCACTCGCACCACCGGACGAGCCGGCGGTGGGACCCGAACGTGCAGCGGAAGCGCTACTGGTTCGCCGAGGAAGGCCGATGGCTGCGGCTGCGGCTCTCGGTGAAGGGGATCAGGACGGTGGACCGGATCGGGGTGGCCGCCGCCGTCGCCCGGATCCGGGCGAGCGGGGGGAGGGTCTGATGGCCACGACCGGGCAGATCGCCAAGAACGAGCGGCGTAAGCGGATCGTCGCGCGGTACGCGCAGCGGCGGGCCGAGCTGAAGGGAGTGCTCGCGCGGCCGTCGTCGTCGGAGGAGGAGCGGGCCGCCGCGACGGCCGAACTGCGTCGCCAGCCGCGGGACGCCAGTGCCACCCGGGTGCGCAACCGGGACTCGGTCGACGGCCGCCCGCGCGGGCACCTCCGGAAGTTCGGTGTCTCCCGGGTACGGCTGCGGGAGCTCGCGCACGACGGCGCGCTGCCGGGGGTCACCACGTCGAGCTGGTGAACCGGCTCTGCTCTCGAATCGGCTCCGACCTGCACGGAAGCGGTTCCGGGTACCCCCGTTCAGGGGCCCGGAGCCGCCGTGTAGAGTTTCCGGAGTCGGACAGCGGACGGCGTCACGAGATCCGCTGATCGGCGCTGCCGCCCCCTTAGCTCAGTCGGCAGAGCGTCTCCATGGTAAGGAGAAGGTCTACGGTTCGATTCCGTAAGGGGGCTCTGGAAGACGCCTCGCCGTGAACGGCGGGGCTTCTTGCATGACGGTGTAGCTCAGTCGGTAGAGCAAGCGGCTCATAATCGCTGTGTCGCCGGTTCAAGTCCGGCCATCGTCACCGGGTCGACGCAGAGCGTCGACGCAAGTCACGGAACTGCTGCTGGGAGGCACCCGCGATGGCCAAGGCCACGGACGTGCGGCCGAAGATCACTCTGGCCTGCGAGGAGTGCAAGAACCGCAACTACATCACGAAGAAGAACCGGCGGAACGACCCCGACCGGCTCGAGATCAAGAAGTTCTGCCGGAACTGCGGGACGCACCGGGCTCACCGCGAGACCCGCTGAGCGCAGCGTGCGTAGCGAGAATCGACGCTGAGTTGGTCGACCAGTCCTGGGTCGGGCACAGCCTCGACCCGGTCGGGCCGTACCAGGTCGGTCGCGAGAAGATCCGCGAGTTCGCCGTCGCCATCGGTGACGGCGATCCGCTGTTCCACGACCTCGACGCGGCCCGCGCGGCCGGGCACCCCGACCTGGTGGCCCCGCCGACGTTCCCCACCTGCTTCACCATGCCGGTGATCGAGCGCTTCCTGCGCGACCCCGCTCTCGGCTGGGACTACACCCGCATGGTGCACGGTGACCAGCGCATCACGTTCCACCGCCCGATCCGGGCCGGCGACGAGCTGATGACCGTCGTGCACGTCGACGAGCTGCGTACCCGGGCGGGAAACCACATGCTGACGCTGCGCTGCGAGGTCGCCGACACGGCCGGGGAGCCGGTCGCCACGACGCACAGCCTGCTCGTCAGTCCGGCGGGGGAGGACGCGTGAGCCTCGCCGTCGGCGCCGTCGCCAAGGGCGACGAGCTGCCCTCGCTGCAGGTCCGGGTGACCCGCGCCGACCTCGTGCGGTACGCCGGGGCCTCCGGTGACCTCAACCCGATCCACTGGAGCGACCGCGTCGCCGGTGTCGCCGGGCTGCCCGGGGTGATCGCGCACGGGATGCTGTCGATGGCGCTGGCCGGCCGGGTGCTGACCGCCTGGACCGGAGACCCGGCGGCCGTGCGCAGCTACGGCACCCGGTTCACCCGTCCCGTCGTCGTCCCGGACGACGACACCGGTGCCACCGTCGAGCTGAGCGGCACCGTGGCCGACGTGCTCGACGAGGGGGACCGGCGGATCGCCGTCGTCGACCTCCGCGCGGTGTTCGACGGGAAGACCGTCCTCGGCCGGGCCCGGGCCGAGGTCGTCCTCCCGCAGTAGGGACCCGGGGTGCGGGGCCGCCGTGGGCGGTGTCGTACACTCGATCCAGCCGGGCGCGCCGGATGATCCGTCGCGCCCGTCCCGCCGCCCGAGGGCGGGCCGGGGCATAGGGGTGTAGCTCAATTGGCAGAGCAGCGGTCTCCAAAACCGCAGGTTGCAGGTTCAAGTCCTGTCACCCCTGCCACGACGCCGTAGATCACCGGGGGACCGGTGGCGCGGCCGACGGCACGAACGGTGAGGCGGAGCAGAGCAGGACGCGGGGCCCTTCGGGACCTTGGGTCGGAGGACGTGACCGAGGGCGGGCGGACGCCCGCCGCGTGCGAAGGGCGAAGGCGTTGAGCGACGAGCACGAGTCGGAGCGGCCCGGGCGGGAGCGTCCGAGCAACGCGGCGGACCGTCGCGGCCGGCGGGCCTCGGGTTCGTCCGGCGCCGGCAGCACGCCCGGTAAGGGACGCGCGACCCCGGCCCGCGGCGCCGCGGCCACCAAGGAGAAGCGCGCGTCCCCCTTCACCGTCGTCGCCCGGTTCCTGCGCGAGGTCGTCGCCGAGCTCCGCAAGGTCATCTGGCCGAACCGCTCCCAGATGGTCAAGTACACCATCGCGGTTCTGATCTTCGTGTCGTTCATGGTGACCCTGGTGTTCCTGCTCGACTCGGCCTTCGCCGAGGGTGTGTCGCTGCTGTTCGGCGGCTGACGCGGGTGGGAGACCGGGTCGAGAAGGTGACGACCGACACCGATTTAGGAAGCGAGTAGGACGTGACCTCCGACAGCAACGCGTACGACGAGGCGGCCGACCAGGCCGCGCTCGACGCCGTCGCCGAGCACGCGGCCGACGAGACGCTGCCCGAGCAGTCCGTCCAGGACGCCGACATCGAAGCGGCGCACGGCGACGAGGTGGTGGACGGCGACTACACCGACGCCGACGACACGTCGACCGCCGGTGCGGCCGCCGAGTCGCTGGACGGCGAGGGCGCCGAGGAGTCCGAGGGCGCCGACGACTCCGACGACTCCGAGGGCGGCGACGACTCCGAGGGCGGCGACGACTCCGAGGGCGGCGACGACTCCGAGGAGCCGGCCGCCGAGGCCGAGGTCGCGGAGGAGACCCCCGAGGAGGAGGTCGACCCGGAGGAGGAGATGCGGACCGCGCTGCGCCGCGCCCCCGGCGACTGGTACGTCGTGCACTCCTACGCCGGCTACGAGAACAAGGTGAAGTCGAACCTCGAGACCCGGGCGCAGACCCTGGACGTCGAGGACTACATCTTCCAGGTCGAGGTGCCCACCGAGGAGGTCACCGAGATCAAGAACGGCCAGCGCAAGAAGGTCCAGCGCAAGGTGCTGCCCGGCTACATCCTGGTGCGGATGGAGCTCAACGACCAGTCCTGGGGCGCGGTGCGCAACACCCCGGGCGTGACCGGCTTCGTCGGCGCCACGTCCCGGCCGTCGCCGCTGTCCCTCAACGAGGTCCTGAAGTTCCTCCTCCCCAAGACCGAGGCCCCCAAGAAGGACGCCGAGGCCGGGAAGGCCGGCGCCGGCGGGTCGGGCTCCACCACGGGCGGCGGGTCCGCCCCGACCGTCGAGGTCGACTTCGAGGTCGGCGAGTCGGTCACCGTCATGGACGGGCCGTTCGCCACGCTCCCCGCGAGCATCAGCGAGGTCAACATCGACGCCCAGAAGCTCAAGGTGCTGGTCTCGATCTTCGGCCGGGAGACCCCGGTCGAGCTCGGGTTCAACCAGGTCTCGAAGATCTGACCGGTTCCGGAGAGGACGCCCGCGGCGAGGCAGGGCCGCACGGCGTGCACATCGATCACTGAGGAACGGACATGCCCCCCAAGAAGCGGAAGCTCTCCGCGATCATCAAGCTCCAGATCCAGGCCGGGGCCGCGACCCCGGCCCCGCCGGTCGGCCCCGCGCTGGGTCAGCACGGCGTCAACATCATGGAGTTCTGCAAGGCCTACAACGCGGCCACCGAGGCCCAGCGCGGCAACATCGTGCCGGTCGAGATCTCGGTGTTCGAGGACCGGTCGTTCAGCTTCGAGCTGAAGACCCCGCCAGCCGCCCGGCTGCTGCTCAAGGCGGCGGGCGTCGACAAGGGTTCCGGCGAGCCGCACAAGACCAAGGTCGCCAAGGTGACCATGGACCAGGTCCGTGAGATCGCCCAGACCAAGATGGCCGACCTCAACGCCAACGACCTCGACCAGGCGTCGAAGATCATCGCCGGCACCGCCCGGTCGATGGGCATCACGGTCGAAGGCTGAGCGAGGCTCGCCGAGCGAACATCGGCGCAGCGAAACCGTATGCGTGGGAGAGCCGGCGCGGCTCCGACCACGACCTGACCTCATAAGGAGAGGACAGATGGCACAGCGCAGCAAGGCCTACCGCGAGGCCGCCGCGAAGATCGACGCGGACCGCCTCTACTCGCCGCTCGCCGCGGCGAAGCTCGCCCAGGACACGTCCAGCAAGAACGCCGACGCGACCGTCGAGGTCGCGATGCGGCTGGGCGTCGACCCCCGCAAGGCGGACCAGATGGTCCGCGGGACCGTGAACCTGCCGCACGGTACCGGCAAGACCGCTCGGGTGATCGTGTTCGCCACCGGTGACAAGGCCGCCGAGGCCGAGGCCGCCGGGGCCGACGCCGTCGGCGCCGAGGACCTGATCGAGCGCATCCAGGGTGGGTGGCTCGACTTCGACGCCGCGATCGCCACCCCGGACCAGATGGCCAAGGTCGGCCGGATCGCCCGCATCCTCGGCCCGCGTGGCCTGATGCCGAACCCGAAGACCGGCACCGTCACCCCGGACGTCACCAAGGCGATCAACGAGATCAAGGGTGGCAAGGTCAACTTCCGGGTCGACAAGCAGGCCAACCTGCACCTGGTGATCGGCAAGGCCTCGTTCGACACCGACAAGCTGGTGGAGAACTACGGCGCCGCCCTGGACGAGATCCTGCGGCTCAAGCCGTCGGCCGCCAAGGGCCGTTACGTCAAGAAGGTCACCGTCTCGACGACCACGGGCCCGGGTATCCCGGTCGACCCGAACCGCACCCGCAACCTCCTGGCTGCGGACGCGGAGGAGACGGCCTGATCTCCTGACCGACTCGTCGACGCCCCCGGTTCCGCGCTGCGGAGCCGGGGGCGTCGTCGTGTCCGGGCTTTCTCAGCCCCAGTCGGCCAGCACCGTCTCGACGTCCTCCGGGGCGCCCGGGGCGGTCGCGGTCCCGGTCGTGCTGCGTGAGAAGCGCGGGGCGGGCGCGGCCTGGCGCACCCCGTCGGCGGTGACGATCGTGTCCCGCGTGGCCAGGTGCGGGTGCTCGGCCGCCTCGGCGAACGACAGCACCGGTGTGGTGCACGCGTCGGTGCCCGCGAACGTCTCGGCCCACTCGTCGCGGGTCCGGGTCGCGAAGACCTCGGTGAACCGGGCCCGCATCGCCGGCCAGCCGGCGCGGTCGTACTGCGGCCCGAGCTCGTCGGCCCGCAGACCGAGACCGCTGATCAGCTCGGCGTAGAACTGCGGCTCGAGCGCGCCGACGGCCACGTGCCGCCCGTCGGCGCAGGTATAGGTGTCGTAGAACGGCGCGTGCCCGTCGAGCAGGTTCGCGTCCCGCTCGTCGGTCCACGCCCCTCGGGCGAGCAGCGACCAGAACATCTGGTTCAGCGCGCTGACCCCGTCCACCATGGCCGCGTCGACGACCTGGCCACGCCCGGAGGCGCGTGCCTCCCACAGCGCGGCCAGCACCCCGACGACCAGCAGCATCGAGCCGCCGCCGAAGTCGCCGACCAGGTTCAGCGGCGGCACCGGGCGTTCGCCGGAGCGGCCGATCGCGTGCAGCGCCCCGGTCAGCGACAGATAGTTGATGTCGTGCCCGGCGCGGGCGGCGAGCGGGCCCTCCTGGCCCCAGCCGGTCATCCGGCCGTAGACCAGGCGCGGGTTGCGCGCCTGGCACTCGTCGGGCCCGACGCCGAGCCGTTCGGCGACCCCGGGCCGGTAGCCCTCGATCAGGACGTCGGCCCGCTCGGCCAGCCGCAGCACGGTCTCCCGCCCGGCCGGGTCCTTGAGATCGGCGACGACCGCGCGGCGCCCGCGCGACGTCGGGTCCGGTACGTCGTCCGAGCCGATCGTCAGCCCGCCCGACGGCCGGTCGATCCGGACGACGTCGGCGCCCAGGTCCCCGAGCATCATCGCGGCGTGCGGTCCCGGGCCGAGCCCGGCCAGCTCGACCACCTTGAGTCCGGCCAGCGGCCCCCTGCCCCGGGCCACGGTCAGGCCGCGAGCAGGTCGTCGCGGCCCGCGGCGACGAGCGTGCGCTCGTACGGGCCGAAGAGCTGCTTGGCCATCGGCAGCAGGGTCAGCAGCTTCGACACCGGCCCCTTCGCCCGCACCTCCCCGCGGGCCAGCGCGACCGGCAGCACGACCTTGCCGAGCCAGAACCGGTTGCCGGTGTCGGCGCTCATGAACAGCTCGATGTCCGGGACGGGCCCGTTCCCGGCGCCGGTGTGCACCTCGGCGCTGCGCATGTCCACGGTGATGACCGCGGCCGGGTCGGTGTAGGTGATCCGCAGGACCACCCCGGACGGCTGCAGCTTCGCGACCAGCGCCGGGTCCTCCAGCCCCATCCGGAAGACCCCGCCCAGGTACTCGTAGACCTCGGCCTCGTCGGTGAACACGGCCATCAGCGCCTCCTCGCGAGATGTGCGGACTCCTGCGCAGTCTGGCGGCCGGAGCGGATCACCGCAGCCGATCACCGGGCCAGGTCTGGCCCGCCGGGGCCGGGCAGCGCACCGGCGCGCGGTCCGTGCGGGTCGTCGAGCAGCCCGCAGCGGCCGGCCAGCGCGGCCGCCTCGATCCGGTTCGACACCCCGAGCCGGTGCAGCAGCGAGGCGATCATGCGTTTGGCGGTGCGCTCGCTGACCAGCAGCGGACGTGCGATGTCGGCGGTCTCCAGGCCGCGGGCCAGCAGCGTCCACAGCTCGAGGTCGCGGTCGTCGAGCCGGTCCAGCACGCCGTCGGCGGTCCGGTCGGCCGCGACCAGCAGCGCGTCGAGCAGCTCGGCGCGCAGCACCCGCACCCCGCCGGCGATCGAGAGCAGCGGCGCGACCAGTACCTCCGGGTCCGCCGACTTGCCGAGGTAGCCGTGCGCTCCGGCGCGCAGCGCGGCCGCGGCCAGGTCGAGGTCCTCGGTACCGGACAGCGCCAGCACCCGGGTCGCGGGGTACGCCGCCCGGATCCGCCGGATGGTCTCCACCCCGCCGAGCGGGGGCAGCGCCAGGTCGACGATCGCGATGTCGGCCCGGTGCCGCCCGACGAGCGCGACGGCCTCCTCGCCGGCTGTCGTCGCGCCGGCGACCCGGAACGTGTCCCCGGCGCGGGACTCGAGCAGCAGCGCCAGGCCCTGGGAGAACAGGGCGTGATCGTCGACGATGACGACGACGTGCGGTTCGTCCGGCACGGAGATCAGCCTACGGTGGGGCGCCCGCCGGCCATGTCAGGAGGATCACCGCGATGCCCGCCGTCCCACCTCCCGTCGACGAGCTGCCGGAGCGGACGGCCGAGGAACGCACCACGGTCGGGGTCCGGCTCGGCGTCGTGGCGGCGGCCGGGCTGTTGGTCCTCACCGCACCGGACACCTCCCGAGCCGGTCCCGGCGCGGCGGCGGTGCTCGTCGTGCTCGCCGCCGGGTATGCGGTCGCGCTGGCCGTCGCGGTGGCACGGCGGGTCCGGCCACCGGTCCGGCCGTCCGTGCTGACCGGCGTGGACGGTGTGCTGGTCGTGCTCGCCTGTGGACTCACCGGCGGGGTGGCCAGCTTGATGGTGGCCGCGCTGCCACTGGTCGTCATCGCCGCCGCCCTGCGCGGCGGTCCGCGAACCGGGCGGGCCGGCGCGGTGGTGCTGGGCGCCGGGTACACGGTGGCGGCGCTCGCGGGGTCCGACCCGGGCGTCCCGGTGACCGAGCGGCTGCTCGCCGGCCTGTGGTGGACCGGGTTCCTGCTCGCCACCGCCGTGCTGGCCGGGGTGCTGGTCCGGCTCGTGGAGCGCCAGCTCTCCGACATCGCGATCGCCCGGGCCCGCGCGGAGAGCGCCGACGAGCGCTACCTGACCGAGCGGGCATTGCGCGACCGGCTGACGTCGCAGAGCCGGGCCCGGCTCGACGGCGCCCGCGTCGTGCTGCACGAGTTCCGCACCCCGGTCGCGTCGCTGACTGCGCTCTCGGCCGACCTGGCCGCCGGGCGGCTCACCGGGGACACCGCCGCCACCGCGGTCCGGCTGCTCGCCGACCACGCCGCGCACCTGCAGGACATGCTGGACGACCTGGCGGATCTGGCCGTCACCGACGGCAGCCCGCTCGGCCGCAACCGCCCGCGCCGGATCCCGCTCGCCGAGCTGGCCGACGCGGTGCTCGACGCCGCCGGGATCGCCGGGGCGCGGCGGTGCCCGGTCGTCGAGCCGGCCGGGGCGGCGGTGCACTGCGACCCGCAGCGGCTGCGCCGGCTGCTCACCAACCTCGCGGAGAACGCCGCCCGGCACAGCGGGGACGCGCCCGTCGAGCTGTCGCTGACCCACGACGGCGCGACGCTGGTCGCGGAGGTCCGCGACCGCGGGCCCGGCCTGCCGCCCGGGCAGGAGGGCCTGGTGACGGCCAAGGGGGTCGCGCTGGGCGAGCGCCGCGGCACGGCCGGCCTCGGGCTCTGGATCGCCGAGACGCTCGTGTCCGCGATGGACGGTGAGCTCAGCCTGGCCCCGCGGGACGGCGGCGGCCTCGTCGCCCGCCTCGTCGTCCCGCTGCCGGCCGCCTGACACCGGCGCTGGCACCCGGGGGCCAGCCCTGGCGCGCCCGGCGGGTGTGACCCGGGCCGCCCGGGCACCATGATCGGGTGCCATGCGGACGACGGCGGCGGTGCTGTGGGAACCCGGCGGGACGTGGGAGGTCACCGACGTCGAGCTCTCCCCACCGAAGGCCGGCGAGGTCCTGATCGAACTGGCCGCGTCCGGCCTCTGTCATTCCGACGAGCACCTCGTCACCGGGGACCTGCCCGCCGTGCTGCCGATGGTGGGCGGGCACGAGGGCGCCGGACGGGTCGCCGAGCTCGGCCCGGGGGTCACCGATCTCGCCGTCGGCGACCCGGTGGTCACCACCTTCCTGCCGTCCTGCGGGCGCTGCCCGTGCTGCGCGCGCGGCCTCCCGAACCTGTGCGACGACGGCGCGGGCGCCACCCTCGGCCCGCAGCTCGACGGCACCTACCGCGTCCACGCCGCGGACGGGACCGAGCTCGGGCAGATGTGCCTGCTCGGCACGTTCGCCCGGCACACCGTGGTCCCGGTGCGCTCGGTCGTGCGGATCGACGAGGGCTTCCCGCTGGAGCTGGCCGCGCTGCTCGGCTGCGGCGTCACCACCGGGTTCGGCTCCGCGGTGCACACCGCCGAGCTGCGGGCCGGGGACACCGCCGTCGTGGTCGGGGTCGGCGGTGTCGGCGCGAACGCGGTGCAGGGGGCCCGGATCGCCGGGTGCCGGTACGTCGTCGCCGTCGACCCGGTGGAGTTCAAGCGGGACAGCGCCCGGGAGCTGGGCGCCACCCATGTCGCGTCGAGTGTGGACGAGGCCTGGGGGATCGTCAGCGAGCTGACCCGCGGCCGGATGGCGGACGCGGCGATCCTGTGCACCGGGATCGCGGCGGGGGCCGACCTGCAGCCCGCGCTGCAGCTGGTCGGCAAGCGTGGCCGGGTCGTCGTGACCGCGCTGGCGAACGCCACCGACGAGACCGCGTCGCTGTCCCTGCTGGACCTGACGCTGTACGAGAAGCAGATCCGCGGCGCGCTGTTCGGCAGCGCCTCGGCCCGGTACGAGCTCCCGCGGCTGGTGGAGATGCACAACACCGGGCAGCTCAAGCTGCGCGAGCTGGTCACCACGGAGTACTCGCTCGAGCAGATCAACACCGGGTACGAGGACATGCGGGCGGGCCGCACCATCCGGGGCCTGATCCGGTACTGACCGACGCCAGACTCCACCGACGGCAAGGGGGCCGGGGACGTGAACAGCACGACGCGCACCATCGAGCACGGCAGGCGGGACGGGTTCGCGAGCCTGTCCGCGGGACGGCTGCGGGCCGACTCCTTCCCGATGCGGCTGTTCGCCAAGGGCAACGCGAAGCACTGGGACCCGTCCTCGATCGACTTCACGCAGGACGCGGCGGACTTCGCCGCGATGACCGACGACGAGCGCCGGCAGACCTGCGCACTCGCCGCCCAGTTCCTGGCCGGTGAGGAGTCGGTGACCCAGGACCTGCAGCCGTTCGTGGCGGCGATGGCCGCCGAGGGCCGGTTCGGCGACGAGATCTACCTGACCCAGTTCGTGTTCGAGGAGGCCAGGCACACCCAGGCCTTCCGGCTCTGGTTCGACGCCGTCGGGATGACCGGCGACCTGCACCCCTACATCGAGCGGAACCAGCCCTACCTGGAGATCTTCACCCGCGCGCTGCCGGAGAGCCTGCAGGCGCTGGCCGCCGACCCGTCCCCGGTGAACCAGATACGGGCCTCGGTGACCTACAACCACGTCGTCGAGGGCACGCTGGCGCTGACCGGCTACTTCGCCTGGCACAAGATCTGCGCCGAGCGCGGGATCCTGCCCGGGATGCAGCAGGTGATCGCCCACATCGGCGCCGACGAGCGCCGGCACATGGCGTGGGGGACCTTCACCTGCCGGCGGCACATCGCCGCCGACGACGCGCTGTGGGACGTCGTCGACGGGCGGATGCAGGAGCTGCTGGTCCCGGCGATGGGCGTGGTGACCGGCACCGTCGACCGGTGGCCGGAGGGCGAGGTGCCGTTCGGGCTCGACCTGAACGAGATGGCCGAGTACGCGATGGACAAGGTCGGCCGGCGGCTGGGCGCGATCGCCTCGGCCCGCGGCGCGGACCTGCGGGCGATCGACGCGGACGCCGAGCCCGAGCGGCTGGAGGAGCGGTTCCACGCCGAGGACTCGGCCGCGCTGGCGGCCGCCGCGGCCCCGTGAGCGGGACCCGCCGGCGTCCCGGCCGGTTCGACCGCCGGGACGAGATCGCAGCGATGGACCCGGACACCGAGTTCGTGCAGATCTACCGGCGCCACGCCGGCCTGGAGTTCCCGTGGGACGTCCAGCAGGCGCTGTCGATGGCGCTGTTCCGGACCTACGCGGTGCCCTCGATCGGCCGGCTGCTGGCCCGGACCGGGGAGTTCACCGGGCGCACCCAGAAGCGCTACGACGACACCGGCCTGCTGCTCGACGCCGTGCTGGTGCACGGCTTCGACCATCCCGACGGCCGCACCGCGATCCGGCGGATCAACGGGATGCATCGCGGCTACGACATCTCCGACGACGACATGCGCTACGTGCTCTGCACCTTCGTCGCGGTGCCGCTGCGCTGGCTGGAGCGCTGGGGCTGGCGCGAGGTCACCGAGAACGAACGGGTCGCGACGGCGCGCTACTACCGTGAGCTCGGCCGGCACATGGGCATCCGGGACGTGCCGGGAAGCTGGCGGGAGTTCGCCGCGCACCAGGACGCCTACGAGGCCGCGCACTTCGCCCACGACCCCGGTGGACGGGCCGTCGCCGACGCGACCCTGGACCTCGCCGCGACGTTCCGGCCGAACCACCTCGCGCCGCGGGCGGTGTCCCGGCGGTTCGTCCGGGCGCTGATGGACGAGCCACTGCGCGCGGCGCTCGGCTACCCGGCCCAGCCGGGGATCGTGCGGTCCGCGGCGGACGCGGTGCTGCGGGCCCGGGCCGCCGTCGTGCGGCGGATGCCGGTGCGCACCGTCCCGTTCTCGCTGCCGGACTCGCCGAACATCCGCAGCTATCCGGACGGCTACGACGTCGCGCGGCTGGGGACCTTCCCGGGCTGCCCGGTCCACCGGCCGGAGGGGCGCACGCGGCCGGACGAGTGATCATGCGAGCGGGTGATCACGCCCACCGGCTCCCGGCCGGAGCGATCACCGTGCGGCCGTCCGGCCCCGCAACGGCTGCCCGAACGGGCGTATCGGAACTACCGTGCGCGACCGTCGGGTGCGGTCGGCGACACGCTGTCACCACTTCCGTCACTCACGTCGCGGCGTCCCGGTCGCGATGTGGATACCTCTGAGTAACTTCGATCACCCCGCCTCGTTGATCCGTGCAGGCACCCCGGGACCGGCCCGCGCTCCCCCACGCTCGGCGACCGATGTCCGCTCCGCCGAGCGCCGCTCAGGGCCACCGGGTGCCGAGGGTCTCGGTCGATTGCGCGAGGAGGCGGCACGTGACCGGTGTCGAGGTGAAGGTCGAGGGACTGACCAAGTCCTTCGGTCCCGCCACCATCTGGTCGGACGTGACGCTCACGCTGCCCCCGGGTGAGGTCTCGGTGCTGCTCGGCCCGTCGGGCACCGGGAAGTCGGTCTTCCTCAAGACACTGATCGGCCTGCTGAAGCCGGAGCGGGGATCGATCGTCATCAACGACGTCGACCTGGTCCGGTGCCGCGAGTCGGAGCTCTACGAGATCCGCAAGCTGTTCGGCGTGCTGTTCCAGGACGGCGCGCTGTTCGGCTCGATGAACCTCTACGACAACATCGCGTTCCCGCTGCGGGAGCACACCCGCAAGTCCGAGTCGCAGATCCGCGACGTCGTCGCGGAGAAGATGGAGATGGTCGGCCTCGCAGGCGACGAGGGGAAGCTGCCCGGCGAGATCTCCGGCGGCATGCGCAAGCGTGCCGGACTGGCCCGGGCACTCGTCCTCGACCCGGCGATCATCCTGTTCGACGAGCCGGACTCCGGCCTCGACCCGGTGCGGACCGCCTACCTGAACCAGCTGATCATCGACCTGAACGCGCAGACCGACTCGACGTTCCTGATCGTCACCCACGACATCAACACCGCGCAGACCGTCCCGGACAACATCGGCCTGCTCTACCGCAAGCACCTGGCGATGTTCGGGCCGCGCGAGCAGCTGCTGACCTCCGACGAGCCGGTGGTGGCGCAGTTCCTCAACGGTCGTCGCGAGGGCCCGATCGGCATGTCCGAGGAGAAGGACACCGCCCAGGCCGAGCGGGAGATGGCCGAGGCCGGCGATCTCGAGGGCCTGCCGCCACTCAAGCCGCAGCTGGCGCCGTCGACCGGGATGCCCGACCGCCAGGCCGTGCACCGCCGCCGGGAACGGGTCGCGGCGATGCTCCACGAGCTCCCCGAACCGGCCCGCCGGGCGATCGAGGAGTCCGAACAGGACGTGCCGGGTCCGGCCTGGACGGGCGGCGACACCGACGAGCGCCCCACCGACATCCACCCGCGGATCACCGACGACACCCCGCCGCCGCCCGGGCGCCACCAGTTCCGCGACGGTGGCGCGTGACGGCTCCCAGCCCCGTCGCCCGCGCGCTCACCCCGGTCGGGAGGTTCTTCGGCCTCGGGGCGGAGATCGCGCGGCAGACCTTCCGCCGCCCGTTCCAGTGGCGCGAGTTCATCGAGCAGACCTGGTTCGTCACCAAGGTCTCGGCGCTGCCGACGGCGCTGTTCACGATCCCGTTCGGCGCGACGATCGCGCTGCTGCTCGGCGAGCTCACCCGCCAGTTCGGCGCGCAGTCCCAGACCGGTGCGGGTGCGGTGCTGGCGATCGTGCAGCAGGCCGCGCCGATCGTCACCGCGCTGCTGATCTCCGGAGCGGCCGGGAGCGCGGTCTGCGCGGACCTCGGCGCCCGGACGATCCGCGAGGAGATCTCGGCGATGCAGGTGCTCGGCATCTCGCCGGTCCAGCGCCTCGTCGTCCCCCGGGTACTGGCCATGGGCGTCTGCGCGCTGGTGCTGAACGGGCTGGCGACCTGCGTCGGCGTGGCCGGCGGCTACGTCTTCAACGTGATCGTCCAGGGCGGTTCCCCGGGGGCCTACGTCGCCAGCTTCTCGGCGATCGCGCAGGTCTCCGACATCGTCGTCTCCGAGCTCAAGGCGTTCCTGTTCGGTATCACCGCCGGGATCGTCGCCGCCTACCGCGGCCTCAACCCGCCGCCCGGCGCGAAGGGCGTCGGCGACGCCGTCAACCAGGCCGTGGTCATCTCGTTCGTCCTGGTCTTCCTGCTCAACCTGGTGCTCACCGCGCTGTACCTCGAGCTCGTCCCGCCGAAGGGCTTCTGACATGGCCACCCGACTCGGCGGACGGGTCCGTCGCGCCGCGCAGGCGCCGCGCACCGTGCTCGAGCAGCTCGGTGAGCAGCTCTCGCTCTATGTCCGCGCGATCGTCTGGATCCCGAAGACGGTGACCCGGTACCGGTCCGAGGTCGCCCGGCTGCTGGCCGAGGTGTCCTTCGGCTCCGGTGCGCTGATCGTCATCCTCGGCACGGCCGGCGTGATGGCGTCGCTGTCGCTGTTCGTCGGGTCACTGGTCGGGCTGCAGGGCTTCCGGGCGCTGGACGCGCTCGGGGTCGAGGCGCTGACCGGCTTCATCACCGCCTACTTCAACACCCGCTCGATCGCCCCGCTGGTCGCGGCCGCCGCGCTGACCGCGACCCTGGGCGCCGGGTTCACCGCGCAGCTCGGCGCGATGCGGATCTCCGAGGAGATCGACGCGCTGGAGGTCATGGCGGTGCCCTCGGTGCCCTACCTGGTCACCACCCGGGTGATCGCCGGGATCATCGCGATCATCCCGATCTACACGCTCGGGCTGCTCGCCAGCTACGCCGCCGCCCGGCTGAACGTCACGCTGATCAACGGGTTGCCCGGTGGCACCTACGACCACTACTTCACCCTGTTCCTGCCGGTCGGCGACGTCCTGCTGTCCTATCTCAAGGTGATCGTCTTCGCGACGGTGATCATCCTGATCCACTGCCACTACGGGTACTCGGCGAAGGGCGGCCCGGCCGGCGTCGGTGTCGCCGTCGGGCGGGCGGTGCGGTTGTCGATCGTCAGCACCGCGATCCTGGACTTCTTCCTGACCCTGGTCATGTTCGGCACCTCGACCTCGGTGCGGGTGGCCGGATGAGGTCGTCGACGCGGGTACTGCAGGGGCTGGCGTTCCTCACCACGCTCACCGTCCTGCTGGGGCTGGCCGTCGCCCAGTACGCCGGGGTGTTCTCCCCGGGCGTCCCGGTGACCCTGAACGTGGCGCGGGTCGGCACCCAGATGTCCGAACGAGCGGACGTGAAGGTGCGCGGGCTGATCGTCGGGCAGGTCGAGCAGGTCAGCACCGACGGCGCCACCACCAGCATCCGGATGTCGATGGACCCGGCCCTGATCGAGCAGATCCCGGCCGACGTCGAGGCCCGGCTGCTGCCCAAGACGCTGTTCGGCGAGAAGTTCGTGTCGCTGGTGCCCATGGGGCCGGCGTCCACCGGTCACCTGGCGGCGGGCGCGACCATCCCGGAGGACCGGAGCCGGGAGGCCCTGGAGGTCGAGCGGGTCCTCGACGAGCTGCTGCCGCTGCTGCAGGCGGTGCGCCCGCAGGATCTCGCCGCCACCCTCGGGTCGCTGTCCTCGGCGCTGCAGGGCCGGGGCGACCAGCTCGGCGAGACCCTGGAGCAGCTGGGTGTGCTCACCGCCGGGCTGAACCCGGCGGTGCCGGACCTGCAGGAGGACGTCCGCCAGCTCGCGGACTTCTCCCAGAACCTGTCCGACGCCGCACCCGACCTGCTCGACGCCGTCGACGACCTCGCGGTGACCAGCCGGACGCTGGTCGAGGAGCGCGAGGGGCTGCGGGACCTCTACGGCTCGGTGACCGGCGCCTCCGACGACCTGCGGGCGTTCCTCGACGCGAACGGCGAGGACCTGATCGGGCTGGCGGCCGCGAGCCGTCCGACGCTGGAGACCCTGGCCCGGTACTCGCCGGAGTTCCCGTGCCTGACCGGGCAGCTCGCCGACCTGGTCCCGCAGATCAACGACGCGTTCCGGCCGGGCACCGACCGGGTCGGCGTCAACATCACCCTCGAGATCGTCGCCAACCGGGGCCGGTACCTGCCGGACCAGGACGAGCCGGAGTACCTCGACGACCGCGGCCCGCGCTGCTACCCGATCCCGGTCCCCGAGGGCACCCAGTACGCGCCGGACGGCCCGTTCCGGGACGGCTCGGTGCCCGGCCCGCCGCCGGACGGCCAGCCGGTCGGCCCGCCCGCCGACTTCGGCGTCGAGGACTACGGGACGTTCGACGGGACCTACAGCTGGGACCTCGTGCAGGATCAGACCGCGCTGAACGGCGCGGGCGTGCTGCCCCCGCTGACCGGGGCGCTCGGGCAGATCGGGATCGCGCCGTCGTCGACGGCCGGGCTGGACCCGGGCGTCGCCGGCTCGGCCGGTGAGCGGGCCGTCGTCGCGGAGCTGATGGCCGCGTCGCAGGGCGGTACCCCCGAGACGGTGCCGGCCTGGAGCGCCACGATGGTCGGGCCGCTGCTGCGCGGGGCGGAGGTGAACCTGACGTGAGCCGCCTCCCGATCGCCCCGCTGGTCAAGTTCCTGGTGTTCGCCCTGGTCGTCGCGCTCGGCACCACCGTGCTCGGGATGACGATCGCCAACACCCGCGCCGGCGACGTCGCCGGCTACACGGCCCGGTTCACCGACGCGGCCGGGCTGCTGCCGGGCGACGACGTCCGGATCGCCGGGGTCGTCGTCGGGTCCGTGCGCGACGTCCGGATCGTCGACCGGCGGGTCGCCCAGGTCGAGTTCGACGTCGACGCCGCCACCCCGCTGCCGTCGTCGGTGACCGCGGCGCTGAAGTACCGCAACCTGATCGGGCAGCGCTACCTGTCGCTGGACCAGGGCGCCGGGCCCACCGGCGACGTGCTTCCGCCCGGCGGCGAGATCCCGCTGGAACGGACCCGTCCCGCGCTGAACCTGACCGTGCTGTTCAACGGGTTCCAGCCGCTGTTCCAGGGCCTGGACCCGGACCAGATCAACAGGCTCTCGATGGAGATCGTCCAGGTCCTGCAGGGGGAGGGCGGCACGGTGCAGAGCCTGCTGGCCTCGACGTCGTCGCTGACGAACTCGGTCGCGGACCGGGACGAGGTGATCGGCCAGGTGATCGACAACCTGAACCTGGTGCTGCGGACGCTCGACGAGAACGACGAGGGCCTGAACGAGCTGATCAGCTCGCTGCGGGCGGTGGTGTCCGGGCTCGCCGAGGACCGGCAGCCGATCGGCGAGTCGATCGAGTCGATCGGGACGCTGACCCAGGTCACCGGGTCGTTCCTGGAGGATGCGCGGCCGGCGCTGCGCGACGACATCGGCCACCTCGGGGACCTCGCGACCGAGCTGGACCGCGGGCGGCCGACGATCGAGCGGTTCCTGCAGTACACGCCGTTCAAGCTGAACCGGATCTCCCGGGTCGGGTCCTACGGCAGCTGGTTCAACTTCTACCTCTGCGGGCTGGACGGGAACGTGGGCTTCTCCGGCATCGTCGAGCCGACGTCCCTGGAGGACCTCGGCCTCGGGGACCTCGGACGGAACGATGCCGAGCGCTGCGGGCCGGACCCGTCCGGGATCGGGGCGGGCAACACCGTCCCCACCGACGGCCGCTCGCCGGACGCCGACGACCGGGCGGCCGCCGACCCCGCGCTGCGCGAGCCGACCACCCGGTCGCTCGAGGGACTGACGGACCCGCTGCCGGCCGTCGGCATCGACGCCGGCGCCGACCCGTCCGCGGTGCTCACCCCGGGAGGCAGCTGATGGCCGGGTTCGGGGAGCGCAGGCCGGTCCTGGCCGCGACGACCGGGCTGGTGCTGGTCGTCGCGCTGACCCTGGCCGCGTTCAACGTCGAGACCCTGATCTCCGGGGCGACCCGCTACTCGGCGCACTTCCCGGAGGCCGCCGGGCTGCAGGCACAGGACCGGGTGACCGTGGCCGGTGTCGAGGCCGGCCGGGTGCAGAGCGTCGAGCTCTCCGGCGAGCACGTGCTGGTCGAGTTCACCGTCGACGACGCCTGGGTCGGCAACAGGACCACCGCCTCGATCGAGATCGCCACCCTGCTCGGCTCCAAGTACCTCGCGCTGGACCCGCGCGGCGACGCCGAGCAGGACCCGGCCGAGCCGATCGGGCGGGAGCGCACCACCTCCCCGTTCGACGTCGTCGAGGCCTTCAACGGGCTGTCCGGCACCATCGACGAGCTCGACACCGACCAGCTCGCGGAGAGCCTGACCACCCTGGCCGACACCTTCCGCGACACCCCGCCGGAGGTCCGCGGCGCGCTGGACGGGCTGTCCCGGCTGTCCACCACGATCGCCTCCCGGGACGCCGAGCTGAAGGAGCTGCTGGGCCACACCCGGCAGCTGTCGGGCACGCTCGCCGACCGCCGCGGCGACGTCGTCCGGCTGATCGACGACGGCAACCTGTTGCTCGGTGAGCTGCAGGCGCGCAAGGACGCCATCGCGAACCTGCTCGACGGGGTGCAGCGGCTGTCCGTGCAGCTGCGCGGCCTCGTCGGGGACAACTCCGAACAGCTGCGGCCCGCGCTGGAGACGCTCGACCGCGTGCTCGCCGTGCTGGAGGCCCACCGCGACGAGCTCGGGGAGATCCTCGACAAGGAGGCGGTCTTCGTCCGGGTCTTCGGCAACGCGCTGGGCAACGGCCACTGGTTCGACAACTACGTCTGCGGGCTGGTCCCGCCGGCGAACACGCCGATCGGGGGCGACTGCTGATGGGCTCCTGGTCATCGGACCGGCGGTGGATCCAGCTCACCGCGCTGGGCTCCGTCGCCGCCGTGCTCGCGGCGGCCGGGATCTGGCTGCTCGCCTCCGGTGGGGGGCGGCCGGTCACGGCCTACGTCACCAGCGCCGCCGCCCTGTTCGAGGACAACGACGTCCGGGTGCTCGGCGTCCCGGTCGGCACGGTCGAGAAGATCACCCCCGAGGGTGACCGGGTCCGGATCGACATGACGATCACCGACGACGACGTCCGGCTCCCCGCCGACGTCCGCGCCGTCGTGATCTCGCCGAGCCTGGTCACCGGCCGCTACGTGCAGCTCGGTCCGGTGTGGACCGGTGGTCCGGAGTGGACGGGGGAGGAGATCCCGCTGGAGCGGACCGCGGTCCCGCTCGGGGTCGACGACCTCACCCGGACCGCGAGCGAGCTCTCCCGGGCGCTGGGCCCGGACGGCGCCAACTCGACCGGAGCGCTGAACGACGTCCTCGACGTCGGCGCGCGGAACCTCGACGGCAACGGCCGCGCCCTGAACGACACGATCCGCAACCTCGGTGGGCTGTCCGCGACGCTGAACGGGTCGAGCGACGACCTGTTCGGCACCATCACCGAGCTGCAGAAGTTCACCGCCACGCTGCGCGAGAACGACCCCGAGGTGCGCGAGCTCAACGCGAAGCTGGCCGACGTGACCGGCTTCCTCGCCGGTCAGCGCGGTGAGCTCGGCGGCGCGCTGGAGGAGCTGTCCTACGCACTCGGGGAGGTCTCCGGCTTCGTGTCGGACAACCGGGAGACCCTGCGGTCCAACGTGGACAAACTCGCCGGGGTGTCCCAGGAGGTCGTCGACCACCAGCGGGCGCTCGCCGAGATCGCCGACACCGCACCGGCCGCGCTCGGGAACCTGAACAACATCTACAACGGGTCGTCGGAGACCCTGGACACCCGGGCGAACATCAACGAGCTGGCCTACCCGCTCCCGGTGCTGGCCTGCGAGCTGCTCCGGCGCACCGAACTCCCGGTGGACGGCCCGGACGCCGACATCGCGCCGATCTGCGAAGGGCTGGCCCCGATCCTGGACGGCGCGGTCCCGCTGCCGACGCCGCAGGACGTCATCACCCGGCTCCAGGCGGGTGCGCCGCCGGTCGACCCGGTGATGCCCGACCTGCTGCCCGGCTCACCGCTGTCGCTGACCGACCCCGGCTCGCAGCTGCGCGCCCCCGGTACCCCGATGCCGCCCGCGCCCGCCGCGCCGGCGCCCGTCCCGGCCGCGCCCGGGACCTCCGCCACCCCCACCCCGGTGCCCGACGAGCCGCGCGACGAGGGTGGCCTGCTCGGCCGCCTGTTCGGAGGCGGGTCGTGATCCGCGCGGCGCGGGCTGCGGCCCTGCTGACCGTCGTCGCGGTCGCCGCGAGCGGCTGCGGCGTGCTCGGCGGCGGGCTGCGCGGGGTCCCGCTGCCCGGCGGGGCCAACCTGGGCGACGACCCGTACACCGTGGAGATCGAGTTCGACGACGTCGTCGACCTCGTCCCGCAGTCGATCGTGCGCGTCGGGGACGTGCCGGTCGGGGCGGTCCGGTCCGTCGCCGTCGCCCCGGACAGCTGGAACGCGCTGGTCACCGTCGTCGTGAACGGCGACGTCGCGCTCCCGGCGAACGCCACCGCCCGGGTCCGCACGACCTCGCTGCTCGGCGAGAAGTTCGTCGAGCTGGCCTCGCCGTCCGGGCCCGCGCAGGGCGACCTGGCCGCGGCCGGCCGGATCGGGCTGCAGTCCTCCGGGCGCGCCGCCGAGGTGGAGGAGGTGCTCGGCGCGCTGTCGATGCTGCTCAACGGAGGCGGGGTCGCCCAGATCCGGACCATCGCCACCGAGCTGAACAACGCGCTCGACGGCCGCGAGCCGCAGGTCCGCGACCTGCTGCGCGACCTCGACCTGCTCGTCGGGTCGCTGGACGACTCCCGGGACGACATCAACCGGGCGCTGGACGGGCTGAA
This sequence comes from Pseudonocardia nematodicida, assembly GCF_040105385.1. Taxonomy (NCBI): domain Bacteria; kingdom Bacillati; phylum Actinomycetota; class Actinomycetes; order Pseudonocardiales; family Pseudonocardiaceae; genus Pseudonocardia; species Pseudonocardia nematodicida. The sequence continues at coordinate 265,699 of NZ_JBEDNQ010000003.1, forward strand.
CCGGCTCTCGGCCACCCTCGCCGAGCGGCGACCGCAGATCGAGCGGGCGCTCACCGACCTCTCACCCGGCCTGCGCGAGCTGGAGTCCCAGCGTGAGCAGCTCGTCGGCATGCTGCGGGCACTCGACCGGCTCTCCGGCGTCGCGACCGACGTGGTGAACCGGTCCCGGGACGACGTGCTCGCCGACCTCGAGGCGCTCCGGCCGATCCTGCGCAACCTGGCCGCGTCCGGCCAGGACCTGCCGGACTCCCTCGAGCTGCTGCTCACCATCCCGTTCACCGACGCGGCCACCGACGGTATCGCCGGCGACTACGCGAACCTCTACGTCACCCTCGACCTCGACCTCCGGTCGGTGCTCGACAACCTGCGCAACACCAACCAGCTCGGGTTGCCACTCGCGCCGGAGCTGCTCGACGGTCTCCCGCCGAACGCGCAGCTGCTCGCCCCGCTGCTGGAGGGGGAGCGCCCGCCGCTGCCCGAGGTGCCGGGTGTGCCGGGTGCGCCGCCGCTGCCGCTGGTCGGCCCGGAGGAGCCCACGGCCTCCCCGACCCCCGCCCCGACCCCCGCCCCGTCGGCCACCCCGACCCCGGCACCGGACCCCGACGAGCGTCGCGGGCTGCTCGGCGGCCTGATCGGAGGCGGATCATGATCACCAGGACCGTCCGGCTGCAGCTCGTCGCGCTGGTGCTGGTCACCGTCGTCGGCGTCGGCTACGCCGGGTTCACCTACGCCGGGATGGACCGGCTCCTCGGTGCGACGACCTACCCGGTCACGGTGCAGCTCGCCGACTCCGGCGGCATCTTCACCGGCGCCGACGTCACCTACCGGGGCGTCAGCGTCGGCCGGGTCGGGCCGCTCTCGCTCACCGACCGCGGTGTCGAGGTCCAGCTGGACATCGAGAACACCGCGCCGGAGATCCCGGCCGACGCCCGTGCCGTCGTCGGGAACCTGTCGCCGATCGGGGAGCAGTACGTCGACCTGCAGCCGGTCGCCGCCGGCGGCGAGGCGCTCGCCGCCGGCTCGGTGATCGACGAGGCGCGGACGCGGACCCCGGTGCAGATCGAGACCGTGCTCGCCGACCTCGACCGGCTCGTCTCGACCGTCCCGCTGGACTCGCTGCGCACCGTCGTCTCCGAGCTCGGACAGGGCTTCGAGAACACCGGCCGGCCACTGCAGCAGCTGCTCGACACCGGCGGCGAGTTCACCCGCGCGGCCACCGACGCGCTGCCGCAGACCACCGCGCTGATCGCCGACGCCCGCCCGGTGCTGACCACCCAGAACGAGGTCGCCCCCCAGTTCGGAGAGTTCTCGCGCGGCCTGCGCGAGGTCGCCGAGCAGCTCGCACAGTCCGACCCCGACCTGCGCCGGATCATCGCCGACGGCCCCCGGACCGGCGAGGAGATCCGCGGGCTGCTCCGGGAGAGCGGGCCCGGCCTGGGCGAGTCGATCTCCAACCTGCGCACGGTCGGCGAGGTGCTCGAACCCCGCCAGGCCGCCCTGCGCCAGCTGCTGGTGACCTACCCCGGGCTGGTCGCCGTCGCGCCGAACGTGGTGCCCGGCGACGGGACCGCGCACCTCGGGCTGGTCGTCAACATCGCCGAGCCGCCGGTCTGCACCCGCGGCTACGAGGGCACCGTGAACCGGCCCGGCGCCGACGTCGCCGAGATCCCGGTCAACGCCAAGGCCCGGTGCGACGAGCCGCGCGGCAGCCCCACGAACGTGCGCGGGATGCAGAACGCACCCCGGCCCGACGGGCGCGGGGGCGGCCACCACACCCCGCGCGGCGGCCCCGCGCCGCCACCGGCCGCCGGCTCGCTGAGCGCCGACGGCCCGGCCCAGCGGGTCGGCACCCCGGACCTGGTCACCGACGCCGCCCAGATCCTGCTCGGCTGAGCGGGCCTCGCATCGACCGACCGCCCCCACGGCTGTGCCCCCGCAGCCCCGGCGAGGAGGAACACCCCATGAACGTCGCACTCGACGAGCGCCCGCCCGGCCGGCCGGAGCCGCCCCCGTCCGGCCCCGGCCGGTTCGCCCGGCTCCTCCCGGTCGCGGCGGTCGTTGCCGCGGTCGCGGCGCTCGCGCTCGGCGCCCTGTGGCTGGTCGCCCTGCAGAGCGACTCCGTACAGGTCGCGCAGGCCCGCGACGAGGCCCTGCGCGACGCCCGGCAGGCGGTGATCAACCTGAACACCCTCGACCACACCGACGCCGAGCGCGGCCTGGACCTGTGGATCCAGTCGTCGGCCGGGTCGGTGCGCGACGAGTTCGTCGGCAACCGGGACGCCTACGCCCAGCTCGTCACCGAGCGCGGCCGCAGCACGTCCGCCGAGGTCACCGACGCCGCGGTGACCGCCGTCGACCCGCGGGCCGGGACCGCCCGCGTGCTGCTCGGCGTCGACGTGACCGACGCCGCCGACGACGGGTCCGCGGTGACCCGGCAGCGGCTCGAGGTCGGCATGGTCCGCACCGACGACGGCTGGAAGGTCGACGGGCTCGACCCGCTGCGCACTCCCGGCGCAGACGGCTGACGCGGCCCGCGCCCCCGATCCGCAGCACCTCGCGCCCCCAGGAGGTCACCCCGCATGTCCACACTTCGTCGCCGCCCCGGCGGCACGCGCAGGCCCCAGGTCGCCGGCCACGTCCGGCCCGGAGCCCGCACCGAGGACGAGCGGCACCCGGCCGCCGAGCCGGCCGCCGGTGAGCCGCCGGCCCCGCACGACGCCGTACCGGGAGAGGCCGGGCAGCCCGCTCCGGGATCGGAGACCGCCGGCCCGGACCCGGACCCGGACCCGGCCGGGTCGGCCGCCGCCGATCCGATCACCACCGACCACGAGCCCGACCACGAGCCCGACCACGAGCCGGACCCCGTGCCGGACCACGAGTCCGGAGCCGACGAGGACCGCGCGCCGGCGTCGTCCGGCCCGGGCCGCCGGTCCACGCTGCTGTCCGCACCGCGCAGCACGGCCGGCATCGCGGTGCTGCTCGCCGTCACCCTGCTGCTGACCGCGGTCGCCGTGTTCGCCGGTGTCTCCGCGTACCGGACCGCGTTCGCCGGGCCCGCCGCGAACGCCGCGCTCACCGACGTCGGGGCCACCGCGCAGGTCAGCGAGCAGGTCGGTCAGGCCGTCATGACCGTCTACTCGTTCGACCACGCCCGGCTGGAGCAGGCCGAGGCCGACTCGCTCGCGGTGATCACGCCGGAGTTCCGGCCGGAGTTCGAGCGGATCTTCGGCAGCGTCCGGGACCTGGCGCCGCAGCAGGAGGCCGTGGTCACCGCGACCGTTCCGCGCTCCGCGGTGGCCTCGATCGACGGGGACGCCGCCGTCGTCTACCTGTTCGTCGACCAGGTGATCCGCCGCCAGGACGACGCCGGCGCCCCGCAGGAGGGCGCCGCCGCGGCCCGGCTCCGGGTCGACGCCCGCTACGTCGACGACCGCTGGAAGATCGCCGCGATGACACCGGCCTGACCCGGTACCGCGCAGCGGTGAGGGGCACACCAGGTCTCTTCGATCATGAGATCGGAACCCTGACGTGCCCCTCGCGGCCACCCGGGCCACCCCGCCGCGGGCGGCGGCGGGAGCGGGCGTATCGTTGTCGTCGATCCACCGAAGACCGCAGGTCTGCGCCCGGGCTAGTCCCGGACGTACGAAGGTCCCGGCAGCACCGGGCGGCCCGCGCAGGAGGACGAGGCGAGACCGGGCGCCGTCGCGCGCCCGCCGATCTCTCACGCCCCGTGCCCTGCGCACGGGGCGTTCGTCGTTCCCCGGGCCGATCTGCGCTCCACGGTGGCACACCCCAGTACTGGGACCAACCACCCGAGAGGAGGGCAGCGATGGCACAACCCGAGAAGGTCGCGGCGGTCGAGGAGATCGCCAACCGGTTTCGCGAGTCGTCCGCGTCGGTGGTCACCGAGTACCGCGGGCTCAGCGTCGCCAAGCTGACCCAGCTGCGGCGGGACCTGGGTGCGGACGCGAACTTCCGCGTCTCGAAGAACACCCTGGTCAAGCTCGCGGCCGCGGACGCCGGGGTGCAGGGTCTGGACGACCTGCTCGCCGGTCCGACCGCGATCACGTTCATCCAGGGCGAGGTCGTCGACGCCGCCAAGGCGATCAAGAAGTTCGCCAAGGACAACCCCGGCCTGGTCATCAAGGGCGGGTACATGGACGGGCGCGCCCTGTCCGGTACCGAGGTCGACCAGCTGGCCGACCTGGAGTCCCGCGACGTCCTGCTGTCCAAGCTGGCCGGCGCGATGAAGGCGAACCTGTCGCAGGCCGCGTCGCTGTTCAACCAGCCGGCCTCCCAGGTCGCCCGGCTCGCCCAGGCACTGGCCGACAAGCAGGCCGAGGGCGGCGCCGCCGCCGAGGCCCCGGCCGACGCCGACAGCTGATCACCTTCCATCACCCACCGTCTTCAGTAGAGAAAGGACCGCCACCATGGCGAAGCTGTCCACCGACGAGCTGCTCGACGCGTTCAAGGAGCTCACCCTGCTCGAGCTCTCGGACTTCGTGAAGAAGTTCGAGGAGACCTTCGAGGTCACCGCCGCCGCTCCGGTCGCCGTCGCGGCCGCCGGCCCGGCCGGTGCCGCCGCGCCGGTCGAGGAGGAGAAGGACGAGTTCGACGTCGTCCTCGAGGGCGCCGGCGACAAGAAGATCCAGGTCATCAAGGTCGTCCGCGAGGTCGTCTCGGGCCTGGGCCTGAAGGAGGCCAAGGACCTCGTCGAGTCGGCCCCGAAGGCGCTGCTCGAGGGTGTCACCAAGGAGGCCGCCGAGGCCGCCAAGACGAAGCTCGAGGAGGCCGGCGCGAAGATCTCGCTCAAGTGAGATCGCGCTAGCCGCACCGAGAGGGGGCGGGACCCGGCCGGGTCCCGCCCCCTCTCGCGTGTGCGGACCGGGTCAGGAGCGGTCCCGCAGCTCCCGGCGCAGCACCTTCCCGGTGGCGGTCTTCGGCACCTCGTCGAGGATCTCCACCTGCCGCGGGTACTTGTAGGCCGCCATCCGTTCCCTCGCGAAGGCGATCAGCTCCTCGGGCGTCACGGCCGACCCGGGCCGCAGCGAGACGAACGCCTTCACCGTCTCCCCGCGGTAGTCGTCCGGCACCCCGACGACCGCCGCCTCCCGCACCGCCTCGTGCTCGTGGAGCACGTCCTCCACCTCGCGCGGCCAGACCTTGTAGCCGCCCGCGTTGATCTGGTCCTTCTTCCGGTCGACGAGGTAGAACCAGCCCTCGGCGTCGGTGTAGCCGACATCGCCGGTGTGCAGCTCGCCCGGGTGGGCGGGATCGGAGCGCAGCGCCGCCGCCGACTCCTCCGGCTTGTTCCAGTACCCGGGCACGACCTGCGGGCCGGACGTGCAGATCTCGCCCACCTCGCCGGTCGGGACCTCCCGGCCGTCGTCGTCGAGGATCCGGACCACGGTGTCCGGGACCGGCACCCCGACCGACAGCGCTCCGGACGCCGGATCGACCGGCCCCCGCACGCCGATCGGGGTGCAGTGCGACGGCGACGTGGTCTCGGTCAGGCCGTAGACGTTGTGGATCCACTGCCCGGAGACGTCGTGGAACGCGGTCACCGCCGACGGCGGGATCGGCGCCCCGCCCGAACAGATGGTGCGCAGCGAGGCGAACGCCGCGCGGTCGGCGTTCGGTGCGTTCGACAGCGCGATGAACACGGTGATCGCCCCGACGGTGAAGGTCGGCCGGTGCTCACGGATCACGTCCACCGCCAGCGCGGGCTCGAACCGGTGGAACAGCACCAGCGGCGCGGCCAGGTACTGGGCCAGCGTGACGTGCGCGATCAGCCCGGTGATGTGGAACAGCGGGGCGACGCCGAGCACCACGTCGTCCGGCCCGAGCCCGCACCAGGTCGCGTAGACACCGCTGGTGAACACCACGTTCCCGTGGGTGTTCATCGCGCCCTTCGGCGGACCGGTGGTCCCCGAGGTGTAGGTCAGGAACGCGGTGTCCCCGGGGGCGAGGGAGACCGGCGGCGGGACGGAGCCGCGGTGGGTCCCGAGGAGCTCCCGCAGGTCCGTGGTGCCCGCGACACCGGCGGGCCGGCCGCCCGGGAAGGCGCGCGGGTCGTCGCGGGTCTGGTACTCGCGTTCCGAGGTGGTGAGCACCGTCCGGACCTCCGTCCCGGGCAGCACCTCGCGGGCGACGCCCGTGTACAGCGACTCGAGACAGAGCAGCACCGTGGCGCCCGAGTCGCGCAGCAGCAGGTCCAGCTCGCGCGCCCGGTTCATCGGGTTCACCGGCACCGCGATGCCGCCCGCCTTCCAGGTCCCGACCAGGCCGATCACGAACTGCGGCACGTTCTGCAGGTACAGCGCGACGCGGTCACCCGCGGTGAGCCCGACGTCGAGCAGTCCGACGGCCAGCGCGTCGGACAGCGCATCCAGCTCGGCCCAGGTGAGACGGCCGTCGAAGTAGCGCAGCGCGTCGCCGTCCGGGTTCCGGGAGACCGCGGACCGGAACATGCTCAGTGCGTCGGGGTAGGCCGGATCGAGATGCCGCGGCTGCCCGGCGGCGTAGCGTGCCGACCAGGGACGATCGGCGGCGGACGGCAGCGTCGTGTCGGACATCGTCGGCCTCCCGGCGGCATCGGCTCTGGTGCGTTCGGCGCACCGCCGATCGTTCGCAGACCGCCGAGATCGTGTCAACCGTCCGAGATGAGCCGTGAGCGGACGGTTGCTACCGGTCGTCCCGGGGATCTGACCGTTCATCGACGCGGAGGGACTTGACTCGGTGCGGCGGGCAGGTCACTCTTGGGCAACGATGGTTGCCTGGATGCTGGAATCGGCGACCTGTCTCGACAGCTGCGCTCGCGGCGTCTATAGTCATTCTTTGCGCTGCCTGCGTCCAGGTTCTCAGCGCCAGCTACCGGGAAGTATCCGGGCCGGCTCACCGGCCGCCGGAGAGGGTCCGGCGGAGCGGGCGCCGTGATCCGGTGCGCAGGGGCGCCTGACAACAGACGGCGTGCAACGAGGCGTGCTGCCGAGGTCGATCCGGGGGGACCCCGCGCGGATCGGGACCGACGGTAGCGCTCGCCACCGGCGCACGCCAGACGAGAAGCGCAGTTCTCGGAAGGACGCATCTTGGCTGTCTCCCGCGCCGCCGCGACCACCTCGACCCTCTCCGCTTCGGCGAACCCGAACTACCCCGGCGCACCCACCCGGGTCACCTTCGCGAAGATCGCCGAGCCGCTGGAGGTCCCTGACCTCCTCGACCTGCAGATCCAGTCCTACGAGTGGCTGGTGGGCAGCGAGGCCTGGTTCCAGCGCCGGATCGAGGCCGGCGACGACCTCCCGGTCAGCGGTCTGGAGGAGATCCTCACCGAGATCTCGCCGATCGAGGACTTCTCCGGCTCCATGTCGCTGTCCTTCTCCGACCCTCGCTTCGACGAGGTCAAGGCCTCCGTCGAGGAGTGCCGGGACAAGGACATGACCTACGGTGCCCCGCTGTTCGTCACCGCGGAGTTCACCAACAACACCACCGGTGAGATCAAGTCCCAGACGGTCTTCATGGGCGAGTTCCCCGTGATGACCGACAAGGGCACGTTCATCATCAACGGCACCGAGCGCGTCGTCGTGTCGCAGCTCGTGCGGTCGCCCGGTGTGTACTTCGACCACGCGATCGACAAGACGACCGAGAAGGACGTCTACTCGGTCAAGCTGATCCCGAGCCGGGGTGCCTGGCTCGAGTTCGACGTCGACAAGCGCGACACCGTCGGTGTCCGGATCGACCGCAAGCGCCGCCAGCCGGTCACCGTGCTGCTGAAGGCGCTGGGCTGGACCGCCGAGCAGATCGGGGAGCGCTTCGGCTTCTCCGAGACGATCATGACCACGCTGGAGAAGGACAACACCGCGGGTCAGGACGAGGCGCTGCTCGACATCTACCGCAAGCTGCGCCCCGGCGAGCCGCCGACGCGCGAGTCCGCGCAGGCCCTCCTGGAGAACCTGTTCTTCAAGGACAAGCGCTACGACATGGCCAAGGTCGGGCGCTACAAGGCCAACAAGAAGCTCGGTCTGGACATCGACAACTCGGTCGGCACGCTGACCGAGGAGGACGTCGCCACCACCATCGAGTACCTCGTCCGGCTGCACGCCGGCGAGACCACGATGACGTCCGGCTCGGGCGACTCCGCGACCGAGATCCCGGTCGAGACCGACGACATCGACCACTTCGGCAACCGGCGTCTGCGTACCGTCGGTGAGCTGATCCAGAACCAGGTGCGGGTCGGGCTGTCCCGGACCGAGCGGGTCGTCCGCGAGCGGATGACCACGCAGGACGTCGAGGCCATCACGCCGCAGACGCTGATCAACACCCGGCCGATCACGGCCGCGATCCGCGAGTTCTTCGGCACCTCGCAGCTGTCCCAGTTCATGGACCAGCACAACCCGCTCGCGGGCCTGACCCACAAGCGCCGCCTGTCGGCGCTCGGCCCGGGCGGTCTGTCCCGGGAGCGGGCGGGCATGGAGGTCCGCGACGTCCACCCGTCGCACTACGGCCGGATGTGCCCGATCGAGACCCCCGAGGGTCCGAACATCGGTCTGATCGGCTCGCTGGCGTCCTACGCGCGGGTCAACCCGTTCGGCTTCATCGAGACCCCGTACCGCAAGGTCACCGAAGGTGTCGTCACCTCCCAGATCGACTACCTGACCGCCGACGAGGAGGACCGCTTCGTCGTCGCCCAGGCCAACGCCCGGCTGAACGACGACGGCTCCTTCGCCGAGGACCGCGTCCTGGTCCGGCGTAAGGGCGGCGAGGTCGACCTGATCTCGCCCTCGGGCGTCGAGTACATCGACGTCTCGCCGCGCCAGATGGTGTCGGTCGCGACGGCGATGATCCCGTTCCTCGAGCACGACGACGCGAACCGCGCGCTGATGGGCGCGAACATGCAGCGCCAGTCGGTGCCGCTGCTGCGCTCGGAGTCGCCGCTGGTCGGTACCGGCATGGAGCTGCGTGCCGCGGTCGACGCCGGCGACGTCGTGGTGGCCGAGGCCGCCGGTGTCGTCGAGGAGCTGTGCGCCGACTACATCACCGTCATGGACGACGAGGGGCAGCGTCAGACCTACCGTCTGAACAAGTTCCGCCGCTCGAACCAGGGCACCTGCAACAACCAGAAGCCGATCGTCGACGAGGGCGTCCGGGTCGAGGTGGGCCAGGTGCTCGCCGACGGGCCGTGCACCGAGAACGGCGAGATGGCGCTGGGCAAGAACCTGCTCGTGGCGATCATGCCGTGGGAGGGCCACAACTACGAGGACGCGATCATCCTGTCGCAGCGCCTCGTCCAGGACGACGTCCTCACCTCGATCCACATCGAGGAGCACGAGGTCGACGCCCGGGACACCAAGCTGGGCGCCGAGGAGATCACCCGGGACATCCCGAACGTCTCCGAGGACGTGCTCGCCGACCTCGACGAGCGCGGCATCATCCGGATCGGTGCCGAGGTCCAGCCCGGCGACATCCTGGTCGGCAAGGTCACCCCGAAGGGCGAGACCGAGCTGACCCCGGAGGAGCGGCTGCTGCGCGCGATCTTCGGTGAGAAGGCGCGCGAGGTGCGCGACACCTCGCTGAAGGTGCCGCACGGCGAGAACGGCAAGGTCATCGGCATCCGGGTCTTCTCCCGGGACGACGACGACGAGCTGGCGCCGGGCGTCAACGAGCTGGTCCGCGTCTACGTGGCCCAGAAGCGCAAGATCTCCGACGGCGACAAGCTCGCCGGCCGGCACGGCAACAAGGGCGTCATCGGCAAGATCCTCCCGGTGGAGGACATGCCGTTCCTCGCCGACGGCACGCCGGTCGACATCATCCTGAACACCCACGGTGTGCCGCGACGGATGAACATCGGCCAGATCCTGGAGACCCACCTCGGGTGGATCGCCAAGTCCGGCTGGGAGATCGAGGGCACGCCCGAGTGGGCGTCGCGGATGCCCGAGGAGCTGTACTCGGTGCCAGCCGACACCAAGACCGCCACGCCGGTCTTCGACGGTGCGCGCGAGAACGAGATCACCGGTCTGCTCGGCTCGACCCGCCCCAACCGGGACGGCGAGCGCATGGTGCAGCCGGACGGCAAGGCGCAGCTGCTCGACGGCCGCTCCGGTGAGCCGTACCCGTTCCCGGTCGCGGTCGGCTACATGTACATCCTGAAGCTGGCCCACCTGGTGGACGACAAGATCCACGCCCGGTCGACCGGCCCCTACTCGATGATCACCCAGCAGCCGCTGGGCGGTAAGGCGCAGTTCGGTGGCCAGCGCTTCGGTGAGATGGAGTGCTGGGCCATGCAGGCGTACGGCGCGGCCTACACCCTGCAGGAACTGCTGACGATCAAGTCCGACGACGTCGTGGGCCGGGTCAAGGTCTACGAGGCGATCGTCAAGGGCGAGAACATCCCGGAGCCGGGGATCCCCGAGTCGTTCAAGGTGCTCCTCAAGGAGCTGCAGTCGCTCTGCCTGAACGTCGAGGTGCTCTCCAGCGACGGTGCGGCGATCGAGATGCGGGACGCCGACGACGAGGACCTCGAGCGCGCCGCGGCGAACCTGGGCATCAACCTGTCCAGCCGCCCCGGCTCGGAGTCGATGACCGTCGACGACGTCGTCAACTGACCTTCCCGTAGACCGTCTAGCCGAGATAACGAAGAAACAGAGGACTTACGTGCTCGACGTCAACTTCTTCGACGAACTGCGCATCGGCCTGGCCACCGCCGAGGGCATCCGCCAGTGGTCGCACGGCGAGGTCAAGAAGCCGGAGACCATCAACTACCGCACCCTGAAGCCGGAGAAGGACGGGCTCTTCTGCGAGAAGATCTTCGGTCCGACCCGGGACTGGGAGTGCTACTGCGGCAAGTACAAGCGCGTCCGGTTCAAGGGCATCATCTGTGAGCGCTGCGGCGTCGAGGTCACTCGCGCCAAGGTGCGTCGTGAGCGGATGGGCCACATCGAGCTGGCCGCGCCGGTCACGCACATCTGGTACTTCAAGGGCGTCCCGAGCCGGCTGGGCTACCTGCTCGACCTGGCTCCCAAGGACCTCGAGAAGATCATCTACTTCGCGGCCTACACGATCACCTCGGTGAACGGCGAGCTGCGGCACAACGACATGTCCACGCTCGAGAACGAGATGAGCGTGGAGCGCAGGCGGGTCGAGCAGACCCGCGACGCCGACCTCGAGGCCCGCGCCCAGAAGCTCGAGGCCGACATCGCCGAGCTCGAGGCCGAGGGTGCCAAGGGCGACGTCCGCCGCAAGGTCAAGGACGGCGGCGAGCGGGAGATGCGCCAGCTCCGTGACCGGGCCCAGCGCGAGCTGGACCGGCTCGACGAGATCTGGACGACCTTCACCAAGCTCGAGGTCCAGCAGCTCATCGCGGACGAGTCGATCTACCGCGAGCTGTACGACCGCTACGGCGACTACTTCACCGGTGCCATGGGTGCCGAGGCGATTCAGACGCTTCTGAAGAACTTCGACATCGAGGCCGAGGCCGAGAAGCTGCGCGAGATCATCCGGTCCGGCAAGGGCCAGAAGAAGCTCCGCGCGCTGAAGCGCCTGAAGGTCGTCGCGGCGTTCCAGTCCACCGGCAACTCGCCGATGGGCATGGTGCTCGACTGCGTCCCGGTCATCCCGCCGGACCTGCGCCCGATGGTGCAGCTCGACGGTGGCCGGTTCGCCACCTCGGACCTGAACGACCTGTACCGCCGGGTCATCAACCGGAACAACCGCCTCAAGCGACTGATCGACCTCGGCGCGCCCGAGATCATCGTCAACAACGAGAAGCGGATGCTGCAGGAGGCCGTCGACGCGCTGTTCGACAACGGCCGCCGCGGCCGGCCGGTGACCGGGCCGGGCAACCGCCCGCTCAAGTCGCTGTCCGACCTCCTCAAGGGCAAGCAGGGCCGGTTCCGTCAGAACCTGCTCGGCAAGCGCGTCGACTACTCCGGCCGTTCGGTCATCGTCGTCGGCCCGCAGCTGCAGCTGCACCAGTGCGGTCTGCCCAAGCAGATGGCGCTGGAGCTGTTCAAGCCGTTCGTGATGAAGCGCCTGGTGGACCTCAACCACGCGCAGAACATCAAGTCGGCCAAGCGGATGGTCGAGCGCGGCCGGTCCCAGGTGTGGGACGTGCTGGAGGAGGTCATCTCCGAGCACCCGGTGCTGCTCAACCGGGCGCCGACGCTGCACCGTCTCGGCATCCAGGCCTTCGAGCCGCAGCTGGTCGAGGGCAAGGCCATCCAGCTGCACCCGCTGGTCTGCGAGGCGTTCAACGCGGACTTCGACGGTGACCAGATGGCGGTGCACCTGCCGCTGTCGGCCGAGGCGCAGTCCGAGGCCCGGGTCCTGATGCTGTCGTCGAACAACATCCTGTCCCCGGCGTCCGGCCGCCCGCTGGCGATGCCGCGTCTGGACATGGTGACGGGTCTGTACCACCTGACCCGGCTCCGCGAGGAGGTCCAGGGCGCCGGGAACCACTACGGCTCCTCGGCCGAGGCGATCATGGCCTACGACCGCAAGGTGCTCCACCTGCAGGCGCCGATCAAGATCCGGCTCCCGCAGGTCACGCCGACCGCGGGGGCCGCGGCCGAGACCGTGACCGACGAGGGTGTCTGGACCGCCGACACCACGCTCGGCCGGGTGCTGTTCAACGAGCTGCTCCCGGCGGACTACCCGTTCGTCAACGAGCCGCTGCCGAAGAAGCGTCAGGCCATGATCATCAACGATCTGGCCGAGCGGTACTCGATGACCGAGGTCGCGCAGGTCCTGGACCGGCTCAAGGACGCCGGCTTCTTCTGGGCGACCCGCTCGGGCGTCACCCTCGCCATCGACGACGTCGTGGTCCCGCCGAACAAGCAGGAGATCCTCGACTCGTACGAGGCGAAGGCCGACCAGATCAACAAGCGCTACCAGCGTGGTGCCCTGTCGCACCAGGAGCGCAACGACGAGATGGTCAAGATCTGGTCGCAGGCCGCGGAAGAGGTCGCGCGGTCCATGGAGGAGAACTTCCCCCAGGACAACCCGATCCCGACGATCGTGCAGTCCGGCGCGGCCGGGAACATGGCCCAGGTCCGCCAGCTGGCGGGCATGAAGGGCCTGGTGGCGAACCCCAAGGGCGAGTACATCCCGCGGCCGATCAAGTCGAACTTCCGCGAGGGCCTGTCGGTGCTGGAGTACTTCATCTCCACGCACGGCACCCGGAAGGGTCTGGCGGACACCGCGCTGCGGACCGCGGACTCGGGTTACCTGACCCGTCGTCTGGTCGACGTGTCGCAGGACGTGATCGTCCGCGAGGTCGACTGCGGCACCGAGCGGGCGGTCCCGATGGCGGTCACCGAGGAGACCAGCGACGGGCGGCTCATCCCGCACCGTTACCTGCGTACCTCGGTCTACGCCCGGACCTCCGGCGAGGAGATCACCGCGCCGGACGGCACGGTGATCATCGGCAAGGGCGACGACCTTGGCGACCCGGCGCTCGACGCGCTGGTCGAGGCCGGCGTCAAGACGATCCGCGTGCGGTCCGCGCTGACCTGCGCGTCCGCCACCGGCATCTGCGGCCGCTGCTACGGCCGCTCGATGGCCACCGGCAAGCTGGTGGACGTCGGCGAGGCCGTCGGCATCGTCGCCGCGCAGTCCATCGGTGAGCCGGGTACGCAGCTGACGATGCGTACCTTCCACATCGGTGGTGTGGCCGGCGACGACATCACGACCGGTCTGCCGCGTGTCACCGAGCTCTTCGAGGCCCGGGTCCCGCGCGGTAAGGCGCCGATCGCCGACGTCGACGGGCGCATCCGCATCGAGGACGGCGACCGCTTCTGGAAGATCACGCTGATCCCGGACGACGGCGGCGAGGAGATCGTCTACGAGAAGCTGTCCAAGCGGCAGTGGCTCGGGATGACCTCGGTCGACGGCACCGAGCGGCCGCTGGCTGACGGGGACCACGTGACGGTCGGTCAGCTGCTCCTGGAGGGCACCGCCGACCCGCACGAGGTGCTGCGGGTCCTGGGTCCGCGCGAGGTGCAGCTGCACCTGGTGCGTGAGGTGCAGAAGGTGTACCGCACGCAGAGCGTGGACATCCACGACAAGCACATCGAGGTCATCGTCCGGCAGATGCTGCGCCGGGTGACGATCATCGACTCGGGTGCGACCGAGTTCCTGCCCGGCGCGCTCGCCGAGCGGGGCGAGTTCGAGTCCGAGAACCGCCGGGTCGTCGCCGAGGGCCTCGAGCCCGCGTCCGGCCGGCCGGTCCTGATGGGGATCACCAAGGCCTCGCTGGCGACGGAGTCGTGGCTGTCCGCGGCCTCGTTCCAGGAGACCACCCGGATCCTCACCGATGCCGCGATCAACGGAAAGCGCGACAAGCTCGTCGGGCTCAAGGAGAACGTGATCATCGGAAAGCTGATCCCGGCCGGCACCGGCATCAACCGGTACCGCAACATCACGGTGCAGCCCACCGAGGAGGCCCGCGCGGCCGCCTACGCGCTGCCGAGCTACGACGACGGCTACTACAGCCCCGACGTGTTCGGCACGGGCACCGGTGCCGCGGTGCCGCTGGACGACTACGACTTCGGGCGCGACTACAGGTAACTGTGGTCGCCGGGCCCCGCGACGGCGGGGCCCGGCCCGGAGTTGGTCCCTCGAACGGGGCCGGACACCGCTCTCCCGTGGCGGTGTCCGGCCCCGTTCGTACGTTCCGGGCCGTTCGCGTTCGACCGTCCCGGGGATCGATCACCGGTGCGACGGCGCACGGCCGGTGCCCCGGGGCTCAGCGGACGGCCGAGCCGCCGCGAGGGGCCAGCAGCATCGCCCGGCACAGGCAGCCGAGCGCCAGGACCGTGGCGACGGTCCGGATGTCGTGGCCGGTCACCCACGGGCCCTCGGTGGCCGTGCGGAGACCGGCGGGGTCGGCGATCGCGTCCGGGGCGCCGGCGGCCTGCAGCGTGTCGTTGAGCGGGATGCTCACCCCGGCGGTGATCCCCACGGCGACCACGTAGAGGACGAGCGCGGCGACGATCCACCGGACGGCCGCCCGCGCACCGAGCCGGTACTGGAGCACGGCCGCCACGCCGGTGACCACGAACGCGCCCAGGAACGCGAGCAGGAACAGCGGACTGCCGTTGATCGTCGCGTTCGCCTGCTGCAGCACGGCGACGTAGGTCCGGTCGTCGACCCCGGCGAGCGCCGGCATGATCGCGACCGCCCAGTCGAAGAACATCCCCGCGATCATCGCGAGACAGACCGTGCCGGCCCCGAGCACGAGCCCGGCGAGCCGGCCGGATCGCTCGAGCATCGGGTGTCGCTGCGCGTCCGTCACACCGACAGTCCAGCGCACACGGCGGTGCCGGGACACGCTCCGAACGCTCGTGTGCGTGCCCGATCGTCCATCCCCGGGTCCGTCCCCGCCCGGAATACCGCCGAGATACGCCTCAGCGGGCCTCAGAGATCCAGAACTCCCGCTCATCCGTATCTCGGCGGGGATCGGCCCTCCGGCCCCGCCCCCGATGCGGCTCACCGTGCGTGCGGATCGGGTGCGGCGGCCCGGATCATCGCCCGGGTGCCGATCAGTGCCAGTTCTGGCCCCGATCGGTGCCGGACCGATGATCATGGCGGCAGGACCGTTGCCCGTCCGCCTCGATCCGGCCCGGCCTCGATCCGGCCCGGCCTCGATCCGGCCCGGCCTCGATCCGGCCCGGCCTCGATCCGGCCCGGCCTCGATCCGGCCCGGACCCGGGCCTGACCTGACCTGACCTGGCCGGGCCTGGCCTGGCCTGGCCGGGTGTGGCGCCCCCCCGACGTGGCCGGTCCGGTCAGGGCGCGCAGTCGAACCGCAGGGCTTTGCCGAGGGACGCCAGGGCCTCGTCGGCCTCGGCGAGCAGGCCGGCCATCAGCGGGAAGTCGTGCCACATGTCGTCGACCCGGTCGTAGGAGACCGGGGTGCCGGCCTCCCGGGCGCGGCGGACGAGCGCGTCGGCGTCGTCCACGAGGACCTCGTCGGCGCCGGCGACGACGTGCAGCGGCGGCAGGTCGGAGAGGTCGGCGTCGAGCGGACGGAGCTCCTCGGCGCCGCTGTGCGGGCCGGCGTAGTCGGCCACCGCGCCCGGGAGCCAGGCCGGGTCGAGCATCGCGTCGAGCGGGGCGTTGCGGGTGAGCGCCTCCGCGGTCAGCGTCAGGTCCAGCCACGGGGAGATCAGCCCGACCGATCCGGGAAGATCTTCGCCGTCCGCGCGCAGCCGGTGCAGCAGGGACATGGCCAGCCCGGCACCGGCGGAATCACCGACGACCGCGATGTGTTGTGCGGGGTGTGCCTCGCGGACGGCTCGCCAGGCGGCGGACGCGTCGTCCAGGGCGGCCGGGAACGGGTGTTCCGGTGCGAGCCGGTACTCGGGAACGAGGACCGGGGAACCCGTGGCGTGGGCCAGGCCGGCGGTGAGCGGCCGGTGCGAGGCGGCGGATCCGACGAGGTAGCCGCCGCCGTGCAGGTACAGCACCCGCAGCGGGCCGAACGGGACGGACGGGGCGACCACCTCGGTGGGGACGCCGCCCAGGTCGCCACGGGCCCGCCGGGTGCCGCGGGGGAGCGGCACGGAGCCACCGACGCGGTCGAGCCCGGTCCGGCGCAACCGGACGGGCAGGGCCGGGGACAGCAGCGGTGCGATGACCGTCCTGGTGACGAACCGGTTCACGGAGCTCGGCAGGTGCATACCGGACGATAGCGATCCGGTGCCGCCGCGTGTCCGATCGGGCGAGCCTTCTCGCAACCGGCGACGGTTCCTCGCAGGCCGGGGTGTGTGACGGCGCGGCGGGGGAAGGTCGTATGCTGCACGGGTTCACGCGCAGTGGCCCGGGACGGTTCGCATCGTCCCGCGCACCGACCGGCGCGGAATCACCATCGTCCGGCTCTGCCCGTACCGCGATGAGCGGCGGGCGATCTGCGACGAGCGGGTGAGTCCGCTTGCCAGCCGCAGATTCGTGCGGCATCGTCGGGCCACACAGGTCTCCTCCGGACAGTCGTCCGGCGGATCCGCGGACGTCCGGAAGCCCCCCGGAGGTCCCGAGGCAGGTCGGAGAACCGACCCGCTTTGACCGCCTCCGAGAGGGCCGAGTATTCTCGTGTCCTGCGCTCGACCTCGGTCGGGCCGGTCCGCGTGCCTCGTGGTGCCCGGACCCGTGTGGCAGGACGTCACCGGCTCCCCGTCGTGGGATCCGGTCCGGCCGCCCGGGTCGTGGCGGCGCTCCGGTGAAGGGCGCGACGGACGTCCCGAACGCCTCCGCGGGGCCTTTCCGGCTCCCGAGCGTGCGCGGGACGACACGCCCGACCCCGGGGTCCGGTGCGACGGTGCGGTTCACGGATCCGCCGGCGCCCGCGGCCCCCGGAGAACGAACAGCTAGAGCACGAGACAGCGACTACCGCGACTGCGGCGAGAGCACCGGTCGAGCGCAGTCGAGCCACGTCGAGGGAAGAAGTAGACGGTTCATGCCCACGATCCAGCAGCTGGTCCGTAAGGGCCGCGAGGACAAGGTCGCCAAGACCAAGACCGCCGCGCTCAAGGGGAGCCCCCAGCGCCGCGGGGTGTGCACCCGCGTGTACACCACGACCCCCAAGAAGCCGAACTCCGCGCTGCGCAAGGTCGCCCGCGTCCGGCTCTCCAGCGGTATCGAGGTCACCGCCTACATCCCCGGCGAGGGCCACAACCTGCAGGAGCACTCGATCGTGCTGGTGCGCGGCGGTCGTGTGAAGGACCTGCCGGGCGTCCGCTACAAGGTGATCCGCGGTTCGCTGGACACCCAGGGCGTCAAGAACCGTAAGCAGTCCCGCAGCCGCTACGGCGCGAAGAAGGAGAAGAGCTGATGCCCCGCAAGGGCCCCGCACCGAAGCGGCCGCTGGTCTCGGACCCGGTCTACGGCTCCCCGCTGGTCACCCAGCTGGTGAACAAGGTCCTCAAGGACGGCAAGCGGTCGCTCGCCGAGCGCATCGTCTACGCCGCGCTGGAGGGCACCCGGGACAAGACCGGTACCGACCCGGTCGTCACGCTGAAGCGTGCGCTCGACAACGTGAAGCCGGCGCTCGAGGTCCGCAGCCGCCGCGTCGGTGGCGCGACCTACCAGGTCCCGGTCGAGGTCCGTGCCGTCCGGCAGACCACCCTGGGCCTGCGCTGGATCGTCACGTACTCGGCGCAGCGCCGCGAGAAGACCATGGTCGAGCGGCTCATGAACGAGCTGCTCGACGCGAGCAACGGCCTCGGCGCCAGCGTCAAGCGGCGCGAGGACATGCACAAGATGGCGGAGTCGAACCGCGCCTTCGCCCACTACCGCTGGTGACCGGCCGACCGTCGGGCGCCAACTCGCGATCGAGGGAGAGCTGAGCAGTGGCAGCACAGGACGTGCTGACGGACCTCACGAAGGTCCGCAACATCGGCATCATGGCCCACATCGACGCCGGTAAGACCACCACGACCGAGCGGATCCTGTACTACACCGGGATCAACTACAAGCTCGGTGAGGTGCACGACGGCGCCGCCACCATGGACTGGATGGAGGAGGAGCAGAAGCGCGGCATCACGATCACGTCGGCCGCGACGACCTGCTTCTGGAACGACCACCAGATCAACATCATCGACACCCCCGGGCACGTCGACTTCACCGTCGAGGTGGAGCGGTCCCTGCGGGTGCTCGACGGCGCGGTCGCGGTGTTCGACGGCAAGGAGGGGGTCGAGCCGCAGTCCGAGCAGGTCTGGCGGCAGGCCACCAAGTACGACGTCCCCCGC
The DNA here is from genome assembly GCF_040105385.1 of Pseudonocardia nematodicida. Lineage (NCBI taxonomy): Bacteria > Bacillati > Actinomycetota > Actinomycetes > Pseudonocardiales > Pseudonocardiaceae > Pseudonocardia > Pseudonocardia nematodicida. The sequence continues at coordinate 284,436 of NZ_JBEDNQ010000003.1, forward strand.
ATCTGCTTCGTCAACAAGATGGACAAGCTGGGCGCGGACTTCTACTTCACCGTCCGGACGATCCAGGACCGGCTGAACGCGACCCCGCTGCCGCTGCAGATCCCGATCGGCGCCGAGAACGACTTCATCGGTGTCATCGACCTGGTCGAGATGCGGGCCCTGACCTGGCGTGGTGAGCCCAAGAAGGGCGAGGACTACGCGGTCGAGGAGATCCCGGCCGACCTGCAGGAGAAGGCGCAGGAGTACCGGACCGCCCTCATCGAGGCCGTCGCCGAGACCGACGACGCCCTGATGGAGAAGTACTTCGGCGGCGAGGACCTGACGGTCGCTGAGATCAAGGCCGGCATCCGCAAGCTCGTCACCGACCGGGCTGCGTACCCGGTGCTGTGCGGCTCCGCGTTCAAGAACAAGGGCGTCCAGCCCATGCTCGACGCGGTCATCGACTACCTGCCGTCGCCGTACGACGTGCCGGCGGTCGAGGGCTTCCTCACCGACGGCGAGACCCCGGCGAGCCGGAAGCCCTCCAAGGAGGAGCCCTTCTCGGCGCTGGCCTTCAAGATCGCCGCGCACCCGTTCTTCGGCAAGCTGACCTACGTCCGGGTGTACTCGGGCCGGGTCGCGTCGGGCGCGCAGATCATCAACTCGACCAAGGACCGGAAGGAGCGCATCGGGAAGCTGTTCCAGATGCACTCCAACAAGGAGAACCCGGTCGACGAGGCCATCGCGGGCCACATCTACGCGGTGATCGGCCTGAAGGACACGACCACGGGCGACACGCTCTGCGACCCGCAGAACCCGATCGTCCTCGAGTCGATGACCTTCCCGGACCCGGTTATCCAGGTGGCCGTCGAGCCGAAGTCGAAGGCCGACCAGGAGAAGCTCTCCCTGGCGATCCAGAAGCTTGCCGAGGAGGACCCGACGTTCCAGGTCTCCCTGGACGACGAGACCGGCCAGACCATCATCGCCGGCATGGGCGAGCTCCACCTCGAGGTGCTCGTCAACCGGATGAAGTCCGACTTCAAGGTCGAGGCCAACATCGGCAAGCCGCAGGTCGCCTACCGGGAGACCATCCGGCAGCCGGTGATGAAGCACGAGTACACGCACAAGAAGCAGACCGGTGGCTCGGGGCAGTTCGCCCGCGTCATCATCAACCTGGAGCCGCTCGTGGGCGGCGACGGTGCGCTGTACGAGTTCGAGAACAAGGTCACCGGTGGTCGCATCCCGCGGGAGTACATCCCGTCGGTCGACCAGGGTGTCCAGGACGCCATGCAGTACGGCATCCAGGCCGGCTACCCCGTGGTCGGTGTGAAGTGCACACTGCTGGACGGGCAGTACCACGAGGTCGACTCCTCGGAGATGGCCTTCAAGGTCGCCGGTTCGATGGTGTTCAAGGAGGCGGCCCGCAAGGCGAGCCCGGCCATCCTCGAGCCGATGATGGCCGTCGAGGTGACGACGCCCGAGGACTACATGGGCGACGTCATCGGTGACCTGAACTCCCGCCGCGGCCAGGTCCAGGCCATGGAGGAGCGGGCCGGCGCCCGCGTCGTCAAGGCGCTCGTGCCGCTGTCCGAGATGTTCGGCTACGTCGGCGACCTCCGGTCGCGGACCCAGGGCCGGGCGAACTACACGATGGTCTTCGACTCGTACGCCGAGGTTCCGGCGAACGTGGCGAAGGAGATCATCGCGAAGGCGACGGGCGAGTAGAACTCGCAACGCGGGTCGGCTCGGCACCACGTCGGACCTGCTCGTCTGGTGCGGTCCGCGGATCGGTAAGGTCCGCGGCCCGCACCGCACACCCACAGACCTGCCGTCAGCACGGCGGAGACAACACCAGTCCAGGAGGACCCAGCAGTGGCGAAGGCGAAGTTCGAGCGGACCAAGCCGCACGTCAACATCGGCACCATCGGTCACATCGACCACGGCAAGACCACGCTGACGGCGGCCATCACCAAGGTTCTGCACGACAAGTTCCCGAACCTCAACGAGGCTTCGGCGTTCGACATGATCGACAAGGCGCCGGAAGAGCGCCAGCGCGGTATCACGATCTCCATCGCGCACGTCGAGTACCAGACCGAGAAGCGGCACTACGCGCACGTCGACTGCCCCGGGCACGCCGACTACGTGAAGAACATGATCACCGGTGCCGCCCAGATGGACGGCGCGATCCTGGTGGTCGCCGCGACCGACGGCCCGATGCCGCAGACCCGTGAGCACGTGCTGCTCGCGCGTCAGGTGGGCGTGCCGTACATCGTCGTCGCCCTGAACAAGGCGGACATGGTCGACGACGAGGAGATCATGGAGCTCGTCGAGATGGAGGTCCGTGAGCTCCTCTCGGACCAGGACTACCCGGGAGACGACCTCCCGATCGTCCGCGTCTCGGCGCTCAAGGCCCTCGAGGGCGACGCCCAGTGGGGCGAGGCCATCGTCCAGCTGATGGACGCCGTCGACGAGGCGATCCCGGAGCCGGAGCGCGACGTCGAGAAGCCGTTCCTCATGCCGGTCGAGGACGTCTTCACGATCACCGGTCGCGGCACGGTCGTCACCGGCCGTATCGAGCGCGGCATCGTCAAGGTCAACGAGACCGTCGACATCGTCGGCATCCGGCCGAACAAGACCTCGACCACCGTCACCGGTGTCGAGATGTTCCGCAAGATCCTCGACGAGGGTCGCGCGGGCGAGAACGTCGGTCTGCTCCTGCGCGGTATCAAGCGTGAGGACGTGGAGCGCGGCCAGGTCGTCGTGAAGCCGGGTTCGATCACGCCGCACACCGAGTTCGAGGGCCAGGTGTACATCCTGGGCAAGGACGAGGGCGGCCGTCACACCCCGTTCTTCAACAACTACCGTCCGCAGTTCTACTTCCGGACGACCGACGTGACCGGTGTCGTGACCCTGCCGTCCGGCACCGAGATGGTCATGCCGGGTGACAACACCACCATGAGCGTTCAGCTGATCCAGCCGATCGCCATGGAGGAGGGCCTGCAGTTCGCCATCCGCGAGGGTGGCCGCACCGTGGGCGCCGGCCAGGTCACCAAGATCAACGCGTGAGGTCGCGGGGCCGCGCCGATCCGGCCGGCCCCGCACCCCACCCCCCCGGTCGAGGGAGCCGCACTCCGGTGTGGCATCCTTGACTGGTTGCACGATGAGCATGGCGCGTGGAAGCGCCGCTCCTGTTCCCGGACCTCCGGTAGTTCAGGTGTCGCGCTCTACGCGCCATGCTTGTTGTGAGCCTCGTCCCGCTCGTCCTGTCCGCAGGGCGACGGAGCCGAGGTGGACCCAGCGACATGCCCGCCCCAGAGGGGGAGGGACGCGGTGACCCGGGCACAGCCATGGGGATCGAGCGCGACACGCCCGACCTCGTGGACCGGAGAGCCCCGGCGGGACGAGTGCTCCAGGGAACTGGACGCACGGGTCTCCGGCCGACAGACCTGAACAGGGCACGGGCCGCAGCCGGCCGCACCGGTCCCCCGGTGGCAGCACGGCGCGAGTTCTTACGGGGCCGACACCGCGACAACCCCCGCGGCAGGAAGAAGAGGACGACCGACGACCATGGCGGGACAGAAGATCCGCATCAGGCTCAAGGCCTATGACCACGAGGCAATCGACGCGTCTGCTCGCAAGATCGTGGAGACGGTGACGCGTACCGGTGCCCGGGTCGTCGGCCCTGTGCCGCTGCCGACCGAGAAGAACGTGTACTGCGTCATCCGCTCGCCGCACAAGTACAAGGACTCGCGCGAGCACTTCGAGATGCGCACGCACAAGCGGCTGATCGACATTCTCGACCCGACGCCGAAGACGGTGGACGCGCTCATGCGCATCGACCTTCCGGCGAGTGTCGACGTCAACATCCAGTAAGGCCTGGGGACGATGACTGCTTCGATCAAGAAGACGACTGCGACCAAGCAGGTCCGGAAGATCACCGGCCTGATGGGCACCAAGCTCGGGATGACCCAGCTGTTCGACGAGAACAACCGGGTCGTGCCGGTCACCGTGGTCCAGCTCGGACCCAACGTCGTGACCCAGGTCCGCTCCGAGGACGCCGACGGCTACACCGCCGTCCAGCTGGCCTACGGCGCGATCGACCCGCGCAAGGTGAACAAGCCGGAGACCGGCCACTTCGCCAAGGCGGGCGTGACCCCGCGCCGGCACCTGCTGGAGCTGCGCACCTCCGACGCCGCCGACTACACCCCCGGCCAGGAGGTCACCGTCGAGGCGTTCGCCGAGGTGGCCGAGGTGGACGTGGTGGGCGTGACCAAGGGCAAGGGCTTCGCCGGTGTCATGAAGCGCCACGGCTTCGCCGGTCTGGGCGCCTCGCACGGCACCCAGCGCAAGCACCGTTCGCCGGGCTCGATCGGCGGGTGCGCCACCCCCGGTCGCGTGTTCAAGGGTGTGCGGATGGCCGGCCGGATGGGTTCCGACCGCCAGACCACGCAGAACCTCAAGGTCCACCGGGTGGACGCCGAGCGCGGGCTGCTGCTCGTCAAGGGTGCGGTCCCCGGTCCCCGTGGTGGGCTCGTCGTGGTGAAGACCCCCGCGAAGGGTGATGGCAAGTGAGCACCGTGCAGATCAAGACGTCCGACGGCGCGGACAACGGCAGCGTCGAGCTGCCCGACCACGTCTTCGACGTGACCGCCAACGTCGCCCTCATGCACCAGGTGGTGACCGCGCAGCTGAACGCGGCGCGCCAGGGCACGCACGACACCAAGACCCGCGGCGAGGTCCGCGGTGGTGGCAAGAAGCCGTACCGGCAGAAGGGCACCGGTCGCGCCCGTCAGGGCTCGGTCCGCGCGCCGCAGTTCGCCGGTGGTGGCATCGTGCACGGCCCGACGCCGCGGGACTACTCGCAGAAGACCCCGAAGAAGATGAAGGCCGCCGCCCTGCGCGGTGCCCTCTCCGACCGGGCTCGCGCCGGCCGCGTGCACGTCGTGTCCTCGTTCGTCGGTGGGGACGCCCCGTCGACGAAGGCGGCCCGCAAGGTCCTCGAGACCGTGGTCCCCGACGCCGGCCGGGTCCTGGCCGTCGTCGAGCGCGACGCCGAGACCTCGCTGCTGAGCCTGCGCAACCTGACGCAGGTCCACCTGATCGCGCCGGACCAGCTGAACACCCACGACGTGCTCGTCAACGACGTCGTGCTGTTCACGCAGGCGGCGCTGGACGAGTTCCTGTCCGGCCCCATCGCGACGCCGAAGGCCCGCCGGGCTGCCGCTGAGGAGGCCGAGAAGTGATCACGGACCCGCGGGACGTGTTGCTGAAGCCGGTCGTGTCCGAGAAGAGCTACGGCCTGCTCGACGACCGCCAGTACACGTTCGTCGTCGCGCCGGACGCGAACAAGACCCAGATCAAGATCGCCGTGGAGAAGGTGTTCGGGGTCAAGGTGACCAGCGTGAACACGCTGAACCGCCCGGGCAAGCGCAAGCGCTCCCGCACCGGCTACGGCAAGCGCAAGGACACCAAGCGCGCGATCGTCACGCTCTCCCCGGAGAGCAAGGCGATCGACGTCTTCGGTGGCCCGGCGAGCTGAGGGAGCGAGCTGACCCATGGCCATTCGTAAGTACAAGCCGACGACCCCGGGCCGCCGCGGCTCGAGCGTGTCGGACTTCGCCGAGATCACCCGGGACCACCCGGAGAAGTCGCTGATCCGTCCGCTGCACAACAAGGGCGGCCGGAACGTGCACGGGCGGATCACCACCCGGCACCAGGGTGGTGGCCACAAGCGGGCCTACCGCCTGATCGACTTCCGTCGCAACGACAAGGACGGCGTCCCGGCGAAGGTCGCGCACATCGAGTACGACCCGAACCGCACCTCGCGGATCGCGCTGCTGCACTACGCCGACGGCGAGAAGCGCTACATCATCGCGCCGGCGAAGCTCAAGCAGGGCGACCCGATCGAGAACGGCCCCCGGGCCGACATCAAGGTGGGCAACAACCTGCCGCTGCGCAACATCCCGACGGGCACCGTGGTGCACGCGATCGAGCTCCGCCCCGGTGGCGGCGCCAAGATCGCGCGCTCGGCCGGTGCCGGCGTCCAGCTGGTCGCCAAGGACGGGCCCTACGCGCAGCTGCGGATGCCCTCCGGCGAGATCCGCAACGTCGACGTGCGCTGCCGCGCCACGATCGGCGAGGTGGGCAACTCGGAGCACGCCAACATCAACTGGGGCAAGGCCGGCCGGATGCGGTGGAAGGGCAAGCGCCCGACCGTCCGTGGTGTGGTCATGAACCCGGTCGACCACCCGCACGGTGGTGGTGAGGGCAAGACCTCCGGTGGCCGCCACCCGGTGAACCCGGCCGGTACCCCCGAGGGGCGCACCCGCCGGAACAAGCCGTCCGACAAGTTGATCGTCCGCCGGCGCCGTACCGGCAAGAAGCGCTAGAGCAGGAGGTAAGACATGCCGCGCAGCCTGAAGAAGGGCCCGTTCGTCGACGACCACCTGCTCAAGAAGGTGGACGCCCTCAACGAGTCCGGCAAGAAGACCGTCATCCGCACGTGGTCCCGCCGGTCCACCGTGATCCCGGACATGATCGGTCACACCATTGCGGTGCACGACGGCCGCAAGCACGTGCCGGTGTTCGTGTCCGACTCGATGGTCGGGCACAAGCTGGGCGAGTTCGCCCCGACCCGGACCTTCCGGGGGCACATCAAGGACGACCGCAAGGCCCGTCGGCGCTAGAAGCCGGCCCGAGTAGCGACAAGGAGAGGTGGAGACAATGGCAGACGCAACTACGTCTGACGAGACCACCGGCGCCGTGCTCGAGCCGACTCGTGCGCGCGCCGTGGCGCGGTTCGTCCGCAGCTCGCCGATGAAGACCCGGCGCGTCGTGGACCTGGTCCGCGGCCTGCCGGTCAGCGAGGCGCTGGCGATCCTGCGGTTCTCGCCGCACGCCGCGGCCGAGCCGGTGGCGAAGGTCGTGGCCAGCGCCGCGGCCAACGCGGAGAACAACCTGGGCCTGAACCCGGACACCCTCGTGGTGGACGTGGCGATGGTCGACGAGGGCCCGACGCTCAAGCGGATCCGACCGCGTGCCCAGGGGCGCGCGTACCGGATCCGCAAGCGGACGAGCCACATCACCATCGAGGTCGAGTCGGTTCCCGCGAAGGCCGGCCGTCGTGGTGCGAAGGGGAGGGCCCGCTGATGGGGCAGAAGATCAACCCGCACGGCTTCCGCCTGGGCATCACCACGGACTGGAAGTCGCGCTGGTACGCCGACAAGCAGTACTCGGAGTACGTGAAGGAGGACGTCGAGATCCGCAAGATGCTCTCCAAGGGCATGGAGCGGGCCGGCATCTCCAAGGTCGAGATCGAGCGGACCCGGGACCGGGTGCGGGTGGACATCCACACCGCCCGTCCGGGCATCGTGATCGGCCGCCGCGGCGCCGAGGCCGACCGCATCCGCGGCAACCTCGAGAAGCTGACCAAGAAGCAGGTCCAGCTGAACATCCTCGAGGTCAAGGCCTCGGAGTCGGACGCGCAGCTCGTCGCGCAGGGCGTGGCCGAGCAGCTGTCGAACCGGGTCGCCTTCCGGCGGGCCATGCGCAAGGCCATCCAGTCGGCCATGCGCTCCCCCGCTGTCAAGGGCATCCGGGTGCAGTGCTCCGGCCGGCTCGGCGGCGCCGAGATGTCGCGGTCGGAGTTCTACCGCGAGGGTCGCGTCCCGCTGCACACGCTGCGCGCGGACATCGACTACGGCCTGTTCGAGGCCCGGACCTCCTTCGGCCGGATCGGCGTGAAGGTCTGGATCTACAAGGGTGACGTCGTCGGCGGACGCCGGGAGAACACCCCGGCCGCCGAGGCCCCCGGCCGCGGCCCGCGCCGCGAGCGTCCGGCCCGTCGTCGCTCGGGTGCCTCGGGCACCACGGCGACCAGCACCGAGGCCGGCCGCGCCGCCCAGGGTGCCGGCACCGCCACGGCGACCGCCGAGGCGCCGGCCGAGAACCAGAGCAACGGTGGGGAGAGCTGAACCGTGCTGATCCCACGCAAGGTCAAGCACCGCAAGCAGCACCGGCCCAAGCGCAAGGGCATGGCCAGCGGCGGCACCGCGGTCACCTTCGGTGACTGGGGCATCCAGGCGCTGGAGCCGGCCTACGTGACCAACCGGCAGATCGAGTCGGCGCGTATCGCGATCAACCGGCACATCCGTCGTGGCGGGAAGATCTGGATCAACGTCTTCCCGGACATCCCGATGACGAAGAAGCCCGCCGAGGTCCGCATGGGTTCCGGTAAGGGTTCGCCGGAGAAGTGGGTCACGAACGTCAAGCCGGGCCGGGTGCTGTTCGAGATGACCTTCCCGAACAAGGAGACCGCCCACGAGGCGCTCACCCGGGCCATCCACAAGCTGCCCATGAAGTGCCGGATCGTGTCCCGTGAGGGTGGTGACATCTGATGGCGAGCAGTGGCAACACCAAGGCCGCCGAGCTGCGCGAGCTCTCCGACGAGGAGCTGGTCGTGCGTGTCCGGGAGGCCAAGGAGGAGCTGTTCAACCTCCGCTTCCAGATGGCCACCGGGCAGCTGGACAACAACCGGCGGCTGCGGGCCGTCCGTCACGACATCGCGCGGTGCTACACCGTGATGCGCGAGCGTGAGCTCGGCCTTTCCGCCGCCCCGACCGAGAGCGAGGGCGCGGCGTGAGTGAGCAGGCCGGTACCGAGCAGAACGAGCAGCGCGGGGAGCGCAAGGTCCGTGAGGGCCTGGTCGTGTCCGACAAGATGGAGAAGACGATCGTCGTCTCCCTCGAGGACCGGGTGAAGCACCCCCTCTACGGCAAGGTCATCCGCCGGACCAGCAAGGTCAAGGCGCACGACGAGGGGAACACCGCCGGCATCGGCGACCGTGTCCGCCTCATGGAGACCCGTCCGCTGTCGGCGACCAAGCGCTGGCGGCTGGTGGAGATCCTCGAGAAGGCCAAGTAGGAGTCGAAGTGATCCAGCAGGAGTCGCGGCTGCGCGTCGCCGACAACACCGGTGCCAAGGAGATCCTGTGCATCCGGGTGCTGGGCGGCTCCGCGCGGCGCTACGCCGGGATCGGCGACGTCATCGTCGCCACGGTCAAGGAGGCCATCCCCGGTGCCGGCGTGAAGCGTGGTGACGTCGTCAAGGCGGTCATCGTGCGCACGAAGAAGGAGAAGCGCCGTCCCGACGGCAGCTACATCCGTTTCGACGAGAACGCCGCTGTCCTCATCAAGCCGGACAACGGACCGCGAGGGACCCGCATCTTCGGCCCGGTCGGGCGCGAGCTGCGCGACCGCAAGTTCATGAGGATCATCTCCCTCGCCCCGGAGGTGCTCTGACTCATGAAGGCGAAGATGAAGGTGAAGAAGGGCGACACCGTCCTGGTGATCGCCGGTAAGGACAAGGGCGCCAAGGGCAAGGTCATCGAGGCCTACCCGGAGCGTCAGCGCGTGCTGGTCGAGGGCGTGAACCGGATCAAGAAGCACACCCGGGTCAGCCAGAACCAGCGCGGGGCCGAGAGCGGCGGGATCGTCACCCAGGAGGCCGCCATCCACGTCTCGAACGTGATGGTCGTCGACTCCGACGGCAAGCCGACCCGCATCGGCAAGAAGACCGTCGAGGGTGAGGACGGCGTGACCCGTCGCGTCCGGATCTCCAAGCGCAACGGGAAGGAGATCTGAGATGACCACCGCCGAGAAGACGCTGCCTCGTCTCAAGGAGCGCTACCGCGCCGAGATCCTCGGCTCGCTGCAGGAGGAGTTCGGCTACAAGAACGTCATGCAGATCCCCGGCCTGACCAAGGTCGTGGTGAACATGGGTGTCGGCGACGCCGCACGGGACTCGAAGCTGATCGACGGCGCGCTGCGGGACCTGGCCACCATCACCGGCCAGAAGCCGCAGCTGCGGCGGGCGACCAAGTCCATCGCGCAGTTCAAGCTGCGTGAGGGCATGCCGATCGGCGCCAAGGTGACCCTGCGGAACGACCGCATGTGGGAGTTCCTGGACCGGCTGCTGACGATCGCGCTGCCCCGTATCCGCGACTTCCGCGGACTCGAGGGCAACCAGTTCGACGGCCGCGGGAACTACACGTTCGGCCTGAACGAGCAGTCGATGTTCCACGAGATCGACCCGGACACCATCGACCGGCCGCGTGGCATGGACATCACCGTCGTGACCACCGCGACCACGAACGCCGAGGGCCGGGCGCTGCTGCGCCACCTGGGCTTCCCGTTCAAGGAGAGCTGAGCGAATGGCGAAGAAGGCGCTCATCAACAAGGCGAACGCGACGCCGAAGTTCGCGGTCCGGGGCTACACCCGGTGCCAGAAGTGCGGCCGGCCGCGTGCGGTCTTCCGCAAGTTCGGCCTCTGCCGCGTGTGCCTGCGCGACATGGCGCACGCCGGCGAGCTGCCGGGTGTGAGCAAGTCCAGCTGGTAGACGGCTCCGCCGCCTACGCCTATCACCGCAGGCCCGCCCCGGTGCGGTGCCCCTGACCGGGGGCACCGCGCCGGTACGAGGAACCACGGTGGGAAAGAGACAGACACCATGACGATGACCGATCCGATCGCAGACATGCTGACCCGTCTGCGGAACGCGAACTCGGCCTACCACGACCGCATCGTGATGCCGCACTCCAAGCTGAAGGTCGCCATTGCGGAGATCCTTCAGAAGGAGGGCTACATCTACGCGCACCACACCGAGGACGCCGAGGTCGGCAAGTCCCTGGTCGTCGAGCTGAAGTACGGCCGCAACCGTGAGCGGAGCATCGCCGGCCTGCGCCGGGTCTCCAAGCCCGGTCTGCGCGTCTACGCGAAGTCGACGAACCTGCCGCGGGTCCTGGGTGGCCTCGGCGTGGCGATCATCTCGACCTCGCGGGGTCTGATGACCGACCAGCAGGCCTACCGGAGCGGCGTGGGCGGGGAAGTCCTCGCCTACGTCTGGTGAGAGAGGGGTAACGGACGATGTCCCGCATCGGAAAGCTGCCCATCACCGTCCCGTCCGGCGTGGAGATCACGATCGACGGCCGCACGGTCACCGCGAAGGGCCCGAAGGGCACCCTGTCGCACACCGTCGTCGAGCCGATCACGATCGAGCGCGACGACGACGGCACGGTGCTGGTGAAGCGCCCGGACGAGGAGCGCGAGACCCGGGCCTACCACGGCCTGACCCGCTCCCTCGTGAACAACATCGTGGTCGGCGTGAGCGCCGGCTACGAGAAGAAGCTGGAGATCCACGGCGTCGGCTACCGGGTGCAGCTCAAGGGCTCGAACCTGGAGTTCGCCCTGGGCTTCTCGCACCCGGTCGTCATCGAGCCGGCGGAGGGCATCACCTTCGCCGTCGAGTCGCCGACCCGGTTCTCGGTCTCCGGCATCGACAAGCAGCTGGTGGGCGAGACCGCCGCCAACATCCGGAAGCTGCGCCGCCCCGACCCGTACAAGGGCAAGGGCGTCCGCTACGCCGGCGAGCAGGTCCGCCGCAAGGTCGGGAAGACGGGTAAGTGATGGCCGAGACGAACGAGACCGTTTCCGGGGCCGCTCGCCGTCGGATGGCGTCGCAGGTCGCGCGCAAGCGTCGCGACTCCCGCATCCGCCGGCACGCCCGGCTGCGCAAGAAGATCTCCGGGACCCCGCAGCGCCCGCGCCTCGCGGTGCACCGCAGCTCGCGGCACATCATCGTGCAGGTGATCGACGACCTGGCCGGGAACACCCTGGTGCACGCGTCGAGCCTGGACGTCGAGGTCCGCGGCCTGGAGGGCGACAAGAAGGCCAAGGCGGCCAAGGTCGGCGAGCTCGTCGCCGCCCGCGCCAAGGAGGCCGGAATCTCGTCGGTCGTGTTCGACCGGGGTGGTCTCGCCTACCACGGGCGGATCGCGGCGCTCGCCGACGCCGCCCGCGAGGGGGGCCTGGAGTTCTGATGAACCAGACCAAGATCGAAGGGATCGTCTGATGCCGGGACGTACGCGGCGTGACGGCGGAGGGCCCGGTGGCGGTAGCAACGACAACCGCAACAGCCGGGACCGCCGGGACGGTGGCCGTGGGGCGGCCCAGGACAAGACCCCGTACATCGAGCGGCTGGTCACGATCAACCGCGTGGCCAAGGTCGTCAAGGGCGGCCGCCGGTTCAGCTTCACCGCGCTGATGATCGTCGGCGACGGTGACGGCCTGGTGGGCGTCGGCTACGGCAAGGCCAAGGAGGTGCCGGCCGCGATCGCCAAGGGCGTCGAGGAGGCGAAGAAGAACTTCTTCCGCGTCCCGCGCATCGGCGGCACGATCGTGCACCGCGTGCAGGGTGAGGACGCCGCCGGCGTCGTCATGCTGCGCCCGGCCTCCCCGGGTACCGGTGTCATCGCCGGTGGCCCGGTCCGCGCGGTGCTGGAGTGCGCCGGGATCTCGGACATCCTGTCCAAGTCCCTCGGCTCCGACAACGCGATCAACATCGTGCACGCCACGGTGGCTGCGCTGAAGGCGATCCAGCGTCCGGAGGAGGTCGCGGCCCGCCGCGGCCTGCCGCTCGAGGACGTGGCGCCCGCTCGGATGATGCGCCAGCGCGCCGAGGCCGACGCGGCGAAGGTGTGAGCGGCATGGCCACGTTGAAGATCACCCAGGTGAAGAGCCGGATCGGCTGCAAGCAGAACCAGCGCGACACGCTGCGCTCGCTCGGCCTGCGCAAGATCCGGCAGTCGGTGGAGCGTCCGGACGACCCGCAGACCCGCGGGTACATCCACACGGTGCGCCACCTCGTGACGGTGGAGGAGGTGCAGTCGTGAGCGAGAACAGCTCCGAGCAGTCCGTGCTGAAGCTGCACGACCTGCGTCCGGCCCCGGGCTCGAAGACCGCGAAGACCCGTGTGGGTCGCGGTGAGGGCTCGAAGGGCAAGACGGCCGGTCGCGGCACCAAGGGCACCAAGGCCCGCAAGACGGTGTCGCCCCGCTTCGAGGGCGGGCAGATGCCGCTGCACATGCGGCTGCCGAAGCTCAAGGGCTTCAAGAACCGCTTCAAGGTCGAGTACCAGGTCGTGAACGTCGGTGACCTGGCCACCCTGTTCCCGCAGGGCGGCGAGGTCGGGCCGGCGGAGCTGGTCGAGGCCGGCGCGGTCCGGAAGAACCAGCTGGTCAAGGTGCTGGGGGAGGGCGAGCTCTCGGGCGTCGCCCTGACCGTGAAGGCGCACAAGTTCTCCGCGTCCGCGCGGGAGAAGATCTCCGCGGCCGGCGGCTCGGTCTCCGAGCTGTAAGCCAGGGCTCCACAGCAGTACCACGGCGGTACCTCGGCGCCGTCCACCTCCGGTGGGCGGCGCCGAGGCGTGTCCGGGCCGCTGTTAGAGTCAGGCCCGGGCATTGCGCCCACACAACTCCGACAGGCGCACGCGCGGCCTCCCCCGCCGGGAACGAACCGGTCGGTCCCATCCGGCCCGGGAGGCCCGGACCGTGTCTCTCATCCGGCCGACCCCGTCCCGGGGCCGGCACAGGCGGTGTCGGGCCGCCGACGTCGTAGGAGGATCACCGAGTGCTCAGCGCAGTCCGGGCGGCCCTGACCACGCCGGATCTCCGCAAGAAGATCCTCTTCACGCTGGCGATCGTGGCGGTGTACCGGCTCGGGGCCAACATCCCGTCCCCGGGTGTGTCGTACCCGAACATCCAGGAGTGCGTCCGTCAGGTCGAGGGCGGCGACAACGCCAGCGTCTACTCCCTCATCAACCTGTTCTCCGGCGGAGCGCTGCTCCAGCTGTCGATCTTCGCGCTGGGCATCATGCCCTACATCACCGCGAGCATCATCGTGCAGCTGCTGCAGGTCGTGATCCCGCGGTTCGAGCAGCTGAAGAAGGAAGGCCAGTCCGGCCAGGCCAAGCTGACCCAGTACACGCGCTACCTGACGATCGGTATCGCGACGCTGCAGGCCACCGGCTTCGTCGCGCTGGCCGAACGCGGCCAGCTGTTCCAGGGCTGTGCGCTGCCGGTCATCCCGGACGCCTCGGTGTTCACGCTGTCGGTCATCGTCCTCGTGATGGTGGCCGGCTGCACCATGGTGATGTGGCTGGGCGAGCAGGTCACCGAGCGCGGCATCGGCAACGGCATGTCGCTGCTGATCTTCGCCTCGATCGCGCACCGGATCCCCGCCGAGGGCAAGCAGATCCTTGACAACTCCGGCCCGCTCGTCTTCGCCGGTGTCTGCGCGTTCGGCCTGGCGATCATCGCCAGCGTGGTGTTCGTCGAGAACGGCCAGCGCCGGATCCCGGTCCAGTACGCCAAGCGGATGGTCGGCCGCCGGATGTACGGCGGCACCTCGACGTACCTGCCGCTGAAGGTGAACCAGGCCGGCGTCGTGCCGGTGATCTTCGGTAGCTCGCTGCTGTACCTGCCGAACCTGATCGCGCAGCTGGCCGGTGACGAGACCGGTTGGTTCGCCCAGTTCGTGCAGACCTATCTGGTCGATCAGTCCAATCCCGTGCACATCGTCATGTACATGGGGCTGATCATCTTCTTCACCTACTTCTACGTCGGCATCACGTTCAACCCGGACGACCGTGCCGAGGACATGAAGAAGTACGGCGGCTTCATCCCGGGGATCCGGCCCGGCCGGCCGACCGCCGAGTACCTGAACTTCGTGCTCAGCCGCATCACGCTGCCCGGCTCGCTGTACCTGGGCATCGTCGCGGTGCTCCCGAACTTCTTCCTGGGCATCACCGGCGACGGCCAGAACCAGAACTTCCCGTTCGGCGGCACCGCGGTGCTGATCATGGTCACCGTGGGTCTCGACACCCTGAAGCAGATCGAGAGTCAGCTCATGCAGCGGAACTACGAGGGTTTCCTGCGTTAGGCTCGCCCGAGCATGGCGGAGCGGGACCCGATCGAGGCACCCGGCGCCGATACCCGGTGCGATGGCACCGCGCACCGGCGGCGTCGCCGGTGTGGAGCAGACGAGACTTCAGGAGGTCGGTGTCGCGTGCGACTGGTTCTGGTGGGGCCGCCCGGCGCGGGCAAGGGGACCCAGGCCGAGAAGATGGCCGAGCGGCTGGACGTCCCGCACATCTCGACGGGCGACCTGTTCCGGGCGAACCTGCGCGACGAGACCGAGCTCGGCCGCGAGGCCAAGCGCTACATGGACGCCGGCGACCTGGTGCCCGACGAGGTGACCGTCGGGATGGTCCGGGACCGGCTCGGCGACGCCGACACCGCCTCGGGGTTCATCCTCGACGGCTTCCCGCGCAACACCGCGCAGGCGAAGTCGCTCGGTGAGATCCTCGACGAGAAGGACCTCGCGCTCGACGCGGTCGTGCAGTTCGACGTCGAGGACGAGGTCGTCGTGCAGCGGCTGCTCGGCCGGGGCCGCAGCGACGACAACGAGGACACCATCCGCAACCGGCAGCGCGTGTACCGCGAGGAGACCGCGCCGCTGCTGGAGTACTACCGCGACCAGCTGGTGACGATCGACGCCGTCGGCGAGGTCGGCGAGATCACCGAGCGGGTGTTCTCGGCGCTGCGGGACCGTAGCGCCTGAGCACCCGCACCGGGTACGCGAGGAACCGAGGGAACGCATGAACGGTCGGGGCGGCCTGCGTGGCGCCATCGCCCGGTACCGGGGTCGGGACATCGAGCTCAAGACCGGACGTCAGCTGGAGGCGATGCGGGAGGCGGGGGCCCTGGTGGCCGCCGCGCTCGCCGCGGTCACCGAGCACGCCAAGCCGGGCGTGAGCACCGGTGAGCTGGACGCGGTGGCCGAGCAGACCATCCGGGACGCCGGCGCCGTGCCGTCGTTCCTCGGTTACCACGGGTTCCCGGCCAGTATCTGTGCGTCGGTGAACGAGCAGATCGTGCACGGCATCCCGTCGCCGTCGCAGGTGCTGGCCGAGGGCGACCTGCTGTCGGTCGACTGCGGCGCGATCCTCGACGGCTGGCACGGCGACTCGGCGGTGACCATCGCGGTCGGCGCGGTGTCGGACGCGGACCTCGCGCTGTCGGCCGCCTGCAAGGCGGCCCTCGACGCGGGCATCCTCGCCGTCCGGGCCGGCGCCCGGCTGACCGACGTGTCGCACGCGATCGAGAAGGCGTGCGAGGAGGCCGCGCACGCCGACCGTGCCGACTACGGGATCGTCGCCGAGTACGGCGGTCACGGGATCGGTACCTCGATGCACATGGACCCGTTCCTGCCCAACCACGGCGAGCCCGGCAAGGGCCCGCGACTGCGGCCCGGCATGGCGCTGGCCGTCGAGCCGATGCTGGTGGCGGGCGACCCGGAGACCGAGGAGCTCGCCGACGGCTGGACCGTCGTCACCGCCTCCGGTGGTCGGGCCGTGCACTGGGAGCACACCGTCGCCGTCACCGAGGACGGGCCCTGGTTGCTCACCGCACCGGCCGGCGCGCCGGACCGACCCGGGGCGTGAGGCCCGGCCTGATCGCGGGGACAGTCCGGATCAGCTTGCGCGAGCGGGAATCGCCGGGCGTGGTCTAGGTTCCCGACATGGGCGATGAGGCCAGCGGCGGTGCCGCCGCATCCACCGGAGACGGCGGTGGGACGCCGAGGTCGGTCACCGTCGGTGTCCCCAGGGAGATCCGCGAGGGTGAGCGCCGGGTGGCGCTCGTACCGAAGGTCGTCGGCAAGCTCTCCGACCGCGGTGCCCGGGTGGTCGTCGAGGCCGGGGCGGGCGAGGGCGCGCTGCTCCCGGACTCCGCCTACACCGAGGCCGGTGCCGAGATCGGCGATCCGTGGGCGTGCGACGTCGTCGCCGTGGTGAACCCGCCGACCCCCGAGCAGATCGGCGGCCTGCACCGCGACCAGGTCCTCATCGGGTTCCTGGCCCCGCTGACCTCCCCGGAGACGGTGCAGAAGCTGCGCGACGCCGGCGTCGTCGGGTTCGCGATGGAGTCGATCCCGCGGATCTCCCGGGCGCAGGGGATGGATGCGCTGTCCTCGCAGGCGAACGTCGCCGGCTACAAGGCCGTGCTCGCCGCCGCCGAGCGCTCCACCCGCTTCTTCCCGATGCTGACGACGGCGGCCGGCACGGTGAAGCCCGCGCAGGCGCTGGTGCTTGGCGTCGGCGTCGCCGGGCTGCAGGCACTGGCCACCGCGAAACGGCTCGGGGCCCGCACCACCGGCTACGACGTGCGGCCCGAGGTCGCCGACCAGGTCCGCTCGCTCGGCGCGCAGTGGCTCGACCTCGGCATCGACGCCGCCGGTGAGGGCGGCTACGCCCGCGAGCTCACCGACGACGAGCGGGCCCGGCAGCAGGAGGAGCTGGAGAAGGCCATCACCGGCTTCGACGTCGTCGTCACCACCGCGCTGGTGCCGGGCCGGACCGCGCCGCGGCTGGTCAGCGCCGCCGCCGTGGAGGGGATGCGGCCGGGCAGCGTGGTCGTCGACATGGCCGGTGAGGCCGGTGGCAACTGCGAGCTCACCGAGCCGGGGGAGACGGTCGTGCGGCACGACGTGACGATCGTGTCCCCGCTGAACCTGCCGGCGTCGATGCCCGAGCACGCCTCGGAGCTCTACGCCCGCAACGTCACCGCGCTGCTCGAGCTGATGATCGACGACGGCGAGCTGTCCCCGGACTTCTCCGACGAGGTCCTGGCCAAGGCCTGCGTGACCCGCGAGGACGACGAGGAGGCGCAGGAATGAGCTCCGAACTGCTCTCGAACATCGCGATCCTGGTGCTGGCCGGCTTCGTCGGCTTCGCCGTCATCTCCAAGGTCCCGAACACCCTGCACACCCCGCTGATGTCGGGCACCAACGCGATCCACGGCATCGTGCTGCTCGGCGCGATCGTGGTGCTGGGCCGCGAGGAGACGCCCGGCGTCGTCGACACGATCATCCTGGTCGTCGCGATCGCGTTCGGCACCATCAACGTCGTCGGCGGGTTCCTGGTCACAGACCGGATGCTCGGCATGTTCAAGGGCAAGCAACCCGGTGCCGCCGCCGCGAGGACCGAGAAGGACGGGAGCGGCTCGTGAGCGCGCTGGCGGCGACGGACATGTTGCCCGACGGGCCGCTCGGGGTGGTCGTCCCGATCCTCTACATCATCGCGTTCGCGCTGTTCATCTACGGCCTGTCCGGGCTGACCGGCCCGCGGACGGCGGTCCGCGGCAACTGGATCGCCGCCGTCGGCATGGGCATCGCGGTGGTCGCGACGCTGCTGCTGGTGCGGGCGAACTGGATCTGGGTCGTGGCCGGTCTGGTGATCGGCACGCTGATCGGCGTCCCGTCCGCGCGCAATGTGCGGATGACCCAGATGCCGCAGATGGTGGCGCTGTTCAACGGGGTCGGCGGTGGCGCGGTCGCGCTGATCGCGTGGGCCGAGTTCCGCTCGTCGACGGGCTTCCTCGACGAGCCCCTCTACGTCGTCATCGCGACGATGTTCGCCGCGATCGTCGGCTCCGTCTCGTTCTGGGGCTCGCTGATCGCCTACGGCAAGCTGCAGGAGCTCCTGCCCGGCCGCCCGATCGGGCTCGGGCGGGTGCAGCAGCCGATCAACATCGGGCTGCTCGTGCTCGCCGTCGTCGCCGCGGTCGTCTCCGGCCTGGGCGGGGCCTCCGAGTGGTGGATCATCGCGGTGCTCGTGCTGGCCGCGCTCGTCGGCGTGCTGGTCGTGCTGCCGATCGGCGGCGCCGACATGCCGGTGGTCATCTCGCTGCTCAACGCGATGACCGGGCTGTCGGCCGCGGCGGCCGGGCTGGCGCTGAGCAACACCGCGATGATCGTCGCCGGCATGATCGTCGGCGCGTCCGGCTCGATCCTGACCAACCAGATGGCCGTCGCCATGAACCGGACCATCCCGGCGATCGTCGCCGGCGGGTTCGGCGGGACCCAGGCCGCGGTCTCCGGCGACGGCGTCGAGCGCACCGTGAAGTCGACCTCGGCCGCGGACGCCGCGATCCAGATGGCCTACGCCTCGCAGGTCATCGTGGTGCCCGGTTACGGCATGGCCGTGGCGCAGGCCCAGCACGCGGTCAAGGACATGGCCAAGCTGCTCGAGTCCAAGGGCGTCGAGGTCAAGTACGCCATCCACCCGGTGGCGGGCCGGATGCCGGGGCACATGAACGTCCTGCTCGCCGAGGCCGACGTCTCCTACGACGCGCTCAAGGAGATGGACGACATCAACGACGAGTTCTCCCGCACCGACGTGACGCTGGTGATCGGGGCGAACGACGTCACCAACCCGTCCGCGCGCACCGACCCGTCGAGCCCGATCCACGGGATGCCGATCCTCAACGTCGACGAGTCGCACAACGTCATCGTGCTGAAGCGGTCGATGGGATCCGGCTTCGCCGGCGTCGAGAACCCCTTGTTCTTCCTCGACAACACCTCGATGCTGTTCGGTGACGCGAAGTCGTCGGTCATGGAGGTGACCGAGGAGCTCAAGGCGTTGTAGCTCAGGCGGCGGGCACCGTTAGCACGCCCGTCACCCCCGCCTGCGCCCACCTCGCGCGACCTCCGTACACTGGGTCATCGGTGCGCTCTGCGGCGCCGGTCCCGTCGTGCTCCCACGCACCCCGGTTCCGGGTCGTGCGCGCGCCCCCCGACCGCCGGCCCCCGGGCCGGGACGGCCGGGAGCAACCGACACCTGTCACGGATAGCGGAGGACATGGCCAAGAAGGACGGAGCGATCGAGGTCGAGGGCCGGGTCGTCGAGCCCCTGCCGAACGCGATGTTCCGGGTGGAGCTGGAGAACGGCCACCGGGTCCTCGCGCACATCAGCGGGAAGATGCGCCAGCACTACATCCGGATCCTCCCCGAGGACCGGGTGGTCGTCGAGCTGTCGCCCTACGACCTCAGCCGCGGCCGGATCGTCTACCGCTACAAGTGACCGTCGGTCGCGTCACCGAGAAGAACCACGAACAGAGGCAGACGACGTGAAGGTCAAGCCGAGCGTCAAGAAGATCTGCGACAAGTGCCAGGTGATCCGCCGCAACGGCCGGGTCATCGTGATCTGCTCGAACCTGCGCCACAAGCAGCGCCAGGGCTGAGCAGAGCGGTGCTCGTCGCGATCGTCTGATCGCGCACGCGAAGCCCCCGACACACCTGCCGGGCCATGAGGGCCCGGTGGCACCCCCGGAACCAGGCCGGGGCCCGATTCACTTAGCGGCGGATCGGGACGGGTGTCGGGAAGACCTGGAACGAGAACAAGGAGAACACGCCGCATGGCACGTGTTGCCGGCGTCGACCTCCCCCGCGAGAAGCGGCTGGAGATCGCGCTCACCTACATCTTCGGGGTCGGACGGGCCCGGTCGAAGGAGATCCTCGAGGCGACCGCGCTCAGCGCTGACCTCCGGTCGAAGGACCTGACCGACGAGGACGTCAGCAAGCTCCGCGAGTACATCGAGGCGAACCTGCAGGTCGAGGGTGACCTGCGCCGGGAGATCCAGGCGGACATCCGCCGCAAGATCGAGATCGGCTCGTACCAGGGCATCCGTCACCGTCGCGGCCTTCCGGTCCGCGGCCAGCGCACGAAGACCAACGCGCGCGGCCGCAAGGGCCCGAAGAAGACCGTCGCCGGTAAGAAGAAGGCAGGTAAGAAGTAATGCCGCCCCGCGCACGCCAGGGCGCCGGACCCAAGAAGGTCCGCCGCCGCGAGAAGAAGAACGTCGCTCACGGGCACGCCCACATCAAGAGCACGTTCAACAACACGATCGTGTCGATCACCGACCCGACCGGTGCCGTCATCGCCTGGGCCTCGTCCGGGCACGTCGGCCTGAAGGGCTCGCGCAAGTCGACGCCGTTCGCCGCCCAGCTCGCCGCCGAGAACGCGGCCCGCAAGGCGATGGACCACGGCATGAAGAAGTGCGACGTCTTCGTGAAGGGCCCGGGCTCGGGTCGCGAGACCGCGATCCGCTCGCTGCAGGCCGCCGGTCTCGAGGTCGGCACCATTTCCGACGTCACGCCGCAGCCGCACAACGGATGCCGTCCGCCCAAGCGGCGTCGGGTCTAAGGGGAAGGAAGAACCACCATGGCTCGCTACACCGGCCCCATGACCCGCAAGTCGCGCCGACTGAAGACCGACCTCGTCGGCGGCGACCAGGCGTTCGAGCGTCGTCCCTACCCGCCCGGCCAGCACGGCCGGATCCGGATCAAGGAGACCGAGTACCTCCTGCAGCTGCAGGAGAAGCAGAAGGCCCGCTTCGGGTACGGCCTGCAGGAGAAGCAGCTGCGCGCCTACTACGAGGAGGCGCACCGCCGGGAGGGCAAGACCGGCGACGAGCTGCTGCAGATCCTCGAGTCGCGCCTCGACAACGTCGTCTACCGCGCCGGCCTGGCCCGGACCCGTCGGATGGCCCGTCAGCTGGTCAACCACGGCCACTTCACGGTCAACGGCAAGAAGGTCGACATCCCGAGCTTCAAGGTGTCGCAGTACGACATCATCGACGTGCGGGAGAAGTCGCGGAACACCGACCCGTTCGTCATCGCCAGGGAGACCCAGGGCGACCGTCCGGTCCCGGCGTGGCTGCAGGTCGTCCCGTCGACCCTGCGCATCCTGGTCCACCAGCTGCCCGTGCGCGCTCAGATCGACACCCAGGTCACCGAGCAGCTCATCGTCGAGTACTACTCGAAGTAGCTCGACACCCCGTCGCCCCGCAGGGAGGGGCGGCGGGTTCTCGTCTGCGACATCAAATAGCGGTTGTCGCAGGTGCTAAGGAGGCACACACCCATGCTGATCTCTCAGCGCCCCAGTCTCTCCGAGGACGTGGTCACCGAGACCCGCTCCCGGTTCGTCATCGAGCCGCTGGAGCCGGGCTTCGGCTACACCCTCGGCAACTCCCTGCGCCGGACGCTGCTGTCGTCCATCCCCGGCGCCGCCGTCACCTCCATCCGGATCGACGGCGTCCTGCACGAGTTCACCACCGTGCCGGGGGTCAAGGAGGACGTCACCGACATCATCCTCAACCTCAAGGAGCTCGTCGTGAGCTCCGAGGAGGACGAGCCGGTGACGATGTACCTGCGCAAGCAGGGCCCGGGTGCGGTCACCGCCGGCGACATCGTGCCGCCGGCCGGGGTCACCGTGCACAACCCGGACCTGCACATCGCCTCGCTGAACGACAAGGGCCGGCTCGAGGTCGAGCTCGTCGTCGAGCGGGGTCGCGGGTACGTCCCGGCGATGCAGAACAAGGCCACCGGTGCCGAGATCGGCCGGATCCCGGTCGACTCGATCTACTCGCCGGTGCTGAAGGTGACCTACAAGGTCGAGGCCACGCGAGTCGAGCAGCGCACCGACTTCGACAAGCTCATCCTCGACGTCGAGTCGAAGCCGTCCATCACCCCGCGGGACGCGCTGGCCTCGGCCGGCAAGACCCTGGTCGAGCTGTTCGGCCTGGCCCGCGAGCTGAACGTGGACGCCGAGGGCATCGAGATCGGCCCCTCCCCGCAGGAGGCGGACACCATCGCGGCGTTCGCGATGCCGATCGAGGAGCTGGACCTCACCGTCCGGTCCTACAACTGCCTCAAGCGTGAGGGCATCCACACGGTCGGCGAGCTCGTCGGCCGGAGCGAGGCGGACCTGCTCGACATCCGTAACTTCGGCGCCAAGTCGATCGACGAGGTCAAGATGAAGCTCGTCGGCCTCGGCCTGGCCCTCAAGGACAGCCCGCCCGGGTTCGACCCCGCCGCGGCCGCGGCCGAGTACGGCGCCGACGGTGACGGCGGGTTCGACCCCGGCACCTTCGGTGACGACGGTCAGGACTACGCAGAAACGGAGCAGTTGTAGCCATGCCCCAGCCCACGAAGGGCACCCGCCTCGGCGGGTCGCCCGCGCACCAGCGGCTGATCCTGGCCAACCTGGCGACCTCGCTGTTCGAGCACGGCCGGATCGAGACCACCGAGGCCAAGGCCCGGCGGCTTCGTCCGTACGCCGAGCGGCTGATCACCAAGGCCAAGGCCGGTGACCTGCACAACCGTCGCCAGATCATGAAGGTGATCCGGGACAAGTCGGTCGTGCACCGGCTCGTGACCGAGATCGGTCCGTTCTTCGCGGACCGCAACGGTGGCTACACCCGGATCACCAAGACGATGCCGCGCAAGGGCGACAACGCCCCGATGGCGGTCATCGAGCTGGTCCAGCAGAAGACGGTCACCGACGAGGCGAACCGCGCCCGCCGCGCGGCCGCCTCGCAGGCCGCCCCGGCTGCCGCCGAGGTCTCCGAGGAGAAGATCGAGCAGGCCCAGGCCGACTCGACCGCGGCCGCCGAGGAGCTGAAGGCGTCCGAGGAGACCACCTCCGCCGAGGCCGAGGTCACCGCGGCCGACGAGGCGCAGGAGGCCGCCGACAAGGCGGTCGACGCCGCGGTCGAGGCCGAGGAGGTGGCCCCGGGTTCCGAGGCCGCCGACAAGGCCGTCGACGCCGCCGCGGCTGCGGAGGAGGCCGCCGCCGAGGCGACCGAGGCCGTGTCCGACTCCGGCGCCGACTCCGGGAAGAAGGAGTCCGGCTCCTGAGCCGACCGCACCACCCCGACGAGCCCGCCGTCACCGACGGCGGGCTCGTCGGCGTTTCCGACTCCTTCCGGCTCCGGCTCGACGTCGCCTACGACGGGACCGACTTCTCCGGCTGGGCCCAGCAACCGACCCGGCGCACCGTGCAGGGCGTCCTGACCGAGGCGATCTCGACGGTCCTGCGGATCCCGGTGCGGATCACCGTCGCCGGCCGCACCGACGCCGGGGTGCACGCGTCCGGGCAGGTCTGTCACGTGGACCTCCCGGCCCCGTCGGAGCCGCAGGTGGAGGGACTCCTCCGGCGCCTCAACCGCTTCCTCCCGGTCGACGTCCGGGTGCACGCGCTGAGCCGGGTCCCGGACGAGTTCGACGCCCGGTTCTCCGCGCTGCGCCGGCACTACCGCTACCGGGTGAGCACAGCGCCGTTCGGTGCCGAGCCGCTGCGCGCCCGGGACACCGTCGCCTGGCCCCACCCGCTGGACCCCGCGCTGCTCAACGCCGCGTCCGAGCGGATGCTCGGCGAGCACGACTTCGCCGCGTTCTGCAAGCGCCGCGAGGGGGCGACGACCGTGCGCGCGCTGCAGCGGTTCGACTGGTCACCCGCGCCGGGCGAGCCGGACGTGCTGGTCGCCTCGGTCTCGGCGGACGCGTTCTGCCACTCGATGGTCCGCAGCCTGGTCGGTGCGCTGTTCGAGGTCGGGCGCGGGCACCGGCCTCCCGAGTGGCCGGCGGGGCTGCTCGGACGGACCGTGCGGGCGTCCGAGGTGACGGTCGCGCCGCCGCACGGGCTCTCGCTGGCCGGCGTCGACTACCCCGGTGACGACGAGCTGGCCGCGCGGGCCGAGCAGACCCGCCGGATCCGGGTCCCCGGCACCGGCTGAGCGCGCCATCGGGCCGAGCCCGCCCCGGACGCGCGCCGGTTCCGGGAACGCGCGCCCGGTCGGGCGCGCGTTCTCCGATCCCGCGAGCGGATGGTCAGCCGGTGGGCTGCTGCCAGGTCGGGTGCGGCGGGGCGGGGGCGCGCCGGCGCCGGGCCATCCGCGAGGTCGCGATCAGCGCCACGCACAGCCACAGCAGCGAGGCGATCCAGCCCAACACGAACAGCATCCCCGGCACCTGCAGCAGGGTGGCGACGTCCGGGGCGGAGATCCCCAGCAGCACCTGCACCGGTGCCCGCACCGAGTCGGCGGTGTCACCGAAGTCCGGCATGACCAGGCCGGTCAGGACCAGCGTCGCGGCGCAGGCGACGAACGGTGCGCTCACCGCGCGCGTCAGCACCCGGCGGCGGATCACCACCAGCGACAGCACGGTGGGGACCAGCAGGAGCACCGCCGGCACGATGGTGATGACCACGATGACCAGGAACCAGCCGGGCGCCAGCACGCGCAGCCCCAGGAAGGCCACCAGGGCGCCGATCTGAAGGAGCACGTTCCAGCCCGTCCGCATGGGCAGATCCTGCCGGGTGGCCCCGCACGAGGGAATCGGTACGACTACCCGGACACGATCGCCACGATCGTGACGGGAGCGCCGTGCCGCGTCGCCGGTGGCACGATCCCGGCGATCATCGCGGCGCCTACGCTGACGGCGTGGACGAGAGCTGGCTGGACGTGGCGGTCGCCGAGGCCCGGGCCGGGCTCGCCGAGGGCGGGATCCCGATCGGCGCGGCCCTGCTCGGTCCGGACGGCGAGGTGCTCGGCCGCGGGCACAACCGCCGGGTCCAGGACGGCGACCCGTCGGTGCACGCGGAGACCGCGGCGTTCCGTGACGCCGGCCGGCAGCGCGACTACCGGGCGACGACGATGGTCACCACGCTGTCCCCGTGCTGGTACTGCTCCGGGCTGGTCCGGCAGTTCGGCATCGGCGCGGTGCTCGTCGGCGAGGCCCGGACGTTCCACGGCGGGCACGACTGGCTGGCCGAGCACGGGGTGCGGGTGACCGTGCTCGACGACGAGCGGTGTGTGGCGCTGATGACCGCGTTCACGGCCGAGCGCCCCGAGCTGTGGAACGAGGACATCGGCGTCGCGGACTGACCGCCGCCGCACGCGCCCGCCCCGGGGCCGTCAGGTCCAGGGGCGGACGACCTCGCCGGCCCAGGCCCGCAGCAGTGGCTCGTCGTGGCTGACCGCCAGCACGCCCAGCCCGCGGCCGGCGACCTCGTCGGACACCACCGACACCAGCGCCGCGGTCGTCGAGGCGTCGAGCATCGCGGTCATCTCGTCGCACAGCAGGAAGTCCGGCCGCGGGGCGAGCGCGCGGGCCAGGCAGGCCCGCTGCAGCTGGCCGTCGGACACCTCGTGCGGGCGCCGGAACCGCAGCTCGGCGGTCAGCCCGACCCGCTCGGCCACCTCGTCGACCCGGCGCCCCGCCTCGGCTTCCGGGAGGCCGGCGGCCCGCAGCGGTTCGGCGACGATCCCGTCCAGGCTCAGTCGCGGGTCCGCCGAGGCGCGCGGGGACTGGAACACCACCCCGATCCGGCGGCGCAGCGCCGGCGGGGCGCCGAAGCGGAAGCGGCGCACCTGTTGCCCGGACACGGTGACCGTGCCGGACCACGGGGCGTGCAGCAGCGCCAGCACCCGGGTCAGCGTCGACTTCCCGCACCCCGACGGCCCGGCCAGCCCGAGCACCGATCCCGGCTCGACGGCGAGGTCGACGCCGTCGACGACCGGGTGTCCGCGCCGCCAGCCGGCCGTCACCTCCCTGGCCTGCAGGGTCATCGCCGCACCTCCGGGACGTGGCAGGAGACCGTGCGGGCTCCGTACGGCACCGGCTCGGGGTCGCCGGTGCAGGCGTCGCGGACCGCGCAGCGCGGCGCGAACGGGCAGCCGTCGGGCAGCGCGGAGAGCTCCGGCGGGTGCCCGGGCACCGGGGTGAACCCGGCGTCGGGCAGGGCGCCGAGCAGACCCACGGTGTACGGGTGCCAGGGGTCGCGGAACACCTCGGCGGCCGGGCCCGTCTCGACGAACCGGGAGGCGTACATGACGGCGACGTCGTCGGCGACCTCCCGGGCGGCCCACAGGTCG
Organism: Pseudonocardia nematodicida; assembly: GCF_040105385.1. Taxonomy (NCBI): domain Bacteria; kingdom Bacillati; phylum Actinomycetota; class Actinomycetes; order Pseudonocardiales; family Pseudonocardiaceae; genus Pseudonocardia; species Pseudonocardia nematodicida. The sequence goes on from NZ_JBEDNQ010000003.1 coordinate 310,802, forward strand.
TGGGTGATCAACAGGACGGCCCGGCCGTCGGCGGCCAACCCGGCGAGCAGGCCGGTGACGTGATCGACCAGCGGCCGGTCCAGGCCCGCGGTCGGCTCGTCCGCGAGCAGGACGGGCGGGTCCCCGGCGAGTGCGGCGGCCAGACCCACCCGCTGCGCGGTCCCGCCGGACAGCTCGTGCGGGTACAGGTCGAGGACGTGCGCGGGCAGCGCGACCCGGTCCACCAGCTCCGCCGCGGTGGCACCGGCGCCGAGCCGGGCCGCGGTCTCGCGCAGCTGCGCGCCGACCGTGCGGGTCGGGGTCAGGTGGGTCGCCGCGGACTGCGGGACGAGGCCGATCAGCCGTCCGCGGACCCGGTCGCGCAGGACCGGTTCCGGGGCGGCGAGCAGCTCGACGCTCCACGGCTCGCGTTCCGCGGAACGCGGCGAGGTCCCGGCAGGGCCGACCGGATCGCGTTCCGCGGAACGTGGGGTCAGCAGCGCCGCGCCGCGGACCGACGCGTTGCCGGGGAGCAGTCCGGTCAACGCCTCGGTGAGCACCGACTTGCCGCAGCCCGACTCGCCGACCAGCGCGGTCAGCCGTCCGGGGCGCAGGTCCAGGTCGGCTCCGGTGACGGCGCGTACGGTCCGGGCGCGCGGGCCGCGTCCGACCCGGAACGCGACGTCGAGGCCCCGGACCGCGAGCACGGGCGGCGTTCCCGGCGCGCCTCCGCCCGGCCCGGGCGACCGGTCGGTCGCGACGCCGTCGCCCGCCGCGCGCACCCAGCTCCGCTCCGCGCGCACCGAGCTCCGCTCCGCGGTCACAGCGCCTGCTCCGACCGCCGTCGCGGCAGCGTGCGGTCCCGCCACCAGGCCGCGATCCCGGCCACGCACAACGTCGTCGCCGCGAGCAGCACGCTCGGGAACACCACGATCCACCAGGCCCCCAGCAGCACCGCCTGTCTCCCCTCGCCGAGGATCGTGCCCAGGCTCGCCAGGTGCGGCGGCAGCCCGAGACCGAGGAAGCTCAGCGCCGTCTCGTGCCACACCGCGTGCGGGAGGATCAGCACCGCCGACAGCACCGCCTGTGGCAGCACCGCCGGCAGCAGGTGCCGGCGCAGCACCCGCCACCGCGTGGCCCCGCCGGAGATCGCCGCGTCGATGAACGGCCGATGCCGCAGCGAGAGGATCTCCGCACGCACCACCCGCGCCACGGTCGTCCAGTGGGTCAGCCCGATCGACGCGATCACCGCGAGCACGCTGCCCCGGTACAGCGCCACGATCACGATCCCGAGCAGCAGGTGCGGGACCGCGTTGACCGCGTCCACCACCCGCATCAGCAGCCGGTCGTACCAGCCCCCGAGCAGCCCGGACAGCGACCCGAACAGGGTGCCGATCACCGTCGAGAGCACCGCGCACGCCGCCGCGACCTGCAGCGAGACCCACAGGCCGGCGAACGAGCGCAGCAGCACGTCGCGGCCCACCGAGTCGGTGCCGAACGGGTGCTCGGCCGAGGGCGGCAGCCGGATCGCGGTGTAGTCGACGGCGCCCTGGTCGAGGCCGCCGAGCCACGGGACGAGCAGCGCCGCCACCACCAGCAGCGCCAGCCCGGACGCTCCGGCGACCAGCCGGGCCCGCCCCGACGACCGACGCCCGCGGGGCGAGCCGGGCCGCGGCCGGCCGGCCGGGCGCCACGGGCCGGGGTCCTGCCGCCGGCGGGGGCGGACGGCGAGATCCTCAGACATCGGCGTCCACCCGCGGGTCCAGCAGCAGCACGGTCAGGTCCGCGACCAGCGAGCCGGCCAGCACCGCGACGGCCGAGAGCAGGGTCAGCGCCGCGAGCAGCGGGAAGTCCACCGCGAGCGCGGCCGTCACCACCGCCGCGGCGATCCCCGGCCAGGAGAACACCGTCTCCACCAGCACCGCCCCGGTCACCAGCTCGGGCAGCCGGTTGCCCAGCACGGTGACGAACGGCAGCAGCGCCGTCGGCAGCGCGTGCCGCAGCACGACGACCGTCTCGGGCAGCCCGCGCGCCCGCGCCCCGGCGACGTGGTCGTCGTCCAGCGCGGCGATCAGCGAGGCGCGCACGTGCAGCACCAGCCACGGTGTCTGGGAGATCCCCAGGACGACCGCCGGGAGCACGAGATGCCTGCTGACCTGATCGAACGTCGGCGCGGCGCCCGCGTCGGTGAGCCCGGCGACCGGCAGCACCGGCCAGGCCACGGCGAACACCGCGATCGCACCGAGCGCCAGCACGAACGGCGGCAGGCCCTCCAGGGTGTGCCCGACCGCGGTGACGGTCCGGTCGAACCAGCCGCCCTGCCGCCAGGCCGCGACCGTCCCGGCCAGCAGGGCCAGCACCAGCGAGACCAGCAACGCGCAGGTGACCAGCAGCAGCGTCCACGGCAGCCGTTCGGCGATCACCGTCGCCACCGGCTGGCGCATCGACAGGCTCTGCCCGAGGTCGCCGGTCACCAGCCCGCCGAGCCAGCGGCCGAGCTGGACCCACACCCCGCCGTCCAGGCCGAGCGCGCGCTCGGCGGCGGCGATGTCGTCGTCGCTCGCGGAGAAGATCCCGACGCCGAAGTACTGGTACACCGGCCGGAACGGCGACGCCGCGGCCAGCAGGAACACCCCGACCGCGACGGCCAGCACCGTCGGCACGCCCAGCAGCACCCGCAGGCCCACCAGCCGGGCGACGGCCCGGCCGCGGCGGCGGTCGCCGGGTGCAGCGACGGTCACTGCTTCGGGGTCCAGTCCTCGAGGTTCCACCACGGACCCCAGGTGACGCCGTGCGTGTGCGGCTCGACGACCTCGACGTAGCCGTCCCAGTCGTCACGCGAGACGTAGCTGTGCCCGAGGAAGGCCAGGAACACCATGCCGGGGTCGTCGACGTAGGCCCGCTGGAACGCCTTGATCTGCTCGGTCCGGCCGGCCTCGTCCGGTGCCCGCAGCGCGGCGTCCAGGGCCGCGTCGACCTCGGGGTTCGCGTACGAGCCCGGGTTGTTGAAGCCGTCCGCGGCGTTCGCCGAGTGCAGCAGCTGCCACGCCTTGAAGCCGGGGTCGAACGGGTCCCCGCCGCCCAGGACGACCGCGTCGGTCCCCATCCGGGGCTCGATCGCCTCCCAGCCGAGCCCCTCGAGCCGGACGTCGATCCCGGCGGCGCGGGCGTCCGAGGCGAACGCCTGCGCGAGGTCGCGACGGACGGTGTCCTGTGCGGAGTACATCAGGGTGAAGCTCGCGGGCCGGCCGTCGCGGGACCGGACGCCGTCCGGCCCCGGGGCCCAGCCGGCGTCGTCGAGGATCCGGCCGGCCTCCGCGGGGTCGAACGCGAACGTCGCCGCCGGCTCGACCTGCTCGGGCAGCACGCCCGGGATGGGGTGGTGAGCCGGCTCGCCCTGGCCGGCCAGCAGCGCGTCGATCATGCCTTCGCGGTTGACGGCGCGGTTGAGCGCGGCGCGGATCGCGGGGTCGGCGGTCACCGGGTTCGCGAACGGCAGCGCGATCGTGCGGTAGTCGGCCGAGGCGTGCTCGCGCAGCGCGAGCCCGCTCTGCTCGGCGACCGGGCGGGCCAGCGCCGGCGGGAGCACGGTGCCGTCGAACTCGCCGGCCGCGGTCCGCTGGGCGCGGGTGTTGTCGTCGGCGGCGAACACGACGGTCACCCGGCTCACGGCGGGCGCGCCGCCCCAGTAGCCGGCGTTCGCCTCCATGATCATCGTGTCGCCGCGGCGCCACTCGGTGAGCCGGTACGGGCCGGTCCCGACCGCCTCGGTGTTCACCGGCAGGTCGGCGACCGGCCCGCCGTCGTCGAGGATCTCCGACGGCAGGATCCCCGAGGTCAGGCGCTCCGGGAACGCGCCGTAGGGGTACTCCAGCTCGAAGCGGACCGCGTCCGGGCCCTCGGCCTCGACCGCGCGCAGCATCGGGACCGAGGACCGGATCGTCGCCGCCCGGTCCGGGTCGAGGATCGCCGAATAGGTGGCGACGACGTCCTCCGGGCCGAACGCGGACCCGTCGTGGAAGGTGACGCCGTCGCGGATCGGGACGGTCCACGTGCGCTGGTCGTCCGACGGCGTCGCCTCGCCGGCGGCCAGCGCGGGCTGCAGGGTCCGGTCGGCGTCGTAGGCGAAGAGGCCGTCGTAGAACTTGCTCGCCCCCTCCGAGCCGTAGCCGAGCAGGGGGTTGAGGTCGTCGGGCTCGTAGCCGTCGGCGAGCGTCATCGCGTCGCCGTCCCCGGCCGGGCCGGCCTCCCCGGGGCCGGGGGTGGGGGCCGCACAGCCGGCGACGAGCAGCGCCGCCAGCAGCGGGACGGCGACGTTCCGCGAGATGGTCACGCAGCGGCACATTATGGGCAACAACTGCTTATTGGCAACGTAACCGGCCAACCGGTCAGGTGGGTGGAACTACGCAGGGTGTGCGAAGCGGGTCCGGCCGGAGCGGCGCGTGCCTACCGTCCGGGCGATGCCCCCGGAACCCGCCCCCACGCGCGTGCAGCGTGCGCCCGCCACCCGCGACCAGGCCGACGCCTACCGGTTCGGGCTGCGCCGGATGGAGGCGGCTCTGGTACGGGCCGACCCGGTGCTGCGGCACGAGCAGATCCGCTCCCAGCGGCGCGCGGTGTTCGCGGGCGTGCTCGCCGGCCTGCTCGCGCTCGGGGTCGCCGCCCTGCTGGCCCGGGTGTCCCCGGCCGCGGACTGGCGCACCCACGCGCTGGTGCAGGGCGAGACCAGCGGGGTGCTCTACGCCGTCGCGACCGACCCGCCGCGGCTCGTCCCGGTGCCGGATCCGGTGGCGGGCCGGCTGGTGCTGGCCGCGCTGGGCCGGTCCGACGGCGCGGGGGCGGTGCCCGCCCGGGTGCCCGACGCCGAGCTGGCCGCCGCGCCCCGTACCCCGCCGGCGGCGGTGCCGGGCGCGGTCGGGGTGGCGCTGGACGGCGCCCCGGTCCCGGCGGCCTGGGCGGTGTGCGACACCGCGGACGACGAGGGTCGTGCGCCCGGCGTGGCGACCGTGCTCGCCGGCTCACTGGCGCCCGGCCCGCACGAGCCGGCGCCGATGCTGCTGCTGACCGGCGAGGGCGGGGCCACCTACCTGGTTCACGACGGCGGCCGGCACCGGCTCGACCCGGCGGACCGCGACGTCCTGGCCGGGCTCGGCCTGCTCGACGCCCCGGTCCGCCGGGTCGGCGAGGGGCTGCTGTCGGCGATCCCCGAGGGGGCTCCGCTGCGGATGCCCGCGCCGGATCCGGTCGACGTGCCGGGTCTCGGGCGCGCGGGGGACGTCGTGGAGTCCCAGCCGCTGGGCGCCCCCGCCGCGTACTACCTGGTCGTCGACGGCGGTCTCGCCCAGGTACCGGTGACCCTCGCCGACGCGGCCGTGTCCCGCACCGGGCAGGGGCAGCCCACCGTGCTCACGCCGCGCCGGGTCCGGGACGCCACGGTGACGTCGGTGCCCGGGGCGGACGCCTGGCCCGAGCGACCCGCGACGCCGGGCGCCGGGGCGGGCCCGGTGCTGTGCCGGACCTGGCGGGAGGGACAGGGCGGGGTCCTGGCCGCCGACCGGTTGCCGGTCGCGCCCGGGTCCGTGCCCGTCGCGCTGGCCGGTGCCGACGGCGGCGGACCGCGGCTGGACGAGGTGGTGCTGCCGTCGTCCGGTCCCGGGCCGCTGCGCGCCGTCGGTGCGGAGTCGGCCACCCCGGGTGCGGACGGGTCCGGCACCCGGTGGCTGCTCGCCGCGTCCGGCGCCGTGTACGGCGTCGCCGACGATCCGACGGCCGCGGCGCTGGGGATCGTCGAGTCCGGGGCCGCGCCGGAGGCGATGGTGCGGCTGCTGCCCCGGGCCGGGGCACTCGACGTCGCGGCGGCCGGTGAGGTCGCCGACATCCCCGGCTGACGTCCCCCACCGGCCCGACCGGCGCCCCACGCGTTCGGGCGGAGGGCGGCCGCAGCCCGGCGCTCGGTGGCCGTCGGTCGACGGGGAGCTCAGCGCGCGGGGCGGCGCCGGAGCCCGGCGAGCAGGGCGGCGGTCGCGCCGGACACCGCGGCGACCGCGCCGGCGCCCGCGACGACGGGCAGGTCCCGGGGCTCGGTGCCGGGTGCGGGCAGCGGGTGCCGGGCCGGGGCCGCGTCCCCGGAACCGGTGCGCGGTCCCGCCGCGATCCCGGCGGCCGGGCGGGCATCCGGCACCGGGGTCAGCAGCAGCGGCTCCGCGGTCAGCGCCGCGACCGGGTCGAGGACACCGGCCCCCACCCGGTCGTCGCGTCCGGACGCCGGGTGCCGGGCGGTCGCGCGCAGCCGGTCGGCGACCTGGCCGGGGGTCAGCATCGGGAACCGCTCTCGCAGCAACGCCGCGGTCCCGGCCACCAGCGGGGCCGCATAGGACGTGCCGCTGACGACCGCACCCTCCGGCCCGGCCGGAGCCGGGAGATCGACCCCCGGTGCGGCCAGGTCCACCCACGGGCCGGGCACCGAGAACGGCGCCGGCCGGCCGGCCGCGTCGGTGGCACCCACCGCGACGACGCCGTCGTAGGACGCCGGCAGCGGCCGCAGCTCCGGCTCCCCGGTGCAGGTGCCCGCCGGATCGACGTTCCCGGCGGCGGCCACCACGAGCACGCCCGCCGCCTCCGCGGCCGCGACGGCGTCGGCGACCGGGCGGCCCAGCTCCTCGACGCGGTCGGCGGGGACGCAGACCACCTCGGACACGTTGATCACTCCCGCCCCGAGGGTGACCGCGCGCGAGATCGCCGCGGCCAGCGTGCGGATCTCCCCGGCGGGACGCTCCGCACCGTCCGGGCCACGGACCGCGAACCGGGCCGACGACTGGCGCAGCGCGACGACCTCGGCGTCGGGAGCCACGCCCGCACCGGTACCGGTCGCCGGGTCCGCCGCACCGGCGAGCAGCAGCGCGACGGCGCTGCCGTGCCCGTCGCAGTCGTCCAGGCCGTCGCCGCCGGTCAGGTAGTCGCCGCCGCCGCGTAGCCGGTCCGCGAGCCGGGGGACCGGGGCCACGCCGGTGTCGACGACCGCGACGAGCTGGCCGCCGCCGGTCGCGAGGTCCGACCGGGGGAGCGCCGCGGGCCCGGCGGCGCCGGGCCCGTCCGGGCCGGGCGGGCTGCAGCCGCCGGTGCGGCGCAGGCCCTCGGCGGGGCCCGGCGGGCCCGGATCGGCCGCCGCCGCGGCCGCCGGTCCGGGCATCGCCGGGCTCATCGCCGCGGCCGGAGGTGCCGCCATCGGGACCGGGCTGCGTGGGGTTCCGGCCGGCCCGGCGAGCGCTGCCGCGGGCGCGGCCACCGCGGACAGCGCGACCGTGGTCAGCCCGGCGACGACCGCGATCCCGGCCCGCGTCCCCGCTGTACCCCGCGAGCAGGTCACAGCCCGCGGACCAGACCGAACAGTCCCATCGCGGCCAGCGCCGCCGGGATCGCGGCCGCGGTCAGGACCAGCTCGAGGACGTCGAGGGCCCGCCGGGCGGGCGGCGACGGCGTCGTCCGGGTGACCGCCGCACCCACCGGCACCGCCAGCGCCAGTCCGGCGGCCAGCGCGATCCGCAGCTCCGGCCCGAACGCCCACCCGGCCGGCACCGCGGCGATCGCGACCGCCAGCACGGCGGCGCCGGCGAGGACCCGGGCCGGCGCCGGCTCGACCAGGGCGCGGGCCCGCAGGAGCAGTACCGCCGCCGTCACGAGCAGGAGCAGCGCACCGGACGGGCCGCCACCCGCCGCGGCGACGGCCGCCGCGCCGGCCGCGAGCACCGCCGTCCCGCCCAGGACCCCGGTGTGCAGCGCCCGGGCCAGGTCGGCCCGTCCGGTCGTCTCCCGGGCCGGCAGCGTGCGCTCCGCGGCGGCGACGCCGTCGGCGTCGGCCGGTACGACCGGTGCGGGCAGTCCGGCCAGCCGCAGCGCCACCCGCGGCAGCAGCGGACCGGCGGCCAGTGCCGGCGCGGCGAGACCCGCGGCGACGGCACCGGGCGGGGCGTCGAGCAGCAGCCGCGCCAGCGCCGCGGCCGCGATCCCGGCGGCGGCCACCGCCGTCGCGAGCAGCATCGGGGACACCCGGCGGGTGAGGGCCTGCCCGGCGGCCGCGGCCAGCCCGGCGCCCGCGGCGGCCAGCAGCACCGTTCCGGTCCCGGCGGGAGCGGGCAGCGCCAGGGCCCCCGCGGTGGCGGCGGCCGGCACCGCGCAGAGCGCGGCACCGGGGCCGACGTCCGGCCCGGCCCGGCGGGCGAGCCACAGCGCGGCCACCGCGCCGAGACCCGCCACCGCGGCCGCCACCCACCGCAGCGGGTCGTCCACGGTGGACAGCAACGCGCAGGCGGCGAGCAGCGTCAGCACCGCCGCGACCGTGCCCGCGCCGCCGGTGCCCGCCGTGCGCTCCCCGGCCTCGCGGACGGCGTGCGCGAGCGACTCGGCGACGTCGTCGCAGACCGGCGGGGCGGGTGCCGGGCGGGACGGGCCGAGCCGGAGCAGCTCGCCGTCGAGCACCCGCAGCTCGTCGAGGGTCCCGTCCGGGGACAGCGGACCGCCGCCCGGCCCGGTGAACCGCCAGGCCTCCGGGAGCCCGCCCGGCGGTGCCCCGCCCACGAGCTCGCGCACCATCGGGACCAGCTCACCGAGTCCGACGTCGGCGGGCAGCGCCACGTCCGCCCGCCCGCGCGGGGTCAGCACGGTGACCCGGACCCACCGCCCGGAGGGCGACGTCGTGGAGGGCGGCAGGGAGGTCACGGCGGCTCCTTCGTCGTTCACGGGTCGGTGTCGCGAAACGGCCCCGGCCGGCCGGGGGCGGCTGGGAGTATCGGCCGGTCCCGGCGCCCGCCGCGGGCGTTCGACGGAACTCGTGGACACGCGGGAGGCGGCCGGTGGCGGGAACGGTCGGGGTGCGACGGCCGCGGAGGTCGGTACCCGAGATGCCCGGCGGCGAGCTCGTCCCCGACCCGCCGCCGGAGCCGGAACGCGCGGTGCCCGGGCAGCTCGCCGCGCGGCTGCTGCCGCTCGGCATGGTGGGCGGGGCGTTGCTGTTCGTGCTGCTCCGGCGGGAGGACGCGAGCAGCTGGCTGTTCGGCGGCATGTTCGCGCTCTCCGCACTCGGGATGCTCGTCGCCGGCGGCGGGCGCGGGCCGGGTGCGCGCACCGCGACGATGGACGAGGACCGCCGGGACTACCTGCGCTACCTCGACGTGCTCGGCGGCCGGGTCCGGGAGATCGCGATCGCACAGCGCCGGGCGCTGGAGGAGGTCCATCCGGACCCGGGCGCCTGGCCGGACGTCCTCGCGGCCGGCCGGCTCTGGGAACGCCGCGCCGGCGACGACGACTTCGGCCGGCTCCGGGCCGGGCTCGGCACCCAGCGGCTCGCCACCCGGTTGACCGCGCCGCAGACCGGCCCGGTCGAGAGCCTCGAGCCGCTGGGCGCGCTCGCGCTGCGCCGCTTCCTGCGCCGGCACGCCGTGGTCGACGACCTCCCGGTGGCGGTGGACGTCCGCGCCGCGGCGACCGTCTGGCTCGAACCCGATCCCGACTCGGACCCGGATCCCGCGCCGGTGCTCGACCTCGCCCGCGCGCTCGTCGCGCAGTACGTGCTCCTGCACGGGTCGGACGACGCGCGGCTCGCCGTCGTCGCGCCCGGTCCGGCCGCCGCGCGCTGGGACTGGGCGAAGTGGCTGCCGCACGCCGCGCACCCGCGGCTGCACGACGCCGTCGGGCCGGTCCGGATGCTGACCGGCGACCCGGACACGGTGCGCCGCTGGTGGGTGGACGAGCCGTCGTCGTCGTACCGGCACCTGCTGGTGGTGCTCGACGGGGCGGCCGACACCCCCGGCGCCTGGGCCGGGCTGCCGGGTGTGACGGTGCTGCGGCTCGGGCCGGCCGGCGGGCGGCGGCCCGCGGCGACGGTGCTGCGGCTGGCCGCAGGGACGGGCCCCGACGGCGTCCGCACCCTGCGTCGCGGCGGGCCGGGCGGGGCGGGCGTCGGCGTGCCGGACGCCGTCACCGTCACCGAGGCCCGCGCGCTCGCCCGGAGACTGGCGCGGTACCGCCCCGAGGGCGCCGCGGAGGCGCCGGAACCCGCCGCCGCCCCGGACTCCGGACCGGTGGGTCTGCCGTCGCTGCTCGGCCTGGACGCGATCTCGCCGGCCGCCCTCACCGCGCTGCGCGAGCGGCGCGGGACGACGGCCCGGTTGCGGGTGCCGCTCGGGACCGACGCCGCCGGGCGTCCGGTCCTGCTGGACCTCAAGGAGTCCGCGCAGGGCGGGGCCGGGCCGCACGGGCTGTGCATCGGCGCGACGGGGTCCGGGAAGTCGGAGCTGCTGAGGACGCTGGTGCTCGGCCTCGTCGCCACGCACCCGGCCGACGAGCTCAACCTGGTCCTCGTCGACTTCAAGGGCGGCGCCACGTTCCTCGGGCTGGCCGGGCTGCCGCACGTCTCGGCGGTGATCACCAACCTGGCCGAGGAGCTGACCCTGGTCGACCGGATGGCCGACGCGCTGGCCGGTGAGATCACCCGCCGGCAGGAGGTGCTGCGGGCGGCCGGGAACCTCGCGAGCCTCGCCGACCACGACGCCGCCCGGCGGGGCGGGGCGCCGCTGGACCCGCTGCCATCGCTGCTGGTCGTGGTGGACGAGTTCTCCGAGCTGCTCGCCCAGCGGCCGGAGATGATCGACCTGATGGTCACGGTCGGCCGGCTCGGCCGGTCGCTGGGCATCCACCTGCTGCTCGCGTCCCAGCGGCTGGAGGAGGGACGGCTGCGCGGGCTGGAGTCGCACCTGTCGTACCGGATCGCGCTGCGGACGTTCTCGGCCGCGGAGTCACGGGCCGTGCTCGGTGTGCCCGACGCCCACCTGCTCCCGCCGGCGCCCGGCTCGGCGTTCCTCGCGGCGGGGACCGACGAGCTCGTGCGGTTCCGGGCGGCGTACGTGTCCGGGCCCGAGGAGCGCCCGGCCACGCGGGGGAGATCCCGGGCCGGTGGCCCGCGGGTCGCGTTGCCCTTCACCGCCGGACCGGTCGCTGCGCCCGCACCGTCCACCGTGCCTGCGCCGTCCACTGTGCCTGCGCCGTCCACCCTGCTCGCCGCGCGGTCGCGTCCCGCCCTGCCGTCCGGCACCGCGACGACCGGGTCGCCTCGGGGGCGGGCGACCGCGGATCGTGCCCTGTCGCGCGGCGCACCCGTCGGCGCCGGCGCCGGCGCGGGGCCGGCGGCCGGTGGTCCGGGCGCCGCCGTCCTGGACCGCGTCGTGGCGGCGCTGTCCGGGCCGGGCCCGCGGGCGCACCGGGTGTGGCTGCCCCCGCTCACCACCCCGCCGCCGCTGCGGGCCGTGCTCGGCGAGCCCGGGCACCGTCCCGGGCGGGGGCTGTCCGTGCCCGGCCCGGTCGGCCGGCTGGCCGCCCCGATCGGCCTGATCGACCGCCCATACCTGCAGCGACGCGATCCGCTGGTGCTGGACCTGTCCGGCGCGGCCGGGCACCTCGCCGTCGTCGGCGGGCCGAGGTCGGGCAAGTCGACCGCGCTGCGGACCGTCGTCACCGCGTGCGCGCTCACCCACACCCCGGACGAGCTGGGCGTGCACGTGCTCGACCTGGGCGGCGGGACGCTCGCGCCGCTGGCCGGGCTGCCGCACGTCGGCACTGTCGCCGACCGGCGTCGCACCGACCTCGTCCGGCGGGTGGTCGCCGAGGTGACCGGGACGGTGGAGCGCCGCGAACGGCTCTTCGCCGAGCACGGGATCGCCGGGGTCGAGGAGTTCCGGGCCCGGCGCGCGGCGGGTGGTCTCCCCGGCGAGCCGTGCACCGACCTGTTCCTGGTCGTCGACGGGTACGGCGCGCTGCGCACCGTGTTCGACGACCTCGAGCCCGCGCTGACCGACCTCGCCGCGCACGGGCTCGCCTACGGCGTGCACCTGGCGGTGTCCGCGGCCCGCTGGTCGGAGATCCGGCCCGCGCTCAAGGACCAGCTCGGCAGCCGGATCGAGCTGCGGCTCGGTGACCCGTCGGACTCCGAGGTGGACCGGCGGCGCGCCGCGGCCGTACCGGCCCGGCCCGGGCACGGGCTCGCCCCGGACGGCGCGGCGGCGGTGCTCGCCGACCCGGCACCGCCCGGCGGGCCCGATCCGGTCGCGGCCGTCGCCGCCGCCGCGCCGGGACCCGGCCTGCCCCAGGTGCGGCTGCTCCCGGAGCTGGTCCCCCTCACCGAGCTGCCCGCGGGGCCCGGCCGGGGCCTGCCGCTCGGGCTCGACGACCACCGGCTCGGCACGGTGGAGCTCGATCCGGCCGAGCCGCACCTGCTCTGCTTCGCCGACGCCGGCGGCGGGAAGACCGCGCTGCTCCGGCTGATCGCGCGGGGCATCGCGGCCCGCTGGTCACCGGAGCAGGCCCGGATCGTGGTGGTCGACCACCGGCGCACGCTGCTGGGCTCCGTCCCGGCCGAGCACCTGCTCGCCCACACCTCCACCCCGTCCGCGACGGCCGGGGCGTGCGCCGACATCGCCGACTCGCTGGGCCGGCGGCTGCCGGGGCCGGACGTCACCCCGCGGCAGCTGCGCGAGCGGTCCTGGTGGAGCGGACCGGACGTCTGGCTGCTCGTCGACGACTACGACCTCGTCGTCCCCGCCGCGGGGGCGGCCTCGCCGCACCCGCTCCTGCCGCTGGCCGAGTTCCTGCCACAGGCCCGCGACGTCGGGCTGCACGTCGTGCTGGCCCGGCGCTCCGGCGGGGCGGGCCGGGCGCTGTTCGACCCGGTGCTGGGGCGGCTGCGCGAGCTCGGGGCGCCCGGCCTGGTCGGATCCGGCAGCCCCGACGAGGGACCGCTGCTGGAGAAGGTGCGCCCCGGGCCGATGCCACCCGGCCGGGCCGTGCTGGTCGACCGGGGTTCCGGTGCGCGGCGGGTGCAGATCGCCTGGACCGAACCCGAGTGACCGGGTTCGCGGTCGCGGTGCACGCCACGCCGTCGCGGGTGCTGCTCGCCGCGGCCGACGGCGGCGGGGTGCGGCTGCTCGCCGCCGCGCCGCCCGGCACCCCGCCCGGGGAGGCCGTGGCCGCGTTCTTCGGGGACTCGCCGCCGGACGTCGTCGTCCGGGTGGGTGGGACGGCCGGCGGGAGCTTCCCGGGTGGTCCGCGGGTCGAGAGCGTCCCGGTCGCCGTCGCGGTGCTCGCCACCGGACCGGCGCCCGCGGCCGGGCCGGTGCTGCTGGTGGACGACGACGGCGTCGTGGTCCTCCACGGCGCAGCGGTCGTCCACGGCGCAGCGGTCGTCGGAGGTGCAGGCGCCGTCCGTCCGGCGGTGCACGCCGGGAACGGGCCGGAGATCGGCGTGCTCGTCGCGGCGGCCGTCCGGGCCGGAGCGGCCGAGATCGTCCTGGCGGGGGAGCGCGCGGAGGACGACCCCGCCCTGCTCGCGGGCGTGGCCGCGGCGGCGTCGTGTCCGGTGCGGCTCGCGGGGCCGGCCGGAACCGGCGACCCGGCCGCCGTCGAGGGCGCGGGTCCCGCCTCGGCCGCGGTGCTGGGTGCGGCGTTGCTGGGGGTGGGGCTGCTGGGGACGGGGCCGGGCCCGGCGGCGGACCGGTGGCCGGATGCGGGGGTGTCGCGCGTCCGCGAGGCCCGCGGTCCGGACACGGCGCACGGTCCGCACGACCCCGGCGGTTCCCGCGCACCCGTGCCGGGGGCCGGGACGGATGCGGCGCCGGACCCCGACGAGCCCGCGGGGACGGCCCGGGTCGTGCTCCCCGCCGTCGCGGTGCTCGGGGTCGTCCTGCTCGTCACCGGTCTGCTGATCGGCCGCACCGGTGCGGCGCCCGGGCCGCCGCCCGCCACGGGATCGATCGTCCAGTACGGGTACGCGGCCGAGCTGCCCGGCGGCTGGGAGCACACCGGCGGCGACCCGGCCCGGCGCCGGACCCTGCTCACCCCGGCCGGGCGGCCCGACGGCGTCGAGCTGATCGTCGTCGAACGCAGTCCGCTCGGCTACGACGCGGGCCGCGAGCCCGAGCGGGCCCGTCGTGAGCTGGCCGGACTGCTCGCGGGGCGGGCGGGAGTGACGGGTCCCGGGCCGCGCACCGTCGCCGGTCGCCCCGTGCTCGGGTACACCGAGCACGGGGCCGACGGGACCGTCGTCGACTGGCACGTCCTGTTCGAGGGGACCGACCAGCTCGTCGCCGGCTGCCGGCACCCCGGCGGCGACCACACGGGCGACGCCGCGTGCGCCCGGGTCGTCGGCTCGTTGCGCCGGGCCCCCTGAGCCCCGCCACCGGCGGGCGCCTCGGCGCTGTCCGTTCACCGTGCGGGCCGCTGGGCCCCGGAACCCGGCGCCGAGGAGCACACCGGGGCTGCCCGCGGCTCCGCCGACGACGCCGAGGTACCCCTCGGCGGCGTCGCTGCGGCCGCACCGAGAGGGTGCGGGTGCGGGGCCTGGGCGTCGCACCTCGCAGGAGGCTCCCGGGCCTCGCAGGTGCTGCGGACCCTGCGAGGCCGGCAGATGGTCTGCGAGGTCGTGCCCGGGGCCGGTCGGGGCCCCGGGGGTTCCCGGGTGCGAACGGTGGGGGCCGATCGGCCGTGGCGGGGGCGGTGCGGCTGCCACGGTGCCCGCGCCGGGGACGACGGGTCCGCCGGGGGCCCGGGCGGCGCGACCGCCCCGGGCGGACATCGGAGGAGGAGCGGCACATGACCGACGGGTTCGGTACGACGACCGAGGAGATGGCCCGGGCCGCGGGGCACGTGGCGACGGTGAACAGCTCGGTGACCGCCGAGCTGGCGAACCTCCGCGGCAAGCTGGCGCCGCTGGCGGGCGCCTGGACCGGCCAGGCATCCGTGCAGTTCACCCGGCTGATGGAGCGCTGGGACGCCGAGGCCCGCACGCTCAACGAGTCGCTGGCCACGATCGGCCACGCACTCGAGGGCTCCGGCACCGGCTACGCCCAGCGCGAGCAGGACCAGGCCGGTGCCATGTCGGCGATCACGTCGGCGCTCGGCTGAGCGGGGGAGGGACCACCGTGAGCAGTTCCGAGATCAAGGTCACGTTCGGCGCGCTGACCGCGGCCCGGAGCGACGTCGTGGCCACTGCCGGACGGATCCGCACCGAGCTCGACGACCTGCGGCGCTACCTCGCCCCGATGGTCTCGACCTGGAGCGGGCAGGCGGCCGCGGACTACCAGGCCGTCCAGCAGCGGTGGGACACCTCCGCCGCGAACCTGCACGAGGTGCTGACCCGGATCGGCGCGGCGCTCGGGCAGGCGCACGACGGGTACCTTCGGACCGAGCAGGCGAACGCCCGCCGCTGGCAGGCCTGACAGGGTCCCGACGGCGCCGTGGCGGCGAGTATTCTTGACTCTCGTTGTGCAGCGGTGGAGACCCGCGGGCGCCGTGACGTCGGCGAGACCGGCGGTCGAGCGTCCCTCCGGCGTCCACCTGCGGCACGCTGAGGAACCAGTGACACCAGAGTGGACCGGGAAACACGCGGGATCGCCGCAGGGACCGTCCACCGCAGCCGAGAACGACGACGAGGTAGATCCGTGCCCACGTACAGCCCGAAGCCCGGCGACATCACCCGCGCCTGGCACGTGATCGACGCCGACGACGTGCGCCTCGGTCGGCTCGCCACGCACGCCGCCACCCTGCTGCGCGGCAAGCACAAGCCGACCTACGCGCCGCACGTCGACAACGGCGACTTCGTGGTGATCGTGAACGCCGAGAAGATCTCGCTGTCCGGCAACAAGCGGACCGACAAGTTCGTCTACCGGCACTCCGGCTTCCCGGGCGGTCTCCGCCAGCGTTCGGTCGGCGAGATGATCGACAGCCAGCCGGACCGCCTCGTCGAGAAGGCGATCAAGGGCATGCTGCCGAAGAACAAGCTCGGCCGCGCGATGGCCAAGAAGCTGAAGGTCTACGCCGGCCCGTCGCACCCGCACGGTGCGCAGCAGCCGCAGCCGTTCGAGATCACCCAGGTCAGCCAGTGACCACCCCGAGCAACGAAGAGGGACAGCCCGTGACCAGCCCCGAGAACGGACCCGACGAGGTCGTCGACGCGGTCGAGACCGACGGTGCGGCCGCCGAGGCGACCGAGACCGAGCTGACCGAGACCGTCGGTGAGGCCGTCGCCGACGTCGACTACTCCATCGGCGAGTCGACCGAGTTCGACGCCGACACCTTCGCCGCCGAGGCACCCGTGCTGGGCGACCGTCCGGTGCAGACCGTCGGCCGCCGCAAGGAGGCCGTCGTCCGGGTGCGCCTGCTGCCCGGCACCGGCCAGTTCACGCTGAACGGCAAGCCGCTCGAGACCTACTTCCCGAACAAGCTGCACCAGCAGATCGTGAAGGAGCCGCTCGTCCTCGTCGAGAAGACCGAGCGCTTCGACGTCTTCGCCAACCTCAAGGGCGGCGGCACCGCCGGTCAGGCCGGCGCGCTGCGCCTGGCCATCGCCCGCGCGCTGGTCGAGCTGGACTCCGAGGACCGCCCGCCGCTGAAGAAGGCCGGCTGGCTCACCCGGGACGCCCGCGCCGTCGAGCGCAAGAAGTACGGCCTCAAGAAGGCCCGCAAGGCGCCCCAGTACTCCAAGCGCTGATCGCGCAGACGGATGCCTCGTCTTTTCGGGACGGACGGCGTCCGCGGCTTGGCCAACGGCGAACTCCTCACACCGGAGTTCGCCGTTGGTGTCTGTGCCGCGGCCGCCCGCACCCTGTCGAACGGGTCCGGCAGCCGGCCGCTCGCGGTCGTCGGCCGGGACCCCCGGGCCAGCGGTGAGATGCTCGAGGCGGCCGTCGTCGCCGGACTGACGTCCGCCGGCGCGGACGCCATCCGGGTCGGCGTGCTGCCCACCCCGGGCGTCGCACACCTGGTCGCCGAGACCGGCGCCGACCTCGGCGTGATGATCTCCGCCTCGCACAACCCGATGCCGGACAACGGGATCAAGCTGTTCGCCGCCGGCGGTCACAAGCTGCCCGACGACGTCGAGGACGAGATCGAGCGCGCGCTCGCCTCGCCGGTGACCGACCGCCCGGTCGGGGACGCGATCGGACGCGTGTGGGACGCCCCGGACGCCACCGGCGTCTACGTCGCGCACCTGCTGTCCGCCGCGCCCGGCGCGCTGAACGGGCTGCGCGTGGTCGTCGACTGCGCGCACGGCGCCGCGTCGCTCGCCGCGCCGGAGGCCTTCCGGCAGGCCGGCGCGGAGGTGATCCCGCTGCACGCCGAGCCCGACGGGCTCAACATCAACGACGGCGTCGGCTCCACCCACCTCGGGCCGCTGCGCTCCGCCGTCGTCGAGCAGGGCGCGGACCTCGGCATCGCCCACGACGGCGACGCCGACCGCTGCCTGGCCGTGGACGCCGCCGGGAACGTCGTGGACGGCGACCGGATCATGGCCGTGCTCGCGCTCGCGATGCGCGACGCCGGCGAGCTCGCCCACGACACCCTGGTCGCCACGGTCATGAGCAACCTCGGGCTGCACCTGGCCATGCGCGAGGCCGGCATCACGCTGGACTGCACGAAGGTCGGTGACCGGTACGTGCTCGAGCGGCTGCGCGAGGGCGGGTTCTCCCTCGGCGGCGAGCAGTCCGGGCACGTGGTGCTGCCCGGGCACGCCACCACCGGCGACGGCCTGCTCACCGCGCTGCGGCTGATGTCCCGGATGGCCGAGACCGGCTCCCCGCTGGCGGAGCTGGCCGGGATCGTGACCACGCTGCCGCAGGTGCTGCACAACGTGCGGGTCGCCGACAAGGACACCGTCGCCTCCTCCGCCGAGGTCGCCGAGGCCGTGGGCAAGGCCGAGGCCGAGCTGGGCGAGACCGGGCGGGTGCTGCTGCGCCCGTCGGGCACCGAGCAGCTCGTGCGGGTGATGGTCGAGGCCCCCACCGAGGACGAGGCCGACGCCGTCGCGCGCCGGCTGGCCGAGGTCGTCGCCTCGGCGAGCTGAATCCTCCCGTCGCGGGGCCGTCACCAGCCGGTGGCGGCCCCGTCGTCGTTCGCGATCGCGCACGGCGCCGCGGGAACGGCGGCGGGCCCGCTCCGTCCGGCGCAGGCTGCCCGGATGCGACCGGACGTGCGGCGGGATCCCGACGAGCTCGACCGCGCTGCCGCCCGGCTCCGGGCCCTCGCCGCGGACCTGCACGAGGCGGCGGTGCCCTCATCGACCGGGCACCACGGCACGCTCGCCGGCCGGATCGTCCACGAGCTCGCCGCGCTGGCCGACACCGCGACCCGGTCCGCCGCTGTCGCCCGCCGGGCGGACCGCTCCGCCGCCGACGGCTTCCGCGGGTTGCTGCCGTGACCGGTGCCGAGGATCAGGCCGCGGCGCTGCGCCGGCTGGTGGCCCGCCTCGACGACACCGCCGCGCTACTGGCCGGGCTCCGGCATGCGCTCTCCGGGACCTGGGACGACGCCGCGGGTCGCGAGTGGCTCGGCCGGCTCGACCTGGTCCGACGGGAGGCGCACCGGCTGGCCGACGACGCCGCCGGCGCCGCCGCCGGATGGGAAGAACGGCACGCGCGGGACGCCTCGTCCGCCGTGCGGGTGCGGCACGGCACCGGCGACCTGACCGGGCCCGGAGCCGGGGGCACCGCGGCGCCGGAGGACCGGAACAGCCCCGGGTCGAGCAGTTGGCCAGGCCTGCGGTTACCGGGGACCCACGGTGCCCGGACGACGGACCGGCGGGGGATGGTCGCGCCCCTGCTCTCCCAGGACCCCGACGCGGTCCCTCCGCACTGATCGAGGATCCGGCGCGGTTCCGGCTACCGGTGGCCGCTCCCGCGCCGAATTCCCGGACACCGACCGACCAGGGGGCAGCCAGGTCGGCGGGTGGTCGGGACGCGCACCGTTCGTGGCGTCAGCTCCCGGCGCCGAGCAGACCGGCGCGGGCCGGGGTCTGCTCCGCCGCGTCGTCGTCCGGGTCGGGGAGCTCGACCAGGGGCGCACCGGGCACGTCGCCCGAGGTGAGTGCGGACACCCGCTTCTCGCCGGTCAGCTGCTCCATCAGGAACGCGGTGACCAGCGCCCGTGCGATCTTGCGGGTGCGGTGCTGCGGCAGGGTCTGGAACAGGTAGCTCGACCAGTGCCGGCCCTCGCAGAAGCCCAGGTGGCCGGCCTTCTCGATACTGCGCAGGGTGACCTCGGCGCCGGCCGCCCGCCCGGCGGCGGTGATCGGCTCGGCGTTCCCGGCGGCCGGCGCCATCGCGTCGATCGCCGCGGCGAGGTGCAGGGCGGGCGCGGAGACCCGGCCGGCGGCCTCGATCGCCGACGGCTTGATCTCGGCCGGTGCCAGCGTGACCAGCGCGCCGAGCCGTTCGCGGGACGCCGCGGCCAGGATCGCCGCACCGCCGCCGGTGCCGTGCCCGATCAGCGCGGTCCGCCGGGCGTCCACACTGATCCGCCCGTCGCCGAGCCGGACGCCGACGCAGACGTCCAGCGCGGTGTTCAGGTCGGAGGCGAACCGGGACATGCTCGGGACCGGCCCGCGCTGGGTGTCCGGCGCGGCGGCCACGATGCCCCAGGTCGCGAGGTGGCGCAGCAGCTCGTGGTAGCGCCGCGCCGGCTGCAGCCACGCGTGCCCGAGCACGACCGCGGGCACCTGGTGGCCCTCGGCCGGGGTGTAGACGATGCCGGGCAGCCCGATCAGGCCGAGGTCGCCGTACCGGACCGGATGCGGGCCGGAGCGGGACAGCACACCGAGGGCGTCCTTGGCCCCCTTCATCGACGGGGGACGGGTCACGCCGGTCTTGGCCACGGACGGCACCGTACCGGTGCTGGTCAGCCGGTGCCCGCCGCGCGCGTACGCCCGGCGTGGCGCCCGTCGCACCCGGTGGCGGAGGGCCCCGATCGGCGCGCCGATACCCTCGGCGGCATGTGTGGCATCGTCGGTTACGTCGGTCATCGGGGCGCGCTCGAGGTCGTTCTCGGTGGTCTGCGCCGCCTGGAGTACCGCGGCTACGACTCCGCCGGTGTCGCCCTGCCGATCGACGGCGAGCTGCTGATCGAGCGCCGCGCCGGGGCGCTGGCGAACCTCGAGGCGCGGCTCGACGAGGTCGGCCGGGACGGCTTCACCGGGACGTCCGGCATCGGGCACACGCGCTGGGCCACGCACGGCCCGCCGACCGACCGCAACGCCCACCCGCACCGCAGCAGCGACGGCCGGGTCGCGGTCGTGCACAACGGGATCATCGAGAACTTCCTGGAGTTGCGCGCCGAGCTGGAGGCCCGCGGGATCTGGGCCGAGTCCGACACCGACACCGAGACCGCCGCGCACCTGGTGGCGCTGGCACACGCCGGGGAGCTGGCCGGGGCCGAGGACGCGGCCGGTGACCTGACCGCCGCCGTCCGGGCCGTCGCGCGCCGGCTGGAGGGCGCCTTCACCCTCGTCGTGACGCACGCCGACGACCCGGACCGGATCGTCGCCGCCCGCCGGAACTCCCCGCTGGTGCTCGGCCTCGGCGAGGGCGAGACGTTCCTCGCCTCCGACGTCGCGGCCTTCATCGAGTTCACCCGCTCGGCCGTCGAGCTGGGCCAGGACCAGGTCGTCACGATCACCAGGGAGGGCTACGAGGTCACCGACTTCGCCGGCGACCCGGTCGGGGTCAGCCCGTTCCGGGTCACCTGGGACCTGGCCGCCGCCGAGAAGGGCGGCCACGACTACTTCATGCTCAAGGAGATCGAGGAGCAGCCCTCCGCGATCGCCGACACGCTGCGCGGGCACCTGGTCGACGGCCGGATCGTCCTCGACGAGCAGCGGCTGACCGACCAGGACCTGCGCGACGTCGACAAGGTCTTCGTCATCGCCTGCGGCACCGCCTACCACTCCGGGATGCTCGCCAAGTACGCGATCGAGCACTGGACCCGGCTGCCGGTGGAGATCGAGCTCGCCTCCGAGTTCCGCTACCGCGACCCGGTGCTGGACCGCTCCACGCTGGTCGTCGCGATCTCCCAGTCCGGCGAGACCGCGGACACCCTGGAGGCGCTGCGGCACGCGAAGGACCAGAAGGCGCGCGTGCTCGCGATCTGCAACACCAACGGGGCGCAGATCCCGCGCGAGTCCGACGCGGTGATCTACACCCACGCCGGGCCGGAGATCGGCGTCGCGGCGACCAAGACCTTCACCGCCCAGATCGCGGCCAACTACCTGGTCGGCCTGGCTCTGGCGCAGGCCCGCGGCACCAAGTACCCGGACGAGGTCGTCCGCGAGTTCGAGCAGCTGGAGGCCACCCCGAAGGCCGTCGCCGAGGTGCTGGAGTCGCTGGGCGAGGCCCGCGCGCTGGGCCAGGAGCTGGCGCCGTCGAAGGCGGTGCTGTTCCTCGGCCGGCACGTCGGGTACCCGGTGGCCCTCGAAGGCGCGCTCAAGCTCAAGGAGCTCGCCTACATGCACGCCGAGGCGTTCGCCGCCGGCGAGCTCAAGCACGGCCCGATCGCGCTGATCGAGGACGGGCTGCCGGTGGTCGTCGTGATGCCCTCGCCGAAGGGCCGCGCGGTGCTGCACTCGAAGCTGCTGTCCAACATCCAGGAGATCAAGGCCCGTGGTGCCCGGACCGTGGTGATCGCCGAGACCGGCGACGAGACCGTCCGGCCGTTCGCCGACCATCTCTTCGAGCTGCCCGCGGTGCCGACGCTGCTGCAGCCGCTGGTGGCGACGATCCCGCTGCAGGTCATCGCGGCCGAGATCGCGAGGGCCCGGGGCTATGACGTCGACAAGCCCCGCAACCTGGCGAAGTCCGTCACCGTCGAATAGCCGGACCCGGCCGCGCCCGCCGCGCCCGCCGCGCCCGCCGCGCCCGCCGAGATCTCGCCCCGCCGCCGAGATGCAGTCCTCGGTCGCGTGGAGATCGACACCGAGCCCTGGGCTGCATCTCGGCGCGGGAACCGGGCGGCGGCGCTAGCCTCGGCGGCCATGCGTGGGGTCTGGACGGCGGAGCAGGTGCGGGCGGCCGAGGCCGCGCTGATGCGGACCGTCGCGGACGGCGTGCTGATGCGCCGGGCCGCGGCCGGGCTCGCGCTGCACGTGCGCGAGTTCCTCGGCGAGACCTACGGACGCCGGGTCGTGCTGCTCGTCGGGGCCGGGGACAACGGCGGGGACGCCCTGTTCGCCGGGGCCGAGCTGCGCCGGCGCGGGGCGCAGGTCACCGCGGTGCTGCTGGCTCCGGATCGCGCACACCCGGCGGGGCTGGCGGCGCTGCGGCGCGTCCGCGGGCGGGTCCTGCGGTTCGGGGGTGGCCCGGCAGGCGGCTCGGCCGGCAACGCCGCCGGCGGCGATGCTGCCGGTGGCGGACGCGACGGTGGAGGTCCGTCCGGCGGGGACCCGGACCGCGGCGGCCTGGACCGCAGCGGCCTGGACCGCAGCGGTCCGGACCGCGGTGGTTCGGTCGAGGGCGGCTCGGTCGGCGACGGTGCGCCCGTTGGGGGCCGGCCGGGGCCGGGCGACGCAACCGGCCGCGACGGCGGCCCTGGCGGGCTCGACCGGGCATGCGCGCTCGTCGTGGCGGCGGACGTCGTCGTGGACGGGATCGTCGGGATCTCCGGCCGCGGCGCGCTGCGCGACCCGGCGCCGGCGCTGGTGGCGGCCGCGGACGCCGCGGGCGTCCCGATCGTCGCCTGCGACCTGCCGTCCGGGGTGGACACCGACACCGGCGCGACCGACGGGCCGCACGTCCGGGCCGCGTTCACCGTCACCTTCGGCGCCCGCAAGCCGGCGCACGCGCTCGCCGCCCCGCTGTGCGGGCCGGTCCGGCTGGTCGACATCGGACTCGATCCGTACCTGGGCGAACCGCACGCGTACCTGCTGACCGAGGCCGACGCCGGAGCCCGCTGGCCGGTCCCCGGCCCGGACGACGACAAGTACACCCAGGGCGTCGTCGGGATCGCCGCCGGCTCGGCCACCTACCCGGGTGCCGCGGTGCTCGCCGCCGGCGCCGCCGCGCTCGCCACCTCCGGGATGGTCCGGTTCGCCGGGTCGGCCGCCGACGAGGTCCGCCGGCACTGGCCGGAGATCGTCGCCACCGGGGACATCACCGACGCCGGCCGTACCCAGGCCTGGGCGGTCGGGCCGGGCATCGGGACCGGCGACCACGGTCGCGGCGTGCTGGAGGCGGTGCTCGACCGGGAGGTGCCGCTGTGCGTCGACGCCGACGCGATCACCCTGCTCGCGAGGCACCGGGACCTGCGGGAGCGGATCGCGGGCGGGCCGGTGGTGCTGACCCCGCACGCCGGGGAGTTCGCCCGGCTGGCCGGCGACGTCGGCACCGACCGGATCGCGGCCGCCCGCCGGGCCGCCGCCGAGCTCGGGGTGACCGTGCTGCTCAAGGGGAACGCGACCGTCGTCGCCGCGCCGGACGGCCGCGCCCTGGTCGACCCGGCCGCCGACTCCTGGGCCGCGACGGCGGGCTCCGGGGACGTGCTGACCGGGATGATCGGTGCGCTGCTCGCGGCCGGGCTGGACCCCTGGTGGGCGGCCGGGTGCGCGACGCTGGTGCACGGCCGGGCCGCGACGGCCGCCGCCCGCGAGCACGGTCTGCCGCCGGTGCCCGCGCCCGCCTCGGCGATGCAGGCGGCGATCCCGTCCGCGATCCGGGGCGTCCGCGCCGCCGCAGCGGTATGACCCCGCCCGACGCACCCGCCCGACCGCCCTCGGGCCGTCCGTGCCGGACGAGAACCGTCGAGATACGGCTCAGCGGGCCGTAGAGATCGACAATTCCCGCTGAGGCGTATCTCGCCGGCGGTCGACCCGGCGGGCGATCGGACCTGCCCCGGCGGGCCGGTCCGTGACGTGACCAGGGGCGGTGATCATCGCCGCGTCGCGGCCGGGTGTGAGCGCGGGCCTGGGGCCGAGCCGTTCCGGGATGCGATGATCGGAGGCGTGCTGCCTGCGACCGAACGCGCGCCCGGGTGCGGCGTCCAGCCCACCGGGGCCGCCGCGCCGAGCGCGCAGGCCGACCCGGCGCCGAGCGCGCACGTCGATCCCGCGCCGAGTGCGCAGCCAGGCCCGGCGCCGCGCGCGGAGTCCGTGGTCGACCTGGACGCCGTCCGGCACAACGTCGCGCTGCTCGTCGCCCGGGCCTCGGCGTCGAACGCGGCCACCATGGTCGTGGTCAAGGCCGACGGCTACGGCCACGGTGCGCCCGGCGTCGCCCGGGCGGCGCTGTCGGCCGGGGCGGGCAGCATCGGCGTCGCCACACTCGACGAGGCCGTCGCGCTGCGCGCCGCCGGGGTGGACGCCCCGCTGCTGAGCTGGCTGCACCTGCCCGACGAGGACTTCGCGGCCGCCGTCGCCGCGGGGGTGGAGCTGTCGGTGTCCTCGCGCGAGCACCTGGCGGCGGTGCTGGCCGGGGCCCGGGCCGCGGGGCGTCCGGTGCGGCTGCACCTCAAGGCCGACACCGGTCTGGGCCGCAACGGCTGCCGGCCCGAGGAGTGGCCCGGCCTGGTGGACGACGCGGCTGCGGCCGTCGCCGGCGGGACCGCGGAGGTCGTCGCGGTCTGGTCGCACCTGGCGCAGGCCGACGAGCCGGGCCACCCCACCCAGGACGTCCAGGCCGCGAACCTGCGGGCGGCCGTCGCGCTCGTCCGGGACCGCGGGGTCGACCCGCTGGTGCACCTGGCCAACTCGGCCGCCACGATGACCCGCCCCGACCTGCACCTCGACCTGGTCCGGCCGGGCATCGCCGTCTACGGGCTCGATCCGATCGCGCAGCCCGCCGACAGCCCGCTGCGTCCGGCGATGACGCTGCGCGGCCGGGTCGCGCTGGTCAAGACGGTTCCCGCCGGCGAGGGCGTCTCCTACGGCCACGAGTGGGTCTCGGCCGGACCGCGGACGCTGGCGCTGGTCCCGCTCGGCTATGCCGACGGCGTCCCGCGCCGGATGAACGACGGCGGCCGGATGCGGGTGCGGATCGGGGCGGAGATCCGGCCGGTGGCGGGCCGGGTCTGCATGGACCAGTTCGTCGTCGACTGCGGGCCGCCCGGCGCGCTCGCGGTGGCGGTCGGGGACCCGGTCGAGCTGTTCGGCACCGGCGCCGGCGGCGGACCCACGGCCCGCGAGTGGGCCGACGAGATCGGCACCATCCACTACGAGATCGTCACCGGGATCCGCGGACGGGTACGGCGGACCGTGCTCGGCGCTGCCGGGGGAGTCGCATGAGCCGCAGGACCCGCAGGGGATGGACCGTCGCCGGGATAGCCGGTGGGCTGGTCGGGGCCGCCGGGGCGGCGGCGGGCGCCGGCGTCGCGTCGCAGCGCCGCCGGATCGCGGCCCAACGAAGGAGCCTGGCCACCGAGATGGCCGAGCACGGCGGGGCCGTGCCGCCCGGGATGGTGGGCGAGGAGGTCTCGGTCACCGCCGACGACGGCATCCGGCTGGCCTGCGAGACGGTGGAGCCGGCGGACGGCTCGGACCCGGTGGCGACCGTCGTCCTGGTGCACGGCTTCGCGCTGGACCGGCGGACGTGGCAGGAGCAGCGCCCGTTCCTGGCCGGGCTGACCGGGCCGTCGGTGCGGATGGTGCTCTACGACCAGCGCAGCCACGGCCGCTCCGAGCGGGCACCCGCCGACACCTGCACCATCGACCAGCTCGGCCGGGACCTGGACGCGGTGATCCGCACGCTGGCCCCGGAGGGCGAGCTGCTGCTGGTGTCGCACTCGATGGGCGGCATGACGGTGATGGCGCTCGCCGAGCAGCACCCGGAGCTGTTCCACGAGCGGGTCGCCGGCGTCGCGCTGGTCTCGACCTCGGCCGGTGAGATGGCGTCGTCCGGGCTGGGGCTGACGTTCCTGTCCCGGCGCAACCCGGTGATCCGGACCCTCGGCGGGCTCGCCACGTGGCAGCCCGGCCTCGTCGAGACGGGCCGCCGCGCGATGGGCGACCTCATCTGGGCGATCACCAAGCGGTTCGCCTACGGCGACATGCAGGTCGACCCGCGGATGGTGGACCTGGTCGACACGATGATCGGCTCGAACGCGGTCGGGGCGCTCACCGACTTCGTCGACACGCTCGGCACGCACGACCGGCTCGCGGCGCTGCCCGGGCTCTGCTGCGCCGAGGTGCTGGTGCTGGCCGGCGACGCCGACCGGATCATCCCGTTCAAGCACAGCGAGGCGATCGCGGACGCGCTGCCGACGGCCCGGCTGGTGCGGCTGTCCGGGGTGGGGCACATGCCGATGCTGGAGCAGCCGGACGAGGTCGACCGGGAGCTGGGCGACCTGATCGAGCGGAGCATGGAGCGCGAGCGCGGTGGGCGGTTCCGGCTCACCCGTCCGCGGCCCCGCAGGCGCGACGGCGGCGGGCCGGCCGGCGACGCCGCCGAGGCCACCGGCACCGACGGCGTCGCGGGCCCCGGGGACGACCCGGTCGTCGCCACCGACGGGGCCGGGGCCGGCCGCCGCTCCAGCCGGTCGGCGCTGCTCGGCCGGAGGCGGTCCGCCCGGGCCGGGAAGGCCGCCCCCGCCGCGCCGGACGGGCCCGGCCCGGACGCCGGCGACGGACCGGCACGCGACGACGGCGGCCCGGCCGGGAACGGCCGCACCACGCGGGGCCGCGGCCGGAAGGGCCCGTCGTGATCCCACCGGCCGGCGCGGCACCGGTCCGCCGCGAGCTGCCCACCGTGGACGACACCGAGGCCTTCGGCGAGGAGCTGGGCCACGAGCTGGCCGCGGGGGACCTCCTGCTGCTCGCCGGTCCGCTGGGGGCCGGCAAGACCGCGCTCGTCCGCGGCCTGGCCCGCGGGCTCGGGGTGACCGGCGCGGTCGCCTCGCCGACCTTCGTGATCGCCCGGGAGCACCCGCCGTCCGGGCACGGCCCGGCGCTGGTGCACGTCGACGCCTACCGGCTCGGCGCCGCCGACCCGGACGCCGGGGCCGCCGACGTCGCCGCCGAGCTCGACGACCTGGACCTGGACACCGAGCTGGACCGGGCCGTCGTCGCCGTCGAGTGGGGGACCGGGGTGGCCGCGCGGCTCGGCGCCGGGACCGGCGCGGTCGAGGTCGTGCTGGAACGCCGGGACGACGAGACCCGGGTCGCCACGCTGCGCCGGACCGGAGCGCCGTAGGCTGGACGACCGTGCTGGTACTGGCCCTGGACACCGCGACCTCGGTCGTCACCGCGGGACTGGTCGAGCTGAGCGGGGACCCGGTCACGCTCGCCGCCCGCGCCCACAGCGGTCCCCCCACCCGCCCGAGCAAGCACGGCGAGCTGCTCACCCCCGCGGTCCGCGCGCTCTGCGCGGAGACCGGGCGGACGCTGTCCGAGGTGGAGGCCGTCGTCGTCGGGGCGGGGCCGGGGCCCTTCACCGGGCTGCGGGTCGGGATCGCCTCGGCCGCCGCGTTCGGGCACGCGCTCGACGTCGGAGTGCACGGGGTGTGCACGCACGACGCGATCGCGCTGACAGCGTGTAGCGCAGGCGGAACGCGCATCGATACCGCCGTGGGGGCCACCGAGCCCGGGGCGGAGATCCCCCGCGCGGGAACGGGCAACCTGCTCGTGGTGACCGACGCGCGTCGCCGGGAGGTGTACTGGGCGGCCTACGACCCGGCCGGCCGGCGGCTCAGCGGACCGGCCGTCGAGGCGCCGGACGCGCTGGCCGCGCGGCTGCCGCAGCTGGCGATCGGGACCGTCGTCGGGGATCCGGCGTTCGCCGGACGTCTCGGTGTCGCGATCGCCGGACCGTCCGCGCCGGCGCCGGAGGGGCTCGTCGGTGTCGCGGCCGCGGCGCTGCGGGCCGGGCGCGAGCCCGCCCCGGTCGAGCCGCTCTACCTGCGCCGCCCGGACGCCGTCGAGCCGACCGGCCGCAAGCGCGTCACCGCGTGACGGTGTCCGCGACCGTCGCGATCGGCCCGCTCTACCGGGCCGACGCCGAGCGCTGCGCCGAGCTGGAACGCCTGCTGTTCCCCGGCGACGACCCGTGGAGCGCGCAGGCGTTCCGCGACGCCGTCACCTCCGGGCAGCTCTACCTCGCCGCGCGGACCGGCGGGGAGCTCGTCGGCTACGCCGGGCTGGCCGTGGTCGCGGGCCCTCCGCAGGCCGAGGCCGAGGTGCACACCATCGGCGTCGACCCGGCGTGGCAGGGCCACGGGATCGGGCGGGCGCTGCTCGCGAGGCTGCTCGACGCCGCCGACCAGCTCGGTGCCACGGTGTTCCTGGAGGTCCGGACGGACAACGAGCCGGCCCGCGCGCTCTACGAGTCCAGCGGGTTCACCGTCGTCGGGCTGCGGAAGCGCTACTACCGGCCCTCCGGCGCGGACGCGCACACCATGCGCCGCGACCCCGTCGCCTGATCTGTCAGGTCGTGGCGGACAGGTAGGACAGCAGCCGCAGCTCGTCCGAGGTCAGCGCCAGCTCCCGCATCGGCAGCAGCCCCGCGAGCTGGTCGACCGTGCGCGCGCTCGCGATCGGGGCGGTCACGGCGGGCTGCGCGGCCAGCCACGCCAGCGCGACGGCCGGCACCGGCACCTCGTGCCCGGCCGCGATCTCGTCCAGCCCCGCCAGCACCGCCCGCCCGCGCGAGTCCAGGTAGGCCGCCGCGCCCTCGGCGCGCGGCCCCTCCGGCGCGGGGGAGTCCGGCCGGTACTTGCCGGTGAGGAAGCCCTTGGCCAGGCCGAAGTACGGGTACACGGCCAGCTTCTCCGACTCGGCCAGCGGGGCCAGCGCGGCCTCGAAGTCGTCGCGCTCCACCAGGTTGTAGTGCGGCTGGATGGCGGTGAAGGCGATCAGGCCGTCGCGGGCGGAGATCTCCAGCGCCGAGCGCAGCCGCTCGGCCGAGAAGTTCGACGCGCCGATCTCGCGGACCAGGCCCTCGCGGACCAGGGTGTCGAACGCGTCGAGCGTCTCCTCCTGCGCGGTGTCCGGGTCGTCGCGGTGCGCGTAGTACAGGTCGATCCGGTCGGTGCGCAGCCGGCGCAGCGAGTCCCGCGACGCGGCGGCGATGTTCTCCCCGCCCAGCCCGGTGTGCCCGGGCAGCGAGCCCACCTTCGTCGCCAGGTGCAGCCGGTCGCGGTTGCCGCGCGCCGCCATCCACTCGCCGAGGATCGTCTCCGACTCGCCGCCGGAGTTCCCGGGCGCGCGCCACATGTAGGAGTCCGAGGTGTCGATCATCGTCCCGCCGGCGTCGGCGAACGCGTCGAGGATCGCGAACGACGCCTCCCGGTCCGCCGTCCACCCGAACACGTTCGCACCGAGGACCAGTTCTGCCATGTCCGGCGACGCTACCGCCCGGGTGGGGTTCGCACCCCGCGCGGACGGGGTACGTCCCGCCGTGTCGGAGTTGCCGAGCTCGATCCTGCTCTGGGACGCGGCCGAGGTGGCCGCGCCGCCGGCCGCGCCGTGCTGCCTGCGGACCACGGTGCGGGGTGATCGCGCCGTGGTCTACCGGACCGGGCCGGGCGGCGGGGTGGTGGCGGTGGCGGACGCGCTCGCCGACGCCCGGCCGCGCCCCGACGGCGGCTGGTGGGCCCCGGTCGCGGTCCACCGGCTGGCGTCGCCGTTGTCGCGCGCCGAGCTGCTGGCCGACGAGGAGCTGGCGCCGGTCTTCCGGCACCTGCGTGGCCGCCGCAGGCTCCCGGCCGGGGCCGCCGCCCGGCTGGCGGAGCTGGCTCGGCCGGACACGGTTGAGCCCGTGCTGCGCTTCTGGCACTCTCGTGAGTAGAGTGCCAAAGCGCGCGACGGCAGACCCCTCGTTCCGGCACCCGCGACGGCGGGACGGGAGGTCGCACGCCGGCGCTGCTGACACCGGACAGAACCCGTGACACCGGATTCACCCCAGGAAGGGGAGGTCATCGTCGTGGCGAACATCAAGCCGCTCGAGGACAAGATCGTCGTCCAGGCCAGCGAGGCGGAGACCACCACCGCTTCGGGCATCGTCATCCCGGACACCGCCAAGGAGAAGCCCCAGGAGGGCAAGGTCCTGGCCGTGGGCCCGGGCCGGGTGGACGACAACGGGAACCGCGTCCCGCTCGACGTGGCCGTCGGCGACGTCGTCATCTACTCCAAGTACGGCGGCACCGAGGTCAAGTACAACGGCGAGGAGTACCTGATCCTCTCCGCCCGCGACGTGCTGGCCGTCGTCAACTGACGAGCTCTTTCGCATGAATACCGCCCCGGGCGGGGTCCACCCGACGGTGGTCCTCACCGGGGCGGTCGCATTTCTCCCCATGACGAGAGGTTGAGAGAGAACAGATGGCGAAGCAGATCAGCTTCGACGAGAACACGCGTCGCGCGCTCGAGCGTGGCGTGAACCAGCTCGCCGACGCGGTGAAGGTGACGCTCGGCCCGCGCGGCCGGCACGTCGTCATCGACAAGAAGTTCGGTGGCCCGACGGTCACCAACGACGGTGTCACGATCGCCCGCGAGATCGACCTCGAGGACCCCTTCGAGAACCTCGGCGCGCAGCTGGCGAAGACCGTCGCGACCAAGACCAACGACGTCGCGGGCGACGGCACCACCACCGCCACCGTGCTGGCGCAGGCCCTGGTCAAGGAGGGCCTGCGCAACGTGGCCGCCGGCGCCGCCCCGGCCGCGCTCGGGCAGGGCATCGCCGCCGCGGCGGAGAAGGTCTCCGAGTACCTGCTGGCCAAGGCCACCCCGGTCGACGGCAAGGCGCACATCGCCCAGATCGGCGCGATCGCCTCCCGTGAGCAGGAGATCGGCGACCTGATCGCCGAGGCGATCGACACCGTCGGCAAGGACGGCGTGATCACGATCGAGGAGGGGTCCACCCTCTCGACCGAGCTGGAGATCACCGAGGGCCTGCAGTTCGACAAGGGCTACCTGTCGCCGTACTTCGTGACCGACTCCGAGTCGATGGAGGCCGTGCTCGAGGACGCCTACATCCTGCTGCACCGGGACAAGATCTCCTCCATCCAGGACCTGCTCCCGCTGCTGGAGAAGGTGCTCGGCGAGGGCAAGCCGCTGCTGATCATCGCGGAGGACGTCGAGGGCGAGGCGCTGTCCACCCTGGTCGTCAACTCGATCCGCAAGACCGTCAAGGTCGCCGCGGTGAAGTCGCCGTTCTTCGGTGACCGGCGCAAGGCCTTCATGGACGACCTGGCGGTCGCCACCGGCGGTCAGGTCATCAACCCGGAGGTCGGCCTCAAGCTCAACGAGGCCGGGCTGGAGCTGCTGGGCAAGGCCCGCCGCGTCGTCGTCACCAAGGACGACACCACGATCGTCGAGGGCGGCGGCTCGAAGGCCGACGTGGACGGCCGGGTGGCGCAGATCAAGCGGGAGATCGAGGAGTCCGACTCGGACTGGGACCGCGAGAAGCTGCAGGAGCGCCTCGCCAAGCTCTCCGGCGGTGTCGCGGTCATCAAGGCCGGCGCGGCCACCGAGATCGCGCTCAAGGAGCGCAAGCACCGCATCGAGGACGCCGTCGCGGCCACCCGCGCCGGTCTCGAGGAGGGCATGGTCCCGGGTGGTGGCTCCGCGCTGGTGCACGCCGCGTCCGAGCTGGACGGCGGCCTGGGCCTGACCGGTGACGCCGCGACCGGCGTCGCGATCGTCCGCAAGGCGCTGTCGGCCCCGCTGTTCTGGATCGCCGAGAACGGCGGAGACGAGGGCGCCATCGTGGTGTCCCGGGTCGCCGAGAAGGGCTGGGGCACCGGGTACAACTCGGCCACCCGGTCCTACGGCGACCTCGCCGCGGACGGCGTCATCGACCCGGTCAAGGTGACCCGGTCGGCCGTCGAGAACGCGGCCTCCATCGCGCGCATGGTGCTGACCACCGAGAGCGCCGTGGTGGACAAGCCGGAGGAGGAGCCCGCTCCGGCCGCCGGTGGCCACGGCCACGGGCACTGAGGACACGCTCCACGCACGACGACGGCGGGCGACCCTGAGGGTCGCCCGCCGTTGTGCGTTGCGGGGCAGGAAAGGACGTACCGGCGGACGCGGGCTGGGAGAACCGCGGCCTCCGGGGCTCGTCAGATGGCGTCGAGCTTCTCCACCGGCTGACCGGTCGCCTCGGCGGCGACCTTGAGCGTGCGGCGCGGGCCACGGACGATCGCGTCCCGCTCTGATTCGGACAGGCCTCCCCAGATGCCGTACGGCTCCTGGACCTTCAGGGCGTGTTCGCGGCACTGCTGCACCACGGGGCACCCCTGACAGACCTGCTTGGCGCGAGCTTCGCGGCGAGCCCGTGCGGGCCCCCGCTCACCCTCGGGATGGAAGAAGAACGCACTGTCCATCCCCCGGCAGGCTCCCTCCATCTGCCAGTCGTAGATATCGGCGACCGGCCCGGGAAGCCTCCGGATGTCCGCCATGTTCGTCACCTGCCTTCGACCGCTGAGCTGACGCTGTCGACGTTCCCGGAGGTCGGGGGGTGCAAACCTGATGTGGGGAGAACGATCGTGCACGTCCGAGCGGAGGGCCGGACCCGGTCCTCGCGGACCGGCCGGAATCGGATCGCCGCCCGGTGGGTACCCCGGATGCCGGATGGTCCGATACGCGGCCCGGCCGTTCCACGCGGCCGATCGGGCGATCCTGGGGGTGGCGAGGCAACCGGGTTCCCGGAGCCCGACACGCCGGAGAGTCACGATCCGATACGCGCAGTCGCCGAACGGAGCGGGTAGGGCGCCGACATGCAGAGTTGCACACGGTGAGCGTCTTCTCCACACGCCGTGACGACCCCCGCCGGGACCTGCGACGGGAGTCGTGGCCGGAAGCGGGTTCGGAGGATGTACCGTATGGACTACTCCATTCGGCGATCCTTCACCCACATGACCCCGAGTCAGGTGGGACAGGCTTCCGAACGGAGGGCACAAATTCGCCCCGACCGTGTCAAGGTGAGAGGGTCACCCGCCGATTCGGAGGGTGAATATCACCCGGCTGCAGGAAGCTGCAGGAAGGAATCGTCGTGACGACGGTACTCATCTGCGACGATCGTCGCAGCGTCCGCGAGGGTCTGACTCGCGTCATGTCCGCGGTCCCCGGGGTCCAGCGCATCGACTGCGTGGCCCACGGGGACGAACTCCTCGCCCGCTACGCCCGACAGTCCGTCGACGTGGTGCTGGTCGGGACACAGCGTGCGGTGCCCACCGGGGTCGAGGCCACTCGACGCCTGGTCGCCGCACACCCCCAGGCCAACGTCATCGTCTTCGGCGCCCCGGACGACGCCGGCAGCATCGCTGCCGCGATCGCCGGCGGTGCCCGCGGCTACCTGCGCTGGGACGCCTCGCGTCCCGAGCTCGTCGCCGCGCTGGCGCACACCCTGGCCAGCACCTCGGTGCCCACGCCACGGGTGCCGACCGACCCGGGCGTCCAGCTCACCGAGCGCGAGCTGCAGGTGCTGCGCGGGATGAGCCAGGGCAAGAGCAACGGCCAGATCGGCCGCGAGCTCTACCTGTCCGAGGACACGGTCAAGACCCACGCCCGCCGGCTGTTCCGGAAGCTGGGCGTGCGGGACCGTGCCCAGGCGGTCGCCCACGGGTTCCGCCGCGGCCTCGTGTCCTGACGCGACACCGGCGCAGCGCTCGATGACCGGCGCTGCACCCGATGGGCAGCGCTGCACCCGATCAGCAGCGCTGCGCGTGCCGGCGGACCCGACCCCGCCCACGCATCCCGACGGGCCGGACCGAACCCCCGCGGTCCCGCCCGTGCGCCCGTGCCGTCCGGTGTGGTCGTGCCCCACGCGACCGGACCGCACGTCCCGGTGAGCCGCCCGCTCGCCCGCGCCCCCCGAGGCGCCTCCCCGGTGCACCCACGTCACCACCGCCCCGCGTGCCCCGGCCGTACCGCCCGCCTCCGGATGTCGTTCCGCCCGGTAGCGCTGAACCGGATGCCGCTCGCGCCGGGCGGTCCGCGACCGTCCACAGTCACCGACCGGCCACCGACGGCGGTCGATCGGCCCCTCGCGGACCGTTCGCCGACCGTGGTCGTCTGGTGACCGCGTGCGCCCGACACGCCACGCAACCCGACACTCCGTCTGATCGTCGGACTCGGTATGGAGCAACTCCCGCGGCCGTCCGGCCCTCGGATACGGTGGAGCCGCCGTGGCCCCGCCTGCCTCCACGCGGGTTGCCTCCACGAACGGATGACACTGACGGAGTCTCGTAACGCCTGGGCGGTTCCCCACGATGAGTGAATCAAGAGACGTACCCGACGAGTGGATCGAAGCCGCGATGGCCGGCGACCGATCCGCGGTCGAGCGCGTTCTCACCGTGATTCGGCCCCTCGTCGTGCGCTACTGCCGCGCGCGACTGGGTACCGACCGAGGCTCCGTCTCGGCGGACGACGTCGCCCAGGAGGTGTGTGTGGCCGTGCTGACAGCGCTCCCGGGATACCGAGTGCAGGGCCGCCCGTTCCTCGCCTTCGTCTACGGCATCGCGTCGCACAAGGTGATCGACGCGCACCGGGCGGCGTCCCGTAACAAGTCCGAACCCGTCGCCGATGTTCCGGATCGGATCGAGACGTCGGACGGGCCGGAGACACGGGCCCTACAGGTCGAACTGTCCGAGGAGATGTCCAGGTTGCTGGAGGTCCTCCCGGAGAAGCATCGGGAGATCATCGTGTTGCGGGTGGTCGTGGGTCTCTCGGCGGACGAGACCGCCGAGGCCGTCGGCTCCACACCGGGCGCCGTCCGGGTGGCACAGCATCGGGCCCTGTCCCGGCTGCGGAAGATCATGAGTGAGGAGGTGGTCCGGGATGCGTGACCAGGATCCGGAGCGCCCCTCCGCCCCCGTCACCCGCGGCCGTTTCGGCGAGCCGCGGCCCGGGCGTACCGGCGACACCAACGGCCACGGCTACCGGCACGCGCCGGGGCACAACGGCCACCCCACCTCCCAGCCCGTCGGCCGGCCGTTCGCCGAGGCCGACGACGACGGGCCGGTGGACCTGGTCGAGCTGCAGGCCGACGACGAGCTGATCAACGCGCTCTCGTCCGGCGGGCTCGGCGTCACCGGTCCCGGACGTCTGGGTTACGACGTCGACGACCGGCTGGTCGCGATGCTGTCGTCCTGGAAGGGCGAGGTCGATCGCGACCCCGTGCCGGACCTGGTCGACCCGGACGAGGCCGTGCAGATGCTGCAGCCGGCGCGACCGAGCCGCAGGGTCGGCTTCCTGCGGCCGCTGGTCGCGGCCGCGGCGGTGGCCGCCTGCGCGGTGGCCGTCGTCTCGGTCGGGGCGCAGGACGCCGAGCCGGGCGACGCCCTCTGGGGCATCTCGCGGGTGCTCTACAGCGAGCGCGCCGAGCAGGTGCAGGCCGCTGCGGACCTGCGGACGGGCATCGAGCGGGTCAACGCCAAGCTCGCCGCCGGCGACACCGGCGGCGCGGAGCAGGATCTCGCCGCGCTCGGCGCGCTCGTCGGCAAGGTCGGCCCGGACCAGCAGTCCTACTTCGAGGAGCAGAACCGGTTCCTCTCCGCGAAGGTCGCCGAGACCCCGCCGGGCACCCCCACCGATCCGTCGGCCCCGCTGCGCGACGGCACACCGGCCCCGCGCCCGCCGGCCACCGAGGGCGGCGGGGACCAGCAGGACCAGGTACCGCCGCCGGTGCCGGCTCCGTCCTCGACGTCGGAGACACCGTCCGGCAGCACCGACCCCGGCACCAGCGGCCCCGGCAACCCCCGGCCCGAGGGCGGTATCGGCAACACCGGCACGAGCGGGCCGAACGACCCGCGGGTGCTGGAGGACCCCGGGACGCCCGACCCCTCGGACAGCAGCACCTCGCCGTCGACGTCGCAGACGCCGACCACCGAGGGGTCGGTGGACCCGACGACGCCGAGCTCCACCTCGACCCGGCCCACCGCGGCCGGCGAGGGTGGAGCGGATGCGACCCGGCAGTCCGCGTCGCCCTCGACGTCGACCTCGCCGTCCTCGTCCACCACGAGTGGCGCGGTGAGCAGCTCCCCGAACTGAGCGGCGCGAGCGCGAGAAAGGGGCCCGGAGGACGTCCTCCGGGCCCCTTCTCGTGTGTGTGGCGCCGTCAGTCGTCGGCGAGCGTGGCGTCGGCGTAGCCGCGGCAGTACTCCCACGTCACGTAGTGCGCGGGGTCCGGGTCGAACGCCGGCTCGTGCGGGCGCATCCGGCCCTCGTCGAGGAGCTGCTGGAGGCTCGCCCGCAGCAGGTTCCACTCGTGGAAGTGCTGCTCGCCGCAGTCGGCGCAGTCCACGACGATCCCGCGGACACCGCGCCCGGACAGCAGGGCCTGGTAGACGGCCAGGTCGGCCAGGTCGGCCAGGATCTCGCCGCGGTCGGACTCGGTCAGCGGGGGGACGTCGTCGGCGCCGGGGCCCGCCGTGCCACCGTCGGCGCGATCGCCGAACGCCTCCAGCGAGAGCGCGGGATCATCCGGGTCTCCGGCGAACGGGTCCGGTGGGAGCGCCTCTGGTGACACGGCGTACACGGTACCGGGGGCGGGGGTCGGGCCCCGGCCCACCCCGCAACCGTGGACGTACGATGGCGTTCCGCGCGGCGGGCGCCCGCCGCGACGACCGCGACTGCAAGGGGAGCCTCGGTAGAGATGACCAGCGAGATCGGCGGTCTGCCGGACAAGTTCGCCACGCTCGGACTCACCTTCGACGACGTCCTGCTCCTCCCCGCGGAGTCGGACGTGATCCCCAGCTCCGCCGATACCTCCAGTCAGGTGACCCGGCGCGTCCGCGTCCAGGTCCCGCTGGTCTCGTCGCCGATGGACACTGTGACCGAGTCGCGGATGGCCATCGCGATGGCCCGGGCCGGCGGCCTGGGCGTGCTGCACCGCAACCTCTCGCCCGAGGCCCAGGCGGCCCAGGCGGAGGTCGTCAAGCGGTCCGAGGCCGGGATGGTCACCGACCCGGTGACCTGCGCGCCGGACGCCACCCTGGCCGACGTCGACGCGCTGTGCGCCAAGTTCCGGATCTCCGGCGTCCCGGTGACCGACGGGGACGGGCGGCTGGTCGGGATCATCACCAACCGGGACATGCGCTACGAGGTCGACTACGACCGGCCGGTCTCGGAGGTCATGACCCGGGCACCGCTGGTGACCGCGAAGGTCGGCGTCACCGCGGAGGCCGCGCTGGGCCTGCTGCGCCGGCACAAGCTGGAGAAGCTGCCGATCGTCGACGGCGACGACGGGCTGCGCGGGCTCATCACGATCAAGGACTTCAACAAGACCGAGCAGTACCCGCACGCCACCAAGGACCCGGACGGCCGCCTGGTCGTCGCGGCGGCGGTCGGGGTCGGTGACGACGCCTACGCGCGCTCCATGCAGCTCGTCGAGGCCGGCGTGGACGTGCTCATGGTCGACACCGCGCACGGTCACTCCCGGCGGGTGCTCGAGACCGTGGCCAAGCTGCGCGCCGAGGTCGGCGAGCAGGTCGACGTCGTCGGCGGGAACGTCGCCACCTACGAGGGCGCCCGCGCGCTGGTCGAGGCCGGCGCGGACGCGGTGAAGGTCGGCGTCGGGCCGGGGTCGATCTGCACCACCCGGGTGGTCGCCGGCGTCGGCGCCCCGCAGATCACCGCGATCTACGAGGCGACCCGGGCGTGTGCCCCGGCCGGCGTCCCGGTGATCGGCGACGGCGGCATCCAGTACTCCGGCGACGTCGCCAAGGCGATCGCGGCCGGCGCGTCCACGGTGATGCTGGGCTCGTTGCTCGCCGGGACCGCGGAGTCGCCCGGTGAGGTCGTGCTCGTCGGTGGCAAGCAGTTCAAGACCTACCGCGGCATGGGCTCGCTGGGCGCCATGCAGGGCAGGGCCGGCGCCTCGGCGGGCCGGTCCTACTCCAAGGACCGCTACGCCCAGGACGACGTGCTCTCCGAGGACAAGCTCGTCCCGGAGGGCATCGAGGGGCGGATCCCGTTCCGCGGGCCGCTGTCGTCGGTGGTGCACCAGCTCTCCGGCGGGCTGCGCTCCGGCATGGGCTACGTCGGCGCGCAGACGATCGAGCACCTGCAGCAGGCGCGGCTGGTGCGGATCACCGCGGCCGGGCTGAAGGAGAGCCACCCGCACGACATCACGATGACGGTGGAAGCGCCGAACTACGCCGCGCGGTGAGTGGTACCGGATCGGTACCATCGCCGCATGGCCATGAACGTCCGCTTCTCCGACGAGGAAACCGAGCAGCTCCGTGACCGTGCCCGGGCCGAGGGACGCTCGATGGGCGAGGTCACGCGGGCTGCGGTGCGGGAGTACCTGCAGCGGCACGGCCACCAGGACCGGGTCGCCGAGGTCCTGGCCGATCTGGCCCCGCGCCGGAGTGAGCTGCTGCGCCGGCTGGGCGAGGCGTGACCGAGTACCTCACGCTCGACTCCCTCCTGCAGGTCGCCGAGGCCGCCATCGACGGTCAGGTCCAGGTCCGCGACCACGGGCTGCTCGAATCCGCCGTCGCCCGGCCACGGGCCACGGTCTTCGGCGCCGACGCGTACCCGACCCTCGCGGAGAAGGCGGCTGCGCTGCTGGAGTCGCTGGTGCGCAACCACGCGCTCGTGGACGGGAACAAGCGGCTCGGCTGGCTCGCGACGGAGACCTTCCTCGCGCTCAACGGCGTGCGGGTGGGAGCCGACGACGATCCGATCTTCGAACTCGTCATCGGAGTGGCCGAGGGGCGGTTCTCCGGAGTTCCCGCTCTGGCCGAGGCCCTCGCCGATCTCACGGAACCCGGCGCGAGCCGGTAGCGGATCTCCCGCCACCATCGGCCTGCTCCATCGCGGGCGTCCAGGCACACAGCGGGCCTGAGGAGCGCTGCCGGGCGCACCGCTTAGGGTGTGCGGTGTGCGTGACCTCGTGGAGATCGGGATGGGCCGGGAGGCCCGTCGTGCGTACGACCTCGACCAGATCGAGATCGTCCCGTCGCGGCGGACCCGCAGCTCGAAGGCGGTGTCGACCGCGTGGCAGCTGGACGCCTACCGGTTCGACATCCCGCTGATGACCCACCCGACCGACGCCGTGGTGTCGCCGTCGTCGGCGGTGCGGATCAGCGAGCTCGGTGGGCTGGGCGTGCTGAACGCCGAGGGCATCTGGGCCCGGCACGCGGACGCCGAGGGCGCCATGGCGAAGGTGATCGAGGCCGCGACCGGCGACGAGCCCGACTCCGCGCTCGCGGTGCTGCAGGAGCTCCAGCAGGCACCGATCCAGAACGACCTGATCGTCGAGGCGCTGCGCCCGCTGCGCGACGGCTCGCACACGGTCGCCGCCCGGGTGAGCCCGCAACGGGCCCGTGAGCTCACCCCCGCGCTGCTCGCCGCCGGCGTCGAGGTGCTGATCGTCCAGGGGACGATCATCTCCGCCGAGCACGTCTCGAACGACGAGCCTCTCAACCTCAAGGACTTCATCAACGACCTCGACGTCCCGGTGGTCGCCGGCGGGGTCGGTGACTACCGCACCGCGCTGCACCTGATGCGCACCGGTGCCGCCGGTGTGATCGTCGGCTACGGCCAGTCCACCGCCACCACCACCGACGACGTGCTCGGCGTCGGCGTGCCGATGGCGACCGCGATCGTCGACGCCGCCGCGGCGCGGCGGGACTACCTCGACGAGACCGGCGGCCGGTACGTGCACGTGATCGCCGACGGCGGGATCGGCACCTCCGGCGACATCGCCCGCGCCATGGCCTGCGGCGCGGACGCCGTCATGCTCGGCGAGCAGCTCGCCGAGGCGACCGAGGCGCCGGCCGGTGGGCTGTACTGGACGTCGTCGGCCGCGCACCCGTCGCTGCCGCGGTCGGAGATCACCGGGCTGGCCCGGTCCGGGCGGTCGCTGGAGCAGGTCCTGTTCGGACCGACCGACAGCCCGTACGGCACCACGAACCTGTTCGGGGCGCTGCGGCGGGCGATGGCGAAGACGGGGTACTCGGATCTCAAGGAGTTCCAGCGGGTGGGGTTGAACCTGCGAACCTGACTTCGACGAAGTCGACA
Organism: Pseudonocardia nematodicida; assembly: GCF_040105385.1. Classification (NCBI taxonomy): domain Bacteria; kingdom Bacillati; phylum Actinomycetota; class Actinomycetes; order Pseudonocardiales; family Pseudonocardiaceae; genus Pseudonocardia; species Pseudonocardia nematodicida. The sequence continues at coordinate 350,532 of NZ_JBEDNQ010000003.1, forward strand.
ATCTTAGAGGTTCAATAGCGTCGAGGTCCCGATTGAGCCGCCAAGATTGGGTTCATGGAGTCTCTGCCGAAGCGGTAGCGCACCTCATGGCTGACGGTCGGTGTCGAGTCGGTGTGCGTGGTCGACGTTCCTCCCATCCGCAGCGGATTCGTCCAGACGAGTTCCGGTCGGGTGCTCGTGCGCGCTGGTCCGACGAACCGCGCTGTCATCGGCGAGGATCTCGTTGCTTTCGTGACCGAACGTTCCACCGTGCCGACGGAGGACCGGGTGGTTGCCGACGCGACATTCGACGATCTGGACGAGGAGGTCGTCCGGGTATTCCTCCGTTCCCGTCTCTCCCGGAACAGGGTCGACCTCCGCACCGGCCTGAGGGATCTCGGCTTCCTGAACGAAGGGCGGCCGACACTCGCCTGCGTTCTGTTGTTCGGCAAGGAGCCCCGGTCGAACCGTCGCCGGTACGGGATCGATCTGCTGCGGTTCGAGGGCCGGGCGGCTGACAAACATGTCCTCCGGGACCGCCGTCAGATGGACGGCCGTCTGCCCGACCTCGTCGACATCGCGGATCGGGCGGTGTACGAGACGATGCGCCGGGACGCCGTCGTTCGCGGCATGATCCGGGAGGAGGTCCCGGAGTATCCGCCGGTGGCGATCCGGGAGGCGTTGCTCAATGCGGTCGGGCACCGGGACTACTCGGAAGCGGGTTCCGCGATCCAGATCCGGATCTTCGACGACCGCGTCGAGATCGAGTCACCCGGCGCGCTGCCAGGGCCGGTGACGATCGACAATCTCAAGGAGGCCCAGTACAGCCGGAACGCTCGGTTGATGGACACCTTCCACGAACTCGATCTCGTCGAGGAGGCGGGTGAGGGGATTGGTCGCATCTTCGATGCGATGGACGAGGCGCTCCTCGAGGCGCCGGTCTTCGTGGAGACGGCCGGTGGTTTCGTCGTGCAGTTGGGCGGAGGTGGAGCCCTCCGGGCCGAGGACCGGTTGTGGCTGCAGAGCCTGCACGACCTTCCTCCTGGACCTCACGGACGAGTGGCTCTCGTCCAGGCTCGGAATCGGGGTTCCGTCTCGAACGAGGCGTTGCGCGCGGCACGGGCGATGACCTCGGCGGAGGCGCGCGAGACGCTGCACACCCTTGTCGTCCGTGGACACCTGGCAGCGCGCGGGACCGGGCGGGGCACCTACTACGTACTCGACGGCCGCGCTGCCGACGAGGACAGCTCCACATCCCCGACCGATCGGATGACGGCTGTCGTGTCTCACGCCCGGCGGGTCGGCGCCGTTGCGAATCGGGACGTGCGCGGACTGCTGGGCATCTCGCGGGTCGAGGCGTTGGGCCTGCTCGATCGAGCCGTCGCGGCAGGTCTGCTGGTGGCCGAGGGAAATCGGCGTGCCCGACGGTACCTCCCGGCCCCGCCTCAACGGTCGTGAGCTGTGGCCGGTGTGCGACACCGCGTCTCTGGCTCAGGCCGTCTGTATCGCGCCCGTGACCGCCCCGACGAACTCCACCGCCCGCTCCCGCAGCCCGGCCCGTCGCTCGTCGACGGTCGTGCCCGGGGTCGGCTTGAGCGCAGCGGTGGCCGTCTCCACCCGCACGTGCTGCGCGCACGCGAGGTCGGCACAGATGTAGGTGCCGACGGTGTCGCCCTGACGTCCGGCGGCGCCCTTGCGTGGCGCGGCGAACAGCGCCACCCCGCCCACCGTGTGCGTGGTCCGGCAGAGCGCGCACATCGCGGCCGCCCGGGCGCCGCCGGCCGAGGAGCGCAGCCCGATCCCGACCGGGCCGTCGTCGGTCGGCACGAGCAGCGCGCCGCGTTCCGGTGCCTTCGGGTCGAGCCACCCGTGGACGTCGTCGAGCTGGTCGGGATCGAGGTCGCGGACCCAGGCGGGCAGGGTCATCCGGTTCGCCTCGCCTTTGGACACGTTGGTCATGGCGCGGCGGATCCGGGTCTCGTTCGTGCTGGTCACGTGCGCCCACGGTAGCGGCGCCGTCGAGCCCGGTCGAACGGATTCCACCGGGGGGTACGGTCGCCGTCGGAGGAGCGAGGGGAGTGCAGCCGTGAGCAGTCCGACCGCCGGGGCCGCGATGGGCGGCGGCCGTGCCTTCGTCGACGCCACGGGAACGCCGGTACCGCTGCGTGGGCCGATCCGGCAGGTCGTCGCGACCGATCCCGATGTCGGCGCCTTGTTGCTCGAGCTCGGCGCCCGGGTCGTCGGCTGCGCCGGCGTGCTCGACGGCGTCGACCCGGTCGGCCCGGACCGTGCACCGGACCTGGCCGCGGTGTCCGCGCTCCGGCCGGACGCGATCATCACCGGGATCTCCGGCGGACGGCACGATCTCGCGGAGGCCGCCCTGCTCGGGCGGTTGCAACAGGTCGCCGCGGTGATCGCGGTCGACCTGGGCCGGCGGGCCGCCGCCGCGGCGGACCTGCGCGCGCTGCTCGGCCCGGTGCAGCCACCCCCGCACCGCTCCCGCGGCCGCCACGAGGACTGAACGCGATCCGGTTCGGAGAACGCGCTCCCGATCGGAACCGCGTTCTCCGAACCGGATCGCGGACGGCGCCTGGTCAGATCGTGGCGCCGCGGATCGCGCGGACGCCGACGGTCAGCCCGACGGCGGCCGTCGCCACCGCGGCGGCGAAGCCCCACCCGACGGCCGGGTCGGCCAGGGTCCCGGCGAACAGCACCCGTTCGGCGTCGACGATGTAGGTCAGCGGGTTCACCATCGACGCGATCCGCATCCACTCCGGACCGGTCTCCAGCGGCAGCATCATCCCGGAGAGGATCAGCAGCGGGAACAGCAGCGACTGCTGCACCGCCCAGAAGATCCACTCGGTCTTCCGGGCCGCGATCGCGAGCGCATAGGACAGCGCGCCCACCCCGACCCCGAAGATCCCCAGCAGGACGAGCCCGACGAGCACGTGCAGCGGGTACAGCGCGAACCCGAACGGCACCGCGACGAGCGTGACGATCGCGGCCTGCACGACCAGCGGGGTCAGCTCCTTCAGCGCCCGGCCGACCATCAGCGAGGGCCGGGACAGCGGTGTCGCGAGCATCCGCTCGAAGGCCCCGGTCATGATCTCGAACTGCAGGTTCGCGCCGGTCATCGACGTCCCGAACATCGTGATCATCACGACGACGCCGGGCAGGAACCACTGCAGTGACGACCCGCCGAACGCCCCGGCGTCGCCCGCGATCCCGGACAGCAGCGGTCCGAACAGACCCAGGAAGACCAGCGGCTGGAGCAGCGAGAAGATCAGCGAGAACGGGTCCCGGACGATCGTCAGCGTCTCCCGCCACCAGACGTTGCGGATGTCGGTGAGCACGCCGGTCGCCCGGGTGCCGGTCGTCGTCCCGGCGGCTGCCACGGCGGTCATCAGGCTTCTCCTTCGCGCAGGCTGCGGCCGGTGAGGTGCAGGAAGACGTCGTCGAGGGTGGGGCGGCGGGACTCGGCGGCCAGCGCGTCGACGCCGGCGTCGCGCAGCCGGGCGAGCAGGCCGGGCAGCGCGTGCGCGGCCGCCGGGACGCCGACGGTCAGTGCGCGGCCGTCCGGTGTGGCCCGCTCCTCGACGGCGGCGGCGTCCGGATCGGAGGTCGGGACCGCCCCGCCACCGCCTCCCGGTGACGGCGGCGTGCCCGCACCGGCGAGCACCGGGACCGCCGCGGCGGCGAGCACCCGGCGGGCCGCCGCGACGTCGTCCGGCCGGACGGTGACGGTCAGCCGGTCACCGGCCTGCTCGGCCTTGAGCCGCTCCGCGGTGTCGTCGGCGATCACCCGGCCGTGGTCGATGATCACCACGCGCTCGGCCATCGCGTCGGCCTCGTCGAGGTAGTGCGTGGTGAGGACGATCGTCGTGCCGTGCTCGGCGCGGACCCGCAGGATGTGCTCCCACAGGTTGGCGCGGTTCTGCGGGTCCATCCCGGTCGAGGGCTCGTCCAGGAACAGCAGCCGCGGGGAGTGGATCAGTCCGAGCGCGATGTCGAGGCGGCGCTTCTGCCCGCCGGAGAGCGTGCTGACCTTCCGCAGTGCCAGCCGTTCCAGGTCCAGTGTCCGCAGGAGACGGTCCGCGGCCTCGATCGACGCGGTCTTCGCCAGGCCGTAGAAGCGGCCCTGCAGCACCAGCTCGTCGCGGACCCGGTAGTTGTGCCCGGCACCGTCCTTCTGTCCGATGTAGCCGATCCGGCGGCGTACCTCCGCCGGATGTGCGGCGACGTCGAGGCCGGCGACCTCGGCGCGCCCGGAGCTGGGCGGCAGCAGGCTGGTGAGCATCCGCAGCGTCGTCGACTTCCCCGCGCCGTTGGGGCCGAGGAACGCGACCAGCTCGCCCTCGCCGACGTCGAGGTCGATGCCCCTTACCGCCTCGACGGTCTCGCGCCCGACCCGGAAGTGCCGGGTCAGGGATTCGGTGTGGATCAACGAAGCTCCTCTTCTCGTACGCTGTACCGAGTACGGAAGCGATAGGGTACGCCGTACGGAGAAGGAACGCGAAGGAGATCCGTGACCGAGCAGGAGCAGTGGGGGACGCCCGAGGGGCAGGCGATGATCGAGCTCCTCTGGGACCCGCCCGCGCCGGCCCGCCGCGGGCCACGCCAGAAGCTCAGCCTCGACGAGGTGGTCGAGGCCGGGATGGCCGTCGCCGCCCGGTCGGTCGACGAGCTGTCGATGCGCAAGGTCGCCCAGCATCTCGGGGTCGGGGCGATGAGCCTCTACACCTACGTGCCGGGCCGTGACGAGCTGTTCGAGCTGATGATCGACCGGGCATGGGCGGACCGGGCGCTGCCCGACCGGGACCTGCCGTGGCGGGCGCAGGCCGGGTTCCACGCGCACGAGGCCTGGCGGATGTACCGCGAGCACCCGTGGCTGATCAGCTCCAACCTGTGGCGGATGCCGCTGGGGCCGCACGTGCTCGACGTCCAGGAGGACCTCTACCGGGTCGTCGCGCTGACCGGGCTGGACCCGGCGACCGTCGTGCGGTCGGCCGGGCTGATCGAGTCGCACGTCTTCGGTGCGGCCCGCGCGCAGATCACCGACACCAGCGTCGCGTCCCGGACCGGCGCGTCCCGGGACGACTACTACTCGGCGCGTGCGGGTTTCTGGGGCAGCTACTACTCCGAGGAGCGGTTCCCGACGATGCTGCGGCTCTGGAACGCCGGCGGGTTCGACGACGACGACCCGGCCGACGACTGGGAGTTCGGCCTCGGCCTGATCCTCGACGGCATCGAGCGCCTGGCGGCACCGCCGGCCTGACCCGCCCGTTCGCGAGGCGGCACAGCGGAGCGGGGGCCGGGTGGCCTGTGTCTCGTGGTTACGCTGGTCGTCGTGCAGACCCCGACCGTCCTCGTCGTCGACTACGGCGCCCAGTACGCGCAGCTCATCGCCCGCCGCGTGCGCGAGGCCGACGTCTACTCCGAGATCGTCCCCGCGTCCACGCCGGTGTCCGACATCGTCGCGCGCGAGCCCGCCGCGGTGATCCTCTCCGGCGGCCCGGCCAGCGTGTACGCCGACGGCGCCCCGGCCGTCGACCCGGCCCTGTTCGAGGCCGGCATCCCGGTCTTCGGCATGTGCTACGGCTTCCAGGCGATGGCCCGCGCGCTCGGCGGCGAGGTCGCGCACGACGGGACCCGGGAGTACGGCCGCACCGAGGTCACCCTCACCGGCACCCCCGGCGCGCTGCACGACGGGCTGCCCACCCGGCACGCGGTGTGGATGAGCCACGGCGACTCGGTCACCGCCGCGCCCGCGGGCTTCACGGTGACGGCGTCGTCGGACCGGGTCGCGGTCGCCGCGTTCGAGGACACCGACCGGCGGCTGGCCGGCGTGCAGTACCACCCGGAGGTCGGCCACTCGCCGCACGGCCAGGAGGTGCTGCGCCGGTTCCTGCACGACGTCGCGGGCATCACCCCGAGCTGGACGACGGCGTCGATCATCGACGAGACCGTCGCGGCGATCCGGGCCCAGGTCGGCGACGGCCACGCGATCTGCGGGCTCTCCGGCGGGGTGGACTCCGCGGTCGCCGCCGCGCTCGTCCAGCGGGCCATCGGGGAACGGCTGACCTGCGTGTTCGTCGACCACGGGCTGCTGCGGGCCGGTGAGCGCGAGCAGGTCGAGAAGGACTTCGTCGCCGCGACCGGGGCGAACCTGCACACCGTCGACGTCGCCGGCCGGTTCCTCGACGCGCTCGCCGGGGTGACCGACCCCGAGGAGAAGCGCAAGGTCATCGGCCGGGAGTTCATCCGGGTCTTCGAGGCCGCGACCGCCGAGGTCGTCGCCGACCATCACGTCGGTTTCCTGGTGCAGGGCACGCTCTACCCGGACGTCGTGGAGTCCGGCGGCGGCGACGGCACAGCGGTGATCAAGAGCCACCACAACGTCGGCGGCCTGCCCGACGACATCGAGTTCGCCCTGGTCGAGCCGCTGCGCGCGCTGTTCAAGGACGAGGTCCGCACGGTCGGCGCCGAGCTGGGCCTGCCCGAGGTGATCGTGCGCCGGCAGCCGTTCCCCGGTCCCGGCCTGGGCATCCGGATCATCGGCGAGGTCACGCACGACCGGCTGGAGACGCTGCGCGCCGCGGACGCGATCGCCCGCGAGGAGCTCACCGCGGCGGGCCTGGACCACGACATCTGGCAGTGCCCGGTGGTGCTGCTCGCCGACGTGCGCTCGGTCGGAGTGCAGGGCGACGGCCGTACCTACGGCCACCCGGTCGTCCTGCGTCCGGTCAGCTCCGAGGACGCGATGACCGCGGACTGGACCCGGCTACCGTACGACGTGCTGGAGCGGATCTCGACCCGGATCACCAACGAGGTCTCCGAGGTCAACCGGGTGGTGCTGGACGTGACCAGCAAGCCGCCGGGCACCATCGAGTGGGAGTGATCCCACCCCGCACCCAGGAGAGGGCGGGGCCGATGACCGGCCCCGCCCCATCGGGCCCGCTGCCGCGCGGGCTCCTGCGGACGCCCGCGGTGCTCCCCAGCCCGCGACGTCCGTGGTCCTAGTCCTGTCTGCGGGCGTGCCGCAGGCTCGCCACCAGGAACGCGATGCCGGCCAGGACCGCGGCCCCGGCGAGCACCCAGCGCAGGTCGACGACCGTGAGCAGGTCGCTGCCGGTGATCCCGAGGACGGCGACCAGCAGGGACAGCAGCCCCGCGATCAGCGCGACCGCATCCGGCCGCCTCGTGGTCCTATCCACGGTGCACCTCCACGCTGCCCATCTCCGTCCGCAGGTCGAGCTCCAGCACCCGGCCGCCGGGCCCGTCCGGGCCGGGGTCGGTGACGTCGAGCCGCACGTCGCGCCCGGACTGCGACTGCCCGTCGACGGTCACGTTCCCGTAGCCGGCCTCCCCGCGGACGACGACGTCGGCGTCGCGCGGCACCGTCACGCTCGCGCCGCCGATCCCCACCTCGATCCGGCTGCGGACCGGCCCGTCCGCACCCGGGGTGGGCGTGAGGTCGACCTGACGCAGGTCCAGGTCCACCCAGCCCGTTCCGCGCTGGTACTGCGGCGCGACGGCGGCCGCGTTCGCCGGGGCCTCGACGACCGCGCCGACGCCGCCCCGGGTCGCCCAGCCGTCGGGCCCGAGCGCGCCGTTCGCCAGCGACGTGAGCCCCGTGGCCAGGGCGAGCACCAGGGCGAACGGGATCAGCCAGCGGCCGGCCCTGCGGAACGCGCCGACCAGCAACCCGATCCCGACGACGGCCAGCGCGGCGCCCGGCACCGCGGACGGCGGCACCGCGCCCGGCGCGGCCAGTACGACCACCCCGACCATGCCCGCCACGACGAGCGCGGCGGCCAGCGTGACCGGTGTCAGCTTCGACCGTGGCACGGGTGGCGGGGCGGGTTCGGGCCCCGGCTCGGGAAGGTCCCAGGCGAACGGGGCGGCGCCCAGCGGGTCCCAGGCCGGCGGGGTGCGCTCGGGGACGGGCGGGACCGCGGCCTGCTGCGTCGTCCCGTCCGGCGCGACCCACGGCGGCGCCGGGGTCGGTGCGACGGCCGCCTCCCGGGCCCCGGGCCGGGAGCCGCGGGTGATGTGCAGCGCGACCAGCAGTCCGACGGTCACGACCGTGGCGATGAGGCGCTCGGCGGCGAACACCAGCGGGATCGCCAGCAGGACGGCCAGCGAGAGCAGCACGATCGACAGTGCCGAGGACGCGGTCCCCCGGCGGCACGGTGCGGCCGCGCCGGGCGGGCCGGCGTCCGGCAGCACCGCGCACCCGGCGAGGTAGAGCGGCAGCCCGGGGCCGGCGATCGTGGCGACGACGAACGCGATCCGCACCAGGGTCGGGTCGATCTCGTAGCGTCGCGCGATCGCGGCGGCGACCCCGGCCAGCTTCCGGTCGTCACGCGGCCGCAGGGGCCGGGACTCCCACATGTCGCGCAGGGTGTCCATGCCCTGCACCCCGGTGTCGGGGCTCCGCGTTCCGTTCATGCCGATCAGCCTGCCCGCTCGGGGTGACCGGGGGGGTCAGGGTGAACCCGGAGGCGACCCCCGAACCGGACCGGAGGGGGAGAGCGCCGGAGCGTGTGACGATGGAGGGCGTGAACAGGACCGATCCGCCCGCCCGTGGCCCGGCGGCACCCGCCGAGCCGTGGTGGGTGCGCCCGCGCACGGACGGGGATCCCGGCGCGACCGTTCCGGTGTCGCGCGCCGAGGCGCCGGCCGACGGTGCCGGTGGTGGTGGTCGTGCGGGTGGCGGCTCGGCTCCGGCCGCCGGTGCGGAGCCGGGGGCGGGTGCACCCGCGGACCCGGGGTCGCCGCACCCGCACGGGCCGCCCGCCGCGGACGCCGCCGCCGGGCAGTCCGCGACCACCCGCCTGCCGGCCCGTCCCACGCTCACCCGGCGCCGGTCGGGACGGATGCTCGGCGGCGTCGCGGGCGGGGTGGCCGACCACCTGGGTGTGGACGTCCGCTGGGTCCGGGCCGCGTTCGTGGCCCTGACCTTCGTCGGATGGGCCGGCATCCTGGCCTACGCGCTGCTGTGGGTGTTCGTCCGGCAGGAGAGTGCCCCGGTCGACCGGACGGTGAGCCGGGCGGAGCAGCTGCAGGCGCTCGGCCTGCTCACCCTCGGGATCGGGCTCTCGCTGGTCGCGGCGACCTCGGGTTCGGTGGTGCTCGGCTGGATCGCGGGCCCGCTGGGCCTGGCCACGGTCGGTGCCGCCGTCGTCTGGCGGGAGGCCGACGAGGCGCAACGCCGCCGGTGGGCGCGGGACGCGCGGACCCGCGTCGTCGGCGGGCGTGCCGCGCTGCTGCGCAGCCTGCTCGGCGCCGGGTTGGTCGCGACCGGGCTGGCCGTGTTCCTGGTCGGCAACCTCGACCTGGGCCAGGTCCGGTTCGGGTTGCTCGCCGCGCTGGCGACCCTGCTGGGGGTGGCGGTGCTGACCGTCCCGTGGTGGGTGCGGCTGGTGCGCGACCTCGGCGAGGAACGACGGGCCCGCGCGGTCGAGGCGGAGCGGATGGAGATCGCCGCCCACCTGCACGACTCGGTGCTGCAGACCCTCGCGCTGATCCAGCGCCAGGCGGGGGACCAGCGCGAGGTGCAGCGGCTGGCCCGCGGGCAGGAACGCGAGCTGCGGTCCTGGCTCTACGGCCCGGGTGGGCGGGCCCGCGGTGGCGACGGCGTCGCCACCGGCACCGACACGACGCTGGCCGCCGCGATCACCCGGGTCGCGGCCGAGGTCGAGGACACCTACGCCGTCGCCGTCGGACCGGTCCTGGTCGGCGACGCCGAGCTCGACGCCGACCTGCGTGCCCTGGTGCTGGCGGCGCGCGAGGCGATGGTGAACGCGGCGAAGCACTCGGGGGCGTCCGAGGTGGACGTCTACGTCGAGGTCGAGCCGGCCGCCGAGGGTGAGCCGGGGACCGCCGAGGTGTTCGTCCGGGACCGGGGACGCGGATTCGACCCGGACGCCGTCGACGGCGACCGGCACGGCCTGGCGGACTCCGTCCACGCCCGGATGGAACGGCACGGCGGTACGGTCCGGCTGCGCACCGGTGCCGGCGAGGGGACCGAGGTGCGGCTGTCGATGCCGCTGGCACAGGAGGGGACGTCATGACCGAGACCGCCGACACCGAGGGGCGGACCGATATCCGGGTCTACCTGGTCGACGACCACGCGCTGTTCCGGTCCGGCGTGCGGGCCGAGCTGGACCGGGGCGACGGGCGCTCGCCGGTGCTCGAGGTCGTCGGCGAGGCGGGGTCGGTGGACGAGGCCGTGGCCGGTGTCGGGCACCTGGCGCCCGACGTCGTGCTGCTGGACGTGCACATGCCCGGTGGCGGTGGAGCGGAGGTGCTGCGCCGGGCCCGGGCAGCCGGGACCGAGTCGGTGTTCCTGGCGCTGTCGGTGTCCGACGCCGCCGAGGACGTGATCAGCGTGATCCGGTCCGGGGCCCGCGGCTACGTCACGAAGACGATCTCGGGCCGGGAGCTCGCGGACGCCGTCCGCCGGGTCCGCGCCGGCGACGCGGTGTTCTCGCCCCGGCTGGCCGGGTTCGTGCTGGACGCGTTCTCCGACCGGCCGGGGGCGGCGCCGCCGGTGGACCCGGAGGTGGACCAGCTCACCAAGCGGGAGCGCGACGTGCTGCGCCTGCTGGCCCGCGGGTACGCCTACAAGGAGATCGCGGGGGAGCTGTTCATCTCGGTGAAGACGGTGGAGACCCACGTGTCGAGCGTGCTGCGCAAGACGCAGACGTCGAACCGGCACGAGCTGTCCCGCTGGGCTACCGACAGGAGGCTCGTGTAGGTCGCGCAGCGACCGGAGCGGGCCGGAAGGAGCATCGGTACCGACAGGAGGCTCGTGTAGGTCGCGCAGCGACCGGAGCGGGCCGGAAGGAGTATCGGCACCGACAGGAGGCTCGTGTAGGTCGCGCCGCCCCTGCAGACGCACCTCGGGGCCGGAGCCGGATCAGTTGTTGGACTGGAACAGCGAGCCGGGGGCGTCGACGACCCCGCCGACCAGGCCACCGACCGGCTCGGTCACGCCGGAGGCGAGGTCCGCGACGGGCTCGGTGGTGTCGGAGAGCGTCTCGCCGACCGGCTCGGTGACCGACGACGTCACGGACTCCACCGGCGCGGTGACGTCGCCGACGGTCTCGCCGACCGGCTCGGTGACGTCGGCGACCACGTCGGTGACGGGGGCAGTGACGCCCTCCGTGGCCTCGGTGACCGGGGCTGCGACGTCGGTGACGGTCTGGCCGACGAGCGGCAGGGCCCGGGTCTCGTCGTCGCCGGTCGAGTCCTCGTCGTCGTCCGAGGCGCCCTGCGCCGAGGAGGTGTCCAGCAGCGAGGTGACGGGCTCGGCGGCCCGCAGCACCGGGCCGGTGAGCGGCTCCGTGGCGCTCAGGACCGGCTCGGTGACCGGGGACAGCGCACCCAGGACCGGTGTGGTGACCGGCTCCAGGGTGTCGGCCACCGGCTGGGTGAGCGGCTGCGCGGCGGCGGTCACGGGCGAGAGTGCGCCGGTCACCGGGCTCACGGTCCCGCCGACGAGGTCGCCCACCGGGGCGGTGGCGACCGCGACCGGGGCCACGACCCCGCCGACGCCGTCGCCGACCGGGCGGACGGACTCGGTGACGTCCTGCACCGGGCCGGTGCTGGTCCCGCCCGCGGACGGGCCGGGCGCGGTGACCGGGTCGAGCAGGTTGCCGGCCGGAGCGCGGTCCGGGTTGTTGATCGCCGCGACGACGGGCAGCTCACCGAGCGGCGAGCCCGTGCCGGTGGAGCCGCCGGCCGGCGCGGTGGCGACCGCGGCCAGGGCGTTCTGGACGCTCTGGGCGGGCGCCGGAGCGGGCGCGGTGGTCCCGGTGCCGGTGTCCGAGATGGGTCCGGCTCCGGTGGAGACCTCGCGGAGCGTGCCGGCCGCGGAGCCGGAGCCCTGCTGCTGGCCGAACGCGACGCCCATCCAGTCGCCGGCCCCGGGGGCGGTCTCGGGCAGCTCGGGCAGCGGCGTCGACAGGGCGACGTTCGCGGGCAGGTACTGCGCCGGCAGCGCGCCGGCCGGGTCGGCGGCGGGCAGGCCGACACCGGGGAAGAGCCCGTCCGCGGCGGCCTGGGCCTCGGAGTCGTGCGAGGCCGCGCCGTTGTAGAGGGCCGCGCCGAAGACCGACCCGGCGGCGACGAGGGCGCCCGCGACGGCGCCTGCCCGGCGGCGGCCGGAGGCGGGCCGGACCGGCCACTCCTGGGCGGCACCGGCGCCGGTGGCGCGCGGCTGCGGGAGGTCGATGTCCGGCCAGCCGCCCGGGGTGCCCGCGGAGACGGCGGCGGTCGGCACGGCCACGGTGGGGCCGGTGGGCACGGCGGGTGCGCGGCCCTCGCGACGCAGCAGGTCGCCGACGGACAGGACCTGGCCGGTCGCCGGGCCGGCGGCCTCACGGGCCTGCTGCGCGGACGACGAGTGACGGGCCAGCAGTTCGGCGACGCTCACTGCCTCTCGGTGCCCTGCGGCGCCGGGGGCGCCGGGGAGCGGGGCGCCGGCGGGGGTGTCGGTCACGACCGCACGTCCTCCTTCGGGGATCGTTACCCGAGAAGGTGTACCGGATGGCGCAAAGATCACCAAGTGGTCACTGTCCGCTCGTCGCGCATCATCCGAACGAGTGATTTCCGCTCATCGGCCGTAACCGACCGTTCGCCCCATTCGTTCGCGGTTCAGGCAACCTGTCCGTGATGCCGTGCGGCCGGAAGTCGCAGGTCGGGCTCCGAGCGCGCCCACGCCCGGTCACCGGGCGGGCGCCGGAGGCGAATCGGCGAACGGTCACCGGGCGATCGCGGGCGTGTCGCGCTCACCACGCGTGACGCCGAACCGGCGTCCGGGGGGTCGGCCGCCACCCGCAGTGATCAGCGCCCGTCCGTCACCGTCACGCCACCGCGGTGTCATCGCCCGCCCAGCCGCCCGCGGCCGAGGCGGAGCAGCATCATCGCGAGCTCGCGTCCCTCGGGGCCCAGCGCGTGGAACCGGTCCAGCACGGCCATCTCGCGGCTGTAGACGATCCGCGGCCCCCCGGCGGCCATCCGTGCGGCGCCGATCCGCTTGGACACCTCGGTCCGGCGCAGGATCGCGTCGAGGATCTCGGCGTCGAGCCGGTCGATCTCCCCGCGCAAGACGTCGATGTCGGCGTCCGCGTCGGTCCGCACGGTGTCGGTGTGGGCCGGGCCGGGGGTCTCCGGTGCGGGGTTCTCCGGGGGATCCGCGGGTGCGGGGCCGGCGTGGGTCACGGTCATGGTCTCCTCGTCTCGATCGGGCGGTCGGGGCCGCGGACCGAGGACATGCGAACGCCCCGGGTCCGTGGACTCCGGGGCGTGTCGGTCGGGCTGCGCTCAGGCTGGGCGCTGCACGGGTGCCGGAGTCCGGTACCCGTAGCGAAATCGCCTGGTGCTGCGCATGCGGTGGAGTGTGCCACATCCGGCGCCATGTCGTCGTCGCCCAGCGGGCCGGTGGCGGGCCCTCGATCCCGGGCCGGGTGCTGCTGCCTCGGCCCTCGACCGCCGGGCCTCGGGACTGTCGGACCCCGGCGGTACCGTGTTCGACACGATGAGTGCGCTGTTCGAACTCCCCGGGACCGGCTCGCTGCCCGAGCCGCGGACCTCGCGCGGCCGTGCGCTGCTCGAGGGCCTCAACGACCGTCAGCGCGAGGCGGTGACCCACGCCGGGACCCCACTGCTCATCGTGGCGGGCGCCGGGTCGGGCAAGACCCGCGTCCTCACCCACCGGATCGGCTGGCTGCTCGCCGAACGCGACGTGCACCCCGGCGAGATCATGTCGATCACCTTCACCAACAAGGCCGCGGCCGAGATGAAGGAGCGGGTCGACGCACTGGTCGGCCGGCGGTCCGGGCCGATGTGGGTGTCGACGTTCCACTCCATGTGCGTGCGGATCCTGCGCCGCGAGGCCAAGCACCTCGGGGTGCGCAGCGCGTTCTCGGTCTATGACGCCGACGACACCCGCCGGCTGGTCGGGATCGTCGGACGGGACCTGGAGCTGGACCCGAAGAAGTTCGCGCCGCGCGCGCTGGCCGCGCAGATCTCGAACCTGAAGAACGAGCTCCTCGGCCCGGACGACGCGGCGGCCCGCGCCGGCACCGACCACGAGCGCCGGATCGCCGAGGTCTACGGCGTCTACCAGGCCCGGCTGCGGCAGGCGAACGCGTTCGACTTCGACGACCTGATCATGGAGACGGTCTCGCTGCTCGACCGGATGCCCGCGGTCGCCGAGTACTACCGCCGCCGGTTCCGGCACGTCCTGGTCGACGAGTACCAGGACACCAACCACGCGCAGTACGAGCTGGTCCGGCAGCTGGTGCTGCCGGCCACGGAGAAGGCCTCGCCGGCCGAGCTGTGCGTGGTCGGGGACTCCGACCAGTCGATCTACGCCTTCCGCGGCGCGAACATCCGCAACATCGTCGAGTTCGAGCAGGACTTCCCGGACGCGCGCACGATCCTGCTCGAGCAGAACTACCGCTCCACCCAGACCGTGCTGTCCGCGGCGAACGCGGTGATCGCCCGCAACCCCGAGCGGCGGGACAAGCGGCTGTGGTCGGACTCCGGTGACGGCGAGAAACTGGTCGGCTACGTCGCCGACAACGAGCACGACGAGGCGTCGTTCGTCGCCCGCGAGATCGACCGGCTGGTCGACTCCGGCGAGTACCGGAACTCCGACATCGCGGTCTTCTACCGCACCAACAACCAGTCCCGGGTGTTCGAGGACGTGTTCCTCCGCGTCGGGATGCCGTACAAGGTGGTCGGCGGCGTCCGGTTCTACGAGCGCCGCGAGATCCGGGACGCGCTGGCCTACCTGCGGGTGCTGTCCAACCCGGAGGACACGGTCAGCCTGCGCCGCATCCTCAACGTGCCCAAGCGCGGCATCGGGGACCGGGCCGAGGCGGTCGTCGCCGAGTACGCCGAGCGGGAGCGGACCTCGTTCGCCCGGGCGTTGCGCACCGCCGCCGAGGAGCCCGCGAAGCTGCCCGCACTGGCCACCCGCTCGCAGCGCAACATCGCCGGCTTCGTGCGGATGCTCGACGAGCTCGGCGAGCTGGTGGAGCGCGGCGACGACACCGCCGAGATCCTGGAGGCGGTCTACGCGCGCAGCGGGTACACCGACGAGCTGCAGGCCTCCGAGGACCCGCAGGACGGCACCCGGATGGACAACCTCGCCGAGCTGGTCACCGTGGCCCGCGAGTTCGCCGGGGACGCGGCCGTCGCCGACCTGGCGTCGCCGGACGGCGGCACCGACGGCGGGGCGATCGGGTCCGGTGAGGCGCCCGCTGTAGACGTCCCGGACTACGCCGCCCAGGATGCCGACGACGGCTCCCCGGCGCCGGGCTCGCTGGCGGCGTTCCTCGAGCGCGTCGCGCTCGTCGCCGACGCCGACTCGATCCCGGACGACGACTCCGGCGTGGTCACCCTGATGACCCTGCACACCGCGAAGGGCCTGGAGTTCCCGGTCGTGTTCCTGACCGGCTGGGAAGACGGGATCTTCCCGCACCTGCGCACGCTCGGGGACCCGAAGGAGCTGGCCGAGGAGCGCCGGCTCGCCTACGTCGGGATCACCCGTGCCGAGCAGCGCCTCTACGTGTCCCGGGCGATCGTCCGGTCGGCGTTCGGCCAGCCGAGCACCAACCCGGCGTCCCGGTTCCTGGACGAGGTGCCGCCCGACCTCGTCGAGTGGCGCCGTACCGAGGCCCAGCTCGCGGCCGAGCGGCCGTCGGCCCCGGTGGGCCGGTTCGGCTTCGGCCGGCGCAGCACCGCCACCGACCGGGGCGACTGGAAGGTGCCGGAGCGGTCGCTGAACAACCAGTCGCTGCAGCTCGACGTCGGCGACCGGGTCAACCACGACAAGTACGGCCTGGGCACGGTGATCGCCTCGGACGGCGTCGGGCCGCGGGCCACGGTCACGATCGACTTCGGCAGCGGTGGGACGGTGCGGCTGATGCTGATCGGCGGCGTGCCGATGCAGAAGCTGTAGCTCTCAGTCGTCGTCGAGCTCGTCTCCGGGGTCGTCGTCCCGGTCCGGGTTCGCGGCCTCGGCGGGGGTGAGCACCTCGACCGAGCCGAACACGCTCGAGACCCCGACATCGATGGTGCGGGCCGCGGCGCCGGTGCAGGCCGTCGGGCACTCGGTGGAGCTGAACAGGGTGAACCCGCCGAGCTGGGCCCGCTCGCCGTCGGGCACGACGACCCGGACCGACCCGAACAGCACGCCCGACCGGACCTGGTCCGCGCCCGGCGCGACGCCGACGGTGCGCGACCCGAACACGGTGACGCCGTCGGAGAACAGCTGCGGGGCGCCCCAGACCGCCGCGGCGACCAGCACCACCGCGCCGATCGCACCGCCGACACGCCGGCCGGCGGCCGCGGCGAAATCCCCGGCCCGCGACGGCGCTCGCTCGGTGGACAGCGCCGGCGCGGCCGTGCGCTCGTCGGCCGGGTCGGGTGGCAGGTCCCGGGTCAGCGGTTCCAGGTCGGTGCGGGTCCGGGCCTCCCAGGCACTCGCCGAGCGCTCCTCGTACTCCTCGAGGGACAGCCGGCCGTCGCCGTGTGCCCGTTGCAGCCGGGCGTCGACCGCCCGACGCTCGTCGTCGGAGATCCGGTAGTCCCCCTCGGCGCTCACCCGGACAGTGTGTCGGGTTCGTGCCGCCGCGCGAAGGACGGGTCAGGCGTTGCGGCCGCGGGTGGCGTCGGTGAGGTCCAGGCCGCGCTCGGCCAGGTACGGCAGCGGGTTGGTCTTGGTGCCGTCGGCGGTCCAGACCTCGAAGTGCAGGTGCGGGCCGGTGGACTGGCCGCGGTTGCCGACCTCGGCGATCTCGTCGCCGGCCTTCACCTGCTGACCCACCTCGACGAACGACCGGTTGATGTGCCCGTAGACGGTGCTGGTGCCGTCCGGGTGCTCCAGGACCACCCACATCCCGAAGCCGCTGGCCGCACCGGACTTCACGACCTTGCCGTCGGTGAGGGCGAAGATCGGGGTGCCGATCGGGGCGGCCAGGTCGATGCCCTGGTGCTGCACACCCCAGCGGGCGCCGAAGCCGGAGGTGAACCGGCCCTCGGTCGGCATCACGAGTGCCTCGTCGTTGTACAGGACGGCCTGCGGGGCGCCGTGCGACATCGCGGTGGAGATCGCGCGCTCGACCTTGGCAGCCTCCTCGCCGAGCCGGGCCGCCTTGGTGATGCTGGCGACGTCGACCTCGGCGGTCTGGTCCAGGTCGGGCAGCGACGCCGGTTGCGCGAGCTGCTCGCCGCCGATCGCGGAGGTCACGGCGGGGGCCGTGGTATCCGCGCGCGTCTCGGTAGCCACCGGGAGCATCGCCGAGGCGGCGAGGGCGGCGTAGTCGTCCTCCACGGTCGGCAGGGCTCCGCCGAGACCGGGGACGCCGAGCGCGCCGGCGACCGTCTGGCCGGCGGCGACGAGCGCGCCGCCGGCCGCCGCGGCGACCGTCATGCGGACACGCCGCGCCGACGGCGGAGGCGCCGGGAGCCGGTGCGGGCTCGCGGGAGCCATCACGCCGGGGGACGTGACGGGCCGGAGCTCCGGTCGGATGGCGCCGCTGGGGGAGCGGTGGCGGGCCAAGACCTGCCCTTCTGGTGTTCGTGGCGTCGCGGGCCGCTCGGCGGTGATCGTCGGAGTGGGGGCTCCGCCGGGGGATGGCGCCTTCGGGGGAGGCGCCGATCACCGTGACCGGTCCGTGACGTCGGACTACGGGACGGTAACCCGGGCGGCGCAGCGCCACAACGTCCCCACCGCCGTACGGGCGCCGTCGGCGCACGTTCGTCGGCGACCGGTAGGAAAATCACGACCAAGGGTGGGGCGACGACGGCGCACGGTCACCGAATGTCGTCGACACGCCGCCGTCCGGGCCTGATCAGGAGGCCGGGGCGCCCCGTTCGGCGGAACCGGCACGGGGCCGGGAGTGGGCGGCGGTGCGGCGTGTGGGTGGTGTCCGCGTCCCTCGGGCGCGGCTCCGCCCGCCGGTCGCCGCGCCGTCGTCCTGCCGTTCGTCGCGCGTCGCGAGCGCGCTTGCCACCCAGTGCACCGCGCGCGGGTCGATCGGGAGCGCGAGGTGCCCGACGTCGTCGAACGCGAGCTCGCGCACGTCCAGGTCCGGATGCCGGATCCGCGCGTTGCGCTGCGGGACGATGACCTCGTCCATCCGGGACCAGACGACCAGGAACCGGGTGCGGCAGCCGGGCGCGGGCTCGTCGAGCTCGCGCAGCAGCGGCGAGCCGGGCCGCAGCTGACGGGCCAGCGCGGTCGGCGCGAGCAGGGCGAGATTGCTGCCCGAGTGCGGAGCCCCGAGCGTGACCAGGGTGTCGACGACCGCGTCGCCGCCCATCCGCTGCACGTAGTAGCGGGCGATCACGCCGCCGAGCGAGTGCCCGACCAGGTGCACCCGGTCCGCGCCGCTGGTCTCGCGCAGCCGCTCGACGTGCGCGTGCAGCTCCTCGGCCGCCGACCGGACGTCGCCGGTCAGCACGCTGTAGTTGATCGCGTGCACCGCGCCGAACCCGCGCCGCCGCAGCGCGTGCGCGAACACGGTGAACGCCGAGCGGTTGTCCATGATCCCGTGGATGAGCAGGATCGGCGTGCCCGCGGCGGCCGGGTCGGTGACCACCAGGCTCCGCTTCGACGGAGGGAGGGTGTCGGTGCGCCAGTGCCCCTGCGGCCGGGCGGTCTCGGAGATCAGCCCGATCGGGTAGAGCGCCAGGTGTGCGGTCAGCCACGCTCCCTCGACGGCCAGCCCACGCAGTCCGGCCGGCGAGGTGAAGGTGCGCGCGGCGTAGCCGGCCGCCTGCCCGAGATCCGTCGCCAGGGTGGCTGCCCCGGTGGCGATCGCACGCAGGCGACACCCTCCGGACGGCCTCGTCGCCATGCCATCCAGAGTAACCCCGATCACGTCCCGCGGACCCGTCGACCGACCATTCGGTGCCGCAAGCGCTTGTCCGAGGATCTGAATCGTGTCCCGGCCGTACGGGGTGACAGCTGTCACCGGCCCAGGTCAGTGACGGTGCGGGCCGCGTGGCTAGGCTCCCGGACGCAGCACGACCGAGACCCGCGACCGCTGCCGCCTCACGGTGCGGAGCGCGCCCGGGGACCCCGGGAACGCGCCGGTCGCGGCGAGAGCGAAGTGGAGCGGGAGAGCCGAGTGGACCTGTACGAGTACCAGGCGAAGGACCTCTTCGCCGCGCACGGAGTCCCGGTGCTGCCGGGCCGCACCGTGGACAACGCCGCCGACGCGGCGGCCGCGGCAGCCGAGCTGGGCACCGCCGTCGTGGTCAAGGCCCAGGTCAAGACCGGTGGCCGGGGCAAGGCCGGCGGCGTGAAGCTGGCCGAGACGGCCGACGAGGCCAAGGAGAAGGCCGAGGCCATCCTCGGGCTGGACATCAAGGGTCACACCGTCCACCAGGTGCTGGTCACCGAGGCCAGCGACATCGCCGAGGAGTACTACTTCTCGTTCCTGCTGGACCGCTCCAACCGCACGTTCCTGGCCATGTGCTCGGCCGAGGGCGGCATGGAGATCGAGCAGCTGGCCGTCGAGCGTCCGGACGCGCTGGCCCGGATCGCGATCGACCCGATCGCCGGTGTCGACAAGGCCAAGGCCGACGAGATCGTCGCCGCGGGCAAGATCCCGGCCGCCGTCGCCGAGCAGGCCTCCGACGTCATCGTGAAGCTGTGGGAGACCTTCGTCGCCGAGGACGCCACCCTCGTCGAGGTCAACCCGCTCGTCCGTGACCCGCAGGACAAGGTGATCGCCCTCGACGGCAAGGTCACCCTGGACGAGAACGCCGAGTTCCGGCACGAGGCGCACAAGTCGCTGGTCGACGAGCGCACCGAGAACCCGCTCGAGGCGAAGGCCAAGGCCAAGGGCCTCAACTACGTCAAGCTCGAGGGTGGCCAGGTCGGCATCATCGGCAACGGCGCGGGCCTGGTCATGAGCACGCTGGACGTCGTCGCGTACGCCGGTGAGGCGCACGGCGGCGTGAAGCCGGCGAACTTCCTCGACATCGGCGGCGGCGCGTCGGCGCAGGTCATGGCCGACGGCCTGGACGTCATCCTGGGCGACGACGAGGTGCGCAGCGTCTTCGTCAACGTCTTCGGCGGCATCACCGCCTGCGACGCCGTCGCGAACGGCATCGTCGAGGCCCTGAAGATCCTGGGTGACGACGCCACCAAGCCGCTGGTCGTCCGCCTGGACGGCAACAACGTCGACGAGGGTCGCGCGATCCTGGCCGAGGCGAACCACCCGCTCGTCACGGTGGTGGCAACGATGGACGACGCGGCCGCGAAGGCCGCCGAGCTGGCGAACGCCGCGGGAGCCTGAGAGAAATGTCGATCTTCCTCAACGAGAACAGCAAGGTCATCGTCCAGGGCATCACCGGTGGCGAGGGCACCAAGCACGCCACCAAGATGCTCGCCTCGGGCACGAACATCGTCGGTGGTGTGAACGCCCGCAAGGCCGGCACCACGCACACCATCGGCGAGAAGGACGTCACGGTCTTCGGCACGGTCGAGGAGGCCATGAAGGAGACCGGCGCCGACGTGTCGGTGCTGTTCGTCCCGCCGAAGTTCACCAAGGACGCGGTCATCGAGGCGATCGACGCCGAGATCGGCCTCGCCGTGGTGATCACCGAGGGCGTCCCGGTGCACGACTCCGCCTACTTCTGGGCGCACGCCTGCGCCAAGGGCAACAAGACCCGCATCATCGGGCCGAACTGCCCGGGCATCATCTCGCCCGGCAAGTCCAACGCCGGCATCATCCCGGCGAACATCGCCGGCCCCGGCAAGATCGGTCTGGTGTCGAAGTCCGGCACGCTGACCTACCAGATGATGTTCGAGCTGCGCGAGTTCGGCTTCTCCACCGCCATCGGCATCGGCGGAGACCCGGTCATCGGCACCACGCACATCGACGCCCTCGAGGCGTTCGAGGCGGACCCGGAGACCGAGGCCATCGTGATGATCGGCGAGATCGGTGGCGACGCCGAGGAGCGGGCCGCCGACTTCATCAAGGCCAACGTCACCAAGCCGGTCGCCGGCTACGTCGCGGGCTTCACCGCGCCGGAGGGCAAGACGATGGGCCACGCCGGCGCCATCGTGTCCGGCTCGGCCGGCACCGCGCAGGCGAAGAAGGAGGCCCTCGAGGCCGCGGGCGTCAAGGTCGGCAAGACGCCGTCCGAGACCGCCGCGCTGATGAAGGAGATCCTCGCGGGCTGAGCCCCGTCCGGCTGTGACGCGCGGGCCCCGGGATGCGTCCCGGGGCCCGCGCGTGTCCGCGCGCCCGGCGTCGTCACCCGGGCGTGCCACGGGATGGTCTAGCGTCGGTCCGGACAGCACGGAGTCGACGCCGCGGACGCCGCGGCCTGCGGGGGAAGACCGTCATGAGCAGCAACCAGCCCTCCTCACCGGGCGACGGCGCGGCGGCGCCCGCCGGACCGGCCCGCCTCGCCGTCCTGGCCGGTGGTGGTCTGGCACTGCTGTCCCTGGTCGCGAGCTTCTTCGACGTCGGCGCCGGGCTCTGGTACCCGCTGGCGCTGGTCATCGGGGGCGGGGTCGCCGGCTCGCTGTCGTTGCTGCCCGGTACCGGGCGGACCCTGGTCGCGGGCGTCACGCTGACCACGACCGGCTTCCTGGTGATGCTGCTGCTGTTCACCGGTGCCGGGACGCCGCTGGTCGCGGGTGCGGCGAGCTGGTCGGCGCTGGTGTTCGCGCTGCTGTCGGCCGGGGCGCTGCTCTACGGCCAGCTGCTGCTCAGCGGCGTCCTGAGCCCGCCCGCGCCGCGTCCGGCGCACGTGTCCGAGCCGCAGTGGGGCACCCCCGGGCTGCCGGCCCGGCCCGGCGGGTACCCCGGCCAGCCGGTGCAGGGCGGGCAGCCCGCCTGGGCCGCCGGTCCGCCCGCCGGTCAGCCCGGTCAGGCCGTGCCCGGCCACTACGAGCAGGTCGGCCAGGCCGCCTCGTTCGGCCAGTACCCGGCGTACGGGCAGTACGGCCAGCAGGGGCAGTACGCGCAGCCGGGCCAGTACGTGCCGCAGGCCGACCAGCCGTCGCACGTCCCCTACGGCCAGCCGGGTGAGTACGGGGCGCAGCCCGGTCAGTACGGGCAGCCGGGCCAGTACGGCAGGCCGGGTGAGTACGCGCAGCCGGGGCAGCCCGGGCCGGGGCAGCAGCCGGGACAGCAGGGTGAGTACGTCCGGTACGGCCAGCAGGTGCCGGGGCAGCAGGTCCCGGGAGTGCACGACCAGCCGGGGCAGCCCGCCGAGCAGGTGCAGCAGGCCGGGGCTCCGCCCGTCCCGCAGGGCCAGTACGGGCAGCACCCGTACGGACGACCCGCCGCCCCGTACCCCGGGGCGCCCGGCTACGGCGACCAGGGCGCCGGCTCGCCGGCTCCGCAGTACGGGCAGCCGGTCCACGGGTCGCCCTCGGCCGGTGGGGCACTGTCCGGGGTGTCCTACGGGGACCGCATCGCACCCCCGGTGACCGAGGTGGGCGCCTCCGGGGCGGACCAGCCGGGCTCGCAGGAGCCTTCCGGGTCCCAGCCGTCCGGGTCGCAGCCGTCCGGCGGCCAGGCCGGACAGGGCCTCTCCACGCCGCAGCCGGTGGACGGGCCGGCGCAGCCGCCCGCCACCCGGTCCTACACCGGCGACGTCACCGCCTCCGCGGAGCAGCACCCGGCGGCGAACGGTGCGGCCGCGGCCGGGACGGACGGCGAGCCGTCCGACGGCGACGAGACCACGCGGCGGTTCCGCACCGATCCGGGGTCCACGCCGTCGTCCTGATCGCCGCACCGCTCGTGCCCCGGCGGTCACACCTCCGGCGTGCCTGACCGGGTAGCGGGTCCCGCGCTGCGACCCTGACCGGGTGAGCACGCCATCCCGGGCCGAACGCGGACGTACTGCAGCCGGATCCCGGTCGTCCGGGGCGGCGGGTCGGGCCCGGGGCGCGCGGGCGACGGCCGTCGCCGAGCGTCCGGGTGGTACCCGGCGCGGCGCGACCTCCGCCGGTCGCCCGTCCCGGCCCCGCGGCCGGGCCGACGGGCTCGACCGGCTGCGGGTGCTGCTGGCCGCGACCATGGGCGCGGTCCTCGCCGGCTACACCCTGCTCGTCCCGGTCGCCGCGCTGCTCACCGCGACCGGGGGCGCCCCGGTGACCGCGGACGGCGCGCTCGCCGCCGCCGTCCCGATGTGGCTGGCCGCGCACCAGATCCCGGTCGCGCTCGACGGCCGTCCCCTCGGCGTGCTGCCGCTGATGCCGACCGCGGTGGCCGTCGGGATGGTCGCGTTCTTCTCCCGGTGGGCGGTGCGACGCCTGGGCGGCCGGGTCCGGCACGACGCCGGCGCGGTGGTCGCGTCCCAGGCCGGCGCCGCCGCCGCGGTGGCGGTACTCGCCGGGGCGCTGCTGCCGCGGGAGATGGCGGTGACGGCACCGTGGGCGTCCATGGTCGGCGCCGGCCTGATCGGTGGGGCGGCCGCCGGCGCCGGGGTGCTGATCGCGTGCGGCCCGCCGGTGGCCTGGCGACGGGTCGTGGGCCTCTGGCCCGGCGCGGAGTCGGTGCTGGCCGGGGTGCGGGTCGCCGTCACCGGGCTGCTGATGGTCGGGGCGCTGGTGCTGTGCACGGTGCTCGCGGTGAACGCCGTCGACGCCACCGACGCCGCCGCCCGCCTCGGCCCCGGCGTCCTCGCCGCCGCGGGGGTGCTCGTGCTGGCCGTGGGGTATCTGCCGAACGCGCTGGTCGGCGCGCTGTCGTGGGCGCTGGGCGCTGGCGTGTCGGTCGGGATCGCGACGTCCTCGCCGCTGGCCGCGGCGCCGGGCCCGCTGCCGCCCTTCCCGCTCACCGCGGTGCTGCCGGTGACGACCGTGCCGCCCGCGGCGCCGCTGGTGTTCCTGCTGCCGGTCGCGGTCGGCGTGCTGACCGGGATGGCCTGCCGCCGCCGGTTGCCCGACGCCGGGGCGCCCGGGGACCGGATCGCCGCCCCGGCGACCGCCGTGGCGCTCGTGGCGGTCGGCGTGTTCCTGCTGGCGACGGTGGCCGGCGGGCAGCTGGCCGGTGGCCCGTACGACCCGGTGTCGTTCCACGGCAGCGCGGCCGGACTCTCGGTCCTGCTCCTCGTCGGGGTGCCTGCGGTGCTGACCTGCGCCGGTCCCGAGCTCGCCGGGCGCGCACCGGCGGGCCGCGGCGGGCGGGGCCGGTCGGCCCGCCCGGGCCGGTCGGCCGCGGAGCGCGCGCGGGCCGCCCGGGCCGCGCGGACCCGCCGGCCGCGGCCGGCGACGGTCGGGGACCTGGTCGAGCGGCGCCGCACCTCGGGCGCGGCGGTGTCCGGGGACGAGCGGCCCGACGTGTCCGGGGACGAGCGGCTCGACGTGTCCGGGGACGAGCGGCTCGACGTGTCCGGGGACGCGCGGCCGGGGGTGTCGGGGGACGAGCGGCCCGACCCCTCCGGTGACGACGGTCCGGAGCCGGCCGGTCCCGACGCCGAGACCGAGCCCGCGGCCGGGACGGACACCGATCCCGGGTCCGCCGGCGAGCCGGCGTCCGGTACCGACGATCGGGATGCCCCGGCCGCGCCGGACGAGCGGTGACCGGCCGGGGGTGACGTCCGCGGCCTGGTCGGGCCACACGCGACCGTGGTGATCGACGGTTGTGGAGCGGAGCGTGCGGCAGGCGCTCGCCGCGTTCCACAACGGGTGATCATCGGCGGTGACCGGTGCCACCGGACCGTCCCGCACCCCCTCCCGTCCCGGCGCCTACGCTGGTCGGCGGCGTGACAGGCCGCGACCGGCGGCCGGTTCGAGGTGACGAGGGAGTGGGCGTGCGCACGGACGGGCAGGCGACCCCGGGGACGTTCCGGGTGGTCGTCCTCGTCTCCGGCGGCGGCACCCTGCTGCAGGCGCTGCTCGACGACGCCGGGTCGGGTTACCGGGTCGTCGCCGTCGGTGCGGACCGGCCGAGGGCGACGGGCCTGGACCGGGCCCGTGCCGCGGACGTCCCGACCTTCGTCGAACGGCTCGCCGACCACCCCGACCGGGACGCCTGGAACCGTGCCCTGACCGGACGGGTGCTCGCCCACCGGCCCGACCTCGTCGTCGGCGCGGGGTTCATGAAGCTGGTCGCACCGGCCTTCCTGGACGGCATCGGATGCCCGATGCTGAACACCCACCCCGCCCTGCTGCCCGCGTTCCCCGGCGCACACGCCGTCCGCGACGCGCTGGCCGCCGGGGTCGACGTCACCGGCGCGACCGTGCACGAGGTCGACGCCGGTCTGGACACCGGGCCGGTCCTCGCGCAGGCGGAGGTGCCCGTCCGGCCCGGGGACGACGAGGCGGCCCTGCACGAGCGGATCAAGACCGAGGAACGACGGCTGCTGGTCGGGACGGTGCGGCGGCTCGCCGCCACCGCCACGGCGGCCGGGAGAAGCACGAGGTGAGTGATGAGTGAGCGCAGGCCGGTCCGCCGGGTCCTGATCAGCGTCTACGACAAGACCGGGCTGCTCGATCTGGCCACCGGGCTGCACGCGGCAGGCGTGGAGATCGTCTCCACCGGCTCGACCGCGCAGCGGATCGCCGACGCCGGCGTCCCGGTCACCCCGGTCGAGGAGGTCACCGGGTTCCCCGAGTGCTTCGACGGCCGGGTCAAGACCCTGCACCCGCGGGTGCACGCCGGGCTGCTCGCCGACACCCGCAAGCCCGAGCACGTCGCCCAGCTCGAGCAGCTGAACATCGCGCCGTTCGACCTGCTGGTGTCCAACCTGTACCCGTTCGCCGAGACCGTCGCGTCCGGCGCGGGCCGCGACGAGGTCGTCGAGCAGATCGACATCGGCGGCCCGGCGATGGTGCGCGCGTCGGCGAAGAACCACGAGAGCCTCGCGGTCGTCGTCGACCCGGGCCGCTACGCGTGGGTGCTCGAGCAGGTCGCCGCGGGCGGGTTCGTCGTCGACGACCGGCGCCGCCTGGCGGCCGAGGCGTTCCGGCACACCGCGGGCTACGACGCCGCCGTCGCGACCTGGATGGGCGAGCAGTTCCCGTCGACGTCGGGGGACTCCACACCGGAGTGGATCGGTGCCGCCTGGACCCGCGCGCGCCCGCTGCGCTACGGCGAGAACCCGCACCAGGCCGCCGCGCTCTACACCGACGGCCGGGCCGCCGGACTGGCCGGCGCCGAGCAGCTGCACGGCAAGGAGATGTCCTACAACAACTACGTCGACGCCGACGCCGCCTGGCGCGCCGCGCACGACCACGGCGACACCCCGACCGTCGCGGTGATCAAGCACGCCAACCCGTGCGGGATCGCGGTCGGCGCCGACGTCGCGGAGGCGCACCGCAAGGCGCACGCGACCGACCCGGTGTCGGCGTTCGGCGGCGTGATCGCGTGCAACGCCGAGGTCGACGTGGCGATGGCCGAGCAGGTCGCGGAGGTCTTCACCGAGGTCGTGGTCGCCCCGTCCTACGCCGACGACGCGCTGGAGGTTTTGGCGCGCAAGAAGAACGTCCGGCTGCTGCGGATTCCGGGCGAGGTCGTGCGGGGCGGCACCGAGCTGCGGCCGATCTCCGGCGGGATGCTCGCCCAGCAGCGTGACCTGGTGGACGCCGACGGCGACGACCCCGCCGCCTGGAAGCTCGTCACCGGGGACCCGGTGCCGGCCGCGACGCTCGCGGACCTCGCCTTCGCCTGGCGGGCCTGCCGCGCGGTGAAGTCGAACGCGATCCTGCTCGCGCACGACGGCGCGGCCGTCGGCGTCGGGATGGGACAGGTCAACCGGGTCGACGCCGCCAAGCTGGCCGTGGAGCGCGCCGGCGAGCGGGCGCGCGGCGCGGTCGCCGCCTCGGACGCGTTCTTCCCGTTCCCCGACGGCCTCGAGGTGCTCCTCGACGCCGGTGTGGCGGCCGTGGTGCAGCCCGGCGGATCGGTCCGTGACGAGCAGGTGGTCGCCGCCTGCGCCAAGGCCGGCGTCCCCATGTACCTGACCGGAACCCGCCACTTCGCCCACTGACCTGGCGTCCCCTGGGCCCCGGTCCTCGCAGAGCTTCCCCGGCCTCGCAGGGTCCTTGGCCACCTCGCAGGTGCCGTGGCGGCTGCGAGGTCGGTGAGACCTCTGCGAGGTGCGCGGGGAGACCGGCGGATCGCCCGCGTCCGCGGAAACTGTCAGGGGTCCGTGCGACGGTGCTCCGCGTCGGCCCGCTCCGGGTCCCCCGACCGGGGGCTGCGGGAGGGTCGGCCCAGGCCCTATGATTCGAACATCGGTTCGAGCACGCGCCGCCTTCCCCGCGGCGCGCCGGGCAGGGAACGACCGGCCACCCGGCCGGTCGCGGTGCGACGGGGGAGGTCCGTGTGGGCAGGGCTGTGGGCGGAGCGTCGACGGTGGCGGCGGCCGCTCCGGGGAGCGCGGTCGACGGCGGCACGGACGGGGAGCCCGAGCCGGTGTTCGACCCGGCCACGGTGTCCGGTCCGGTGATCGGGGCCGGGACGCGGCGCGCGGGGGCGGACGGGGAACCCGTCCTCGCGGGCCGGACCGGCACGCGGGCCGGGCACCCGCTCGCCCTCCGCCCGCCCGGTGAGCAGGGGAGCGGGCGGGAGCCGTTCCCGGAGGCGCGGGGCCCGGTCGGGGGGCCCGAACGGGCGGGGTCGGCGGCGGAGCGGCTGGCCCGGGCCCGGCAGGTGCTGCACCGGGTGGAGCGCCGGTCCGACCCCGAGCGGGTCCGGACCGCGCGGGTGCCCGCCGTGCCCGATCCGGGATCGGCGGCGCCCGGGACCGGCGGTGCCGCACGCGTCCTGGGTACGGCGGAGGTGGTGGACGCGGGGGTGCTCCCGGTGCCCGGGCCACTGGCCGGGATGCTGCCCGGGGGCGGGTTGCGTCGCGGATCCACGGTCGCGGTCGGCGCCGGGCCGGGCGCGGGATCGTTGCTGTTCGCGCTGCTCGCCGCCGCCTCGGGGGAGGGGGCCTGGGCCGGGGTCGTCGGGCGTCCGGGACTGGGTGCGGCGGCCGCGGCGGAGGCGGGTGTACGGCTGGAGCGGCTGGCGCTCGTCCCGGACCCGGGGGCAGACCTGGTGCCGGTCACCGCGGCCCTGCTCGACGGGCTCGACCTGGTCGCGGTGGCCGGTCCGGAGCGTGCCGGGCTCCGAGCCGCGGACCGGCAACGGCTGATGGCCCGCGCCCGCCAGCGCGGGGCGGTGTTGCTCGCACTGGGTGCCTGGCCGGGCGCGGACCTGCGGTTGCGGTGTGAGCGGCCGCGTTGGGAGGGCACGGGTCGCGGGGCCGGGCGGTTGCGGGCACGCCGGATCGAGGTGCGTGTGGACGGGCGTGGGTGCGGGCCGGCGGGCGTCGGTACCGAGGTGCTGCTGCCGGGCCCGGCCGGGACGGTCACGGTTCCGGACGGTGCCGTGGTTCCGGACGGTGCCGTGGTCCCGGGTGGGCCGGTGGAGGTCCCGGCGCCCGGCACGCGTACCGGTCCACCGGCCCGGATCGCCGCGGTGCGGGCGGCCGGATGAGCGCCGCGATCTCCGGTTCTCCGGCCGGAGCACCGATGGCCGGAGCACCGATGGCCGGAGCCGCCGCCGACCGCCCGGTCACCGCCCGGAGCGTCCCCGCGTCGCGGGTCCTGGCCGTCTGGTCCCCGGACTGGCCGGTCACCGCCGCCGCCCGGGCCGCGCACGTCCCGGCGCACCGCCCCGCGGCGGTGTTCCACGCCAATCGGGTGCTGGCCTGCTCGGCCGTCGCCCGCCGGCACGGGGTGCGCCGTGGGCTGCGCCGGCGGGAGGCGGAGGCGCGCTGCCCCGACCTGGCCGTCCTCGCCACCGACCCGGGCCGGGACGCCCGGCTGTTCGAACCCGTCGCGGCCGCGGTCGAGGCGCTCGCACCCGGGGTCGAGGTGGTCCGCCCCGGGCTGCTGGTGCTGCCCGCCCGCGGGCCGGTCGGCTGGTTCGGCGGTGAACGGGCCGCGGTGGAACGGCTGATCGACCAGGTCGCGCTGCACGCCGCCACCGAGTGCCAGGTCGGCGTCGCGGACGGCATGTTCGCCGCCGAGCTCGCCGCCCGCCGGGGGCGTGGGGTGCCGGTCGGCGGCTCGGCGGAATTCCTCGCGCCGATGGAGGTGGCCGAGCTGGACCGCGACCCGGAGGTGGACCGCTCGGACCTGGTCGACCTGCTGCGCCGGCTCGGGCTGCGCTCGCTGGGTGCGTTCGCGGCGCTCGCCGAGGCCGACGTCGCGTCCCGGTTCGGAGCCGACGCGGTGGCCGCGCACCGGCTCGCCCGCGGGCTCGACCCGCGTCCCCCGGCGCGTCGCGTGCCACCGGAGGAGCTGTCCGCGGCGATCGAGCTGGATCCGCCGGTGGACCGGGTCGACGCGGCCGCGTTCGCCGCCCGTGGGCTGGCGACCCGGCTGCACGAGGCGCTCGCCGGGCACGGGCTGGCCTGCACCCGGCTCGGCGTGCACGCGCGCACCGCGGACTCCGAGGAGCTCCTGCGGGTCTGGAGGTGCGCCGAGCCGCTCACCCCGTCCGGCACGGTCGACCGGGTGCGCTGGCAGCTGGACGCCTGGCTGGGCCGCGGTGGGTCCGGGACGCTGGTCGCCCTGCGCCTCACCCCCGAGGACACGGTGGCGGCCGGTGCGCTGCAACGCGGGCTGTGGGGCGACGTCGGGGAGGGCGACGAGCGGGCCGGGCGGGCGCTGGTCCGGGTGCAGGCCCTGCTCGGGCCGGAGGCGGTGCTCACCGCGGTGCCGACCGGCGGGCGGGATCCGGGGGAGCGGATCCGGATGGTCCCGTGGGGTGAGGACCGGACGGCGGCCGACGACGCCGCGGCCCCGTCCGCCCGTCCGCCGAAGGACCCGCCGGCGTCCTGGCCGGGCCGGCTGCCCGCGCCGTCCCCGGCGACCGTGCCGCCCGCACCGGTGCCGGTACGGCTGCTCGACGCCACCGGCACGGAGCTGGCCCCCGCGGCACCGGACCTGCTGGACGGAGCGCCGGCCCGGATCGCCGGCCACGGACCGGACCGGGGGATCACCGGCTGGGCCGGACCCTGGCCGGTGCACACCCGCTGGTGGGCGGCCGGCGGACCCGGTCCTGCGGTACGCCTGCAGGTCGTGCTCGACGACGGGACGGCCCTGTTGCTCGTGCATCGCGACGACCGCTGGGAGGTCGCCGGTGTCTACGACTGACCCGGTGTCCACGACCGGCCGAGACACCACGACCGGCTCCGTTCCCGGGCCGGCGCGGCAACCGCGCCGGCCCGGATGCTCAGCGCGCGGGCACGCCCGACATGTCCACCGCGAAGCGGCCGATCGCGGACCCCATCGCCGTGATGTTCCGCTCGAACGCGGTCCGGTCGATGTTGGTCAGCCGGTCGCACGCGGTGTGGTAGCAGGGGTCGTAGGGCTGGTCGGCCGTGCCGCCCCACTTCTGGGCCTGCTCCGGGGTCTTCTGCTCCTCGGCGCCGGTGAACAGGCCACCCGCCGGGATCCCGGCCTCGATGAAGGGGCCGTAGTCGGAGCGGCCGTCGAACGCCGTCCCCTCCGGCTCCGGCGCGCCCGCCGCGACGAGCGCGTCGGTCAGCACCTGCTCCGCGGTCTCCGACCCCGGCGGTCCGGCCTCCCCGCCCAGGTTGTCGGAGTTGTCGCCGTCGTAGACGAGGTAGCCGGCGTTCGGCGAGCCGACCATGTCGAAGTTCAGGTAGAGCGCGACCCGCGCGGCGTCCTGCTCGGAAAGGCCCTCGACGTACTTCGTCGCCCCGACGAGGCCGATCTCCTCGGCGCCCCACCAGGCGAACCGCACCCGCTGACCGGCCGGCGGCTCGGCACCGAGCTTCTCGGCGACCTCGAGCAGCGCGGCGCTGCCGCTGCCGTTGTCGTTGATCCCGGCCCCCTCGGGGGTCGAGTCGAGGTGCGCTCCGGCCATCAGCACCCGATCCGGGTCGCCGGTCTTCGTCTCGGCGAGCACGTTGCGGGAGCTCTGCTGCTCGATGGTGGTGTCCAGGACCAGGGTGGCCTGCTGCCCGTCCTGCAGGGTCTGCCCGGCGGTCCGGGTGACCGCCGCGGTCGGCACCACGTTCTCGGTGTCGCCGAGGGTGGCCGGCAGCGCCGCGTCCTCGGTGTTCACGATGATCACCGCGACCGCCCCGGCGGCGCCGGCGACCTGGGACTTCTGCCCGAACTCGCACGACCCCCGCTCGACGACGGCGATCGCCCCCTCGGGCATCCCCTGGTAGTCGGCGGCGTCGCAGCCCGGGGTCGGGTCCTCCGGGGCGCTCGGCCGCACCGACAGCGGTGCGGTCAGGCCGCCGGGCGGGGTCGCCGGCGAGAAGCTGAGCACCTCGGTGGTCACCGGCGCGTCCGCGACCGTCAGCCGGGCGTCGCCCGCGGTGAAGGTCCGCACGTCGAACGACGGGGTCTGCACCTCGTACCCGGCCTCACGGAGCACGCCCGCGACGTAGTCGACGCTCGCGTCGTAGCCGGAGGTGCCGACGGCCCGGTTGCCGTCGTGCTGGTCGGCGATCCGCTCGAAGGCCTCCAGGTGGGCGTACGCGGCCTCCTCGGAGACCGCGCCGGCCAGGCGGTCGGGCAGCCCCGGGTCGGCCCCGTCGGCGGCCCCGGCGCCGTCGCCGAGCGCGACGTTCGAGTCCGGCGGAGCCGGCGCGTTCGCACACGCGACCAGCGCCATCGCGGCCAGTCCGGCGATCAGCGCCGTCGCCGGCCGGCGCCATGCCGGTCGTCGCCTGCCCCGGTCCCGTCCCGTCGTCCCGGTCGTCCCCGGCCGCATGGACCCACCCCCGTCCGCCCCGTCCCGGGCATCCCGCGCGCCGCTTCCGGGGCGCGTCCCGGCGCCGCGGCCCTGCCCCGGGCCCCGCGCACCGGGACCAGCATCCGTCATCGGGCGTGGACGTGCAGTAAATCCTCGATCACGACACGGCCTCCCGAACCGGACGTGCCCGGCTCGGCGCGGGAGATCGCCCGCCGCAGCGGGGCTTTCCACGGCCGATCCACGGTGTGGTCTCAGCGGTTCCACAGCTTCGGCTGGTGGACTCGGATCCGTCGGTGGGGCATCCGGAGACGGACCCTCCGACTCCCTGACGGGTCCGTCCGAGTGGCCCCGGGGCCCGGCGCTGGGGAGCGGCCGGTGTTCCCGGAGGAGCTCGGAACCGCCGTGCGGGGCCGGCCGGAGCTGGGGAGCCCCCGACCGGTCCCCGCACGGCAGCCCGGACCCCGCCCGACCCCACGTCCGATCCGGTGGAACGGCACCCACTCGGTCGACGTCGTCGAACGTGTGTTCGAGTAGGCTGCAGCGGTGGGCTGGCAGAATCCCGACGTCCCGTGGTCCGAGCTGGAGAGTGCGCTCTCCGGCCGGCCGGCGCGTGACGGGTCGAGCCTGCGCGGTGGACCGGAGGCCGACGGGGGCGACGCCCCGGCCTGGTCCGCGCACCGCGGGCCCTACGCACCGCCGGAGGGGCTGCGCCCGGGCGCGGCGACCGTCCCGTACGCGGAGCTGCACTGCCACTCGCACTTCAGCTTCCTGGACGGCGCGAGCGCCCCCGAGGAGCTCGTCGAACGGGCGGCCGAGCTGGGGCTCGAGGCGATCGCGCTCACCGACCACGACGGCATGTACGGCGTGGTCCGGTTCGCCGAGGCCGCCCGCACGCTCGGGATGCGCACCGTCTTCGGGGCCGAGCTGAGCCTGGGCCTGTCCGGCCCGCAGAACGGCGTCGCCGATCCGGAGGGCGAGCACCTGCTGCTGCTCGCCCGCGGTCCGGACGGCTACCGCGCGCTGTGCCGCACGCTCTCCACCGCGCAGATGCGCGGCGGGGAGAAGGGCCGCCCGGTCTACGACCTCGACGAGGTGGTCGCCGACACCGCGGGCCGGGTGGTCGTGCTCACCGGCTGCCGCAAGGGTGCGGTGCGCCGGGCCCTGGACCGTGGCGGTCCGGAGGCGGCCGCCGCCGAGCTGGAACGGCTGGCGGCGCGGTTCGGCCGGGAGCACGTCCGCGTCGAGCTGACCGTGCACGGCGACCCGCTCGACACCGAGCGGAACGACGCGCTGGCCGCACTCGCCGCGGCGGCCGGCGTCGCGACCGTCGCCACCACCGCCGCCCACTACGCCGCACCGGACCGCGCGCCGCTGGCCGCCACCGTCGCCGCGGTGCGGGCCCGGCGCAGCCTGGACGAGATCGACCCCTGGCTGCCCGCGGCGGGCACCGCCCACCTGCGGTCGGGCGAGGAGATGGCGATGCGGTTCGAGGACCGGCACCCGGGGGCGGTGGCCCGGGCCGCGGAGCTGGGCCGGGAGCTCGCGTTCGAGCTGCACCTGGTGGCGCCGGACCTTCCGCCGTTCGACGTACCGGAGGGGGAGACCGAGGCCTCCTGGCTGCGGGAGCTGACCGAGCGCGGCCGGATGGAGCGCTACGGCAGCCACGACGAGAACCCGTTCGCCGCCCGCACGGTCGAGCGCGAGCTGACGATCATCGAGGAGAAGAACTTCCCCGGCTACTTCCTGATCGTGGGAGACATCGTGGACTTCTGCCGTCGCGAGGACATCTTCTGCCAGGGCCGGGGGTCCGCCGCGAACTCCGCGGTCTGCTACGCGCTGGGTATCACCAACGTCGACGCCGTCCGGCACGGCCTGTTGTTCGAACGGTTCCTGTCCCCGGACCGGGACGGCTACCCCGACATCGACCTGGACATCGAGTCCGGGCGCAGGGAGGAGGCCATCCAGTACGTCTACCGCCGCTACGGCCGCCTCTACGCCGCCCAGGTCGCGAACGTGATCACCTACCGGCCGCGGTCGGCGATCCGGGACACCGCCCGCGCGCTCGGGTTCTCCCCCGGCCAGCAGGACGCCTGGAGCAAGCGGGTGGAGCGCTGGCACGCGCTGGAGGCCTCGGAGTTGCCGGACTCGATGCCCGAGCGGCTCGTCGACCTCGCCGGTCAGCTGCTGGGCGCGCCCCGCCACCTCGGCATCCACTCCGGCGGCATGGTCATCTGCGACCGGCCGGTGTCCGAGGTCGTCCCGGTGGAGTGGGCGCGGATGGCCGACCGGACCGTCGTCCAGTGGGACAAGGAGGACTGCGCCGCGGCCGGGCTGGTGAAGTTCGACCTGCTCGGCCTGGGCATGCTCACCGCGTTGCACCTGATGGTGGACCTGGTCGCCGGGAGCGACGGCACCCGGATCGCGCTGCACGAGATCGGCGAGTCCGACCCGGAGGTCTACGCGATGCTCTCCCGGGCCGACTCGGTCGGGGTGTTCCAGGTGGAGTCCCGCGCCCAGATGGCGACGCTGCCGCGGCTGCGCCCGCGCGAGTTCTACGACCTGGTCGTCGAGGTCGCGCTGATCCGGCCGGGCCCGATCCAGGGCGGC
Source organism: Pseudonocardia nematodicida (assembly GCF_040105385.1). Lineage (NCBI taxonomy): Bacteria > Bacillati > Actinomycetota > Actinomycetes > Pseudonocardiales > Pseudonocardiaceae > Pseudonocardia > Pseudonocardia nematodicida. Next base: position 384,848 of record NZ_JBEDNQ010000003.1, read on the forward strand.
TCGGTGCACCCCTACATCCGGCGCCGCAACGGGATCGACCGCTGGGAGCACGACCACGAGCTGCTGAGACCGGCGCTGGACAAGACCCTGGGCATCCCGCTGTTCCAGGAGCAGATGATGCAGATCGCCGTCGACGTCGCCGGGTTCTCCGCCGCCGAGGCCGACGAGCTGCGCCGGGCGATGGGGGCCAAGCGCTCCACCGAGAAGATGGAACGGCTGCGCGGCCGGTTCTTCGACGGGATGGCGGCGAACGGGATCACCGGCGAGCTGGCGGAGACGATCTTCACCAAGATGCTGGCGTTCGCGAACTTCGGCTTCCCGGAGAGCCACTCGATCAGCTTCGCCGCGCTGGTCTACTACTCGGCCTGGTTCAAGCTCTACCACCCGGCGGCGTTCTGCGCGGGGCTGCTCAACGCGCAGCCGATGGGCTTCTACTCGCCGCAGTCACTCGTCGCCGACGCCCGCCGGCACGGCGTGCGGGTCCGGCGCCCGGACGTGAACGAGGGCCGGGCGGACGCGATCCTGCAGCCCGACCCGACCTCGACCGGCGGCTGGGCGATCCGGCTCGGCCTGGCCGGGATCCGCACGATCGGCACCGAGCTCGCCGAGACCCTCGACACCGAGCGGGTGTCCGGGGGGCCGTTCGCCGATCTCGCCGACCTGGCCCGGCGGGTCCGGCTGACCGGGCCGCAGGCCGAGGCGCTGGCCACCGCCGGCGCGTTCGGCTGCTTCGGGGTGGACCGCCGGGAGGCGTTGTGGGCGGCCGGCGTCGTCGCCGGGGTGCGGCCCGAGCACCTGCCGGGCACCGCCGTCGGGCTGACCGCTCCCGCGCTGCCCGGCATGACGGAGGCGGAGCTGACCGTCTCCGACGTGTGGGCCACCGGCGTCTCGCCCGACAGCCACCCGATCCAGCACCTGCGGGACAAGCTCGACGCGCTCGGCGCGATCCGGATCGACCGGCTCGACGCCGTGGGCCGCCTCGCCGGTCCGGACGCGCCGCCCCGGGTGCTGGTCGGCGGGCTGGTGACGCACCGGCAGCGACCGGCGACGGCGGGCGGCGTGACGTTCGTGAACCTGGAGGACGAGTCCGGGATGCTCAACGTGACCTGCTCGGAGGGGCTCTGGGCGCGCTACCGGTCGGTCGCGCTGGGCAGCGCGGCGCTGCTGGTGCGCGGACGCCTGGAGCGCAGCCCCGAGGGCGTCCTGAACCTGCTCGCCGACCGCCTGCAGCGGATGCCGCTGGCCGTCACCGTGAGGTCCCGCGACTTCTGCTGATCGACCCGCCCCGCCCAGCCCAGCCCAGCCCAGTCCAGCCCCAATCCCCATCCACGACTCATGGAGCTTTGGTTCGGTGCGACCGAACCAAAGCTCCATGAGTCGGGTGGGGGGTGGGGGGTGAGGCGGGGCGGCCGGGGGGACCGGGCGGCGGTGGTCAGGACCTGACCAGCGGGTTCCCCATCGCCATCGGGCGGGCGCCCATGGTCTGGCCGAACGCGTCGTAGAGGATGTAGGCGAACACCAGGCAGAAGCCGAAGGTGGTGATCCCGGCGATCGGGAACAGCCCGGCGAGCCCGGCGGTCACGCCGACGTAGGCGAGCACGAAGGTGATGTCGACCAGCACGAAACCGATGGTGAACATCAGCGGCAGCCGTAGCGTGGCCAGCGTGAGCAGGATGAACACCAGCGTGAACGACAGCAGGTAGGCCGACTGGATCGACGCGACCTGGTCGGCGCCCAGCGGGTCGCCGGTGCCGGCGTCGATGATCCAGCCGTTGTTCAGCGCCATCAGCAGCACGCCGAAGCTCGTCCAGAACGCCGAGAAGATGCCGAAGATCGCGGCGGTGACGCTGTCCCCGACCCGCAGCGCGACCATCGCCGAGAGCAGCAGGAACAGGCCCGCCGAGAAGGTGACGATCGGGATCATCCCGCCGGGCAGTGCGGTCGTGTCGAGGTAGCCGACGAACCACAGGCCCAGCGTGATGCCCGACGGCAGGAAGCAGATCAGGCCCATCAGGGCCGGGTTGGCGGTCGGCGGCGCGGCGGCAACGGGCGGTGCGGCGGCGTGTGCACCGGCGGTCTCGCTCTCCACACTCATGGCGGACTCCTCGTCGAGTTGGGCCGGTCGGCGCACCGGCTGTGTGATTCTGCTCTCGACGAGATCGTCTCCGGCCCCTCCGGAAGGTCAGACCGCATCCCCTCCGCCGGAGGCACGCGGTGCGGGCGTTTCCGCAGTTCAGATAGCGATCGTCCCCTCCTTCGACGGCACGTACGCGCCGTTCGGTCAGGTCGGGGGCGACCCCGCGGGACGCCGGCGGCACCGCCTCCGGGTCGATGCCCGGCGGCGGTGGCGCGTCGGCTGCGGGTCAGGCCGCGGCGGCCCGGCGGACGGCGCGGCGGGCGATCGACACCGCGACGTCGAAGGCGTTCTGGGTGGAGGCGATCCGGGCGATCCCCTGCCCGGCGATGTCGAACGCGGTCCCGTGCGCCGGTGTCGCGATCACCACCGGCAGGCCGCCCTGCACCGTCACCCCGCCGTCGAAGCCGAGCAGCTTGATCGCGATCTGGCCCTGGTCGTGGTACATGGTGACGATGCCGTCGTAGCGCTCCCTGGCCAGAAAGATCGTGTCCGACGGGAACGGGCCCGCGACGTCGATCCCGCCGGCCCGCGCGGCCTCCACCGCCGGCCGGATGTGGTCGATCTCGTGCCGGCCGAACAGCCCGTTCTCGCCGTTGTGCGGGTTGAGCGCGCACACCCCGAGGCGGGGAGCGTCGAGCCCGGAGTCGCGCAGCAGGGTGTGCAGCAACCCGATCGCCGCGGTCACGTTCGGCGCGGTCACCCGCTCGCCGACGTCGGCGATGCTGACGTGGCTGGTCACCCGGGCCGTCCACAACCCGTCGATGATGTTGATCTCCGAGGTGACGCCCTCGTGGCCGAGCTCGCGGGCGAACCAGCGCAGCTCGTCCTCCTCGTGCATCCCGGCCATGCTCAGGCTGGTCTTGTTCAGCGGGGTGAACACGATCCCGTCGATCTCCCCGGCGCGGGCCATCGCCAGGGCGCGCAGGAGCTGGTGCATCGCGCGACGGCCGGCCTCCTCCGAGATCTGCTTCGGCGGGATCGGCCCGGCCTCCGTGCCGTCGTCGAGCAGGACGACGTGTCCGGGGCCGGGGGTCCCGGCGATCGGGACCTCGACACCGGCGACCGCCGCGGCGGCGTCGAGCTCGGCGCGGGAGGCGAGGACGGTGATCTCGGCCGCCTCCCGGTTGGCCGGGTCCGCGAGCAGCCGGGCGGCCAGTTCGGGGCCGACGCCGGCCGGGTCACCCAGGGTGACGGCGATCCGGGGGTGGGCAGCGCGGTCGGTCATCGGCGATCTCCTTCGATCGTCTGGCCGGGCGAGTGATCGTGGATGCTATAGGATTCTCCGGTTCGCGTCACCGTTCGCGGGGCGGTCCCGGTCGAGTTGGTCGTCCGCGGCGGGCTCCTGCGAGGATGGCGATGTGAGCGCACGGGTGATGGACGGCAAGGCGACGCTGGCGGAGATGCTGGAGGACCTGCGGGCCCGGGTCGAGAAGCTGACCGCGGCGGGGACGACGCCCGGGCTCGGCACGGTGCTGGTCGGCGACGACCCCGGGTCGCACGCCTACGTCCGCGGCAAGCACCGGGACTGCGCCAAGGTCGGCATCACCTCGCTGCAACGCGAGCTGCCCGCGGACGCGAGCCAGGCACAGGTCTCCGAGGTCATCGACGAGCTGAACGCCGACCCGACCTGCACCGGCTTCATCGTCCAGCTGCCGCTGCCCGCCGGGCTCGACTCCGGCGCGGCGCTGGAGCGGGTCGACCCGGCCAAGGACGCCGACGGACTGCACCCGGTCAACCTCGGGCGGCTGGTGCTGGGTGAGCCCGGCCCGCTGCCCTGCACCCCGCGCGGGATCGTGGAGCTGTGCCGGCGGTTCGGCGTCGAGCTGGACGGGGCGCGGGTGGTCGTCGTCGGCCGGGGTGTGACGGTCGGGCGGCCATTGGGGCTGCTGCTGACCCGGCGTTCCGAGAACGCGACCGTGACCCTGTGCCACACCGGCACCCGGGACCTTACCGCGCACCTGCGGGAGGCCGACGTCGTCGTCGCGGCCGCGGGGAAGGCGGGGCTGATCACCGCGGACCAGATCAAGCCCGGTGCGGCGGTGCTGGACGTCGGGGTCACCCGGACCGATCTGGGTCTGGTCGGCGACGTGGCGCCGGAGGTCACCGAGGTCGCCGGCCTCCTGGCGCCGATGCCCGGCGGTGTCGGCCCGATGACGCGGGGGATGCTGCTGACGAACGTCGTCGAGGCAGCTGAACGGAGCTTGTCGGAGTGAGCATCGGCACCGAACGGAGCTTGTCGGAGTGAGTGCGGCGCAGCGTCTGCGGGCGCGGCTGCGCACCCACTGGCCGCTGCTCGTCGTCCTGGCGACCGTGCTGCTCGGTCTGCAGCGGGTGGTCACCGAGCACTGGCGGGAGGGCTCCGCGCTGTTCGGGATCGCGATGCTGGCCGCGGCCGGGATGCGGCTCGCGCTGCCGCCGGACCGGGTCGGGCTGCTGGCCATCCGTGGCCGGCACGCCGACGCCCTGATCTACGGCGGGTTCGGTGTGGTGGTCCTGGCCCTCGCGATGACGATCACGCGAGGCTCCCTGTCGGTGGGCTGAGTCCTCAGCGGCGGGTGTCTCCCGGGTACACCGGGTGTGCGGGTCGGCGGGTCGGCGGTCGACGCGGGCCGGCGGGGCGCTTGCTGCCGGGGCGTCCGGGGCCGGTGCTCGTGGCCTCGACGCGCGGCACACGGCGTGCCGGGTCGGGAGCGGGAGGCCCGAGCGGGGAGCGGGGCATCGCTGTGATAATGATCATCAGTATGAAGATTCTACCCGCCCGTCGGACACATTCGGTGACAGGGGCACGAGATCATCCGGGATTTCGGGCGCTGTAAAGGGCTTACCTGCACGAACGGACTAAAAGATCGTGTCTCGCAAAGTGGCGATCTTCAGGCATCCGAGGGAGCCGGCGGGGTGGCCCGGGAACGCGGACGGGGGCCCACCGCAGGAGGTGGGCCCCCGTCGTCGTGCGGCGGTGGGTCAGGCCTTGCCGGCGAACCCGTCGATCGCGGCGTTGAACGTCGCGCTGGGGCGCATCACGTCGTCGGCCTTGGCGCGGTCGACGTAGTAGTAGCCGCCCAGCTCGACCGGGCCGCCCTGTGCGGCGTTCAGCTCACCGACGATGGTCTCCTCGGCCGCGGCCAGGGACTCGGCGAGCGGGGCGAAGACGGCCGCGAGCTCGGTGTCCTCGGTCTGCGCGGCGAGCTCCTGCGCCCAGTACAGCGCGACGTAGAAGTGGCTGCCCCGGTTGTCGAGCTCGCCCACCTTGCGCGACGGCGACTTCCCGTTCTCGAGCAGCTGCCCGGTGGCGGCGTCGAGCGCGGTGCCCAGCAGCGTCGCACGCAGCGGGTCGGGCGACTTCGACGCCAGGTTCTCCAGCGAGACCGCCAGGGCCAGGAACTCGCCGAGCGAGTCCCAGCGCAGGTGGTTCTCCTTCTGCAGCTGCTGGACGTGCTTGGGTGCCGAGCCGCCGGCGCCGGTCTCGAACAGCCCGCCGCCGTTCATCAGCGGGACGATCGAGAGCATCTTCGCCGAGGTGCCCAGCTCGAGGATCGGGAACAGGTCGGTCAGGTAGTCGCGCAGCACGTTGCCGGTGACCGAGATCGTGTCGGAGCCCTTGCGGGCCCGCTCCAGGGTGTAGCGGGTGGCCTCGGCGACCGGGAGGATCTCGATGGTCAGGCCGTCGGTGTCGTGCTCACCGAGGTACTGCTCGACCTTGGCGATCACCTGCGCGTCGTGCGCGCGGGTGGCGTCCAGCCAGAACACCGCCGGGGAACCGGTGGCGCGGGCCCGGTCGACGGCCAGCCCGACCCAGTTGCGGATCGGGGCGTCCTTGGTCTGGCAGGCGCGGAAGATGTCCCCCTCGGCGACGTCGTGGGAGAGCTGCGTCTCGCCGGTGGCCGCGTCGACGACCCGGACCGTGCCGGCGGCCGCGATCTCGAAGGTCTTGTCGTGCGAGCCGTACTCCTCGGCCTTCTGCGCCATGAGCCCGACGTTGGGGACGGTGCCCATCGTCGTCGGGTCGAAGGCGCCGTGCTCGCGGCAGTGCCGGACGGTCTCGTCGTAGAGCGCGGCGTAGGACGAGTCCGGGATGACGAACTTGGCGTCCTGGGTGGCGTCGTCGGCGTTCCACATCTGCCCGGACGACCGGATCGCGGCCGGCATCGAGGCGTCGATGATGACGTCGCTGGGCACGTGCAGGTTGGTGATCCCGCGCGACGAGTCGACCTGGGCCAGCGCCGGGCCGGACTCGTAGGAGGCGGTGATCGCCTTCTCGATCGCGTCCCGCTTGTCGGCGGGCAGCTTCTCCAGCGCGGACAGCACCGAGGCCAGGCCGTCGTCCGGGTCCGCGCCGACCGAGGTGAGGTCGTCGCCGTAGGTGCTGAACACGTCGGCGAAGTAGGCGCGCACCGCGTGCCCGAAGATGATCGGGTCGGAGACCTTCATCATCGTGGCCTTGAGGTGCACCGAGAACAGCACGCCCTGGGTCTTGGCGTCGGCGACCTGCTCGGCGAGGAAGGCCTGCAGCGCCTCACGGCGCATGACGGCGGCGTCGACGATCTCGCCGGCGAGGACCTTCACCGACTCCTTGAGGACGGTCACGGTGCCGTCGGCGGCCACGTGCTCGATCCGCAGGGCGCCGTCGGCCGGGGCGGTGAACGAGGTCTCCGAGTGCCGGAAGTCGCCGTCGGACATCGTCGCGACGTGGGACTTCGACTCGGAGCTCCAGGCGCCCATCGAGTGCGGGTGCTTCCGGGCGAAGTTCTTGACCGAGGCGGGGGCGCGGCGGTCGGAGTTGCCCTCGCGCAGGACCGGGTTGACCGCGGAGCCCTTGACGGCGTCGTAGGCGGCGCGGGCGGCCTTCTCGTCGTCGCTCTGCGGGCTCTCCGGGTAGTCCGGGATGGCGTAGCCCGCGCCCTGCAGCTCGGCGATCGCGGCCTTGAGCTGCGGGATCGACGCGCTGATGTTCGGCAGCTTGATGATGTTGGCGTCCGGGGTCTTCGCCAGCTCGCCCAGCTCGGCGAGGGCGTCCGGGACGCGCTGCGCGTCGGTCAGCCGGTCCGGGAACTGCGCCAGGATGCGAGCGGCCAGCGAGATGTCGCGGGTCTCCACGTCGACCCCGGCCTGGCCGGCGAAGGCCTCGATGACCGGCAGGAACGAGTGGGTCGCCAGCGCCGGCGCCTCGTCGGTGTAGGTGTAGATCAGCTTCATCGGGTGTCTGGCCTGCCTCGGGGTCGTCGGGTGCTGGCGAATCTGTGCGGCCCTGCGCGACGCCGGTGCGTGCCCGGGATGACCGGGCGGGCCCCCGGCGCGGCGACCCGCTTCCGCCGGACACGCTATCCCGAGGCCACGGCGTACCGCCCGCAGGAGTAACCGGTCCGACACCCGCGCGGAGGATCCGGGGAAGCGGTGTCTCCAGCGGCTACCGTGGGTGCGACGACCGCCCGTCCCGACCCGAGGAGCGACCCGCGTGCCGAGGACGTCCATTCCGGGCCTGAGCAAGTCCTGGCTGCACGGCTGGCCGCTGGTCGGTCTGATCGCGGTCGGGCTGACCGCGATCGCCCTGCTGCACGGTGGCGTGACCGGCGGGCTGGGCGAGTCGGGCGCGTGCACCATGACCGTGCAGGCCGCCGACGTCGTCGTGCGCGCCGCGCCGAGCGGGACCGCGCAGCCGCTGGAGACCCTCGCGCAGGGCGAGAACGTCGCCGCGGAGGCGATCGTCGACGCCGGCTACCGCAAGCTCACCGGCGGCGAGCGCTGGGTGCCCGCGGACAGCGTCGCGGCGACGGCCGGGAGCGTGTGCTGACACTCGGGACACCCGGGCGGTTGCACACCGTGATCAGCGATACGGGACAGTGACGGTCGTGGCTCCTTCCCTCCGCGCCGTCGCGACCGCGAACGTGAACGGTGTCCGCGCGGCCACCGGCAAGGGACTGCTCGACTGGCTGGCCGGCACCGGCGCCGACGCGGTCTGCCTGCAGGAGGTCCGGGCCCGTCCCGACGAGCTGCCGGCGGCGTTCCGCGACGCGCTCGACGAGCACGGCTGGCACCTGCGGATGGCGCCCTCGGAGACGGCGAAGGGCCGCAACGGCGTCGCGGTGCTCAGCCGCACGGAACCGGAGGCGGTCCGGGTCGGGTTCGGCGACCCCGCCTCCGACGCCGACGGCCGCTACCTCGAGGTGGACCTGCCCGGCGGGCTCACCGTCGGGTCGCTCTACCTGCCCAAGGGGGCCGCGGGCACCCCGAAGCAGGACGCCAAGGACCTGTTCTGCAAGTCCTTCGCCGAGTACCTGCACATTGCGCGCGGCCGCGGGCGGGAGATCGTCGTCGCGGGTGACTGGAACATCGCCCCGACCGAACTCGACCTGCGGAACTGGCGCAACAACACCCGCAACTCCGGGTTCCTGCCGCACGAGCGGGAGTGGTTCGCCGGGCTGCTGGACGCCGGCTGGTCCGACGTCGTGCGCGACCTGCACCCCGGCGTCGACGGGCCCTACTCCTGGTGGAGCTACCGGGGCCGGGCCTTCGACAACGACGTCGGGTGGCGGATCGACCACCTGCTCGCCACTCCGGGACTCGCGGCGTCCGCGACCGGCGCCTGGGTGGACCGGGCGCCGGCGCACGACCGCCGCTTCTCCGACCACGCCCCGGTGACGGTGCGGTTCGGGGGCCGGGGGTGATCGGCAGCCGGGTCGTCGGCGGCCGCTACCTGCTGCTCGACGAGCTGGACCGGCGCGGGTTCGGGCCCGCGCACCGCGCGGAGGACCGGATCACCGGCCGGACCGTCGTCGTCACCGAGATCCGGCTGCCCGCCGGCGGGGGCACCGGGGACGGCCTGCGCGAGCGACTGCTGGCCGAGGTCCGCGCCGCCGGCCGGCTGCGCCACCCCGGACTGGTCGGGGTGCAGGACCTGATCACCGACCGGGGCCCGGACGGCCGGTTGCGCGAGCACCTGGTGACCGAGCTGCCCGAGGCGGGCACCCTGGCCCGCGCCCTCGACGACGGCCCGCTGCCGGGTCGCCGGGTCGCCGCGATCGGCCGGGACGTGCTGGTCGCGCTGCGCGCCGTGCACGCCGACGGCGGTACGCACGGCGGTCTCGACCCGGACTGCGTGCTGCTGGCCCCGGACGGCCGCGCGCTGCTCACCGACCTCGGGCTGGCCCGTGCCGTGGGCGCCCGTCCGGCCGGGACCGGTGGTGGCCCGGACGCGTTCACCGCTCCCGAGCGGCGCGGTCCCGCCGGGGACACCCCGGCCGCGGACCTCTGGTCGCTGGGCGCGCTGCTGCACCACGCGGTGGGACGCGCCGCGCCGGAGGGCGGTCCGCTGGACGCCGCGATCACCGGGCTCACCGCCGCCGACCCCGCCGGGCGGATCGGCCCGGACGAGGCCGAGAACCTGCTCGCGCGAGCCGCGGGGCCGCGGCCGGCCGGGGGTGACCTGGGCCGGAACCGGTGGATCCTGCTGGCCGTCGCGGCGTTGCTGGCCGTCGCCGTCGTCGCGCTGGTGATCCTGACGGTGCTGTGACGCCCGTCCGCTCGGTGTTCCCGACGACGTTCGGCGAGCTCGTCGCCGTCACCGGCGGGACCCCGCGGAGGTCGCGGCCGGGACGTGACCCGTGTCCGGTCGGTCGCCCGCCGGGGCCGCGATACCTACTGTGGGGTCCATGGCCGACACTCCCGCCGCCCCGACCCCGGCCGAGACCGCGCCGACCGCCGCGTCACTGCGGCGGGCGCTGCGCCGGGTCCGGGACGGGTCCACACTGGACGTGACCGAGGCGGCCGTGCTGCTCGCCGCCCGCGGCGACGATCTCGAGGAGCTGCTCGGCCACGCCGGCCGGGTCCGCGACGCCGGGCTCGTCGAGGAGGGCCGGCCGGGCGTCGTCACCTACTCGCGCAACGTGTTCATCCCGCTCACCCGGCTGTGCCGGGACCGGTGCCACTACTGCACGTTCGTCACCGTGCCGCACCGGGTGGAGTCGATGTACCTGGAGCGCGACGAGGTCGTCGAGATCGCCCGGCAGGGCGCGGCGCAGGGCTGCAAGGAGGCCCTGTTCACCCTCGGCGACCGGCCCGAGGACCGCTGGCCGCAGGCTCGCGAGTGGCTGGATGCGCGCGGCTACGGCTCCACACTGGACTACGTCCGGGCGTGCGCGATCGCGGTGCTCGAGGAGACCGGGCTGCTGCCGCACCTGAACCCCGGCGTCATGAGCTGGGCCGAGCTCACCCGGCTCAAGCCGGTCGCGGCCAGCATGGGGATGATGCTGGAGACGACCTCGGAGCGGCTCTGGTCGTCCAAGGGCGGCCCGCACTACGGCAGCCCGGACAAGGAGCCCGCGGTCCGGCTCCGCGCGCTGACCGACGCCGGCCGGGTCGGGGTTCCCTTCACCACCGGCATCCTGATCGGCATCGGCGAGAACCGCACCGAGCGCGCCGAGTCGCTGTTCGCGATCCGCTCCGCGGCGCGCGCGCACGGGCACGTGCAGGAGGTGATCGTCCAGAACTTCCGGGCCAAGCCGGACACCGCGATGGCCCACGACCCGGACGCCGACCTGCACGACCTGGCCGCCACCATCGCCGTCGCCCGGCTGGTGCTCGGCCCGAAGATCCGGCTGCAGGCCCCGCCGAACCTGGTCGGCGACGAGCAGGCGCTGATGCTGCGCGCCGGCATCGACGACTGGGGCGGGGTGTCCCCGGTGACCGTCGACCACGTCAGCCCGGAGATGCCCTGGCCGGCGGTCGACGAGCTGGCCCGGATCACCGAGGCCGAGGGCTTCGCGCTGCGTGAACGGCTCACCGCCTACCCGAAGTACGTACGCGCCGGGTCGCCGTGGATCGACACCCGGCTGCACGGCCACGTCGCCGCGCTCGCGACGCCGGACGGGCTGGCCGACCCGGACGCCGTCGTGCAGGGGCGGTCCTGGCAGGAGCCGGACGGCGGGTTCGAGTCGAGCGGGCGGACCGATCTGCACACCGCCGTCGACACCGAGGGCCGGACCTCCGACCGGCGCGGCGACTTCGCGTCGGTCTACGGCGACTGGGAGGAGGTCGGCGCCGAGCTGGCTGCGCAGCGTGCGCGGGCCCCCGAGCGACTGGTGGGGGACGTGAAGGCGGGCCTCGACCTCGCGGCGTCGGACCCGGCGGCGCTGCTGGACCCGGCGCACGAGGCCGCGGCGATGGCCGTGCTCACCGCGGACGGCCCGGCGCTGGCCGAGCTGACCCGCCTGGCCGACGACGTCCGCCGCGACGTCAACGGCGACGACGTCACCTACGTCGTCAACCGGAACATCAACTTCTCGAACGTCTGCTACGTCGGGTGCCGGTTCTGCGCGTTCGCGCAGCGCGAGCGCGACGCCGACGCGTTCCGGCTCTCGCTCGACGAGGTCGCGCAGCGGGCCGCCGAGGCCGCCCGGGCCGGTGCGACCGAGGTCTGCGTGCAGGGCGGGATCGACCCGCAGCTGCCGGTCTCGTTCTACGCCGACCTGGTCCGCGGGGTGAACGAGGCGGTGCCGGGGATGCACGTGCACGCCTTCTCCCCGATGGAGGTGGTGTCGGCGTCGGCGAAGGCCGGGGTGTCGATCCGGGAGTGGCTCACCGAGCTGAAGGCCGCCGGGCTCGGGTCGATCCCGGGGACCGCCGCGGAGATCCTCGACGACGAGGTCCGGTGGGTGCTGACCAAGGGCAAGCTGCCGGCGTCGCAGTGGATCGAGGTGGTCTCGACCGCGCACGAGCTGGGGATCCCGTCGTCGTCGACGATGATGTACGGCCACGTCGACGAGCCCCGGCACTGGCTCGGGCACCTGCGCACGCTCGGCTCGATCCAGGACCGGACCGGGGGCTTCACCGAGTTCGTGCCGCTGCCGTTCGTGCACCACAACGCGCCGATCTACCTGGCCGGGATCGCCCGGCCCGGCCCGACCGAGCGGGACAACCGGGCGGTGCACGCGTTCGCCCGGCTCGCGCTGCACGGCCGGATCGACCACATCCAGTGCTCCTGGGTGAAGCTCGGCGACGACCTGTCCGCCGACATCCTGCGCGGGGGTGCCGACGACATGGGCGGCACGCTGATGGAGGAGACGATCAGCCGGATGGCCGGGTCGGAGAACGGCTCGGAGCGCTCGGTCACCGAGCTCACCGCGATCGCGCAGGCGGCCGGGCGCCCGGTGCGCCAGCGCACGACGACCTACCGCGGCGAGCCGTCGACGCTCACCCCGGCACCGCGCTCCGGCCCGACGATGCTGCCGATGGCGGACTCCGTCCGCTCGTGAGTGGTTGTGGCGGGGACGCCCCCCCCAACCACTCACGAGGGCGCAGCGCCGTACGCTGGATCGCATGGGTGTGCTGGGCGAGATGTTCCCGCGGAAGCGGATCCAGGAGGACTCCGACGCGGCGCAGGGTGGCCAGCAGTGGCGGCTCGGCCCGATCGACCTGGAGAACGGCGTCGTGACGGTCGAGTCCACCGGCGAGCCGGATCCGCAGGAGGCCGACGACCGGGACCGCGACGAGTGAACACCGGCGACCGGCCGGGCCGCGGCGGCGTCCCCCTCTGCGCCGCCACGAACCCGGCCGGCCGCGGCGCGTGGGCCGGATCCCCCGATCCCCGTCCACACCCCGCCCCGAACGCCGGCATGCCCTCGCGAGCGCCTGGCTTCGATCGGCAGAGCCAGGACAACGGTACGATCATGGTTCGCACGGGTCAAGTACGCGGTGAGCAGGTGCAGCCGGAGCTGGGCGCCGTCGGGCGCGGGCTCGGTCTGCTCGCGGACACCTGGACCCTGCTCATCCTGCAGCGCGCGTTCCTGGGCGCCACCCGGTACGCGGAGTGGCGTGAGGCCCTCGGCATCTCCGACTCGACGCTCTCCGCCCGGCTCCGCGCGCTCGTCGACGCCGAACTGCTGGAGACGACCCCGTACCGCGAGGGCGGGCGCGAGCGGCACGGGTACCGGCTGACCGAGCGCGGCCGGGATGTCTGGACGCTGCTGCTCACCACCTGGGACTGGGAGAAGCGGTGGACCTCGCGCGAGGTCCCGCTGCCGGACATCGTGCACCGGGCGTGCGGCCGGCCGGCCGGGGTGGTGACGTGCTGCGCGTCGTGCGGTGCGCCCGTCGGGCCGCGGGACACCGAGGTGCGCCGCGAACCGGGGTCGCCCGGGCTCGAACTGCTCGCCCGGCGGCACCCGCGCCGGACGCGTGGCAGGCTGCCGACCGGCGGGATGTCGTTCCTGCCCGGGGCGATGGAGATCGTCGGGGACCGCTGGGGGGCGACGGTCCTGGGCGCCGCACTGACCGGGGTGCAGTCGTTCAGCTGCTTCGAGTCGGTGCTGGGGATCTCCCCGGAGGTGCTCTCGGACCGGCTGCGCCGGTTCGTCGAGCTCGGGGTACTGGTCCGGACCGGCGAGGGCGCCTACCGGCTCACCGACAAGGGCCGGGCGACGTTCCCGATCCACGCCTGCCTGGTGGAGTGGTCGCACCGCTGGCCCGGGGAGGTCGACGGCGCCCCGATCGACGTCACCATCCGGCACCTGGACTGTGGTGAGGTGCTGCGCGTCCGGCTGCAGTGCGACCGGTGCGGTGCGGCCTTCACCCGGGCGTCGGTGCACCCCGGCCGGTAGTGCCCAACCTCGTGGCGGGTGGCCCGGACCGGCTGCGACGATGACGCCATGACCGACGCCCACCGTCCCCGCGTGCTCTCCGGGATCCAGCCCACCGCGGACTCGTTCCACCTCGGCAACTACCTGGGCGCGCTGCGGCAGTGGGTCTCCCTGCAGGACGACCACGACGCGTTCTACTGCGTCGTCGACCTGCACGCGATCACGGTCGAGCACGACCCGGCCGAGCTGTCCCGGCGCACCCGGGTCGCGGCCGCGCAGCTGCTCGGACTGGGGCTGGACCCGGACCGGTGCACGCTGTTCGTGCAGTCGCACGTGCCCGAGCACCCCCGGCTGAGCTGGGTTCTGGAGTGCCTGACCGGGTTCGGTGAGGCCAGCCGGATGACCCAGTTCAAGGACAAGTCGGTCCGGCACGGCGCGGACCGGGCGACGGTCGGGCTGTTCACCTACCCGATCCTGCAGGCGTCGGACATCCTGCTCTACCAGCCGGACCGGGTGCCGGTCGGCGAGGACCAGCGTCAGCACGTGGAGCTCACCCGCAACCTGGCCCAGCGGTTCAACCACCGGTTCGGGCCGGCCTTCACGGTGCCGGAGCCCTACATCCCGCCGTCCACCGCGAAGATCACCGACCTGCAGGACCCGACGGCGAAGATGAGCAAGTCGGCGTCGTCGCCGGCGGGGATCGTCGAGCTGCTCGACCCGGCGAACGTCACCGCGAAGAAGATCCGCTCCGCGGTGACCGACAACGAGCGCGAGATCCGCTACGACCCCGAGGCCAAGCCCGGCGTGGCGAACCTGCTGACGATCTTCGCCGCGCTCACCGACCGGAAGGTCACCGAGGTCGAGGCCGAGTACGCCGGTCGCGGGTACGGGGACCTGAAGAAGGACCTCGCCGAGGTCGTGACCGGGTTCGCCGTGCCGTTCGCGGAGAAGGTGCAGGGCTACCTCGCCGACCCGGCCGAGCTGGACCGGGTGCTGGCGAAGGGCGCCACCCGGGCGCGCGAGGTCTCCGGCGCGACACTGGCCGACGTTCACGAGAGGATCGGTTTACTTCCGCCCGTGTGAGCCCATCCCGGGAGGAAGAGGTACGAAACCGACCGGGGGAACGATGGCCGAGCAGCGTCCGACGACGACGGCGCACCTGACCGAGGACGACGAGGACGACGGCCCCACCTTCCTGGAGAAGCAGCGCGAGCAGCGCCCGTGGCTGGACCACCTGCTCCGGGCGGGGCAGCGGTACACCGAGAACCACGGTGACCACTACGCGGCGGCGATCACCTACTTCTCGGTGCTGGCACTGGTGCCGCTGCTGATGGTGGCGTTCGCGGCCGCCGGTTTCGTTCTGCGGGGTAATCCCGACCTGCTGGAGGCGCTCCAGCAGAGAATCACCGAGGCGGCGCCCGGTGAGGTCGGCGAACTGCTCGGCGGGGTCGTGGAGACCGCGGTGACGCAGGCCGGCGCGATCGGTCTCGTCGGTCTGATCGGTGCGCTGTACTCCGGGATCGGCTGGATGAGCAACCTGCGGGAGGCACTCACCGAGCAGTGGGGACAGCGCGACGAGGCCCCGCCGATGCTCAAGCGGCTGGGTTTCGACCTGCTCGCACTGGTCGGGCTCGGCCTGGCGCTGGTCGCCTCGTTCGCGATCGCCTCGGTCAGCGGAGCGGTCGGCACGACCCTGCTGGGGTTGGTCGGGCTCGGTGGCACCGCCTGGGCCCAGGTCCTGCTCGCGGTGCTCTCGACCGCCGTCGGCATCGCCGGCAACTGGCTGGTGTTCCTCTGGGTCATCGCCCGGCTGCCCCGCGAGCCGGTGACGTTCCGCAGCGCGGCCAAGGCCGCCCTCCTCGGCGCCGTCGGGTTCGCGATCCTGCAACGGGTGATGGTCGTCTACCTCGGGGTCATCAGCGGTGGCGCGGCCGCCGGGGCGTTCGGATCGATCCTCGGTCTGCTGATCTTCATCTTCTTCGCGTCGCGCTTCCTGCTCTTCGTGACGGCCTGGGCGGCCAGCGCCGAGGAGAACGACCAGGGACCGGTCACCGTCCCCGGCCCGGCGGTGATCCGGCCGCAGTACGTCGTCCGCGAGGGTCCGGGGGCGCTCGCGTCGGCCGGGATCCTCGCCGCCGGGCTGGTCGGCGGGGCGCTGGGACTCCGGGCCCTGGGACGCCGGCGACGCTGAACGTGGCGGCCGGAGAACAGGCCGGCTCGGTCGCCGCACCCGGCTCGACCGTCGGACCCGCGTCCGATCACCCCGAGCTCCGGATCCCCGGATCACGAGCCCCCGAGAGCTCCGAACGTCTCACCGGCCCGGAGCGGTGAGCCGCGAGCTCCGAGCCGTCGGCGCGTCACACGCCCGGGCGCCGAGCCGCACCTGCCGCCCTCGACCCCGCCGAGATGCGCCTCAGCGGGCCACAGAGATCGATTTCTCCCGCTGAGACGTATCTCGGCGGGGACCGGTGCGCGGCGCAGAGTGCTGTACGACGTCCCGGCCGGAAGAGACGGCGCCGGGTGGCGCCACCGGCGCCCGGCACGCCCCACGTCTCCACCGCCGAGATGCAGCTGACGGCGCCGCAGAGATCGACACATCCCTCTGACACGCATCTCGGCGCGCGGGAACGGCACGGAGACCGATCAGCGCGGGCGGCGACGGAGCACGGCGAGCAGGCCGGCGAGGATCCCGACCGAGGCGGCGACCCCGCCCGCGGCGATCGCCCCGGTGGTCCCTGGCGTGCCGGGACCACCGGAGGCGTCCCCGGCCCCTGGCGCCCGGCCGTCCGGACGGGTGTCGTCGGCGCCCGGAGCACCGCCCGGATCCGCGGTGCCGCCGGAACCCCGGGCGTCGGCACCCGGGTCGCCGGGAGGCGCGGCGTCGCCGGGGAGGGCGGCGGCCGGGTCCACGAGCGTCCCCAGCCCGCCGGCCGGGGCGCCGGCACCCCAGTTCAGCAGCGCCAGGGTCTGGTCGGTCATCCGCACCGGCTCCTGCTCCCCGCGCACCAGCGCGACGACCAGCCGTCGTCCGTCCCGCTCGGCGGCGTCGACGACCGTGTGCCGCGCGGCGTCGGTGAACCCGGTCTTCCCGCCGAGGAAGCCGGGCGTGCCGAGCAGCCGGTTGCCGTTGCCCAGCTCGAAGCCGGGCCGGCCGGCGTAGCCGGGGAACGGGATGCTCCCGGTGGTGAGGATCGTCGCGATCCGCGGCCGGTCGAGCGCCGCCCGCAGGATCAGCGCCAGGTCGTAGGCCGAGGACGACCCGCCGGGACCGTCCAGACCGGACGGCGTCGCGGGCCGGGTGTCGAGAGCGCCCAGGTCCCGGGCGGTCGCCTGCATGGCGGTCACGGTCTCCGGGACGCCGCCGAGCTCGCGGGCCAGCGCCTGCGCGGCGTCGTTCCCCGAGGCCAGCAGCAGGCCGTGCAGCAGCTGGTCCACGGTGTACTCGCCGCCGGGACCGATCCCGGCGCGGCTGCCGTCGACCATGCCGTCCTCGGGTGTGCCGACGACGACCCGGTCTCCCGGCAGGCGGTCGTCCACGACCAGCGCGAGCAGCAGCTTGATCGTCGAGGCGGGCCGGTGCCGGGCGTGCGGGGCGCGGGCGGCGAGCACCGCGCCGGAGTCCAGGTCGGCGACCACATAGGACGCCACGCCGACCGGCGGCGGAGGGACCGGTCCGGTGTGCTCCTCGGCGCACACGCCGACGTCCCCGACGGGCGGGTCCGGTTGCGGGAGCGGCGCGACGGGGACGATCTCCTCCTGTGCCGGGGGAGGGGGTGGCTGGGCCTGGGCGGGGCAGCCGGCTGCGGGGGCCCGATCCGCGGTGCCGGTCCAGCCGCTCGGGATGCCCGGTGCGCGGGCCACGACGGAGCCGGGCGAGCCGGCCGGGCCGACCACCCCGGCCCACGCCGACCCCGGCGCGAGGATCAGCATCGACGCGACCACGAGCCCCAGCACGGCGGCGCGGCGGCGCCGCCGGAACCCGCCCGCGGTGGTCACCGCGGAAGCATGCCCCAGCGAGACCCCGCCCGGGGCCGCTGCAGGCGATCAGTTACCGCGATCGGCAACGGCCGACCTGCTGCGGCGATCCGCGACCGCGTCCGGCAACGGTGATCGGCCCCGGGGCAGGTGGCGCCAGGTCCGGACCGTTGCGCGTCCTCACGGCACGGGCTCGTGGAGATCGGCTCCGGGCGCGTGTGGACGACCGCTCACCCGCTGCTCGACCGCTCGGCGCCGTGACGGTCACGGCGATGTTGCGAGTCTGCCGCTCGCCTCGGTGAACGGTTACCGTCCCGCGGGACATGTGCCGCCGGAGTACGCGGCGCTGCAGAACATGGAGGACGTTCGTGCGGATCACGAAGCGCATCGGACGGGGCAGGTTCGCCACCGCGATCGCCCTCACCGCTGTCGCCACCCTCGCGCTCGCGGGCTGTGCCCGGGACACCGGCGCCGGTGGCGGCGAGGCCCAGAGCGGCGAGTGCGAGCGGGTCGCCCCGCCGGAGGTGGCGGCGGCCGACGCGCAGCCCGCGCCGGCGACGCCCAACGCGGACGCGAGCGGACTGCGGGTCGCCCTGGCCTACGACATCGGCGGGCGCGGCGACGCGTCCTTCAACGACGCCGCGGCGGCCGGTCTGGACCGTACGGTCGAGGAGCTGGGTCTCCCGCGGGAGAACACCCGGGAGGCGACCGCCCAGCAGGGCGAGAGCGAGGACGCCGGCACGAACCGGCTCCGCCAGCTCGCGAGCGAGGGCTTCAACCCGGTCATCGCGGTCGGCTTCGCCTACGCGGCCGGCGTGGGCACCGTCGCCGAGGAGTTCCCGGACACCCAGTTCGCGATCGTCGACGACGACACGGTCGACCTGCCGAACGTGACCCCGCTGGTCTTCGCCGAGGAGCAGGGCTCGTTCCTGGTCGGCGCCGCGGCCGCGCTGAAGACCGAGACCTGCCAGGTCGGCTTCATCGGCGGCGTCGACAACCCGCTGATCCAGAAGTTCGAGGCGGGCTACACCGAGGGTGCCGAGGCCGTCGCGCCGGGCATCACGGTCAACTCGGCCTACATCTCGCCGGCCGGTGACTTCTCCGGCTTCAACGACGCCACCCGCGCCACCGAGATCGCCTCCGGTCAGTACGACGGCGGCACCGACATCTCCTTCGCCGCGGCCGGCCAGTCCAACCAGGGCGTCTTCGCCGCCGCGAACACCGCGGGCCAGCGGGCCATCGGCGTCGACTCCGACCAGTACGAGTCCCCGCAGCTCACCGAGGTCCGCGACGTGATCATGACGTCGATGATCAAGCGGGTCGACGTCGCGGTGTTCGACTACGTCAACGCGGTCGCCGGCGGCACCGTCGACCAGCTCCCGGAGCGGTTCGACCTCGCCAACGACGGCGTCGGCTTCTCCACCTCGGGTGGCTTCGTCGACGACATCGCCGAGGACCTCGAGGCCTACAAGGCCGCGATCATCGCCGGAGAGATCCAGGTGTCCGCGACCAGGTGAACGAGCAGTACGCGGTCGAACTGCGCGGGATCACCAAGCGGTTCCCCGGCGTCGTCGCCAACGACGGCGTGGACCTCGCCGTGCGATCCGGTGAGGTCCACGCCCTCTGCGGCGAGAACGGGGCCGGCAAGTCGACCCTGATGAAGATCCTCTACGGGATGCAGGCCCCGGACGAGGGCACGATCGCGGTCGCCGGCACGGAGGTGCACTTCCGGTCGCCGGCGGACGCGATCGCCGCCGGCATCGGCATGGTGCACCAGCACTTCATGCTCGCCGACAACCTGACCGTCGCCGAGAACGTGCTGCTCGGTGCGGAGAAGCTGCACGGGATCGGGCGCGCGGCCCGGTCCCGGATCGCGGAGCTGTCCCGGACCGTCGGGCTGAACGCCAAGCCGGATCTGCTCGTCGAGCACCTCGGCGTCGCCGACCGGCAGCGCATCGAGATCCTCAAGGTGCTCTACCGGGGCGCCCGCACGGTGATCCTGGACGAGCCCACCGCGGTGCTGGTCCCGCAGGAGGTCGACGAGCTCTTCGACACCGTGCGGACCATGCAGGGCGAGGGCTATACGTTCCTGTTCATCTCGCACAAGCTCGACGAGGTCCGGGCGATCGCCGACCGGATCACCGTGATCCGGCGCGGCCGGACGGTCGGCACCGCCGACCCGAAGGCGGTCACCAACTCCGAGCTGGCCGAGATGATGGTCGGCTCCGAGCTGCCGTCGCCGGAGACCCGCGAGTCGACCGTGACCGACCGCGAGGTGCTGCGCGTCGAGGGGCTCGGGCTGGCCGGCCAGGCCGGTGGCCGGGACCTGCTCGACGGCGTCGACCTCGTCGTGCACGCCGGTGAGGTGCTGGGCATCGCCGGGGTCGAGGGCAACGGCCAGACCGAGCTCGTCGAGACGATCATGGGCATGCGCCGGCACTCCCGCGGACGCGTTCTCCTGTCGGGCACCGACGTCTCCGGGCTGTCCACGATGGGCCGTCGCGAGCACGGCATCGGCTACGTCCCCGAGGACCGGTCCCGGCACGCCCTGCTCGGCGACCAGCCCCTGTGGGCCAACCGGGTGCTCGGCTTCCAGAGCCGGTCGCCGATCGGTCGTCGCGGCCTGATCGACCGCGCTGCCGCACGGACCGACACCGAGCGGATCGTGACCGACTTCGACGTCCGCACCCCCGGTATCGACGTGATGGCCTCGGCGCTGTCCGGCGGGAACCAGCAGAAGCTCGTGGTCGGCCGGGAGCTCTCCGGCGACCCGGTCCTGCTGATCGCCGCGCACCCGACCCGCGGCGTCGACGTCGGCGCGCAGGCCGGGATCTGGGCGGAACTGCGCCGGGCCCGCGCGGCCGGTCTGGCGGTCCTGCTCGTCTCCGCCGACCTGGACGAGCTGATCGGGCTGTCCGACACCCTCGCCGTGATCCTCGACGGCCGCCTGGTCGGCACCGCGGATCCGGCCACCGTCACCCCCGAGGAGCTGGGCACGAAGATGACCGGGGCCGCCGTGTCCGGAAGCGCGACGGACGGGGAAACGCCGTGAACGGGGAAGTGCCGTGAACACCGCGCTGATTTCGCGGTTCCGCAGCGCCGTCGTCGCACCGGTGCTCGCGATCGCCGTCGCCGCGCTGCTCTGCGCGGTCGCGCTGCTGATCAGCGGGGCGTCACCGTGGACGGCGCTGACGACCATCGCCTCCCAGGTCCGGTCCGGCACCGTCGTCATCGACACGGTCAACTCCGCGTCGGTCTACTACATCGCCGCGCTCGCCGTCGCGATCGGCTTCCAGATGAAGCTGTTCAACATCGGCGTCGAGGGACAGTTCCGGGTCGCCGCCTGCGTGGCCGCGATCGTCGGCGGGACGGTGATCCTGCCGCCGGTGCTGCACACGATGCTGATCATGGTCGTCGCCGTGCTGACCGGGGCCGCGTGGGTCGCCATCCCGGCGCTGCTCAAGGCCTACCGCGGCGTCTCCGAGGTCATCTCGACGATCATGCTGAACGCGATCGCCACCGGGCTGATCGCGTACCTGATCCGCGCCGAGACCTTCGGCGAGCTGCGCGGCAACAACATCACCACCCCGCCGATCCCGGAGTCGGGCTGGTTCCCGGGCATCCCGGTCGGCAACGGGACGATCTTCGGGATGGTCGTCGTCGCGGCCGCGCTCGGTGTCGGCTACTGGTTCCTGATGGGCCGCACCCGGTTCGGCTTCGAGCTGCGGGCGTCGGGAGAGTCGAAGACGGCGGCGTCGGCCGGCGGGGTGAACGCGCGGCGGACGATCCTGATCGCGCTGCTGCTCTCCGGCGCGGTCGCCGGGCTGATCGGGCTCCCGGAGCTGCTCGGCCGCGACCACGCCTACACGCTCACCTCCCCGCAGGGCTACGGCTTCACCGGCATCGCGATCGCGCTGCTGGGCCGCAACCACCCGGTGGGCATCGCGCTCGGCGCGCTGCTGTGGGCGTTCCTGGACAAGTCCGCGGTGGCGCTCGACGTCGTCGGGATCCCGCGGGAGATCGTGCTGATCATGCAGGGGCTGATCGTGCTGTCGGTGGTCGTCGCCTACGAGCTCGTGCAGCGGGTGGAGCGGCGGGCCGAGCAACGGCGTGTCGCCGCCGCGGCACCGCAACGGGACCCCGTGGAGGTGGGCTCGTGACCGCCGCGATCGTGTCCCGGATGACCGAACGTGCCGGGGAGCTTCCCGGCTGGGCCCGGTCCGCCCTGATCGCGGCCTTCCTGGTGCTGGTGCTGTCGATCACCGTGACGCTGACCGGGCAGGGGCAGCTCACGTCGTCGGGCACCTCGGAGGCGGCCGTGCGGCTCGGCCTGCCGATCCTGCTGGCCGCCCTCGGCGGGCTGTGGGCCGAACGCGCCGGCATCATCAACATCGGCCTCGAGGGCATGATGGTGCTCGGGACCTGGGGTGCGGCCTGGGCCGGCTACCAGTGGGGTCCCTGGGCGGCGGTGCTCGGCGGGCTGGTGCTGGGCGCGCTCGGCGGGCTGGTGCACGCGATCGCGACGGTGACCTTCAACGTCAACCACATCGTGTCCGGTGTGGCGGTCACCCTGCTCGGGACCGGCCTGACCCAGTACCTGGCGACCCTGCTGTTCACCCCGGTCTCGCAGAACCCGCGCCAGTCCCCGCGGCTGGAGGGCTTCGCCGAGTACTCGATCCCCGGGCTGTCCTCGGGGTTGCAGGCGCTCGAGGCCCAGCAGCGGGTCTTCGTCTCCGACCTCGCCGGGCTGCTGTCCGGTCTGGTCACCGGGCTGACCCCGATCGTCGTCCTCGGGTTCGCACTCGTGCCGTTCAGCTATTTCGTGCTCTGGAAGACGCCGTTCGGGCTGCGGCTGCGCAGCTGCGGCGAGTCCCCGGTCGCGGCCGAGAGCCTCGGCGTCAACGTCATCGCGCACAAGTACGTCGCGGTGGTCGTCTCGGGCGGGCTGGCCGGCCTGGGTGGCGCCGCGCTGGTCCTCAACCCGGGCCAGCTCGGCTACCTGGAGAACCAGGTCGGCGGCCGCGGGTACATCGGCCTCGCCGCGATGATCTTCGGTAACTGGCGGCCGGCCGGGCTGCTGATCGGCTCGGCGCTGTTCGGCTACGTCGACGGGCTCCAACTCCGCGCCGGGGGCGAGGCGGTGCACGCGCTGCTCTACGGCGCGACGCTGGTCGCGGTCGTCGTCGCGGTGCTGTGGGCGATCCGCCGGATGTACGTCGCGGCCGGCGTCGCGCTGGCGGCCGGCCTGGCCGTCTACGCGATCTACTGGTCGACCGAGACGGTCCCGTCCGAGTTCGCGTCCTACGCCCCGCAGCTGGTGACGCTGATCGTGCTCGCCGCGGCGTCCCAACGACTACGACCACCCGCCAGACTCGGGGTCGAGTACCGGCGCGGGGAGGGGCACTAGATGCCGGACGTCGACTGGACGGCACTGCGGGAGGCCGCGGTCGCCGTGGCGGCCCGGGCCTACGCCCCCTACTCCGGACTGCAGGTCGGTGCGGCGGCGCTGGCCGACGACGGCCGGGTGGTCACCGGCTGCAACGTCGAGAACGCGTCCTACGGCCTCGGCGCCTGCGCCGAGGTGACCCTCGCCGGGCAGCTGCGGCTCTCCGGCGGCGGGCGCCTGGTCGCCGTGGCCTGCCGGTCCGGCGCCGGTGACCTGCTGATGCCCTGCGGCCGCTGCCGCCAGGTGCTGTACGAGTTCGGCGGAGGAGAGCTGCTGTGCGACACCCCACGGGGCGTCCTGCCCTTCACCGAGGTGCTGCCCGACGCGTTCGGGCCGGAGCACCTGCCGGGAGCGTCCTCGTGAGCGCCCGGTGATCCGCGGGGTGGGCCGGTCCGACGAGCCGCCGCCGTCGTTCAGCGCGGTGGAGGTCGTCACCGCCAAGCGGGACTGCCGGGAGCTGACGGCCGCGCAGATCGACTGGGTGGTGTCGGCCTACGCCCGCGGCGACGTCGCCGACGAGCAGATGTCCGCGCTGGCGATGGCGATCCTGCTCAACGGGATGGATGCCGCCGAGACCGCCCGCTGGACCCAGGCGATGATCGACTCCGGGGAGGTCCTGGACTTCGGCGACGTCGGGCGCCCGCTGGTCGACAAGCACTCCACCGGCGGCGTCGGCGACAAGATCACGCTGCCGCTGGCCCCGCTGGTGGCCGCGTGCGGTGCGGCCGTCCCGCAGCTGTCCGGGCGCGGCCTCGGGCACACCGGCGGCACCCTGGACAAGCTCGAGTCGATCCCGGGCTGGCGGGCCTCGCTGGACGCCGACGAGATCACGGCGCAGCTCGCCGACGTCGGCGCCGTCATCTGCGCGACGACCCCGACGCTGGCCCCGGCCGACCGCAAGCTCTACGCGCTGCGCGACGTCACGGGCACCGTCGAGTCGGTCCCGCTGATCGCCAGCTCGATCATGAGCAAGAAGCTCGCCGAGGGCACCGGCGGCCTGGTGCTCGACGTCAAGGTCGGGTCCGGGGCCTTCATGAAGACCCGGGCCCGGGCCGGCGAGCTGGCCGAGGCGATGACCGCGATCGGCGCGGCACACGGACTCCCGACGACGGCGCTGCTGACCGACATGTCGGTGCCGCTGGGCCGGTGCGTGGGCAACGCGCTGGAGGTCTCCGAGTCGGTCGAGGTGCTGCGCGGCGGCGGTCCGCGCGACGTCGTCGAGCTGACGGTCGCGCTCGCCCGCGAGATGCTCGCGCTGGCCGGGATCACCGGCGTCGACCCGGCGGCGGTGCTCGCCTCCGGCGAGGCCTACCCGGTGTGGGAGCGGATGATCGCCGCGCAGGGCGGTGACCCGTCCGCACCGCTGCCGGTCGCCGGGCACGTCGAGACCGTCACCGCCGACCGGTCCGGGGTGTTCGCCGGCGCGGACGCGTTCGCGGTCGGCATCGCGGCCTGGCGGCTCGGCGCCGGGCGGGCCCGCAAGGAGGACCCGGTGCAGGCCGCCGCGGGGATCCGGCTGCTGGCCGCGCCCGGCGACGAGATCCGCCCCGGCACGCCGTTGCTCGAACTGCACACCGACACCCCGGAACGGCTGCCCGACGCCCGCCGCGCCCTCTCCGGAGCGGCGCTGCTGGTGACGGCGGACCCGCCGGAGGACCGGGAGCTCGTCCTGGACGTCCGTCGCGCGGGCTGATCCCTCACAGGGGCCCGATCCCGGTCCGGGACCGGTCCCGCCCCGCCCTGCCCCGCAGCGTGCCGCGCGGGGGCAGCGGCGCGTGAGGGGTACGTGAGAGCTGCCGACGTCGCCGGGGAAGGTGATCAAGGCCTGGACCGGCGGCGACGGGGTGGAGGGTCGCAGCGAGCCGGCGGGAGCTCCCCGGGCCGGCCGGGCGGCTCCGGGCGGAGGATTCCGATCCGGCACGATGGACCGCGATGCGTGAGGACCGGCCTGCGGAGCGGGCGCCGATACCCCGACCGGTGATGCCCGGGCGGGCCCGTCCGGCACACCCCGAGTCGGCCGGCGGGGTCACCCGCCCGGTCGGGCGACCGGTGCAGCCCGGACCGGCGCGGCGCCCGTCGTCGTCCCCGAACGGCGGGGAGCACCCGCCCGCCGGCGCCGGACCCGGGACCACGCCGCAGTCGCGGTCCCGGGACCTCTCCGGGTACGACGCGCCGACGGAGCGCGATCTCGCGGTGCCCGGCCCGGGCCCCTCCGACGACGTCGACACCCCGCCGAACGGGCTCGCCGCCAGCGGTGCGGCGCCCGTCCCCGGTTCGGAACCGGGCGGACCCGGCGCGGCGCCGGACCCCGGCACCGGGTCCGCCTGGGACGCGACCGGCCCGGCGACCCCGGGCGCGGGCTCCGGCACGACGCCGGGACCGGCCGTCCCGGGGACGGCACCTGCCTCGACGCCGCCCGGCTCCGGCGCGCCGGCGGGTCCCGGCGACCGAGGCCCACGCGATCCGGGCCCCGGCGACCGGGGCCCCCGCGAACCGGGCTCCGGCAACCCCCGCCCGGGCGACCCGGGTGACGGCGCGGCGTCCGTGAACGGCGCACCGGCCGCCGGGACCGAGAACGCCGGGTCGCTGGTCCGCTCCTCCGGGATGATCGCGATCGCCAGCCTGGTCAGCCGGATCACCGGGTTCGTCCGGAACCTGGCGCTGGTCGCCGTGCTCGGCTTCGCGGTCGTCAACGACTCCTACACCGTCTCCAACACGCTGCCGAACATCGTCTACGAGCTCCTGCTCGGCGGCGTGCTGACCAGCGTGATGATCCCGGTCCTGGTCCGGGCCCAGGTCGAGGACGCCGACGGGGGCGAACGGTTCACCCGGCGGTTGCTGACCGTCGTCGGCGTCGCGCTGCTGGTGGCCACCCTGCTGGCGATGGCCGCGGCGCCGCTGCTGACCCGGCTCTACCTCGGCTCCGGGGACACCAGCGCGGCGAACCCCGACCTGGCGACGGCCTTCGCGTGGCTGCTCCTGCCGCAGATCTTCTTCTACGGCATCGGGGCGCTGCTCGGCGCGCTCCTGAACTCCAAGCAGGTCTTCGGCCCGTTCGCCTGGGCGCCGGTGCTGAACAACGTGGTCGTCCTCGGCGTGCTCGTGGTGTACGTGCTGATGCCGGGGGAGATCTCGGTCGACCCGGTCCGGATGGGCGACCCGAAGCTGCTCGTCCTGGGGCTGGGCACGACGCTGGGCATCGTCGTCCAGGCGCTGGTGCTGATCCCCTTCATGCGCCGGATCGGTTTCTCCTACCGTCCGGTGTGGGGCTGGGACCCGCGGTTGTCGCTGGCCGGCGGGATGGCGCTGTGGATCGTCGGCTACGTGCTGGTCGGGCAGGCCGGCTACATCGTCACCACCCGGGTCGCCGCCGCGTCGGACGCCGGGTCGGTCTCCACCTACTTCTACGCCTGGCTGCTGCTCCAGGTCCCGTACGGCGTGCTCGGGGTGTCGCTGCTGACCGCGCTGATGCCCCGGATGAGCCGGGCCGCCGCGCAGGGCGACACCGGCCAGGTCGTCACCGACCTGTCGCTGGGGGCCCGGCTGACGATCGTCGGTCTGATGCCGATCGCCGCGGTGCTCACCGCGTTCGGCCCGGAGGTCGGGCAGGCCCTGTTCTCCTGGGGTGCGGGCAGCGGCGCCGGGGCCGAGCGGCTCGGGCTGACCATCGCGTGGTCGGCGTTCGGACTGTTGCCCTACGCCGTGACGATGCTGCAGATGCGGGTCTTCTACGCGATGACCGACTCGCGGACCCCGACGTTGGTCCAGGTCGGGATGGTCGGGGTCAAGATCCCGCTGCTGCTGCTGTGCCCGCTGCTGCTGCCGCCCGACCGCGTCGTGCTCGGCCTCGCCGCGGCGAACGCGCTGTCGTTCGTCGCCGGTGCGGTGGTCGGGCAGTGGCTGCTGCGACGGCGGCTCGGCCGGGTCCGCAGCGGAGAGGTCCTGGCCTGCCTGGCGAAGGTGACGCTGGCCTCGGCGCTCGCCGCGGCCGTCGGCTGGGCGCTGGTGCGCCTCGCCGGAGGTGTGGTCGCCGACTGGCCGGTGGGCGGGCAGGCCTGGACGCTGCTGGTCGTGGGCACGCTGGTGACGCTTCCGCTCGCCGTCGCCGGGATGCGGCTGCTCAGGGTCCGTGAGCTGGACGCGGTGTTCCGCCGCCTCGCCCGTCGCTGACGCCCGGCACCCCGTCGGCCGGGGGCCCGGCCATCGGCGCTCCGGTCGGCGGCGGCGCGGGGAGGCGCTGCGCGAAGGCGAACCAGAGGTAGCTCATGCCGACCACGAACAGCAGGCCGGTGACGATGCCCTCCACCTGCAGCGGCGCCAGGCCCAGGGGGCTGCCCTGGACGAGCGCCGCGACCACGACCAGGACGTAGAGCAACGGGTCGATCGTCCGCAGGAGCCGGACGATGCGCGCCGTCGCCGCCCTGCGGTACCGCAGGAACGCCAGGGCCTCGAGCGCCCCGACCAGCCCGAGGACGGCGAAGGTGATCCGCCACATCAGGGCGTTCCCGGCGGCCAGCACCGAGACGAGCCCCATCAGGCCGGGCAGGAAGAAGTGCAGCGCGACGTGCAGCGTGCTGCGGTGCATCAGCGGGTCGCTCCGCCACCCACCGTGGGTCAGGCCCAGGACGGTGAACCACAACCCCAGCAACGTGAAGCTGACCGTGCTCAGGTTCTGGTAGAAGCTGAGTGCGCCGTCCACGACGACCTCCCCTCCTCGACCGGGCCATGATGAGGTCGATCCCGTCGCGGGTAAGCGTCCGACCGGGGGAATCATGTCGTCGTGCAACAGTCGATCCGGGCGTCCGGGACGCTGCCACGATCTCCTCTCATGACCCGACCGGACCCGCTCGCCGCGCTCACCCTTCCCGAGCTGCGCCGCCGCACCAGCATGAAGTGGCGGACCCACGCCGACGACGTCCTGCCGCTCTGGGTGGCCGAGGCGGACGTCCCGCTCGCCCCGGCGATCGTCGACGCCGTCACCGCGGCGGTCCGCGGCGGCGACACCGGCTACCCGTGCGGCACCGGCTACGCCGAGGCGCTGGCCGGGTTCGCCCGCGACCGCTGGGGATGGGACGGGATCGACCCGGCCCGGACCCGGCTGGTCCCGGACGTCATGCAGGGGATCGTCGAGGTGCTGCGCGCCCTCACCCCGCCCGGCGACGCCGTCGTGGTCACCCCGCCCGTCTATCCGCCGTTCCACGAGTTCCTGCGGCACGCCGGGTGGCACGTGTTCGAGGCGCCGCTCACGCCGGACGGCCGCCTCGACCCGGCGTCCCTGGAGCGGGCGTTCACCTACCGCCGGGCCCGGGCCTTCCTGCTCTGCTCACCGCACAACCCGACCGGCACCGTGCACACCGCCGACGAGCTCGCCGGGGTGGCCGCGCTCGCCGGGCGGCACGGCGTCACCGTCGTCGCCGACGAGATCCACGCCCCGCTGGTCGACCCGGGCACGACCTTCACCCCGTGGCTGTCGGTCCCCGGATCGGAGCGCGGGTTCAGCCTGCAGTCGGCCTCCAAGGGGTGGAACCTGGCGGGGCTCAAGGCGGCCGTCGCCGTCGCCGGTCCCGGTGCGGGGGAGGCACTCGGCCGGATCCCGGTCGAGATGCTCGCGGTCGGGGCGAGCCACGTCGCGGTGCAGGCGCACGTGGCGGCGCTGAACGGGGCCCGTGACTGGCTGGACGGGTTCGTCGCCGGCATCGCCCGCAACCGGGCGGCGCTGGCGGAGCTGCTCGCCGCGCGGCTGCCGTCGGTCGGCCACCGGCCCGCCCCGGCGACGTTCCTGGCCTGGCTGGACTGCCGCGAGGCCGGCCTCGGCGACGACCCGGCCGCGGTGTTCCTGGAGCGCGGGCGGGTCGCGCTGAACGACGGCCGGGCCTTCGGGACCGGCGGGGCCGGGCACGTACGGCTCAACCTGGGGACGACCCCGGAGATCCTCGACGAGGCCGTGCGCCGGATGGCCGGCGCGGTGTCCTGACCGGGTCCGGGTCCGGGTCCGGGTCCGGGTCCGGGTGCGAGTGGCGGGCTGCTCGGGCCGTCATGCACGAATCGCCGCGCCCGGGACGTGGGCGCGGCGATTCGTGGGTCGGCTCCGTGCTCAGTCGTCCGGGTCGTCCGACACCAGGTCGGCGGCGGAGGCACCGTTCTGGCTCTTGACCGCGACCTTCGACCGGCGACGCTGCGCCGGGCGCGGCGGGGGCGGCGGGGCCTGCTGCTGCTGGCCGTACTGGCTGCGGCCCAGGATCAGCTCCGCGAAGGTCGCCATCGCCTCGTCCAGCTGGCTGGCGTTGCGCCGCTCGGAGTCCGCATTGGCCTTGGTCACGAGCTCGGTGACCGAGCCGGTGTCCGGACGGTCCTTCAGCGTCGAGTCCAGACCGGACAGCCGGCCGTCGACGTCACCGGAGATCTTGTCCAGGCGGCCATCCACATCGGACGTCAGCTTGTCGAACCGGCCATCCACGTCGGAGGAGAGCTTGTCCAGTCGCCCGTCCACGTCGCCGGAGAGCCTCTCGAACCGGCCGTCGACGTCGCCCGAAAGCTTCTCGAAACCGCCGTCCACGTCGCTGGTCAGCTTGTCGAGACGGCCGTCGACGCTCTCGGTGAGCGCCACGAAC
This sequence comes from Pseudonocardia nematodicida, assembly GCF_040105385.1. Classification (NCBI taxonomy): domain Bacteria; kingdom Bacillati; phylum Actinomycetota; class Actinomycetes; order Pseudonocardiales; family Pseudonocardiaceae; genus Pseudonocardia; species Pseudonocardia nematodicida. Next base: position 414,587 of record NZ_JBEDNQ010000003.1, read on the forward strand.
CGGCCGTCCACATCGGTCGTGAGCTTGTCGAGACGGCCATCCACATCGGTGGAGAGCTTGTCGAGACGCTCGTCGACGCCGCCGAGGCGCTCCTGCACGTCGGAGGAGAGCTCGCCGATCCGGCCCTGTACGGCGCCGTCCAGCTCGCCGATCCGGTCGGTGATCGAACCGCCCAGGTTGCCGAACCGCTCGGTGACCGAGCCGTCCAGGTCACCCAGCTTCCCGTCCACACCGGACTCGATCGCGTCGAGCCGGGCGGACAGCGCCTCCAGCCGCTCGGTGAGCGCCTCGAACCCGGGCCCCGGGTCGACCGCGGGCCGCTGCGCCAGCTCCTCGAGGCGGCGGTGCAGGCCGACCGAGGTGTCGCCGAGCAGGTTGCGCAGGCCCTCGCCGGTCTCCTCGAAGGAGTGCACGGCGGCGTCGAGCTGCTCGCGGACTCCTCGCTCGACGCCCTCGATCCGCTCCTTGATCGGGGAGGCGACGGCGTTCGGCATCGCGTCGAGACGCATCTCGTGCCGGTCGAGGCGGTTGTCGAGGTCGTCGAGTCGCTTGTGGAGGCCACCGAGGCGGTCGTCCAGCCCGTCCATCCGGCCGGAGACGCCTTCCAGGCGGCCGCCCATGCCGTCGAGCCGGCCGTCGAGCTGGGCGATCGGCTTGGCCAGCTTGTCCGGAAGGGACTCGATGAGGCGGGTGACCGCGCCGAGGATGACCTCCTGGTTGTCCAGTTTGGTCACCGTCTCGTCGAGGCGCTCGGCCAGGACGTTCAGCTCGGTCCGGTCCGGGAGCTCGGTCAGCTTCTTGCGCACGGTGCCGATGGCGTCCAGTGCGGCGAGCCGGGCGTGGATCTCGTCGAGGGAGTCGAAGATCTGCTGCTGTTCGCTGTCGCGGATCTCGGCCGCCCGCATGAGCATGCCGCGCATCCGGTCGAACGAGAGGTTCGAAGTGTCGCTCATGGCACCTGCTGCATTCCTCTGAGCCAAGTGGGGAGTGATCAGAGGGTAGCGACCGCCGGAAGAGGGTCGACGGACGGTGGCGGATTGCGCCGTCCGGGGCATGTCGGGGTGTCACGAACGGGAGCGATCATGCCAGGTATGCGCCCTGCGCGCCGCGCGCCACGCCGAGGACCGACCCGCCGGGTGAACGGGCTCACGGGGTCACGGTGTCGACCGCTCACCTCTGAGTACCGTGCGGGGCGTGGCAGACCCTGTGGCAATCCCGGGCACCGCCCCGATCACCCGTGACACCGTGCGCCGCGCCCCGAAGGTGCTGCTGCACGACCACCTGGACGGCGGCCTGCGGGTCGGCACCGTCGTCGAGCTGGCCCGGGAGTCGGGCTACGACAAGCTGCCGACCACCGACCCGGGGGAGCTCGCCGCCTGGTTCCTCGGCGCCGCGCACTCGGGCTCGCTGGTGCGTTACCTGGAGACCTTCGGCCACACCGTCGCGGTGATGCAGAGCCGGGAGGCGCTCACCCGGGTGGCGGCCGAGGCGGCGGAGGACCTGGCCGCCGACGGTGTCGTCTACGCCGAGGTGCGGTTCGCCCCCGAGCTGCACGTCGAGGGCGGGCTGGACCTCGACGCCGTCGTCGACGCCGTCCTCGACGGGTTCGCGCTCGGGGCCGAGCGGGCGGCGGCGGCCGGGCGCACCATCCGGATCGGCACCCTGCTCACCGCGATGCGGCATGCCGCGCGGTCCCGGGAGATCGCGGAGCTGTCGGTGAAGTTCCGCGACGAGGCCGACGCCGGCGTCCGGTCCGGCGGTGTGGTCGGCTTCGACATCGCCGGCGCGGAGAAGGGGTTTCCGCCCACCCGGCACCTGGACGCGTTCGAGTACGTGCGCCAGCAGAACGCGCACGTCACCATCCACGCCGGTGAGGCGTTCGGGCTCCCGTCGATCTGGGAGGCCATCCAGTGGTGCGGGGCCGACCGGCTCGGGCACGGGGTGCGGATCGTCGACGACATCGACACGACCGGCGAGCGGCCCGCGCTCGGCCGGCTCGCCGCCTACGTGCGGGACATGCGGGTGCCGCTGGAGATGTGCCCGACGTCGAACCTGCACACCGGGGCCGCGCCGTCGCTGGCCGAGCACCCGATCGGGCTGCTCACCGACCTGCGCTTCCGGGTCACCGTCAACACCGACAACCGGCTGATGTCCGGGTGCACGCTGACCAGCGAGCTGACCGACCTCGCCGACACGTTCGGCTACGGCTGGGACACGCTGCAGTGGTTCACCGTCAACGCGATGAAGTCGGCCTTCATCGGGTTCGACGAGCGGCTCGCGCTCATCGACGACGTCATCAAGCCCGGCTACGCGGCGCTGCGCGGCTGACGAACCCGGTCACGCGGCGCTGCGCGGCCGGCGCCGCGACCCGTCGACGGTCGCCGCGACCTCCCGCGGCGGTCGCGGCAGCCGGCCGGGGGTCGCGACCGCCGGTCGGCCGGTGCAACAGGCGGCCGGGCCGGGTCAGTGGCGCGCGGCTCGGTCGGCCGACGGAGCCGTCGTGGACTCCGCGTCCGCGGGGTGTGTCCGCAAGCGGGCCTCGAGGCCGGCGACGAGCTCGGCCCACGCGGCCGCCTCCCGGGTGAAGGGCGGGCTCGGGGCCATCCGGGTGGGGTCGGGCCGCACCACGAACGACACCAGCCAGCCCAGGCTGTTGGACTCGGCCAGCGCATCCGCCGGTCCGGTGTCACCGGACCACTCGCCGACGTCGCTGAGCAGCTCCGCGGCCAGGTCCAGCCGCACCGGGTCCAGCTCGAGGACGCCGTCGGCGAGATCGCGCCCGATCCCGGTCAGCACGTAGGTGTTCATCTCCTCGACGCCGGCGTCGAGATCGCCGTCCCGGGCCGCGTCCAGCACGTCGGCGAAGGTCTCGGCGGTGGCCAGGTCGGTGCCCCGCACGGCGGGGTGCTCCGGGTCGGCGAGCGCCGCGGCGAGCTCGGACGAGGACCCGAAGACGTCGATCAGGCCCTCCGAACCGAGGAAGACCGGCTTGTCGTCGAGGTAGCACCGCAGGGTCACGACGGACCGCTGCCCGGTCTCGATCCGGATCGGGTCGATGCCGACCTCGGCCCAGAACCCGGTCGGGGTCTCGTCCTCGTCGTCGTCCCGCGCGCCCGCCGCGAGGGCGGCGGCCTCGAGGTCGTCGTCGGGATCGTCGGTCGCGCGGGCCCGCTCCGTTTCCCGGGCCGCCTCCCACTCCCGGGCCTCGGCGCGCGCCGTCTCCAGCGCGCCGGCGTCGACGTCCGGGGTGTCCATCAGCTCGTCGACGGTGTCGACGACGGCGTCCCAGTGCCGGGCCACGGCGTCGGAGAGGGCCCGCCAGCGCTTCGCGCCATCGCGCCCCGCGAATGCCGCGGGGCCCTCGCGGAGGAGGGCGAAGGCGGGCTCGCCGTCCAGCACGTCGATGATGTCGCCGAGATCACAGACGTCGGCCAGTGAGCGCACCATCGAGACGGCCTCGTGCAGCTCCTGCACGGTCGGGGAATCGGGGTCCCCGGCGGCCAGCTCGGGCAGCCCCACGAGGTCGTAGCGGTGCTCGTCGTCCGGCGTCAGCTCACCGACCGCCAGACCGGGGACCGCGGACCACGCGGGGTGGTCCTCCAGGTCGTGTCCGGACGCGGTCCGCACGAACGCGGCGAGCTCGGCCACCTCGTCGAAGACGAACACGTGCTCGTCGTCGCCGAGGAAGGCCTCCCACTCCTCGCCGTCCTCGCGCCACGGGGGAGCCCACAGGGTGACCACGTCGCCCCGGGTGAGGGCGAGGCGGATCGGGACGATGTCGCGTGCCACGCGCCCGAGCCTAGCGTCGAGTGGATCGCACGGTCGGGTCGACCATCGATGACGCCGTCGGGTCGACCATCGATGACGCCGTCGGGTCGACCATCGATGACGCCGCCGATCGCAGCGTCGGGTCGACCACCGATGGCACGGCCGGGCCGGCCATCGATCGCACGCACGCTCCGGCGCGCGTCCGTCTCCCGGGCGCGCCGGGGCGCCGGTGCGGCCGGACGTGCGCCGACTCGTCCTCCAGCCGGGCCGTCAGGCCTGGCTGTGCAGTCGCACCACGCCGATCGAGACGTCGTCGAGCCCGCCCCGGTCGAAGTCGCGGCGCAACTGATCCGCCTTGATGGTTGCGGTCATCCCGTCGAACGGGCCGTGGGCGTCCACCTCCCCGGTCTGCGGGTCCACCGCCAGTACGACGTATCCGTCGCACTGCGTGAGCTTTTCCGCCGCAGCGATCAACGTCTGCTCTTCGGAAGTCGTGTTCTCCGGCACCGGATCACCTCCTCGTCGTCTAGTACAGCGTCGGCGGGGGCCTCGGTGTGACACCGTTTCGGCCATACCACCCGTTCGGGTCAGGTGAATCCTGAAATCGGCGACGGCGTGTGCTGATCGTGGCACCGGCAGCGATCGATCATTCGATGAGGGGACACGGGGTGTCGAATCGGGCATCCGTCGTCACCCGCGGTCGCAGGCCGGGATCCGAAGTCACGCAAGGTCTGCGGGGGTGTCCCGGACCTCACCCTGCCGGGCCGGACGGGCTCGCCCGGCAGTTCGATCATCACTCGTCGGTGCGCCGCGATCCCTCACGCTTCGTGAACCATGACACGCGTCCGTGTCGACTTCCGGGCACGTCGTCCCGGTGGCCGCCGGGCGTCGTCCGAGCGCACGGCGGGTGTACGGGGTCCCGGCGCGGGTCCGGGAGGCCGGTGTCACCGTCCCCAGTTCTGGCGAGATCACTGTCGACGGGCTCCGGCGGCCGTACGCTCACCGCTCGTGGACACGATCGTCGTCGACCACCCGCTGGCGCGGGCGCGGCTGAGCACCATGCGGGACGCCCGCAACGACAACGCCACCTTCCGGGCGGCACTGCGTGAGCTGACCCTCATGCTGATCTACGAGGCGACCCGTTCGGCCGAGCTGGCCGAGCAGCCGATCCACACCCCGGTCTCGCGGACCGTCGGCTACCGGCTCGCCACCCCGCCGGTGCTCGTCCCCGTCCTGCGCGCGGGGCTCGGGATGGCCGAGGCGGCGCTGAACCTGATCCCGGAGGCCCGGATGGGCTTCGTCGGGATGGCGCGGGACGAGACCACGCACCAGCCGGTGCCCTACATGGAGTCGCTGCCGGAGTCCCTCGTCGGCCGCCCGGTGTTCGTCCTGGACCCGATGCTGGCCACCGGCGGCTCGATGGTGCACACCGTCGAGCTGCTCACCAAGCGCGGCGCCGACGACGTGACCCTGGTCTCCGCGCTGTGCTCCCCGGAGGGCGTCGAGCGGCTCCGGTCGTCCGGGCTGCCGGTCCGGCTGGTCACCGCGAGCATCGACGAGCGCCTCAACGACTCCGCCTTCATCGTGCCGGGCCTCGGCGACGCCGGGGACCGCCAGTTCGGCTCGGCCTGAGCCGCCGCCCGTGACCCGCCCCGCCGCGCCGCCCGGTACCGGGACCACCGGTACCGGGCCGCCGGATGCCGGTGCGCGGGGGGCCGCCGCGCCGCGCCGCCGTCCGTACCGGTGGCGGCGGATCCTGGCCGGCGGGGTCGCCGCGGTGCTCACGGGCGCCGCGCTCGTACTGCCTGCCGCGGACCGTCCGGAGCCCACCGAGGTGCCCCCGTCCCCGCCCGGCGTGCTGCGGGTGATGCCGCTGGGTGCCTCCTCCACGGTCGGTGTCGGCAGCACCGGCACCGCCGGGTACCGGCTCCCGCTGTGGGAGCGGCTGGCCGCCGACGGCGTGCGGCTCGACTACGTCGGCTCGCGGTCCTCCGGGCCGGACGCCCTGCCCGACACCGACCACGAGGGACGGTCCGGCTGGACCGCGGGGCGGATGCTGCCCTACGTGAGCGGCTGGGTGCTCGCGGCCGAGCCCGACGTCGTGCTGCTGCACGCCGGGACCAACGACCTGATCAAAGGCACCTCGCCCGAGACGACCGCGGACCTGCTGGACCGGGTGCTGGGCCAGGTCTTCGTCGCGGCCCCGGAGGCCCACGTGATCATGGCGGGAGTGTGGGCGCCGCTGCCGAAGAAGCGCGCCGAGCGGGCGCGGCTGGGCGAGCTGCTGCCGGGTGTGGCCGAGAAGCACCGTGCCGCGGGGCACTCGGTGGAGTACGCGGACGTCTCCGGTCTGATCCCGGTCGGCCTCACCGTGGACGGCGTGCACGGGACGCCCGCCGCGTACCGCTCCGTCGCCGCGATGTGGGCGGGCCGGATCGAGGCCTGGCTCGCCCGCACGCCGTCCGTGGGCGGGTCGAGCGCCCGCGAGTAGCCGCCGGTCCCGGTGCGGCCACCTCAGTCCCCGGGCATGATCGTGGCGGCCAGCACGGCGCCGAGCTCCCGGCAGGCGGCGCGGGCGGCCGCGTCCGGGGCGCCGACGACCTCGACCGGCGCGGCGGCCGCGGACCAGCCCATGCCCTCGGCGATCGTCCGTACCGACCGGGTCGCCCCGGAGGTGTCCGATCCGCCGTGCACCCAGAGGCCGTAGGGCAGGCCGCGGGTGTCCTCGCCGCAGACGTAGTAGACCTGGTCCAGGAAGTGCTTGAGCGCCCCGGACATGTAGCCGATGTTGGCCGGTGTCCCCAGCAGCACCGCGTCCGCGGCCAGCAGGTCCGATGCGGTCGCGGCGAGCGCGGCGCGGGTGACGGTCTCCACCCCGGTGATCTCGGGGTCCGCCGCGCCCGCGGTGACCTCGGCCAGCAGCTCGGCCGTCGCCGGGGACGGCGTGTGGTGCACCACCAGCAGCGTGGTCACGCGTCCCCCCGCAGCAGCGCGTCGACCTCGGACCGCAGGGCCGCGAGCCGGTCCGCCGCCCGCTCCCGGGACGCCGGGACGAGCGCCGGGTCGCCGGTGGGGGCCTCGACGACCTCCAGGTAGGCCTTCAGCTTCGGCTCGGTCCCGGACGGCCGCACGACGACCCGGACGCCGTCGCGCCGCAGCCGCAACACGTCCGGCGCCGGGCGGTCGGCCTCCCAGCCCGACGGCGGCCGTGCGCGCAGCCGCGCCACCGCGGCGTCGCGGGGGCCGGGTTCCATCCGCAGCGAGACGCCCTCGGTGAGATGCACACCGACCTCGGCGGCCAGCTCGTCGAGCCGCTCCGGGACCGACGACCCGGCGGCCGCCAGCCCGCGCACGAGGTCGGCGGCGAGCACGGCCGCGGAGACGCCGTCCTTGTCCCGTACCCCGTCCGGGTCGACGCAGAGGCCGATCGCCTCCTCGTAGCCGAAGACCAGCCCGGGGCCGCCGCGCACGATCCACTTGAACCCGGTCAGCGTCTCGGCGGACCGGGCGCCGCGGGCCGCCGCGACCCGGCCCAGCATCGACGACGACACGACGGTCGTCGCCACCAGCGGGTCGTCGTAGGCGCCGGTGCGCAGCAGGTGGTCGGCGAGCAGGACCCCGGCCTCGTCGCCGGAGAGCATCCGCCAGCCGCCGTACGCGGCCCCGCCCGCGGCCGGCACGCCGATCGCGCACCGGTCGGCGTCCGGGTCGAGCGCGATCGCGAGGTCCGCGCCGGAGCCGTGCGCGAGCTCGAGCAGCGCGTCGGTGGCGCCGGGCTCCTCCGGGTTGGGGAACGCGACCGTCGGGAAGTCCGGGTCGGGCCGGGCCTGGGACGCGACGACCCGGACTCCCGGGACCCCGGTGCGGGCCAGCGCCGCGGTCACCAGCGCGCCGCCGACGCCGTGCATCGGGGTCAGCGCCACCCGCGGTGCCGGGCCGGCCGGGGTGCGCGGCAGGGTCGCCACCCGGTCCAGGTAGGCGGCGGTGACCGCGTCCGTGACGTCGGAGGCGGGGACGGCGCCCAGCGGGACCGACACCGCGGGCGGCGCGGCGGTGATCGCGGCCTCGATCCCGGCGTCGGCCGGGGGGACGATCTGGGCGCCGTCGCCCTCCGGACCGTCGGCCGCGTCGCCGCCGAGGTAGACCTTGTAGCCGTTGTCCGCCGGCGGGTTGTGCGAGGCGGTGACGGCGATCCCGGCGACCGCGCCGAGGTGCCGCACGGCGAACGCGACCAGCGGGGTCGGCACCGGCCCGTCGAGCACGACGGGGGTCAGCCCGGCCCCGGCCAGCACCCGGGCCGCGGCGTCGGCGAACGCGGCCGAGCCGTGCCGCGCGTCCCGCCCGACGACGACGGCGCCGGCCGGCTCGCCGGGGCGTGCGGGCTCGCCGAGCCGCGCGGTCAGCCAGGCGGCCAGCCCGGCCGTCGCCCGGGTCACCACCGCGACGTTCATGCCCGACGGCCCGGCCCGCACCGGTCCGCGCAGCCCGGCGGTGCCGAACCGCAGCGGTCCGGACATCCGGTCGGCCAGCTCGGTGACCGCGCCGTCCGTCGCGGGGCCGCCGGCCATCCCCGTCGCGACCAGGCGCTGCAGCTCGGCGCGGGTGTCCGGGTCGGGATCGTCGGCGATCCAGCGCAGCGCGGCGTCGCGCAGCTCGGGGCGCAGCGCCATCAGACCCGGGCGACGAGGTCGCGCAGCAGCTCGCCCATCCGGGTCGCCGCGGCCTGTCCGGCGTCGAGCACCTCCTGGTGGTTCAGCGGCTGGCCGGACAGGCCGGCGGCCAGGTTGGTCACCAGCGAGAGCCCGCAGACCTCCAGCCCGGCGGCGCGGGCGGCGATCGTCTCCATCACCGTCGACATGCCGACCAGGTCCGCGCCGAGGGTGCGCAGCATCCGGATCTCGGCGGGCGTCTCGAAGTGCGGGCCCGGCAGGCCGGCGTAGACGCCCTCGGTCAGCGACGGGTCGAGCTCGCGGGCCGCGGCGCGCAGCCGCGGGGAGTAGGCCTCGGTCAGGTCGACGAAGTCCGCGCCGACCAGCGGGGAGCGGGCCAGCAGGTTCAGGTGGTCGGCGATCAGCACCGGCTGCCCGACGGACAGGCCCTCGGTGATCCCGCCCGCCGCGTTGGTGAGCACGATCGCACCGACCCCGGCCGCGGCGGCCGTGCGCACCCCGTGCACGACGGGGTCGACGCCGTGTCCCTCGTAGAGGTGCGTGCGGCCGAGCAGCACCAGCACCCGGCGGTCGCCGACGCTCAGCGAGCGGGCCGTGCCGCCGTGCCCGACCGCCGACGGCGCGACGAAGCCGGGCAGCTCGGCCATGGGGAGCTCGGTGTCCGGGGTGCCGAGGACGTCGGCGGCGGGGCGCCAGCCGGAGCCGAGCACCACGGCGACGTCGTGGGTGTCGGCGCCGGTGCGGCGGGCCAGCTCGGCGGCGGCCTCCTGGGCGAGCTTCGCGGGGGCGGACATGCCGATCAGCCTAGTGCGCGGCGGTCGGCGGCCCGTCAGCCCGCGGTGCCCCGGAACCCGGCGACGACGGCGTCGAACAGCCGGGTCGTGGCGCCCTCGGCCTGCCCGGTCGGCGAGGTCAGCTGCAGGACCCACACCCCGTCGGGTCCCCGGCCGGGGACGATCTGCATCAGCGTGCTGCGTTCCTGGGTGCCGCTCCTGGTGGTGAGGGCGAGCCGGCTCGACCCGTCCGGCATCGTCTCGACCGGGTCGGCGTCGACGGCGTCGACACCGAGCGCCTCCGGGGTGAGTGCGTCGGTGACGGCGGCGACCGACGGCGCGGGGCGTACCGAGATCTCCTGCCGGCCGTCCGGGCTGACGAACCGCACGACGGTCGTCTCCGCGTCGTCCGGGGCACCGGCCGAGGAACGCTGGGACGCCCAGTCCTGCGGGACCGCGACCGAGAAGCCGAGCGGATCGGAGTGCGCCACGCGCGGGGTCCGCTCGGTGGCCACGGTGATCGTGCTGAGCGCCTCCTGCCCGGACAGGGTCCGGACGCCGACGAACCCCGCCAGTGCGCCCAGCAGCACCAGCAGCGCGCCGCCGAGGACGAGCGGGATCCCGCCGAGCACCCGGGCGGAACCACCCGCCCGCGCCCGCTCGTCGCGGGACGGGGCGGCGCCGGAGCGGCCGGGACGGGCCGGCGACGGCCTCGGAGCGGGCCGCTGCGGCCCGGAACGGTGCGTTCCGGGGCCGGGGAGGGCCGTGCCGGTCCCGGCGCTCGTGGGCGCCGTTCCGGCGCGGGTGTAGGTACCTGTCCCGGGTGAGACCGGCGGGGCCGGCGGTGCGGGCTGCGCGGCGGGGGCCGGCGCGCCGGAGCGGGCGGCGGGCATCCGCGCCATCACGGTCGGGACGTCCGGGGAGCCGGGGAAGATCGGGTCGTCCGGGTCGGCGAGCAGTGGCCGCAGCCGGGTCCGGACCTCGTCCAGCGGCATCCGGCCGGCCGGTTCCTTGACCATCAGGCCGGCGATCACCTCGCCGACCGGGCCGGTGACCGTCGGGACCGGGACCGGGCCGTCGACCACCTCGGTGATCGTCTTCACCGGGTCGCCGTCGACGTCGTAGGGCGGCCGGCCCTCGACGGCGGCGTACAGCGTGGCGCCCAGTCCCCACAGGTCCGCGGCCGGCGTCACCGGCTGGCCGGCCGCGACCTCGGGGGCGATGTAGGCGGGCGAGCCCAGCACCAGCCCCGCCGAGGTCATCGGCGCGTCGGACTCGTTGCGGGCGATGCCGAAGTCGGTGAGCTTGATCCGGCCGTCGTCGGAGATGAGGACGTTGCCCGGCTTGACGTCCCGGTGGGTGATGCCGGCCCGGTGCGCCGCGCGCAGCGCGGCCGCCGTCCCGAAGCCGACGACGCCGGCCTGCGCGGCGTCCAGCCGGCCCAGCTCGGAGATCGCCACGGCCAGGTTCTTCGACGGCACCAGCTCCATGACGACCAGCGGCTCGTCGCCACCGTGGTCGAGGACGTCGAAGACGGTCACCACGTTCGGGTGCGAGAGCCCGGCCAGCGCGCGCGCCTCACGCATGATCCGTTCACGGAGCTCCTGCTCCTCGCCCGGCGGGATGCCGTGCGGGAACTTCAGCTCCTTGAGCGCGACCCGGCGCTGCAGGACGTCGTCGAAACCGGACCACACGGTGCCCATCGCGCCGCTGCCGAGCGGACCGTCGACGCGGTAACGCCCGGCGATCTGACGGCGCTGGACCTCGCCCTCGGGAACGGACACGCCGGTGATTGTCCCATCGCCCCCCGACAGCCTTGCCTCAGCCACCGACTGTCACGGGGCGTTCCCGCTGCTCACGATGCGTCACACTCGCCGCGCCGGACGGCACGCCGGGCGGGACGGGCGCACGATGGTCACAGCGCGGCGACGACGGGGACACGACGCGGGGGGCACGCGCCGGTGAACGGCCGTCCGCGCCGCTCGTCGCGGGTCCGCCCGCCCGTTCACCAGATGCGGTGAACCCGCTGGCAGCACGCCGCCGACCCCTCGTCGCGCGGAGGCGTGAACTGAAGATTTCGACTGGAACACCGCCGGACGGGTGAGCACCATGAAGTACCGGTCGGGCACGACAGGTCGCATGCGACACCGCATCGCCGACGCCGCGTGACCCGGACGTCCGGAGGACGAGGAGGACCAGGTGACTGCGTTGCAGGTCCGTACCGAGCTTCCCGAGATCGCCGATCTGCCGGTCGACGACCTCGGAGCCGGCACGGGTCCGGCCTGGCTGGACTCGTGGATGCGGGCGCACAAGGGCGAGATCGTCGGCTGGCGTCGCGCGATCCACGCACAGCCGGAACTGGCCCGTCGTGAGCACCTGACGACGGCGCGGGTGTCCGAGACGCTGCTGCGGGCCGGTCTCGAGCCGCGCACGCTCGCCGGTGGCACCGGCGTCGTCTGCGACGTCGGGCACGGCGAACCGCTGGTCGCGCTGCGCGCCGACATGGACGCGCTGCCGCTCCAGGAGCAGACCGGTCTGGGGTTCGCCTCCGCCGTCCCCGGCGTCATGCACGCCTGCGGGCACGACGCGCACACCGCGATGCTGCTCGGCGCCGCGCTGGCGCTGCACTCCGCGCCGTCGCTGCCGGGTCGCGTCCGGCTGGTGTTCCAGCCGGCCGAGGAGGTGCAGCCCGGGGGCGCGCTCGACGTCGTCGAGCAGGGCGTCATGGAGGACGTGTCGCGGATCTTCGCGCTGCACTGCGACCCGCGCCTGGAGGTCGGCAGGCTCGGCACCCGGGTCGGGCCGATCACCTCGGCCTGCGACCTGATCGAGGTGCGGCTGACCTCGCCGGGCGGGCACACGTCGCGCCCGCACCTCACTGCCGACCTCGTCGAGGCGCTCGGCCTGCTGGTCACCCAGGTCCCGCTGCTGCTGACCCGGCACGTGGACCCGCGGTCGGGCACCGTCCTGACCTGGGGCGCGGTGCACGCCGGCGACGCCGCCAATGCGATCCCGCAGTCCGGCCTGCTGCGCGGCACGCTGCGCACCGCCGACCACACCACCTGGACCGAGCTCGAGGACACCCTGCGTGCGCTGGTCGCCTCGGTGCTGGCCCCGACCGGCGTCGGGTACGTGCTCGACCACGTCCGCGGCGTCCCGCCGGTGGTCAACGACGCCGTCTCCACCGGCCTGCTCCGCGAGGCCGCGACGACCGTCGGCGGCGAGACCGCCGACGCGGACACCGAGCAGTCCTCGGGCGGCGAGGACTTCGCCTGGTACCTGGAGCACGCGCGGGGCGCGATGGCCCGGCTCGGCGTCTGGCCGGGCAGCGGGCCGAAGCGGGACATCCACCAGCCGACCTTCGACCTGGACGAGCGGGCACTGCCCTTCGGCTCCCGGATCCTGGTCCAGGCCGCCCTCGGCGCGCTGACCCAGGAATCCTGACCCCCGGACGTCGCTCGCCGGCCTCGGTCCCCCGCAGACCGGAGGGGGAGGGCGGCGGTCAACCGCCGGGGGAGGACTTCTTGCTCGGGCGGCTGCGCAGCTCGTTGACGTAGTCGTCGGGGGCGCCGGCGGTCTCCGCGGCGTCGGCGATCACGCCGAGGTAGCGGGCCGAGGGCTCGCCGCCCTCGTAGGCGTTGAGCACGTAGACGAAGGCGAGCACGCTGCCGTCCAGGGTGGCGACCCGCAGACGCAGCTTCTTGTGCATCCCGAGCTCACCGCCCTCCCAGCGGTCCAGCTGCTTCTCGTCGTGCTCAGGGACGTCGTAGAGCACCATGAAGACCTGCGAGCCCGGCTCCTCCACCACGGTGGAGAGCGCGCCCTCCCAGGTGTAGTCCTCGCCGCCGAACGTCAGCCGCCAGCCCTGGAGCCACCCGGTCCCGGCCATCGGCGAGTGCGGGGCGCGCTCCTTCATCTGCTCGGGGTCCATGTTCGACCCGTAGGCGGCGTACAGCGGCACGCGAGCAGGGTAATGGCCGCCCCGTCCGGCGCTCGACCCGCCCGCCCAGAAGAATCGGACACGCGTACTGTGAACGCCGTCGAGCCGGTGGGCGAGGCCGCCCACCCGGCCACCACCACCGACTTCTCAGGGGGACCACCCGTGACCCGCATCGTCATCATGGGCGGCGGACCGGCCGGGTACGAGGCCGCGCTCGTCGCGGCCCAGCACGGCAGCGAGGTGACCGTCGTCGAGCGGGACGGGATGGGCGGCGCCTGCGTCGTCTACGACTGCGTTCCCTCGAAGACCTTCATCTCCTCCGCCGCCGTCCGGGTCGACCTGCACCGGGCCGAGGACCTCGGCGTACTCGTGGACCGCGGCAACTCCGCGGTCGACCTGCCCGCGGTGAACGAGCGGGTGAAGTCGCTGGCCCTGGCACAGTCCGCGGACGTCCGGGCACGGCTGGAGGACGAGGGCGTCCGGATCATCGCCGGGACCGCCCAGTTCAGCGGGCCCGGTGCGGCCCGCGCGGCGCACGAGGTCGCCGTCACCCACACCGACGGGACGGTCGAGGAGCTCGTCGCCGACATCGTGCTGATCGCGACCGGCGCGACGCCGCGGGTGCTCGACACGGCACGTCCGGACGGCGACCGGGTCCTGGACTGGCGCCGGCTCTACGACCTCGACGAGCTGCCCGAGCACCTGGTCGTCGTCGGCTCCGGGGTGACCGGTGCCGAGTTCTGCTCGGCCTACGTCGAGCTGGGTTGCCGGGTCACCCTGGTCTCCAGCCGGGACCGGGTGCTGCCGCACGAGGACGCCGACGCCGCCGCCGTGCTGGAGGAGGTCTTCGCCGACCGCGGCGTCGAGATCCTCGCCAACGCCCGCGCCGACAGGGTCGAGAACACCGGCGACGGCGTGCGGGTCACCCTCGCCGACGGCCGCACCGTCGAGGGCTCGCACGCGCTGATGACCGTCGGGTCGGTGCCGAACACCGCCGACCTCGGCCTCGACAAGGTCGGCATCGAGACCGACCGCGGCGGGTTCATCCCGGTCGACAAGGTCTCCCGCACCTCCGAGCCGGGCGTCTACGCGGCCGGCGACTGCACCGGCGTGCTGATGCTCGCCTCGGTGGCCGCGATGCAGGGCCGGATCGCGATGTGGCACGCGCTCGGTGAGGGTGTGTCCCCGATCCGGCTGCGCACCGTGGCGGCCAACGTGTTCACCCGCCCGGAGATCGCGACCGTCGGCATCAGCCAGAACGCGATCGACTCCGGCGAGGTGCCGGCCCGCACCGTCATGCTGCCGCTGTCGACGAACCCGCGGGCGAAGATGCGCGGGCTGCGCCGCGGCTTCGTCAAGCTGTTCTGCCGGCCGGCCTCCGGTGCGGTGATCGGCGGCGTCGTCGTGGCGCCGGTCGCGAGCGAGCTGATCCTGCCGATCGCGCTGGCCGTGCAGAACGGGCTCACCGTGGACGACCTGGCCCACACGTTCTCCGTCTACCCGTCGCTGTCCGGCTCGATCACCGAAGCCGGGCGCCAGCTGATGCAGCACTCCGACCTCGACTGAGCCACCCCGCGTACGACGACGCCCCCGGCGGTGCCGGGGGCGTCGACGTCGTACGGCCTAGCTCGCGACCGGGAGGGCGACGGTGTCGTCCGTCCGGCACCCGCCGAGCGGGCACGGCGGCGGGGCCCAGCCCGGGTTCGCCGGGACCAGCCCCGCGAACGGCCACCGGCCCGCGAAGCGCTGCAGGTACCAGTAGACGAACAGGTAGTGGTCGGGCTCCGCGGGGTCGGCCACGAGCAGCGGCCGCCCGCCGAGCCCGTCCACCCAGGCGAGGTAGTCGTGCGCCACCCGCCCGGGCGGGCGTGTCGCCCGGCGGGTGCGGAGCCAGTCCTCGGCCCGGCCGCGCCAGGCGTCCAGCGCGGTCGGGTGCACGGTCGCTCCGGGGAGCTCCCGCAGGTTGGCCGTGAAGGTGCTGATCAGGACCCCGCCGGCGCCGTACGCCGCCGAGGTCAGGGTGAGCAGGGAGTGCGGTCCCGGGATCGGGCCGTCGGTGTGCAGGTGCGTCGTCACGTGTCGTGACGACGTGCTGGTGAGCTGGGGCATGACGGATCCCTGTGCGTCGGTGGAGCGATGACGAGTGGATCCGCGGCGCGGTACTCCGCGTGGCGGGGTCCGGGCCCCGTGGATCGGTCACACGGGTCGGGCTGTGCAGTTGTTCCGGTGCTGCCGCGGGCGCCTGTCCGGCGTGCGCGGCAGCACCGACGCTAGGACCGGCGGTGATCACCGGTCAACGAAGGTACCCAGAGTTGGGGATCAGGTCGGTCCTCGGTGCAGATGCGCGGCTCCGCAGGCTGCGCGCTCGGTGCAGATGCGCGGCTCCGCAGGCTGCGCGCTCGGTGCAGATGCGCGGCTCCGCAGGCTGCGCGCTCGGTGCAGATGCGCGGCTCCGCAGGCTGCGCGCTCAGTCCTTGATCTCGCACAGCACCGTGCCCTGGGACACCGACGCGCCCTGCTCGGCGTTCAGCCCGGTCACGGTGCCGTCCTTGGACGCGGTGACCGGGTTCTCCATCTTCATCGCCTCCAGCACGACGATCAGGTCACCGGCCGAGACCGTGTCGCCGTCGGACACCGCGACCTTGATGATCGTGCCCTGCATCGGCGCGGTGACGGCGTCGCCGGAGACCTTGGCCCCGCCACCGGACCCGGTCCGCTTGCGCGGAGCGGCCTTGCGCCCGGCCGCCGCGCCGCCGCCCCCGCCCAGGGCGAGGTCGCCGGGCAGCGAGACCTCCAGGCGTCGCCCGCCGACCTCGACGACGACGGTCTGCCGCTCGCCGGCCTCGTCGTCGGCCCCCGCGCCACCGGAGAACGGCGGCACGGTGTTGTCCCACTCGGTCTCGATCCACCGGGTGTGCACGGCGAAGTCGTCGCCGGTCGCGGCGGTGAACGCCGGGTCGGCGACGACGAGCCGGTGGAACTCCAGCACCGTCGCCATGCCCTCGACCCGGAACTCCGCCAGTGCACGCCGGGAGCGCTCGAGGGCCTGCTGCCGGTCCTTGCCGGTGACGATCAGCTTCGCCAGCAGCGAGTCGAACTGCCCGCCGATCACCGAGCCGTCCTCGACGCCGGCGTCGGTCCGCACGCCCGGCCCGGCCGGGTACCAGATCCGCTCGACGGTGCCCGGGGCCGGGAGGAAGTTGCGGCCGGCGTCCTCGCCGTTGATCCGGAACTCGATCGCGTGCCCGCGCGGCTCCGGGTCGTCGTCGTAGCCCAGCTCCTGGCCCTCGGCGATCCGGAACATCTCCCGCACCAGGTCGATGCCGGTGGTCTCCTCGGACACCGGGTGCTCGACCTGCAGCCGGGTGTTCACCTCCAGGAAGGTGATCATCCCGTCCTCGCCGATCAGGAACTCGACGGTGCCGGCGCCGTAGTAGCCGGCCTCCGTGCAGATCGCCTTCGAGGCGTCGTACAGGGTCGTGCGCTGCTCGTCGGTCAGGAACGGCGCGGGGGCCTCCTCGACGAGCTTCTGGAAGCGGCGCTGCAGCGAGCAGTCCCGCGTCCCGACGACGACGACGTTGCCGTGCTGGTCGGCCAGCACCTGCGTCTCCACGTGCCGGGGCCGGTCCAGGTAGCGCTCGACGAAGCACTCGCCGCGACCGAACGCCGCGGTCGCCTCACGGACCGCGGACTCGTAGAGCTCGGCGACCTCGGAGCGCTCGCGGGCGACCTTCATCCCGCGGCCGCCACCGCCGAACGCGGCCTTGATCGCGACGGGCAGGCCGTGCTCGTCGGCGAAGGCGAGGACCTCGTCGGCATTCGAGACCGGGTCCTTGGTGCCGGGCACCAGCGGGGCACCGGCCTTCAGGGCGATGTGCCGGGCGGTGACCTTGTCCCCGAGGTCGCGGATCGCCTGCGGGGACGGCCCGATCCAGGTGATGCCGGCGTCGATCACGGCCTGGGCGAAGTCGGCGTTCTCGGACAGGAACCCGTACCCGGGGTGGATCGCGTCGGCACCGGCTCGCTGTGCCGCGCCGATGACCTTCTCGATGTCCAGGTAGGACTCCGCGGCGGTGGACCCGCCGAGTGCGAAGGCCTCGTCGGCGAGCCGGACGAACATCGCGTCCCGGTCCGGCTCGGCGTAGACGGCGACGCTGGCCAGACCCGCGTCCTTGGCGGCGCGGATCACCCGGACGGCGATCTCCCCCCGGTTGGCGACGAGCACTTTCCGCAGTGCGGGCACGGTCGAAACTCCTCCGGTTCGGGGGCGCCGGCCCGATGCTCCGGCGCAGGTGGGTTACCCGGGAGTCTAGGAGTAGGCGCCGCACTGGTTACCGGTGAGGAATGTGGCGATCGCAACGTTCGGGCCGTCCCCGCAGCTCCACACCCCCCATGCGGTGGAGCTGCGGGAACGACCGCCCTGCCCCCCGGGGCAGTCTGTGTCGCGGCCCGCGACGGTCAGCAGCCGCCGTCGCCGCCGCCTCCGCCATCGCCGCCGCCGCTGAAGCTCCAGGAACCCCCGCCGCCGTCGCCGCCCCCGTCGGCGGAGGACCGGCCGGGACCACCGGCCGGAGTGAGGGTCCTGCCGGCGGCGAGGTCCGCGGCGAAGGCCGGCTCGGCCGCGAACATCGCGCCGACGCCGAACGCCCCGACGCTCATCGCCGCCGCAGCGGGCCGGCATCCGGCCCAGTCCCGGCGCATCGTGGGAGCGAGGTCGGCGTGCCGCGCCCGCACGGCGCGCAGCGCCTCGTCCCCGGTCCGTGTGCGCCGCGGTGCGGGCAGGGCGAACACGACGGTCACGCCCACGGTGGCCAGGGTGACCAGCCCGAGCCCGAGCCCGACCGGCCGGGCCTGGGCCGTCTCCGCGGCGATCCGGGCCACGCCGAGAACCGCGACCAGGCCCGGTAGCGCGGCGGTCGACCGGTACCGGCTGACGTCGGCCGACCCGAGGACCAGACCCGCCCGCTCGAGCCGCCGGGAGATCAATAGCAGCTCGTGGCGGACGGCGACGTGTGTGCGCAGCATCCGGCCCGGGGTCAGCCGGCGCGCCGAGCGGTGGATCGCGCGCTGCAGCGCGGTCGCCGACCGGGTGGGGTGGGCGCCGGACCGGACCTGGCCGGTGGTGCGGTTCGAGGTGACGACCGACCCGTCGACGTGCATCGCGGAGAGCGCGGCGTAGACCGCGAGGTCCGGCCCGCCGTGGAGGTGGGCGACGTCCTCGGGCCGGCTGTCGAGGGCGCGCTCGTCGGCGGGGAGGCCGCGGGCGATCCGGCTGCGGCGCCGGTGCGCGACCCCGATCGCGAGCACCGCGAGGAGCAGGTACCCGAGGAGGAACACCGACCCCGTGATTCCCCAGGTCTGTGCGGTCGTGACCGTGCCCATGCCCACCCCCTGCGGCTCGTCGAGGGCACTTCGTCGTTCGAAGCAGTGTGCGCCCGTTCACCCGGGAGGGGGCCCGTTCTTGACCGAGACTTGAGGTTGGCGACGGGGAGTCGGTGAACCGTCACGGCATGTGGCGGAGGGGTGTCAGGCGGTGGCCGCCCGGACCTGGTTCTTGATCCGGGCGAGCATCGCCGCGATGCCGCGCAGCCGCAGCGGGCTGACCGCCTCGGCCAGACCGAGATCGGTGTAGAAGTCGTCCGGGACGTCCAGCACCACCGACGCCGGCTGCCCGTCGAGCCCGGTGTACATGATCGACGCGAAGCCGCGGGTGGTCGGCGCCTCCGGCGGCGCGGAGAAGAACAGGTGCACCGGACGGGCATCGGGCCCGTCCTCGGGGCCGCCGCCGACCTCGACGGCGAGGAACAGCGGCGACTGGCACTCGTGCACCTGCTCCATCGAGTCCGCGGCGTCGGCGTACCGGTCGGGCAGGTCCGGCAGCTCCCGGCTCAGCTCCAGCAGCATCTGCAGCCGGTCCTTCGGGCCGACGGCGGCGAAGTCGTCGACCAGCTCGGCGAGATCGGACGGCAGCGTCCCGGGGTCGGTGCTGCTCACGCGGACCCGCGCTCCTCGCCCTGCACGATCGGCACGCGCACGGCGTTGCCCCACTCGGTCCAGCTGCCGTCGTAGTTGCGGACCGTGCCGAAGCCCAGCAGGTAGGTGAGGACGAACCAGGTGTGGCTGGACCGCTCGCCGATCCGGCAGTAGGCGACGACGTCGTCGGAGGGCTTCAGTCCCTGCTCGTCCTCGTAGATCGCGGACAGCTCGGCGCGGGTCCTGAACGAGCCGTCCTCGGCGGCCGCCCGGGCCCACGGCACGCTCGCCGCGCCGGGGATGTGCCCACCGCGGACGGCGCCCTCCTGCGGGTAGTCCGGCATGTGCAGCTTCTCGCCGGTGTACTCCTGCGGCGAGCGGACGTCGACCAGAGGCTTGCCCAGGTGCGCGAGCACGTCGTCCTTGAACGCGCGGATCTTCGCGTCGTCCCGCTCGACGACCGGGTAGCCGGCGCGCTCCGGCGACGGGGTGTCGGTGACGACCTCGCGGCCCTCGGCGATCCACTTGGCACGGCCGCCGTCGAGCAGCCGGACGTCGGCGTGGCCGAACAGCGAGAACACCCAGAGCGCGTAGGCGGCCCACCAGTTGTTCCTGTCGCCGTAGACGACGATCGTGGTGTCCCGGGAGATCCCGCGCTCGGACATGATCTCGGCGAAGCGCGCGCCGTCGACGTAGTCCCGGGTCACCGGGTCGTTCAGCTCGGTGTGCCAGTCGACCTTCACCGCGCCGGGGATGTGCCCGGTGTCGTAGAGCAGCACGTCCTCGTCGGACTCGACGACCACGAGGCCGGGGTCCTTGAGGTGGTCGGCCAGCCACGACGTGGTGACCAGGCGCTCCGGGTGCGCGTACTCGGCGAGCTTCGGGTCGGAGTCGTTCGCGACAGCCATGCGCGCGAGGGTAGTCGCGGGCGCCGGGTGCCGCTCAGATCGGAATGTCCGTGTCGTCACCGTCGGCGCGCGGACCGTGGATGCGCCGGTCCGGCTCGGTGATCCGCAGGTCGTCGATGCTCGCCTCGCGCCGGCGCATCAGACCGTTCTCGTCGAACTCCCAGTTCTCGTTGCCGTAGCTGCGCCACCACTGCCCGTCCGCGTCGCGGCACTCGTACTGGAACCGGACCGCGATCCGGTTGCCCTGGTAGGCCCACAGCGACTTGCGCAGCGCGTAGTCGAGCTCGCGCTCCCATTTCGCGGTCAGGAACGCGACGACCTCGGCCCGCCCGTGCACCCAGGTGTCCCGGTTCCGCCACACGGTGTCGGGGGTGTAGGCCAGCGACACCTTCTCCGGGTCGCGGGTGTTCCACGCGGCCTCGGCGGCGAGCACCTTGCGCCGGGCGCCCGCCTCGTCGAACGGCGGGAACGGGGGACGGGCCTCGTCGGTCACGACGTCTCCTCGGTCCAGAACTCGACCACACCCACCCCGATCGAGGCGAGCAACCGGCGGACCAGCGGCAGGCTGATCCCGATCACGTTGGACGGGTCCCCGTCGATGCCCTCGACGAACCAGCCGCCGAACCCGTCCAGGGTGAATGCGCCCGCGACGTGCAACGGCTCGCCGGTGGCGAGGTAGGCGTCCAGCTCGGCGCCGGTCGGCTCGGCGAACCGCACCCCGGTGCCGGCGTGCTCCTCGGCCCGCTGCACCATCTCGCCGCCGGTCAGCCGCAGCACGGCGTGCCCGGTGAGCAGCTCGCCGGTGCGCCCGGCCATCGCCTTCCAGCGCCGGCGCGCGGTGTCCGCGTCGTAGGGCTTGCCGACCAGCTCGCCGTCGACGAGCAGCATCGAGTCGCAGCCGACGACCACGGCGTCCGGGTGGTCACCGGCGATCCGGTCGGCGACGGCGGCGGCCTTGGCCGCGGCCAGCAGCGTCACCTTCGCCGCGGGATCGGCATCCGGATGGGCGGCGAGCAAGGCGTCCTCGTCGACGTCGGAGACCTCGACGACCGGGTCGATCCCGGCCGCGCGGAGGACGCCGAGCCGGGCGGGGGAGGCGGAGGCCAGCACCAGTCGCACGCAGCGCACCGTACCGCCACCCGTCCGCCGCTCCGCCGGATCGCCCACCCCTGCGGGGCGCGTGCGCCGAGGCGGCGCTGTAGCGCTGTTTCAGCGCTAGTCTCGTCCTGTGGCCACCATCCAGATCCGCGAGATCCCCGAGGACGTCTACGAGGTGATCCGCGCCCGGGCCCGCGCGGCCGGCCGGTCGATCCAGTCCTACATGCGCGACGTCGTGATCGAGGCGGCCGCGCGGCCGACGGCTGACGAGATCTTCGCTGCGGTGGACGAGGTGAGCAGCCGCACGTCCGCAACGGCAGTCACCCGCGAGCGCATCCTCGCCGACCTGGACGAGCTGCGAGGCCGATGACGGTCACACGTACCGAGATCGTCGTCGATGCCTCGGCTCTGGTCCTCGCCCTCATCGGTGGTGATGCCGGGCGTGCCGTGCGGGATCGCCTCGACCCCAGCTCGACGCACGCACCGCACCTGCTCGATGCGGAGGTCGGTTCCGTGCTCCGCCGGCGGGAGCTGGCAGGACAGCTGAACCCGGAGCGTGCGGTCACCGCGCTCGGCGCCGCACGACAGCTGGTCGGGAACCGATACATGCACACCGGGCCGGTGGGCGATGCGGCTTGGGCGCTGCGACACAACCTGTCCTTCTACGACGCCCTCTATGTCGCACTCGCTACCCGGCTCGGGATCCCACTGCTCACCGCCGACGCCCGCCTGACGAACGCCCCTGGCATCACCTGCGCCGTCGACCTGGTCTGAGCACCACTTCACACCCCTCCGCTGCTCCTCACACCTGCTGCCGCGGGTGTGCAGAGGGGCAAGGGGGTGTGAAGTGAGCCTGTGGCGCCCCGTCGGTGCGCGCGGCGTCCCATCGGCGGGGCGCCGCAGGGGAACTGCGAATCAGCGCGGCAGGCCCGAGGCGCGCCAGGCGCCGGGGCCGGGGACCAGCGGTGCGCGCAGTTGCGCCGCGGGGTGCGACCACGGGCTCGGCGGGGCCGGGGGCGGCGCGTCGGCCCCGCCCGCCGACGCCGCGGCGGCGACGACGGCGGTCAGCGCGGCCAGCTCGGCGTCGTCCGGATTCCCCCGCACGACCCGGAACAGCGCGCGGCGCTCCTCGGGCGTCTGCTCCTCGGTCCCCATCAGAGCGGGATGTTCCCGTGCTTGCGGGTCGGCCCCTGCTCCCGCTTGGTGACCAGCATCCGCAGCGCCCGGCCGACGTAGCCGCGGGTGTGCGACGGCGGCACCACCGCGTCGACGTAACCGCGGTCCGCGGCCACGTAGGGGTTGCAGAGCGTGTCCTCGTAGTCCTGCTGCAGCTCCGCCCGCTTGGCCGCCAGCTCGTCCCCGGAGAGGCCCTTGAGCTCCTTGCGGTACAGGATCGACACCGCGCCCTGCGCCCCGGTGACCGCGATCTGCGCGGTCGGCCAGGCGATGTTGACGTCCGCGCCGAGGTGCTTGGACCCCATCACGTCGTAGGCCCCGCCGTAGGCCTTGCGCGTGATCACGGTGACCAGCGGGACGGTGGCCTCGGCGTAGGCGTAGATCAGCTTGGCCCCACGCCGGATGATGCCGTTCCACTCCTGGTCGGTGCCGGGCAGGAAGCCGGGGACGTCGACGAAGGTCAGCACCGGGATGCCGAACGCGTCGCAGGTCCGCACGAACCGGGCCGCCTTCTCCGAGGCGTCGATGTCCAGGCAGCCGGCGAACTGGGTCGGCTGGTTGGCCACGATCCCGACGCTGCGCCCCTCCACCCGGGCGTAGCCGATCACGATGTTCGGCGCCCAGAGCTCCTGGACCTCGAGGAAGTCCTCCTCGTCGACCACCCGGTTGATCACCTCGCGGATGTCGTACGGGGTGTTCGCGGAGTCCGGCACGATCGTGTCGAGCTCCCGGTCGGCGTCGGTGAGCCCGTCGGTGACCGTGCCCTCGACCGGCTCCGGTGCCGGGTAGGACGGCGGCTCGGACAGGTTGTTCGACGGCAGGAAGCTGAGCAGCTGCTTCACGTAGTCGAACGCGTCGGACTCGTCGCCGGCGAGGTAGTGCGCGACGCCGGACTTGGAGTTGTGCGCCCGGCCGCCGCCGAGCTCCTCCATGTCCACGTTCTCGCCGGTGACGGTCTTGATCACGTCCGGGCCGGTGATGAACATGTGGCTGGTCTCGTCGACCATCACGGTGAAGTCGGTGATCGCGGGGGAGTAGACCGCGCCACCGGCGCACGGGCCCATGATCAGCGAGATCTGCGGGACGACGCCCGAGCTGGCCACGTTCCGCCGGAAGATCTCGCCGTAGAGCCCGAGCGCGACCACGCCCTCCTGGATGCGCGCGCCGCCGCCGTCGTTGATCCCGATCATCGGGACACCGATCTTCGCGGCCAGGTCCATCACCTTGACGATCTTCTCGCCGTAGACCTCGCCGAGCGCCCCGCCGAACACCGTCGCGTCCTGGGAGAACACCGCGACCGGGCGGCCGTCGATCGTGCCGGTGCCGGTCACCACGCCGTCGCCGGCCGGGCGCTTGTCGGCCATCCCGAAGTTCGTCGACCGGTGCCGGGTGAGCGCGTCGAGCTCGACGAACGAGCCCGGGTCGAGCAGCTGGTCGAGGCGCTCGCGGGCGGTCTGGCGGCCCTTGGCGTGCTGGCGCTCGACGGCCGCCTCCGAGCCGGCGTGCACCGCCTCGTCGAACCGCTGGTAGAGGTCGGCGAGCTTGCCCGCCGTCGTGTGGAGGTCGGGTTCCACGCTTCCGTCGTCCGGGGTCGCCATCGGCTCCGTTGCGGCGCTCATGTCGCGGAGCCTAACCCGCACGGCGGCCACCACCGGGCGTGACGTGCGCCGCAGCGACACCCTGTCGTCCCACGTCGCGCGACCGTTCCGCGCGTCAGGTCGAGCCGTTACCGATCCGGGTCCGAACCGTGGGCCGTGGTCACCTGCCCGGCGGATACGGTGCCCGGTGATGACCACCGGGACGAACTCCGACCAGGGCGCGAACGGGCCGCTCGACGCCTATGCGCTGCGCACGGCCGTGCTCCGTCCCGCGGGCGGCTGGACCGCGCTCGACGTCGTCGCGTCCACCGGTTCGACCAACGCCGACCTCCTCGCCGAGGCCGGGCGCGGCGCCGCCGACCGGTCCGTGCTCATCGCCGAGGAGCAGGTCCGCGGCCGCGGCCGGCTGGACCGCACCTGGGTGTCCCGGCCGGGGGCGGCGCTGACGATGTCGGTGCTGTGGCGGCCGGAGGGCGTGGCGGCCGACCGGCTGGGCTGGCTGCCGATGCTGGCCGGGGTCGCCGTCGCCGACGCGATCGCCGCGCTCGCCCCGGACCTGCCGGTGGCGCTGAAGTGGCCGAACGACCTGCTCGCCGGGCCGTCGCTGGGCAAGGCGGCGGGGATCCTCGCCGAGATGACCGCGGTCTCCGGCGGCGGGCCGGGCGTCGTGCTCGGCATCGGGCTCAACATCTCCACCCCCGCGCACGAGCTGCCCTGGGGCGCGACGTCGCTGGCCGCGCACGGGTTCACCGCGAGCCGCGCCGAGCTGGTGACGGTCCTGCTCGACCACCTCTACCGCCGCGAGGCGCAGTGGCGCGACGCGGGCGGCGACGCCGACTCCTCCGGCCTGCGCTCGGACTACCGCTCCCGCTGCGCCAGCCTCGGCGCCCGGGTGCGGGTGGAGCGGCCCGGCGGGGACCAGATCGTCGGGATGGCCGAGGACGTCGACCGGCAGGGCCGGCTGCTCGTGCACCCGGACGCCGGCGAGCGGGTCGCGATCGCGGCCGGGGACATCGTCCACCTGCGCGCCGCGGACCAGTCGTAGCAGGATGGCCGTCGTGGACGGTCTCCCGACGACGGTGCGTGACCCGGAACTGCCCGAGCGGGTCGAGATCTACGAGGTCGGCCCCCGCGACGGCCTGCAGAACGAGTCGGTGGTCGTCCCGGTCGCGGTGAAGGCGGAGTTCCTCGACCGGCTCGCCGACGCCGGGCTGCGCACGATCGAGGCGACCAGCTTCGTGCACCCGCGCTGGGTGCCCCAGCTCGCCGACGCCGCCGACCTGCTCGCCGTGCTGGACCGGCGCGACGGGCTCGACCACCCCGTGCTGGTCCCGAACGAGCGGGGCCTGGACCGGGCGATCGAGGCCGGCTGCGACCACGTCGCGGTGTTCGCCTCGGCGACCGAGACCTTCGCGGAGCGCAACCTCAACCGCGGCCTCGACGGGCAGTTCGCCATGTTCGAGCCGGTGGTCCGCCGCGCGGTGGACGCGGGGATGCGGGTCCGGGCCTACGTCTCGATGGTGTTCGGCGATCCGTGGGAGGGCTCCGTCGACCCGGCGCAGGCGGCGGCGGTGGGCGCCCGGCTGATGGAGATGGGCTGCTCCCAGCTCTCGCTGGGCGACACGATCGGCGTCGCGACCCCGGCGCACGTCGGCGCGGTGCTCGACGCCTGCGCCGCGCGCGGGGTCGGCGTCGGGCAGGTCGCGGTGCACTTCCACGACACCTACGGCCAGGCGCTGGCCAACACCCTCGCCGCGCTGCGCCGCGGGGTGACCACGGTCGATGCCAGCGCGGGCGGCCTGGGCGGCTGCCCCTACGCCGGTTCGGCGACCGGCAACCTCGCCACCGAGGACCTGGTCTGGATGCTCGACGGTCTCGGCATCGACCACGGTGTGGACCTGACCCGGCTGGTCGCGACGAGCGCGTGGATGGCCGGGCAGCTGGGCCGGCCGTCGCCGTCGCGGGTGGTCACGGCTCTCGCGCAGCCGGCTGATCCGTCGCCGGCTCCCTGAGACCGAACATCCCGGTGAACCGGGACCGGTAGACCAGCACACCGTCGGACACCCGGTGCATCGTGCCGCGCAGCGTGATCAACCCCATCTCCGGGCGGCTGCGGGACACCCGCGCGTCGAGCACCTCTATGGTGGCCCGCAGCTCGTCCCCGGCGAACACCGGCGCCGGCCAGGCGATGTCGTCGCCACCGGGGGAGCCGAGCGCGCTCGAGCCGCGCAGCAGGTTGTCGACGTAGGCGCGCATCCACAGGCCCGCGGTGAACCAGCCGGACGCGGCGAGCTCGCCGAACACCGACCGCTTCCCGGCCTCGGGGTCGACGTGGAACGGCTGCGGGTCGAACCGCTCGGCGAAGGCGACCATCTCGTCGCGGTCCACCACCGTGCTGCCCAGGTCGAACGTGCTCCCCGGGGTCAGGTCCTCGAAATGGATCTCCGGCACGCCGGACACGCTATCCCCGGGCCAGTACGGCCAGCACGGCGTCGTGCACCACACCGTTGCTGGCCAGCCCGTGGCCGCCGGCGAACGTCGGGTTCCCGGTCAGGTCGGTCAGCCGCCCGCCGGCCTCGGCGACGACCGCGGCGGGCGCGGCCAGGTCCCACGGGTTCGCCGCGGGCTCGACGGCGGCGTCGAGCACGCCCTCGGCGACCAGGCAGTGCTGCCAGAAGTCGCCGAACGCGCGGGACTCCCAGCACGCCTCGGTGAGCGCGGTCCAGCCGTCCCGGTGCACCGGACCCGGCTCGCGCCGGAAGGTGTCGGAGTTCGTGGTGGACACGTAGGCGTCGCCGATCTCGGCGACGCCGGAGACCCGGATCCGGGCGGGCGGCCCGGCGAGCAGCTCCCGCGCCCAGGCCCCGGCGCCGGCCGAGGCCCACCACCGGCGGTGCAGCGCGGGCGCGCTCACCACCCCGATCACCGGGACGCCGCCGTCGACCAGCGCGATCAGCGTCGCCCAGGCCGGCATCCCGCGGGAGAAGTTCTTCGTGCCGTCGATCGGGTCGATCACCCAGCCGCGCCCGGACGCGGTGTCGCCGGTCTCCCCGCGCTCCTCGCCGAGGATCGCGTCGGCCGGCCGCTCGTGACCGAGCGCCGCCCGGATCGCGTCCTCGGCGGCGGTGTCGGCGTCGGTCACCGGGGTGCGATCGGGTTTGCGGGTGACCTGCAGGTCGGCGGCCCGGAACCGGGGCAGGGTGATCGCGTCGGCGAGGTCGGCCAGCCGCAGGGCGAGATCCAGATCTGCCGGGTCTGCGGGCGCGACGGGCGGTGTGGTCGGCTCGGGGCTCACGTCCCGCGAGCATGCCAGCGGCGTTTATGCACCTCGATGTCACCCCCGAGGCCTATCCTCGGTTGCGTGACCACCGTGGTTCTGGCCGAGGACGACGCGGCCATCGCCGAACCGCTCTCCCGCGCACTGCAGCGGGAGGGCTACGACGTCGAGGTCGTCGCGGACGGCGTCGCCGCCCTGGAGCGCGTGACGCGGGATCCGCTGGACCTGCTCGTGCTCGATCTCGGGCTGCCCGGGATGGACGGTCTCGAGGTGTGCCGCCGGGTCCGCGCGGCCCAGTCCGACGTGCCGGTGCTGATGCTGACCGCGCGCACCGACGAGGTCGACTTCGTCGTCGGCCTGGACGCCGGCGCCGACGACTACGTGTCCAAGCCGTTCCGGCTCGCCGAGCTGCTCGCCCGGGTCCGGGCGCTGATGCGCCGCCGCACCCAGGACGTCGTCGAGGTGGGTGGGCTGCGGATGGAGCTGTCCGGGCGCCGCGTGCTGCTCGACGGCGACGAGGTGACCCTGGCCAACAAGGAGTTCGAGCTGCTGCGGGTGCTGATGCTGCACGCGGGGCAGGTCGTGACCCGGGAGGAGATCCTGCACCTGGTGTGGGGTGACGCCGACATGAAGTCGTCGAAGACGCTGGACATGCACATGTCCTGGCTGCGTCGCAAGATCGGCGGCGAGAAGCGCATCGCCACGGTGCGCGGTGTCGGCTTCCGCTACAACCACGATTAGGTTCTGCAACCGTGCGTCGCCGGATCCTGGTCTCCACGCTGCTCACCGTCGCGGTGACGGCGCTGTTCCTGGGCGGGCCGCTGGCGCTGGCGACCTGGCAGCTGGTCGAGGACTTCACCCGGGTCGAGCTGACCCAGCGCCTCGAGCAGATCACCGAGAACCTGGAGAACGCGGGCACCGAGCAGCCGTCGGCGGCGGCGATCGAGCTGGCGATCCCGGCGAACAGCCGGCTCACCATCGAGAACCCGGACGGTCCTACGCTGACCTACGGCGCTCCCGAGGTCGTCGACCCGGTCGAGGAGTCGCTGCCGTTCGGGCCCGGCGGGACGATCACGATCTCGCAGCCGACCGCGATCATGCGGGCGCAGCAGACCCAGGTGGTGCTGGTCGTCGTGCTGCTGGTCGGGTTCTCGGTGACGGTCGGGACCGGGACCGCGATCTACACCGCGCGACGGCTGTCCGACCCGTTGCGCGACCTCGCCGCCCGGGCAGCCCGGCTGGGCGCCGGTGACTTCCGCCGGTCCCCGGCCCGCTACGACATCGCCGAGCTGGACCGGGTGTCGGAGGTGCTGGACTCGTCGGCGACCGCGCTGTCCCAGCTGCTGCAGCGGGAGCGCTCGCTGGTGGGGGACGTGTCCCACCAGCTCCGCAGCCGGATCACCGCCCTGCAGCTGCGTCTCGACGAGCTCTCCACCCACCCCGACCCGGACGCCCGGCGGGAGGCGCTCGCCGCGCTGGAGCAGACCGAGCGGCTCACCGGGGTGCTCGACGACCTGCTCGAGTCGGCCCGCACCGCGCGCGCCGCCGGGGCCGAGCCGGTCGACCTCGCCGAGGCCCTCGAGGTCGCCGCGACGGAGTGGCGCGGGCCGCTGGCCGCGGACGGGCGCTCGCTGCGGCTGCGGGTGCCCGACGGCATGCTCGCCCGGGTCACCGGGGCCCGGCTGCGGGAGGCGATCGGCGCGCTGGTCGACAACGCCCTGGTGCACGGCGACGGCACGGTGACGATCAGCGCCCGGAACGGCGACAACGCTCTGCTGGTCGAGGTCTCCGACACCGGGCCGGGGGTGCCGGAGGACCTGGTGCCGCACGTGTTCGACCGGGGGATCTCGGCGCAGTCGTCGACCGGGCTGGGGCTGGCACTGGCCCGCACCCTGATCGAGGCCGACGGCGGCCGCCTCGAGCTGTCCCGGGCCCGGCCCCCGGTGTTCCGGCTGTACCTGCCCGAGGCCCGCACCGACGACGTCGCCGCCAGCGCACCGGCGGCCGAGCGGACCGGTCCGCGGTAGCGGGGCCGGACCTCAGTCGGCCGGGGGCGGCGGGGGCACCGGCTGGCGGCGCACGAACTGGTCCGGCCACACGAACCGGCGGAACGCCCACCAGCGGAAGGCCATCCCGGTCAGCGTCCCGAGGATCTGCCCGGCCACGAAGTCGGCGACCTCCTGCGCGAGCAGCGAGACCCCGGGGACCTGCAGGTCGAGCACGTGCCGGGAGATCGCCAGCGGCGCGGCGTAGACCGCCACCCCGAACCCGCTGATCAGGAAGAACAACGCGGCCTCGTGGTGCCGTTCCCGGCCGCCGCGGGTGCGGAACGACCATTCCCGGTTCAGCACGTACGACACGATCGTCGCCACCAGCACCGCGAAGACCTTGGCGGTGACCGCCCGGCCGTCCAGCACGGTCGCCTTCAGCAGCAGGAAGACCGCGGTGTCGATCACCCAGGTGGTCCCGCCGACCATCAGGAACTTGATCAGTTCGCGGTGCTTGATGGCCTTGTCGCGGTAGGGCTGGGGGATCCGCGCGAGCGTCGCCTCCACCACCGTCACTCCGGCGATCGTGCCAGACTAGGCTTCCCGGCCTGTGGAGAGGGTTGACACACCATCGGGCTCGATGCCGGTCGTCGGGATGGTCGGCGGCGGGCAGCTGGCCCGGATGACCGCGCAGGCCGCCGTCGCGCTCGGGCAGACGTTGCGGGTGCTCGCCGCGTCCGAACAGGACCCGGCCGCCCGGGTCACCCCGGACGTCGTGATCGGGGATCCGGACGACGGCGCGGCACTGCGCGAGCTGGCCACCGGCTGCTCCGCGGTCACGTTCGACCACGAGGGCGTCCCGCAGGAGGTGCTCGCGCCACTGGAGGCGGCGGGCGTCCCGCTGCGTCCGCCGCCCTCGGCCCTGGTGCACGCCCAGGACAAGCTGGTGATGCGACGCCGGCTGGCGGGGATGGGCCTGCCCGGGCCGCCGTTCGCCGAGGTGAATGCCCCCGCCGACGTGACGGCGTTCGGCGAGGAGCACGGCTGGCCGGCCGTGCTGAAGGCCACCCGCGGCGGGTACGACGGCCGCGGCGTCTGGTTCCTGCACGCCGCCGACGACGAGCTGGTCGTCGACCTGCTCGCCCGCGGGACCCCGCTGATGGTCGAGTCCGCGGTCCCGATGGTCCGGGAGCTGGCCGCGAGCGTCGCCCGTTCGCCGTACGGGCAGGCCGCGGCGTGGCCGGTGGTGGAGACGCTGCAGGTCGACGGCCAGTGCGCCCGGGTCATGTCCCCGGCGCCGGACCTGCCGTCCGACCGCGCGGCGCGCATCCAGGAGATGGCGCTGCGGATCGCGAGCGAGCTCGGTGTGGTCGGGCTGATGACCGTCGAGCTGTTCGCGCTGGAGTCGGGTGAGGTCGTCGTCAACGAGCTCGCGATGCGACCGCACAACTCCGGGCACTGGACGATCGAGGGCTCGGTCACCTCGCAGTTCGAGCAGCACCTGCGCGCGGTCCTGGACTACCCGCTCGGCTCCACCGCGCCGGTCGCGCCGGTTGCGGTGATGGCCAACGTGCTCGGCGCCGCCGAGGAGCCGGCGATGTCGATGGACGAGCGGCTGCACCACTGCTTCGCCCGGTTCCCGGACGCGAAGGTGCACCTCTACGCCAAGGCCGGCCGGCCGGCGCGGAAGATCGGGCACGTGACGGTGCTCGGTACCGTGATCGACGACGTGCGTGACCGCGCCGAGCTGGCCGCGGGCTGGCTCGCGACGGCGACCTGGGCCGACGGCTGGTCGGCCCACTCCGGTGATCCCCGTTCCGTCGACCCGCAGGAGGGCTCCTGATGACCACGGCGACCGCCCCGAGGGTGGGCGTGATCATGGGCAGCGACTCGGACTGGCCGGTGATGGGTGCCGCCTGCGCCGCGCTGGACGAGTTCGGCGTGTCCTGGGAGGTGGGTGTCTACTCGGCGCACCGCACCCCGCAGCGGATGCTCGACTACGCCGCATCGGCGGCCGACCGCGGGCTGCAGACGATCATCGCCGGGGCCGGCGGGGCCGCGCACCTGCCCGGGATGGTCGCCGCGGCCACCCCGCTGCCGGTGATCGGTGTCCCGGTCCCGCTCAAGTACCTGGACGGCATGGACTCGCTGCTCTCGATCGTGCAGATGCCGGCCGGGGTGCCGGTGGCGACCGTCGCCGTCGCGAACGCCCGCAACGCCGGCCTGCTCGCGGTGCGGATCCTCGGCGCGGGCGACGAGGCGCTGCGGCACGCGATGGTCGAGTTCCAGGCCGACCTGGAGCGGACCGTCCTGGACAAGGACGCGGGCCTGCGGGCCACCGCACGGGACAGCTGAATTCCCCTGGCGCCGTCCGCGATCACGTGCGTACGGTGTCGGTACACGGGAGAGGAGGTGGTCCGCAGATGAGCTATCGGACACGTGAGGTGGCCGTCAGCTAGCACCACGTTCTGCACCGGCGGGGAGAGCCCGCCGGGAGCGACGGTCGTGGAAGCCGGTGTGGTGCCGGCGAATTCCAGACGGTCACCCGTGATCCCCGGGCCCGAACCAGTCCGTTCGGCGTGCGCACCCCGGTGCGGCCCGGGGATCACGCATGTCCGGACCCGGGTCGGTGCCCCGGGTCAGTCCGACCGGTTCTCCCGCCCGCGTTCCAGCGCCCGCGCCGCCCGCTCCAGGCGGCGGGTCACCGCATCCAGGTCGGGGGCCGGGTCGTCGTCGGGTGGGGTCAGCGGCAGCATCGGGGCCACCCGCCGGAAATGCTCGATCGCGGCGGGGACCTCGTCGGTCCGGCCGCCGTCGGCCAGCCAGCGCCGCAACGCCTGGTTGTGCGCGGCCACCAGCGCCGCCGCGGTCACCGCCGCCCGCAGTTCGCCGTCCGGGTACCCGGTCAGCCGCACGGTCAGCTCGCGGGTGAGCAGGCGCCGGTAGTGGTGGACCGACGCCGACTCCCGGTCGCGGAGCGCGGGCACCGTCCCGACGAGCGAGAACCGCTGACGGGCGACCTCGACGTCGTCGGTGTAGAGGTCGAACACGGTCTCCGCGGCTCGCAGCGCCACCGACGGCAGCGGCTCGTCCGGGTGCGCGCCGGCGAACACCTCGGCGATCCGGGCGAGCCCGCGCTCGTGGTCGGGGGAGAGTGCGTCCTCCTTGCCGCGGAAGTAGCGGAAGAACGTCCGGCGGCCCACCCCGGCTGCGCCGGCGATGTCGTCGACCGTCGTCTCGTCGTAGCCGCGCTCGGTGAACAGCCGCGCCGCCGCGGCGACCAGCTCCCGTCGCACCTCCGCGCGGCCCTCGGGGGACCGACCCCTGCGCGTTCCCGACGCCCCGCTCGTCATGGCACGGAGAGTATCAAGCAGTGCTGGCGTGTGGCACGGAGTGCCGTTACGATGCGCACATGGACAGCGACTTCGACAGCTACCGGCTCAGCGACGAGCACCAGGCCCTGCGCGAGGCCGTGCGGGATCTGGCGGCGAAGGAGATCGCACCGCACGCGGCCGAGGTCGACGAGCAGGGCCGTTACCCGTCCGAGGCCCGCGACGCCCTGGTGAAGGCCGGCTTTCACGCCGTCGTCATCCCCGAGGAGTACGGCGGCGAGGGCGCCGACGAGCTGGCCGGCTGCATCGTGATCGAGGAGGTCGCGCGGGCCTGCGCCTCGTCGTCGCTGATCCCCGGTGTGAACGGGCTGGGGCTGACCCCGGTGCTGCTGTCCGCCTCCGACGAGCTGAAGAAGCAGGTGCTGCCCTCGGTCGCCTCCGGCGAGGCGATGTTCAGCTACGCACTGTCCGAGCGCGAGGCCGGCTCCGACGCCGCGGCGATGAAGACCCGCGCCCGTCGCGACGGCGACGAGTGGGTGCTCAACGGCACCAAGTGCTGGATCACCAACGCCGGCGAGTCCACCTGGTACACCGTCATGGCGGTGACCGACCCGGAGAAGAAGGCCAACGGGATCTCCGCGTTCGTCGTGCACCGCGACGACCCGGGTTTCGTCGTCGGGTCGAAGGAGCGCAAGCTCGGGATCAACGGTTCACCGACCCGTGAGATCCACTTCTCCGACGCCCGCATCCCGGCCGATCGGATCATCGGCGCCGAGGGCACCGGTTTCAAGACCGCGCTGCGCACGCTCGACCACACCCGCCCGACGATCGGTGCGCAGGCCGTCGGGATCGCGCAGGGCGCGCTGGACATCGCCACCGGGTACCTGAAGGAGCGCAAGCAGTTCGGCAAGCACCTGGCCGAGTTCCAGGGCCTGCAGTTCATGCTCGCCGACATGGCGATGAAGGTGGAGGCCGCCCGCCAGCTCGTCTACGTGGCCGCGTCCCGGGCCGAGCGGGGTGAGGCGGACCTGGGCTTCATCTCGTCGGCGGCGAAGTGCTTCGCGTCGGACACCGCGATGGCGGTGACCACCGACGCCGTGCAGTTGCTCGGTGGGGCGGGGTACACCCGGGACTTCCCGGTGGAGCGGATGATGCGGGACGCGAAGATCACGCAGATCTACGAGGGGACCAACCAGATCCAGCGGATGGTGATGGCGCGCAGCCTGCTGAAGTGAGTGCGGCGCGGCTCGGCCGCGCACACGCTCCGAGCATCGCCGGTCACCGACGACGTCACGTCCGTGCGGCGTCCGCCGCCGGTTACCGTTCCGGCGTGCGTGACGCCCCCACCCTCGCCGTTCCCGTCGCGCCGGGCCGCGGGGCCGCCGCATGACGAGCGCCCCGCCGTCGTCCGGGGTCCTCCGCCCCGTGACCGCCGGCCTGGTCTCGGCGCTCGTCGGCTTCACCAGCGCGTTCGTCGTCGTCCTGAGTGGACTCGCCGGTGTCGGCGCCACTCCCGTCCAGGCGTCGAGCGGCCTGCTCGCGGTGAGCGTGACGATGGGTCTGTCCTGCATCCTGCTCGCGACCTGGACCCGGATGCCGATCACCGTCGCCTGGTCGACTCCGGGCGCCGCGCTGCTGGCCACCACCGGTGTCGTCGAGGGCGGCTGGCCCGCCGCGGTCGGCGCGTTCCTGATCACCGGTGCGCTGATCGTGCTCACCGGGCTCGTCCCGCAGCTCGGCGCGCTGATCGCCCGGATCCCGGCATCGGTCGCCCGGGCGATGCTCGCCGGAGTCCTGTTCCAGCTCTGCCTCGGACCCGTCACCGGGCTCGCCGAGAACCCGCTCGCCGTCGCGCCGGTGGTCGCCGTCTGGGTGCTCGCGCTGCGGTTCCTGCCCCGCTGGGCGGCGCCGCTGGGCTTCCTGACCGCCGCGGTCGTCGTCGCGGTGCACGTCGCGACCTCCGGGGTCGCGGTCGACCCCGCGGTGCTCGTGCCCACGGTGGAGCTCACGGCGCCGGTGTTCACCCTCGGCGGGGTGATCGGGATCGCGCTGCCGCTCTACCTGGTCACGATGGCCTCGCAGAACGTTCCCGGCGTCGCCGTCATGAAGGGGCTCGGCTACGAGCTGCCCTGGACGCGGTCGATGCTCGTCACCGGCGCGGGCACCGCGCTCGGCGCGCCGGCGGGCGGGCACGCGATCAACCTCGCCGCGATCAGCGCGGCGCTCGCGGCTGGACCGGAGGCCGGGGAGGACCGATCGCGGCGGTGGATCGCGAGCGTCACCGCGGGCGTCGTCCTGGTGCTGTTCGGGATCGCCTCGTCGGCGTTCGGCGCGCTGGTGCTGCTGGCTCCGGCCGGGGTCGTCGCGGCCGTGGCGGGGCTGGCGCTGCTCGGGACGTTCGCGGCGTCGATGCAGGCGGCGCTGGTGGAGCCGGACGGGCGGGTCCCGGCGGTCGTCGCGTTCGTGACGGCCGCGTCGGGGATCGCGATCGCCGGGGTGAGCGCCGCGTTCTGGGCGCTCGTCGCCGGGCTCGCCGTCCGCGCGGCGCTGCGCGCCGGCAGGTAGCGCGGTCGCCGCCGGGGTCCTGACGGCGTCACCCCGGCCGGGGTGCGGACGTCATGTGGTCGCGTGCCGTCGTGTGCCCGTCCGGTGGCGGGGCCGGGACGACGAGCACCGGG
This sequence comes from Pseudonocardia nematodicida, assembly GCF_040105385.1. Classification (NCBI taxonomy): domain Bacteria; kingdom Bacillati; phylum Actinomycetota; class Actinomycetes; order Pseudonocardiales; family Pseudonocardiaceae; genus Pseudonocardia; species Pseudonocardia nematodicida. The sequence continues at coordinate 449,766 of NZ_JBEDNQ010000003.1, forward strand.
AGGCTCCGCAGCGCGACGGCACGGTGTGAGACCGAAGCACGAGCCAGCCGGGACACCGCCGCGCGGGCGCCGGTCCCACGGGTGCCGAGGACGACGAACCGGGCGTCGTGCTGCATGGCCGCGTGCACCAGTTCGACCGCGGCGTCGCCGTGCCGGATCTCGAAGTCCCACAGCAGCCCGGTGCCGGTCAGCGCACCCGTCACGGCCTCCTGCTGGTCGGCCAGGTGCCGCACGACGTCCAGGTCCCAGTCCGCGGAGTCCGGGTCGACCGGGTAGTCGGCCGCCTCGACGACGTGCACCACGTGCAGCCGCGCCCGCATCCGGTGCGCGAGCTCCGCGCCGACACCGAGCGCACGATCTCCCGGCGGTCCCGTCCGGTAGCCGACGACGACGCACATGGTCCCCACCCTCCCGGGCGAGAACCGTTGCAGCCCTGAGCTGCGGTGCGCGGCGGCCCCGCCGCCGGTGTGGTCGACCCAGCGTACCGCCGCCGGGCCCGGGGTCAGCGGCGGAAGCTCTCCACCCGGACCTCGTCGGTGGGCGCGAACCGGCCCGCGGCGGCGTTGATCAGCGCGACGGTGCGGGCCGACTGGGAGCACCCGAAACCGTACTTCGCGCGGACGCGGGCGTCGGCGATCTCCATGCAGGTCCGGCTGCGTGCGACGAAGTCCTCGACGGGGTACGACGTGCCGGTGCTCAGGTGCTCCTCGACCACGAGCGACGGCGAGTAGTAGCTGACCTGGGTGCCGTCCGGCCAGCGGACGTCGAACATCATCTCGGGCACGTGCGGGACGGTAGGTCGCTCCGGTTGCCCGGGTGTTGCCGTGGAGGAACGGGTGGGAGTCCGGGGCCGTTGCGCCGTCCGGGTGGTCCGTTCCGGGGTTGGCGTCCGGGTGGCCCGAAACTGTCGGGGGTGACCGGCACCATCGACAGCATGTTCGACGACGCGTCCTCGCCCGACCACGCCGAGGTCTCTCCCCCCGCCGTGTCCTCGTCTCCGGTGGACGGTCCCGGCGGTGAACCGGTGACACCACCGGATCCCGGCCCTCCGCGGTGGTCGGAGCATCCGCCGGATGCCGCGCTGTTCGCGGTGTTGGAGTGTCCGCCGGATGCGGGGACGTCGTCGTTCGAGCGGGTGGAGCGCATCACGGCCTTCGAGGTGGTGATCGCGCGGTTGCAGGTGATGCAGTCCGAGGAGATCGACGGGTTCGTCGGTGGGGCCGAGCGGGAGGTGGCCGAGTTCCTGGCCCACCATGACCCGGCTCGTGATGGCCGGTTGGGGCCGATGGACAACCTGGAGGGTGCGCTGGACTCGGCGACCGCGGAGATCCGGTTCGCGTTGCACCTGACCCGCACCGGCGCCGGTGTCCGGGTCTACTACGCCCGCCGGCTGTTCGACCCGCTGCTGGCCCCGACCGCGAAGCTGGCCCGGGCGGGGCGGTTGACCTGGCCGAAGATCATGAAGGTGCTCGACGGTGCGGACAACCTGACCGAGCAGCAGACCACCCGGTTGCAGGCTGCGGTGTTGCCGAAGGCGCCGACGCAGACGACGGGGCAGTTGGGGGCGGCGATCGCCCGGTTCCTGGTGCGTCTGGGTGATGAGGTGCCGCGTACGCGTCGGGAGCGTAAGGCTCGTAGCCGGGCGGTGGTGGTGTCGGCGGAGCCGGATGGGATGGCGGTGATGCGGGTGTTCCTGCCCGCCGCGGCCGCGACCGGGGTCTACGGGGTGCTCGATCAGCACGCCCGGGGTTGTGGGTCTGCTGATCCGCGGTCGATGGACGAGCGGCGCACCGATGCGTTGGTGGATCTGGTGCTGCACGGCACCGGCTATGCCAGTGAAGGCAGCGCCGCGGTCGTGGCCGCGGTCGCCGCAGCCGCTGCCGAGGGGCGGGTCGCGACCGGCGAGGCTGCGGTGCCTGCCGCGCCTGCGGAGCCCGTCGGCCCGGCCGCGGGGACGGGCCCGGTGGCGGTGAACCCGTTCGGGATCCCCCGGCCGCGCACCGGCGACACCGGCCGCACCGGCTGCAACGCGGACTGTGCCCCTTCTGCGGGTAGCCGGTCCGCCGGCTCAGGGGCCGGCAGCGCCACCTCCGGTTGCGGCGACGGTGGGCGACGCTGCTCCGGGCGGGCCGAATCCGGCCGCGCCGACTCCGGCGGCGAGTCCGGCGGCCGCGCCTTCGAGCCCAGCGTCTCCGGAGCCGGCTCGAGAAGCGGCGCTCCGGCCGCGACCCCGTCCGGCCCGGACGAGGAGCCGGTCACTCCCGTGCCGATCCCCGGGATCGCCCCGGCCCCACCCGGCGGCACCCCCGCGGCCCGCAACTCCGTCCAGATCCGCATCAACGTCACGATCTCGGCCGACACCCTGATCGGCGCCGACGACGAACCCGCCGAACTGGCCGGGTTCGGCCCCATCCCGGCCTCGGATGCCCGCGCGCTGGCGTTCGACCCGGCCGGCATCTGGACCCGCCTGTTCACCGACCCGGTCACCGGGCAGGTCCAGTACCGCGACCCGACCACGTACCGGCCGGATACGAAGACCGATGCGTTCGTCCGCGCCCGGTTCCCCACCTGCGCCACCCCGGGCTGCCGGGTGCCCTCACACCGCTGCGACCTCGACCACGTCGTCCCGCACCGGGCTGATGGCAGCGGTGGGCTGACCGTGGCCGAGAACCTGTGCCCGCACTGCCGCGGTGATCACCTGCTCAAGCACTGCCGGGGCTGGAGCACCGCCCTGCACGCCGACGGGACGGTGGAGTGGACCACCCCGTCCGGGCACACCTACCGCACCGACCCGTCCCCGGTGGGTCCGGTGCGGGCGACCAACAAGGTCGCCCAGCGCGGGCCATCGGCCCTGCAACTGATGCGCGACCCCGAGCTCGCCGCCCGGGTGCTCGCCGAGAAGACCGCGGAGCCCCCGTTCTGATGGAACAGAGGCCGATCGAGATTCCGTGTGCGCCGCCCGGGCCGAGACCCGCGACGCGACCGGCGGCGCGGAACGGGACACGCAACAGGAGCTCCCGGGACCCGGGACACCCGAGCGTGCCCGCGGGCGGCCCACCGGCCGATCCTGGCGGGCGAGGACGTCCGGACCGGCCGGACAGGTCAGAGGATGAACCCGAACAGCGGGCTGTCCGGCGGGATCTGCTCGATGTGCGGCGGCGCCTCGTCCATCCGCTTGAGCAGCGCCGGCAGGTCGTCCGGGGACCCGAGCTCGATCCCGACGAGCGCCGGGCCGGTCTCCCGGTTGGACCGCTTCGTGTACTCGAACAGCGTGATGTCGTCGTCCGGGCCGAGGACGTCGTCGAGGAACCGCCGCAGCGCGCCGGGCTCCTGCGGGAACTCGACGAGGAAGTAGTGCTTGCGGCCCTCGAACACCAGCGCCCGCTCGACGATGTCGGCGTACCGGCTGACGTCGTTGTTCCCGCCGGACAGCAGGCACACCGTGCTGGCGTCGCGCGGGATGTCGAGCCGGTCGAGCGCAGCGGGGGACAGCGCCCCGGCAGGCTCGGCGATGATCCCGTCGGACTGGTAGAGCGCCAGCATCTCGACGCAGATCCGCCCCTCGGGCACGGCGAGCAGTTCGATCCCCGACCCGCGCACGATGTCGAAGTTGGCCGCGCCGACCTTCCGCACCGCGGCGCCGTCGACGAACGGGTCCACCGACTCCAGCTCGACCGGGGCGCCTGCCTCGACCGCCGCCGCCATCGACGCCGCACCGGCGGGCTCGACGCCGACGATCCGGGTCGACGGCGAGTGCTCGCGCAGGTAGGTGATCGCCCCGGCGAGCAGCCCGCCGCCACCGACCGGCACCACCAGGACGTCCGGCGGGTCGGCCAGCTGGGAGAGGATCTCGCGCGCGATCGTGCCCTGGCCGGCGACCGTCCGGTGGTCGTCGAACGCCGGGACCTGGGTCGCGCCGGTGGACTCGGCGTCCGCGCGCGCCGCGGCCGCGGCCTCGTCGTAGGTGTTGCCGACGACCCGGACCTCGACGGCGTCGCGGCCCAGCCGGGCGACCCGGTCGCGCTTCTGCCGGGGCGTCGTCCTCGGCAGGTAGACCCGGCCGCGCACGCCGAGCCGCTGGCAGGCGAAGGCCACACCCTGCGCGTGGTTGCCGGCGCTGGCGCACACCACGCCGGCGGCCCGGTCGGTGTCGGAGAGCTGGGCGATCAGGTTGTACGCGCCACGGATCTTGTACGAGCGGACCGGCTGGAGGTCCTCGCGCTTGATCCAGACCTCGCCGCCGAGCTCGTCGGACAGCCTCGGGTTGAGCTGCAGCGGGGTCGGGCCGATGACGGAGCGGAGCCGGGCCGCCGCGTCATCGACGTCCGCGGCGCTCACCCGGGTGCCGGGCGCGGGGGAGGTGCTGGGGTTCACGATCGCCCAGCGTCTCACGACGCCGGTTCGCGACCTGCACCGGTGCAGGTCAGTACCGGATCAGGCCGCGCCGGGGCCCAGGCGGACCGTGCAGCGCTCGGTCTCGGCGCGCCGGTCCAGCACCGCCGGGTCGGACGACGGGTTGACCGTCTGCACCAGCGACGCCCCCGCGGCGAGCACCGCCAGCAGACCGTCCCGCAGGCCGTCGGGGGAGTCCCAGGCCGCGGTCGACAGCACCCGGGCCCCGGCGTCGAGTCCCCGCTCGCCGGCCCGCTCCCGGGCCGCGGCCAGCACCTCGGCACCGGACGCGCCGTCCCATGCCGTGGAGCCGGCGTCCACCGGTTCCCACGGCACGAAGTCGTCGCCGTGCACCCGCACCTCGGTGGCGAAGTCGACGACGCCGGAGGGCAGCCCGGTCAGCCCGCGGCCGAACGCGTCCAGCGACAACGCGACGACGCCGTCCGCGCCGGCGGCCAGCGCGACGTCGAGCCGGGCCGCGTCGGCCAGGACCAGGTCCGCCGACACCGGGTCCCCGACCAGCTCGGCTCCGCACGACCAGACCGCGAGCAGTACCGCGGCGGTCTGCCAGTGCGCGGGCAGCAGCACGGCGACCCGGCGGCCGGGCTCGACGTCGAGCTCGTCGCGCAGCAGGTTCGCCGCCTTCGCCGTCCAGTTCGCGGTCGTGGTGCCCGAGAGCTCCATCCGCTCACCGGTGGCGTCGTCGTAGTGGGTGAGCAGCGGCCGGGCGGCGGCCGCGCCGAGCGCCGGGCCGAGCAGGGCGTCGGTGAGGTGGAGATCGGAGCCGAACACGGGAGTCATCGCCCGCCGACGCTAGTCGATGCAGGGCACGCCCTCGGCGGTGATCTCCGGGACGTCCGGGGCCGTCGAAGTCGGTGCCGATGATCACCTGCACCCGGCCCTGGGCGACGGCGTCGGACTGCTCGACGCCGATCCCGCCGAGCGCGTCCGCGACGGCGCGGGCGGCCGCGTCGCCGTCGGCCTGGCTGTACCGGACGACCGAGGTGGAGCGGTCCGGGGCGTTGCCGACGTCGCCGGTGGCGATCCCGTTCTCGCCGAGCACCCCCGCGACGCGGGCGGCGAGTCCGGTCGTGCCGGACCCGTTGGCGACGTCCGCGGTCACCGCCGGCACCGGCGGCTCCGGCTCCTCGTCGGGCTCCGGCCCCGGCTCGGTGTGCCGGGTGACGAACTCCTGCACCTCGGCAGGGTCGACGGACAGCACGTCGCCGCGGTCGGTGGACTTCGGGGCACCGGTGGGGATGGTCAGGAAGTTCATGTCCCCGGCGGCGATCCGGGAGGCCTCGTTCGCGAACGCCAGGATGTCCCAGCCGCTGTCGATGACCACCGACTGCTGCACGACGTCGACCAGCGCGGTCAGCTTCGCCGGGTCGGCGAGCGTGCCCGACGACAGCACCTTGTTCGCGACCGCGGCCAGGAACACCTGCTGCCGGTTGATCCGGGACAGGTCGCCACCGACCAGGCCGTGCCGCTGCCGGACGAAGGCGAGCGCGTCGCCGCCGGAGATCGTCTGCGGCCCGGCGTCGAAGTCGGCGCCGGAGAACGCGTCCTGGACCGGCGCCCTCAGGCAGACGTCGACGCCGCCGACGGCCTGGGTCAGGTTGTAGAAGCCCAGCAGGTTGACCTCGGCGTAGTGGTCGATGCCGAGCCCGGTGAGGTCCTGCACCGCGCCGATCAGGGCCTGCCGCCCGGCCTGCGAGGACTCCTGCTCGATCCGGGCGTGGTCGGCCACGCCCTCGGACACCAGCCGCGAGGCGGTCTCGGCCTTCGTCTGCGGGTAGGCGGCATTGATCCGGTTGCGGCCCAGGCCCGCGATCCGCACCTCGGAGTCGCGCGGCACGGAGAACGCGGTCGCGCCGCTGCCGTCCGCCGGCACGTGCACGACGATGATCGTGTCCGAGTTCAGGACGCCGTCCTCCGCGCCGCTGCGCAGCTGCGCCAGCACCTCGTCGGGCAGCGGGTTCCCCTGCGCGTCGGTGCGGCTGTCCACCCCGACCAGCAGGATGTTGCGGTCCCCGCCGGACGATCCCCCGAAGATCACGTTCGTGGTGGTGATGCCGCCGGTGACGTCGCGGTAGAGCGTCCACACCGCGCCGGTGAGCAGCACCGTCAGCGCGGACGTCGCGGCGACGGCGACCCGGAACCGGTGCAGCCACCGCCGCCCGGCGCCCCCCTGCGGGCGGTGACCGCCGGTCCGCGTCGGCCCCTCGGTCTCCGGTCCCCACGGCCCGGCGGCCCGGCCCGACACCGCGGGGAGGCGGCCGGACGAGGCGCTCGTGCGGGCGCCGGCGGACGAGCGGCCCGCGCCGGGCCGGCCGCCCGGCCCGCTCGAGCCCCGGCCCGCGCCGGGCCGGGAGTACGAGGAGGACGACCGGGACCACGGATCGCGCCGATCGGTCACGCTCGCCCCCTCTACCTCGTCCGGTGCCGCGCAGCGCCGGGTGCCCGGGTGGCACGGACTGCGGTGGGGCGCGGTGGCCGGCGTCGGGACCACCCGTCCGGGGGGTTCGGACGAACCCGGGGAGCGGCCACGCGTCTGGCTACCGGGCGCCCCGGTCGCGTTCAGGGTGCAGCATCGGCACCCCCGCCGCGGGCCGTAGCGGGGTGCGTGTCGGCACCCTCGCCCGGTCGTCGTACCCGTTCCGTACTTGAGGGTGACGTGGCGACGAGAGCCGTCGCCGCTGCTGGGGAGGCCGGAGCGGGTTCGGGACAGGGGCTCCGCCCGGGGGTCTCGATCACGCGGTGTGACGTTCGCATCCGCGATCGGGGGAACCGGGGAGATCCCCCCGCGCCGCCGGGGTGCCGGTCTCGCTAGGTTCGCCCCGTGCAGCCACGCGAACGGAGCTACGGCGACGGCCTCGCCGTCGTCACCGTGACCTACTCGCCCGGCCGCACCCTGGACACGTTCCTGGACTCGCTGCAGGAGGCGACCACCGGATCGTCCGTGCCGGTGGTGCTGGCCGACAACGGATCGACCGACGGCGCGCCCGAGCGTGCCGCCCGCGACCGCTCCGACGTCACCTTCCTGCCGATCGGGGAGAACGTCGGCTACGGCGCCGGGGCCAATCGCGGCGTCGCGGCGCTCGGGCCGGAGTACGGCTGGATCGTCGTCGCCAACCCGGACCTGGAGTGGCGGCCCGGATCACTGGACACGCTGCTCGACGCCGGCCGCCGGCACCCCCGGGCGGGCGCGCTCGGCCCGCTGATCCGGGAACCGTCGGGCGAGATCTACCCGTCGGCGCGCGAGGTCCCGTCCCTGGTGGCGGGGGCCGGGCACGCCGCGCTCGGGCAGGTCTGGCCGGGTAACCCGTGGTCGACGGCCTACCGGCGCTCCCGGGAGGACCTGACCGAGCGGGACGCCGGCTGGCTGTCCGGATCCTGCCTGCTGCTGCGGCGGACGGCGTTCGACTCGGTCGACGGTTTCGACCCGCGGTACTTCATGTACTTCGAGGACGTCGATCTTGGCGAACGTCTCACTCTCGCCGGATGGCGAAACGTCTACGTACCCTCGGCCGAAGTGGTGCACGTGGGCGGGGTGTCCACCGGGAAGCCCGAGGTCTCGGCCCGGATGCTGGCCGAGCACCATCGCAGCGCCTACCGCTACCTGGCCGACCGGCACCCCGGCCCGCACCGCGCACCGCTGCGTGTGGCGTTCCGGGCCGGCCTGGCCGTGCGGTCGGGCCTGACCGCCCGCTCGGCGCGCTGAGCGACGCGAACATCCATGCCGAGCTGACGAGAGATATCTGAGGGGAGACCGCGTGCAGGACGTCGAAGCGGTCGTGCTGGTCGGGGGCAAGGGAACCCGGCTGCGGCCACTGACGCTGTCGGCGCCCAAGCCGATGCTGCCGACGGCGGGGGTGCCGTTCCTGGCCCACCTGCTGTCCCGGATCCGGGAGGCCGGCATCAAGAAGGCGGTGCTGGGCACCAGCTACCTGGCCGAGACCTTCGAGGAGCACTTCGGGGACGGTTCCCGGTTCGGGCTCGACCTGAGCTACGTGACCGAGACGGAGCCGCTGGGCACCGGCGGCGGGATCCGCAACGTGGCCGCGAAGCTCTCCGCCGAGCACGTCATGATCTTCAACGGGGACGTGCTGGCCGGCACCGATCTGCGTGCCGTGGCGGCCACCCACCGCGACGCGGGCGCCGACGTCACGCTGCACCTGGTGCGGGTGAAGAACCCGCGGGCGTTCGGCTGCGTGCCGACCGACGCGTCCGGTCGCGTGCTGGAGTTCCTGGAGAAGACCGAGGACCCGCCGACCGACCAGATCAACGCCGGCTGCTACGTCTTCCGCCGCGAGGTGATCGACACCATCCCGGAGGGCCGGCCGGTGTCGGTCGAGCGGGAGACGTTCCCGGACCTGCTGGCCTCCGGCGCGCACGTGCAGGGCCACGTCGACGTCGCCTACTGGCGGGACATGGGCACCCCGGGCGACCTGGTGCACGGCTCGGCGGACCTGGTCCGCGGGGTCGCGCCCTCGGCCGCGCTGCCCGGGCCGACCGGCGAGGCGATGATCCTCTCCGGTGCCGAGGTGTCCGCGGACGCGTTCGTGTTCGGCGGTTCGACCGTCGGGCGCGGTGCGCGGATCGGCGCCGGGGCGAAGGTCGAGGGCTCCATGCTGTTCGACGGGGCCGTGGTCGAGGCGGGTGCGGTGGTGGAGAACTCGGTGGTCGGCGCGGGTGCGACCGTCGGGGAGGGCGCGCACGTGCGCGACACCGTGATCGGTGACCGGGCCGTGGTCGGCGCGCACTGCGAGCTGCGCCACGACATGCGTGTCTGGCCGGACGTGACCCTGCCCCCGCACGGCGTCCGGTTCTCGCCGGACGTGTGAGCCCGCGGGCGGGCACGGCGATGGGCGGCGTGGACGGGGACGGGGTGACCGGCGACACCGGGACCGTCGACCCCGTGGGCGCCGACCCGGCCGACACCTCCGCCCGGACCCGCGCGCCCGTCGACCGCGAGTGGCGCCCGCCGTTCCCGCTCGACCTCTACGGCGTGCTGGCCCCGCTGCGCCGCGGCCGCGGCGACCCGACCTGGCACACCGCGGGCGACGGCGGGGTGATCTGGCGGGTCTCGACCACCCCGCACGGCCCCGCGACGGTCGCCTACCGCCGTCGCGCCGACGGCACGGTCCGGGCCACCGGCTGGGGCGGCGGCGCAGCGTGGGAGATCGACCGGCTGCCGTCGCTGCTCGGGGCCGACGACGACCCGGCGGCGTTCGTCGCGCACCACCCGGTCGTCGCCGACGCGGTGCGGCGGCGTCCCGGGATCCGGCTCGGCTCGTCCGGCCGGGTCTGGGACATGTTGCTGCCCGCGGTGCTGGAGCAGAAGGTCACCGGCACCGAGGCGCGACGCTCGTTCCGCGAGCTGGCCCGCCGCTTCGGCGACCCCGCCCCCGGCCCGGCCGGCGTCGTGCCGCACGGCATGCGGGTCCCGCCGTCGCCGTCTCAGGTCCGCGCGATCCCGGACTGGGAGTGGCACCGCGCCGGGGTGGACCACGCGCGGCGCCGGGCGATCCTGCACGCGGCCGTCGTCGCGCACCGGCTGGAACGCGCCGCCGAGCTGCGCGGCGAGGAGGGCCGGATCCTGCTGCGCCGGGTCTCCGGGATCGGGGTGTGGACCGCGGCCGAGATCGCGCAGCGGGCCTGGGGCGACCCCGACGCGGTCAGCTTCGGCGACTTCCACATCCCGAACACCGTCGGCTGGGCGCTGCTCGGCCGGGATCTCGACGACGCCGGGCTGCTCGAGGTGCTCGCCCCGTACGCGCCGCAGCGCCAGCGGGCGGTCCGCTACATCGAGCTCTCCGGGTTCCGCCGCCCCCGCTTCGGGCCCCGGTTCTCCCCGCGCGACTACCGGTCGCTGTGACGGACGTAGGGTCCGGCATGTGAAGGTCACCGTTCTCGTCGGCGGCGTCGGTGGGGCCCGCTTCCTGCAGGGGGTCAAGGCCGCGCTCGGCCTGCCCCCGGTCGGTCCCGGTCCGGAGGATCACCCGCACTCGATCGACGCCGTGGTCAACGTCGGCGACGACATCTGGCTGCACGGCCTGCGGGTCAATCCCGATCTCGACACCTGCATGTACACCCTCGGCGGCGGCATCGACACCGCGAAGGGCTGGGGCCGGTCGTCGGAGACGTGGTCGATCCGGGAGGAGCTGGAGGCCTACGGGGCCGAGCCCACCTGGTTCGGGCTCGGGGACCGCGACGTCGCCACCCACCTGGTGCGCACCCGGATGCTGCGCGCCGGCTACCCGCTCTCCCAGGTCACCGAGGCGCTGTGCCACCGCTGGCGGCCCGGCGTGCGGCTGCTGCCCGCCACCGACGACCGGGTCGAGACGCACGTCGTGATCGACAACCCGGACGCGGACGGCTCCGAGGAGGCGCCGCAGGTCGCGATCCACTTCCAGGAGTGGTGGATCCGGCACGGCGCCAAGCCCGAGGCGCACCGGTTCGCCTCGGTCGGTGCCGACCAGGCCGCGATCCTGCCCGCGGCGCGGGCCTCGATCGCCGGGGCCGACGTCGTGCTGGTCGCGCCGTCCAACCCGGTCGTCAGCATCGGGACGGTCGTCGCGGTGCCCGGCGTCGCGCAGGCACTCGCCGCGACGCCCGCGCCGGTGGTCGGGCTCTCCCCGATCGTCGGCGGCCGCCCGGTGCGCGGGATGGCCGACGCCTGCCTGTCCGCGATCGGCGTCGGGACCAGCGCGGAGGCGGTCGGCCGGCACTACGGCGGCCGCGGCGAGGGCGGGCTGCTGGACGGCTGGCTGGTGCACACCGGGGACGGCCACGAGCTGCCCGGGGCGACGGTGCGGGAGGTGCCGCTGCTGATGACCGACGTCGAGGCGACCGCGGAGATGGCCCGCGCCGCCCTCGAGCTGGCCGGGCAGCGGGTCTCCTGAGATGGCGGAGTTCGCCGACCACGCGTCGACCCGCCTGGAGATCCTCCCGGTCCCCGGGATGCCCGAGTTCCGGCCCGGCGACGACCTGCCCGGCGCGCTCGCCGCGGCGGCGCCCTGGCTGCGCGACGGCGACGTCGTCGTCGTCACCAGCAAGGTGTTCTCCAAGGTCGAGGGCCGGCTGGTCCCCGCGCCGGAGGACGAAGAGGAGCGCGACGCGCTGCGCCGCACCCTGGTCGACGCCGAGACCGAGCGGGTCCTCGCCCGTCGCGGACGCACGCTGATCGTCGCCGGGAAGCTGGGGATCGTGCAGGCCGCGGCCGGCGTCGACGGCTCCAACGTCCGGCGGGACGAGCTCGCCCTGCTCCCCGCCGACCCCGACGCCAGCGCCGCCGGGCTGCGCGCCGCGCTGCGCGAGCGCCTCGGCGTCGACGTCGGGGTGGTCGTCACCGACACGCTCGGCCGGACCTGGCGGATCGGTCAGACCGACGTCGCGATCGGGTCGGCCGGGGTGCCGGTGCTGCACCGCTACGGCGGCGCCGTCGATCCCCAGGGCAACGACCTGCTGGTCACCGAGATCGCGCTGGCCGACGAGCTGGCCGCGGCCGCGGACCTGGTCAAGGGCAAGCTCGGCGGGCAGCCGGTCGCGGTGGTGCGCGGCATGACGCTGCCCGACGACGGCTCGTCCGCCCGCGACCTGGTGCGCCCGGTCGCCGAGGACCTGTTCTGGCTCGGAACCGAGGAGGCCATCGCGCGCGGGCGGCGCGAGGCGGTGCTGCTGCGGCGCAGCACCCGGACCTTCGACGACGACCAGCCGGTCGAGGAGGACGCGCTGCGCCGGGCCGTCGCGGCCGCGCTCACCGCGCCCGCGCCGCACCACAGCACCCCGTTCCGGTTCGTCTGGCTGCGGGACCCGGCCCGCCGGGCCGCGCTGCTCGACGCGCTGCGCGATCGCTGGCGGGCCGACCTGGCCGCCGACGGGCGTCCGGACGACGAGATCGAGCGCCGGCTGGCCCGCGGCGACCTGCTGCGCCGGGCGCCCGAGCTGGTGCTGGCCTTCCGGACCCGGGAGGGGATGCACACCTACGGCGACCCCGGTCCGGACCCGCGGGACGCCGCCGAACGGGACATGTTCACCGTCGCCGGTGGGGCCGCGGTGCAGGCACTGCTGGTCGCCCTGGCCGCGGAGGGGCTGGCGTCCTGCTGGGTCGGGTCGACGATCTTCGCGCCGGACGTGGCGCTGCGGGTGCTGGGGCTCCCCGAGGACTGGGAGGCGCTCGGCGCGGTCGCCGTCGGCGTGCCCGCGGAGCCGATCGGGCCGCGGGAACCGCGCGATCCGGCCGGCGGGCTGGTCGAGCTGTGAGCGCCCGGTGGTAGCCGCGGCGACCGCCGCCCGCGAGCTCGGCGCCTGGGAGCCTGGCGGGGTGGGTCCGCAGCGCGAGGCGCAGCGGGCGCTCAAGCACGCCCTGCTGGCGTTCCTCGACGCCCGCCCGGACGACGCCTGCGACCGCTCCTGCGTCCCGGGCCACCTGACCGCGTCGGCCCTGCTGCTCGACGCGACCGGCGAGCACACCCTGCTGACCCTGCACCCGCGGGTGGGCCGCTGGATCCAGCTCGGCGGGCACTGCGAGCCCGGTGACGGCTCGCTGCGCGCGGCGGCGCTGCGCGAGGCGACCGAGGAGTCCGGGATCGACGGGCTGGAGATCGACCGGCATCCGCTGCATGTCGATGTTCACCCGGTGGTGTGTTCCTTGGGCGTCCCGACGCGTCACCTGGACGTGCGTTATCTGGTACGGGCTCCGGCCGGAGCCGAACCCCGGATCAGTGACGAGTCGTTGGACCTGCGCTGGTGGCCGGTCGACGCCCTGCCCGACGACAGCGACACCGTCGCGACGATGATCACCGCGGCCCGCGCCGGCGGCTACAGGTAGCGCCAGAAGAACAGCGCCTGGAACCCGGCGGAGGCCAGTCCGGCGTTCCCCCCGACGGCCCCGTAGAGGAGCTGGCAGCCGGCCCAGAAGAGCGCGCTCACGCCCGGCACGAACAGCAGCAGGGCCAGCAGCGCGAGCGGCGCCCACGGCCGCACCTTCGCCCCGAACCGCTGCGCCTGCGGCGACAGGTAGGGCTCGAGCGCGCCCCAGCCGTCGAGTCCGGGGACCGGGAGCATGTTCAGCACGAACGCGACGATCTGGAACAGCGCGAGCGCGGACAGGCCCGCCGCGAGCGGGACCGGCATCGCCGGGAACGCCGCCACCGTGATGATCAACACGATGCCGACCAGCAGGTTCATCGCCGGTCCGGCCAGCGACACCCCGGACCGCCGGGCCCGCGACCGCAGCGCCCACTGGTTGATCCAGACCGCCCCGCCGGGCAGCGGCAGGCCGCCGATCAGCAGGATGATCAGCGGCAGCACCAGTGAGAGACCGGGGTCGGTGTAGCGGCGGATGTCGAGGGTCAGGTAGCCCTTCGCGGCCACCGAGGTGTCGCCGCCGCGGTAGGCGGTGATCGCGTGCCCGTACTCGTGCAGGCACAGCGAGACCACCCAGCCGGCGAGCACGAGCACGAAGATCCCGGCCGTCGCCAGCACCGGGGACCGCGCCGATTCGGCCAGCGCCGCGAGCACGCCGCCCAGCGCGGTGACGCCGAGCAGGAGCAGGAACCAGGGGCTGACGCGACGGGCGAGGGCAGGCACGTACCCATCCTCCCCGCCGTCCCAAACAGACGCGCGTGGGGCTTCACTCGTTCGGCAGAGCTGGCTTGCACACGGCGAATGTCAGCGCTGTACTTACAGAGGTGTCATTCGCCGGTACGTGTCGGGGAGGTGGGCGAGTGGACGACGTCGAGGGGTTCATGCGGATGCTGCGGCCGGTGGAGGCCGAGCCGGCTCCGCAGTCGTCGGTCATGAATGGTGACCGGAGCGCGCAGGAGCTGGACGCGCAGGTACTGGACCTGAAGAGCCTGCTGGTGGCCGAGGCGCCCGGCGACGAGGTGCCCGACTGGCAGGAACGCGCGCTCTGCGCGCAGACCGATCCGGAGGCGTTCTTCCCGGAGAAGGGCGGCTCGACCCGCGAGGCGAAGCGGATCTGTTCCGGGTGCGAGGTCCGGGCCGAGTGCCTGGAGTACGCCCTGGCCCAGGACGAGCGCTTCGGCATCTGGGGCGGGCTCTCCGAGCGGGAGCGCCGGCGCCTGCGCCGGGCCGCGGTCTGAGGTCGGACACGTACGAGCGCCCGGGACCCTGAGGGGTACCCGGGCGTCGTCGTTCACGGGACGGTTCAGCCGCCGTCGACGGCGTCGGGCTCGATGTTGAGGTACTCCGCGACCTGCTCGACCAGCACCTCGTGCACCAGGTCGGCCAGGTCTTCGCCGTTGCGCGCCCGCGCCTCGAGCGGCCGGCGGTAGAGCACGATCCGCGCACGGGTCGGCATCCCCTCCCGGTCCACGCCGGCGGGGACCAGGTGAGCCAGCGGAACCCCGGTGTCAGCGAGCACCCCGGTGCTCCACACGACCTCGTCGGGCGAGGTCCGGTCGACGGTCGGGACGTCGTCGACGGCCAGGTCCAGGTCCGCGAGCTCCGGACCCCACTTGGCCTCGATCGGTTCGAGCGCCTCCAGGACCTTCGCGTCGAACCGCTCGGCCCGGGTGCGGAAGGCGGGGGTCGACACCGGATACATCAACCCGCGCAGGCCACGGCCCCGGCGGTCCCGGCGGCGAGGTGCTCGGCGCAGCAGTCGGTGGGCGGTGGACACCGGTGCATTCTAGGCCCGCCCACCATGCCCGTGGCCAACACCGCGCCCGGGTGCGGGACACCGTCGCCGAGTGGGGTGCGCGTCGCAGCGCGGCGGAGTGCGGGCGACGGGATATCGTCGGGGGCGTGTTGAGTGTGCGGAGATGTTCACGGACGGGCTGCACCGAGCTCGCCGTCGCCACGCTCACCTACGTCTACGCCGACTCGACCGCCGTCGTCGGCCCGCTGGCCACGCAGGCCGAACCGCACTCCTACGACCTGTGCACCCCTCATGCGCACAACCTCACGGCCCCGCGCGGCTGGGAGGTCGTCCGGTTCGAGGGGGAGTTCGCCCCGCCGCAGCACACCGGCGAGGACCTGACCGCGCTCGCCGACGCCGTCCGCGAGGCGGGCCGGGTCGACCGGCCGGTCGAGGTGGTGGCCCGCCCCGGCGGTACCGGGCGGCGCGGGCACCTGCGGGTGCTGCCGACGCCCGGCGAGGACGACTAGCCGGGACACCGGTTCTCGACCGGACGTGCACGGCCGGTCACCCGGCGCATCGTGCGGGGAGACCTGCGCCGACGGGTGACGGCGCTGCGCTAGGGTCAGGCGTCGTGCCCGACCTCTCGGCGATCGTGAAGGCCTACGACATCCGCGGTGTCGTCGGCGACCAGCTGGACGAACCGACGGCCCGCGCGCTCGGCGCGGCGACCGCCCGTCTGGTCGCAGGCGACTCCCCGGCGCCCGGGGCGGTGGTCGTCGGGCGGGACATGCGGGACAGCTCGCCGGCGCTGGCGGCCGCGTTCGCCGAGGGCGTCACCTCCCAGGGACTCGACGTCGTCGACATCGGACTCGCGAGCACCGACATGCTCTACTTCGCCTCCGGGTCGCTCGACCTGCCGGGCGCGATGTTCACCGCCAGTCACAACCCGGCCCGCTACAACGGCGTCAAGCTGTGCCGGGCCGGTGCGGTGCCGATCGGACAGGACAGCGGGCTGGCGACGATCCGGGACGACGCCGGGCGTCTTCTCTCCGACGGTGTCCCCGCCGCTGCCGGGACCACGGGCACCGTCCGATCCGAGGACATGCTCGACGCGTACGCGGCCTACCTGCGCTCGCTGGTCGACCTCTCGTCGCTGGACGCCGGGCCCGAGCTGACCGTGGTCGTCGACGCCGGCAACGGGATGGGCGGGCACACCGTCCCGACCGTGTTCGACGGGCTGAACGTGCGCGTCGTGCCGCTGTACTTCGAGCTCGACGGCACCTTCCCGAACCACGAGGCGAACCCGCTGGACCCGGCGAACCTCGTCGACCTGCAGAAGGCCGTCGTCGCGGAGGGGGCCGACCTCGGCCTGGCCTTCGACGGCGACGCCGACCGCTGCTTCGCCGTCGACGAGCGCGGTGAGGCGGTGAGCCCGAGCGCGATCACCGGGCTGGTCGCCGTCCGCGAGCTGGGCAAGGCGCGGGCCCGCGGCGAGGACGGCGTCGCCGTCATCCACAACCTGATCACCTCCCGGGCGGTGCCCGAGCTGGTCGCCGAGCACGGCGGCCGCCCGGTCCGGACCCGGGTCGGGCACTCGTTCATCAAGCAGACGATGGCCGAGACCGGGGCGGTGTTCGGCGGGGAGCACTCCGCGCACTACTACTTCCGGGACTTCTGGAAGGCCGACTCCGGGATGCTGGCCGCGCTGCACCTGCTGGCCGCTCTCGGCGAGCACCGCGCCGGAGGCGCGCCCGGCGAGCACCGCGCCGGAGGCGCGCCCGGCGAGCACCGCGCTGCCGAGAGTGACCAGCTCCTGTCCGGGCTGATGGCGGACTACGACCGCTACGCCGCGTCCGGTGAGATCAACTCGACGGTGGCCGACCAGGCCGCGACGGTCGCGGAGATCGAGAGGGACTACGGCGCCCGGCCCGGCGTGGAGCTGGACCGCCTCGACGGGCTCACCGTCTCGCTGCCGGACGGGTCGTGGTTCAACCTGCGGGCCTCCAACACCGAGCCGCTGCTGCGGCTCAACGTCGAGGCGGCCGACGAGGCAGGGGTCCGCGCGCTCTGCGACGAGGTGCTCGCGGTCGTCCGGGCCTGAGCCGGGCCCGCCCGCGTTCCTGCCGCCCGCCCACCCGGGGTACCCCGGTCGGCTGCCGCGCGCAGGTGGCCCGCGATGGCAGCATCGGCTGCGAGAGTTGACGACGAGGAGAACCGTGGCACTACAGCTCGACCCCCAGCTGGTGGAGATCCTGGCCTGCCCGTGCGACGCGCACGCCCCGCTGCGCCCGGGCACCGCCGCCGACCCCGGAGCCGACGTCCTCACCTGCGAGGCGTGCGGTCGAAGCTTCGGGGTCACCGACGGGATCCCGGTCCTGCTGCTCGACGAGGTGCTGCCCGGGACGGGGCCGGCCGATCCCACCGGCGGGAACGACGGGTGACCGCGGTGCTCGACGACACGCTGCTGGCGGATCCGGAGTCGCTGGCCGCGCGGGACACGACCGGCGTCCTGCGGGCGGCGGCGACCGCGGGGGCCCAGGTGCGCTCCGCGACGCACGCCTGCCGGGAGGCCGGCCTCGAACGGTTGCGCGGCCACCGGCCGCGGGCGCTGGTGCTGCTGCGCCGGCCGGGGGTCTCCGGCGCGGTCGCCGACCTGGTGACCGCCCTGCTCGGGGACCGCTGCCCGGTCCCGGTGGTGCAGGCCGAGCGGGTGCCGGGCTGGATCGGGCCGCTCGACGTCGTCGTCGCGCACACCGCCGACCCGGCCGACGCCGAGCTGGCCGAGTCGGTGGCCGTCGCGGTCCGCCGCGGGGCCGAGGTGGTGCTGTCCGCGCCGGACGCCGGGCCGGTGGCCCAGGCCGGTGCCGGGCGGGCCCGCCTGGTGGAGCCGCGCATCCCGCTGCCGGAGGGCCTGGGGTTCGCGCAGGCACTGGCCGTCGTGCTGACCACCGTGATGGAGCTGGAGCTGATCTCGCCGGTACCCGGCGGCGGTGATCTCGACGCGCTCGCCGACGCGCTCGACGCCGAGGCGGAGCGCAGCCAGCCCGGCCACGAACCGTTCGTGAACCCGGCGAAGTCGCTGGCCCTGCGGCTGGCCGAGCGGACCCCGCTGCTGTGGGGCGCCGACGCCGCCGCGACCGCCGTCGCCGGGCACGGGGCGAGCGCGCTGGCCGCGCACGCCGGCGTCGTCGCGCACGCGGCGGACCTGGGGCAGGCGGGCACGCTGCCCGGCCTACGGCTCGCCGTCGACCTCTCCGAGCGGGAGAGCGACATCTTCCGCGACCCGTTCGACGACCCGGAGCCCGGCGCCGCGGCCCCGCCGGTGCGGCTGGTCCTGCTGGGAGCCGGTGAGGAGGACCCGCAGCAGGTCAGCCGCCTGCTCCTCGGCCGCGAGTGGCCGAACGCCGACCTGGCGCACCCGGTCGAGGAGGTTCCGCGTGGCACCCGCGACGCCGTCCTGCTGCGTGCCGGTGTGCTCGCCCTGCGTACCGACATCGCCGCCGTCTACCTGGGCCTTGCCACCCGGGCCCCGCTGAGCACCTGAGGACTTGCGAAGACCCGTGGAACTGCTCGAGAACCCGATCCGGACCTACGCCTGGGGCTCGCGGACGGTGATCGCCGATCTCCTCGGCGAGGCCGTCCCGTCACCGCACCCGCAGGCCGAGATGTGGCTGGGCGCGCACCCGGCCGCGCCCTCGACGGTGCGGTCCGGCGGCGCGCCACGACCGCTGCACGAGCTCATCGCCGCCGACCCGTCCGCGGCGCTCGGCCCGGGCCGGGACCGCTGGGCGGGGAAGCTGCCGTTCCTGCTCAAGGTGCTGGCGGCCGAGGAGCCGCTGAGCCTGCAGGCGCACCCCAGCCTGGACCAGGCCCGCGAGGGCTGGGCCCGGGAGAACTCCGCCGGGATCGCGGTCGACGCGCCGAACCGCAACTACCGCGACGCCAACCACAAGCCGGAGCTCATCTGCGCGCTGACCGAGTTCGTCGCGCTGGTCGGGTTCCGCGAGCCGGCCCGGACCGTGCAGCTGCTGCGCGCGCTCGACGTGCCGGAGCTGGCGTCCTACACCGAGCTGCTCGCCGGCCAGCCCGGCCCGGACGGCCTGCGCGCGCTGTTCACCACCTGGATCACGCTGCCCCAGTCGGTGCTCGACGGGCTGGTCCCGGCCCTGCAGGACGGCGCCGTCCGGCTGCTGGCCGCGGGCCCCGGTGAGTGGACCGGTGAGGTCCGGATGCTGCTGGACCTCTCCGAGCGCTACCCGGACGACGCCGGGGTGCTGGCCGCGCTGCTGCTCAACCGGATCGTGCTGTCCCCGGGGGAGGCGCTCTACCTGCCGGCCGGGAACCTGCACGCCTACCTGTCGGGCGCCGGGATCGAGCTCATGGCGAACTCGGACAACGTGCTGCGCGGCGGGCTGACGCCCAAGCACGTCGACGTGCCGGAGCTGCTGCGGGTGCTGGACTTCGACGCCCCGCCGCCCCCGGTGCGCCGCCCCGGCGCCGACCCGGACGCCGACGGCTGGCAGCGCTACGACGTGCCGGTCGAGGAGTTCCTGCTCCGCCGGGCCGACGCCGGGGCCCGGGACAAGCTGGACGTCCCCGGCAGCGGCGCCCGGATCCTGCTGTGCACCGACGGCGACGTCGTCGTGGACGCGCCGGGAGCGCCGCCACTGGAGCTGCCCCGCGGGCGCGCGGTGTACCTGGCCGCGGCGGACTCCGGCGCGACGTTGCGCACCGGGGAGCGCGGGGCCACCGTCTTCCTGGCCGGCGACGGGCTCTGATCCGGTAGAGCCCGCCGGCTCCCCGCTACGCTGCATCGCGCAACGGTCGCGGAGCGGGGTGGGCGAGTGTCGGCAGGCGGGGGCGGGACGAAGGCGATCATCGCGGCGCTGCTCGCGAACCTCGGGATCGCGGTGGCCAAGTTCATCGGCTTCGCGGTCACCGGGGCGTCGTCGATGCTGGCCGAGGCGGTGCACTCGGTCGCCGACACGGCCAACCAGGGCCTGCTGCTGCTCGGTGGGAAGCGGGCGAGCCGCGCGGCGACCCGGGAGCACCCGTTCGGCTACGGGCGGGACCGCTACTTCTACGCCTTCGTCGTCGCGCTGCTGCTGTTCACCCTCGGCGCGGTCTTCGCGATCTACGAGGGCCTGCACAAGCTGGCCGCACCGGAGCCGCTGACCAGCCCGCTCGTCGCCGTCGTCATCCTGCTGGTGGCGATCGGACTGGAGGGCTTCTCGTTCCGCACCGCGGTCGGCGAGTCCCGCCCGCTCAAGGGGGACCGCAGCTGGTGGCGGTTCATCCGGCAGGCCACGGCGCCCGAGCTGCCGGTGGTGCTGCTCGAGGACTTCGGTGCGCTGATCGGTCTGGTGCTGGCCCTCGGCGGGATCGGGCTCACCGTGCTCACCGGCGATCCGGTGTGGGACGCGGTCGGCACGATCGGCATCGGGCTGCTGCTGGCGGTGATCGCGATCGTGCTGGTGGTCGAGATGAAGAGCCTGCTGATCGGGGAGGGTGCGCTGCCCCCGGTGGTGGACCGGATCGTGGCCGAGCTGGAGGCGGTGCCGGACGTCCGCAGGTGCATCCACCTGCGTACCCAGTACCTCGGCCCGGACGAGCTGCTGGTCGCGGCCAAGATCGCGCTGAGCCCCGGGCTGCCGGTCGAACGGGTCGCCCGGGCCATCGACGACGCCGAGGCCCGCGTCCGCGCCGCGGTCCCCGAGGTCCGGTTGATGTACCTGGAGCCGGACCTGGACCGGACCCCGGTCGGGACGGGCGGGGGTCAGTAGGTGTCCGGCGCCCGGTGGTGCTCGAAGATCAGCGCGGTGCGGGTGCCGGCCACGTCCCGGTACGAGTTCAGCGCGCCGACCAGGTCCCGCAGCGCGACGGTGCCCGCGGTGGCGACGCGGAGCATGTAGTCGTCGTCGCCGGCCAGGAAGTAGACGTCGCGCACCTCCGGCAGCCGGGACACCCGGTCGACGAACTCGGCGAGCCGGCTGCGGGCGTCGGCCTGCAGCCGGACCGAGATCATCGCCTGCAGCGGGTGCCCGGTGGCCGCGGGATCGACGTCGGCGTGGTAGCCGCGGATCACGCCGCGCTCGCGCAGCGCCCGGATCCGGCCCAGGCAGGTCGACGGGGCGATCCCCACCTGCTCGGCGAGTGCGTTGTTCGGCGTGCGGGCATCCTGCTCGAGGAGCCGCAGCAGCGCGCGGTCGGTCGGGTCCAGCGCCGGGGCCGGTCGAACGTCGTTCGACGCGGCGGACCGCACGGCACCATCACGTGAAGATCTGTCGGTCATGTCGCCATCTCGGAGAATGATCGTCGGTGAGATTGGCAGACTACAGCGGTATCTTCATGATGGGTGTCGACCCCGAGTGCGAGGAGAACGACATGCGCGTGGCAGTGCCGAAGGAGACCAAGGACAACGAGTTCCGGGTCGCGCTGACCCCGGCCGGTGCGCACGAGCTGGTGGCGCGCGGGCACGAGGTCCTCGTCGAGCACGACGCCGGCGCCGGCTCCGCGATCGCCGACTCCGACTACAAGGAGGCCGGCGCGCAGATCCTGTCCGACGCCGCCGAGGTGTGGGGCTCCGCGGAGCTGCTGCTCAAGGTCAAGGAGCCGATCGAGTCCGAGTACGGGTTCCTGCGCTCCGACCTCACGCTGTTCACCTACCTGCACCTGGCCGCGTCCCGGTCGTGCACGGAGGCGCTGCTGACCTCGGGCGCCACCTCGATCGCCTACGAGACCGTCCGGACCGCCGACGGCCGGCTGCCGCTGCTCGCCCCGATGAGCGAGGTCGCCGGGCGGCTGGCGCCGCAGGCCGGTGCCTACCACCTCATGCGCTCCGCCGGCGGTCGCGGCGTGCTGATGGGCGGCGTCCCCGGCGCGCCCGGGGCCGACGTCGTCGTGCTCGGGGCCGGGGTCTCCGGCGCGAACGCGATCGCGATCGCGGCCGGCATGCAGGCGCAGGTGACCGTCCTCGACATCGACGTGGACAAGCTCCGCGCGATCGACGACCGCTACGCCGGCCGGGTCCGCACCGAGTACTCCACGAAGCTGTCGGTCCGTGAGGCGGTGACCCATGCCGACCTGGTGATCGGTGCGGTGCTGGTGCCCGGGGCGAAGGCTCCCACCCTGGTCCCGAACGAGCTCGTGGCGCAGATGCGCCCGGGCGCGGTGCTGGTGGACATCGCCATCGACCAGGGCGGCTGCTTCGAGGACTCGCGGCCCACCACGCACGCCGAACCGACCTACGCCGTGCACGACACCGTCTTCTACTGCGTCGCGAACATGCCGGGTGCGGTGCCGCACACCTCGACCCGGGCGCTGACGAACGCGACGCTGCCGTATGTGAAGCGGCTGGCGGACCAGGGCTGGCGCGCCGCGACCGACGCCGACCCGGTGCTCGCCGGCGGCCTGTCCACACACGGCGGTGTGCTGCTGTCCGAAGAGGTGGCCGAGGCGCACGGGATGGAGTACGGGACCGTCTGACGACCGGGAATCGGACACTGCGTCGCAAATCCCTCGGGAGTCGTACCGGCGCTCTGGCGCGGAGATCGTTGCAGTCGTAACGTCTGCTCATGACAGTTGCGCACCGCAACGCTGGGATGTTCCGGACCAAGACGATAGAACAGTCCATCCGGGACACCGACGAACCGTCGACCCGGCTGAAGAAGGAACTCGGGGCCCTGGACCTGATCGTCTTCGGGGTCGCCGTCGTCATCGGCGCCGGCATCTTCACGCTGTCCGCGAGCACCGCCGGGAACATCTCGGGCCCGGCGGTGTCGCTGTCGTTCGTGCTCGCCGCGATCGCGTGCGGGCTGGCGGCGCTCTGCTACGCCGAGTTCGCCTCGACCGTGCCGGTCGCGGGCAGCGCGTACACGTTCTCCTACGCCACCTTCGGCGAGTTCATCGCCTGGATCATCGGCTGGGACCTGGTCCTGGAGTTCGCGGTCGGCTCGGCGTACGTGTCCAAGGGCTGGTCGGAGTACCTGCAGCAGGTGCTCGGGCTGCTCGGCGCGGACGTGCCGACCTCGTTCGCGCTCGGGAGCTTCTTCTCGTTCGACTGGGGCGCGCTGCTGCTGGTGGTCGTGCTCGCGTTCCTGCTCTACCGCGGGACCAAGCTGTCCAGCCGGGTCAGCATGGTGATCACCGGGATCAAGGTCCTGATCGTGCTGTTCGTGATCGTGCTGGGCTTCTTCTACATCCGGGCCGCGAACTACACGCCGTTCATCCCGCCGCCGACGCCGGGCACCGTCGAGGAGGGCGGTGGCATCCAGCAGTCGCTGTTGTCGTTCTTCGGTGGCGCGTCGTCGTCGGTGTACGGGCTCTACGGCGTCTTCGCCGCGGCCGCGATCGTGTTCTTCGCCTTCATCGGGTTCGACACGGTCGCCACCACCGCGGAGGAGACCCGCAACCCGGCGAAGGCGCTGCCGCGGGGCATCTTCGGCTCGCTGGCGATCGTCACGGTGCTCTACGTCGCGGTCGCGCTGGTGATCACCGGGATGGTGCCCTACACCGACCTGGCCACGAAGCCGGACGGCACCCGGGCCACCCTGGCCACCGCGTTCGCCACGCTCGGGGTGAACTGGGCGGCGACGATCATCGCGCTCGGTGCGCTGCTCGGCCTGACCACCGTGGTCATGGTGCTCATGCTGGGTCAGATCCGGATCCTGTTCGCGATGTCGCGGGACGGCCTGCTGCCCACCGGGCTGGCGCGGACCAACACCTTCGGGACGCCCGGGCGGGCGACCTTCCTGATCGGCGCGGTGATCGCGCTGGTCGCGACGTTCTTCCCGGCCCAGGACCTCGAGCAGATGGTCAACATCGGCACGCTGTTCGCGTTCGTGCTGGTCTCGATCGGTGTGGTGATCCTGCGCCGGACCCGGCCGGAGCTGCCGCGCGGGTTCCGCACGCCACTGGTCCCGCTGGTCCCGATCCTGTCGGTGCTGGCGTGCGTCTGGCTGATGCTGAACCTGTCGGTGGAGACCTGGCTGCGGTTCGTGATCTGGATGATCGTCGGGGTGATCGTGTACTTCGGCTACTCGCGGGCGCACTCGATCCTCGGGCGCCGCGAGCGGGGGGAGCTGCCGGCGCAGGCCGAGGCCCGCGACCCGGCCGGATGATCATTTGGCTGGGTTCGGGGGTCGGACGGCCATGGAACCGCCCCGGCCGCAGTACGCTCGCCGTCCATGACCGATCCGCGGCCCGGGGCCGCCGAGCCGACCGCCCCGGCGGTCTGCCTGGACGTCGGCTCCTGCTGGACGAAGGCGGTGCTGGTCCGCCCGGACGGCACGCCCGCCGGGTTCGCCGAGCACCCGACGACGCCGGACGTCCGCTCCGGTATCGAGGCCGCCGTCGCCGCGGCGGCGGCCTCGGCCGGGTCCGGTGCCGCCGCCCCCGAGGTGCTGTCCTGCTCGTCGGCGGGCGGCCCGCTGCGGCTGGCCGTGGTGGGGACCGAGCGGCTGACCACCGAGGAGGCCGGGCACCGGGTGTGCCACTCGGCCGGGGCCCGGGTGGTGAGCGTGCACGACGGGCCGCTGGACACCGACGCGGTGCGGGCGCTGGCCCGTGCCCGCCCCGGCGCGGTGCTGCTGCTCGGCGGCCCCGACGGCGGTGATCCCGGGGTGCTGCTGCACAACGCCGGCCGGCTCGCCCGCGGCCGCGGCCCGTGGACGGTGCTGCTGGCCGTGGACGCCGCCGCCCGCGACGACGCGCTCGGCCTGCTGCGGGCCGGCGGGCGCACCGTCACCCCGTGCCCGAACGTGACCCCGCGCCGCGGCGAGATCGTCGCCGGGCCGGTGCGCGACGCCGTCGCCGACCTCTACGCGCGGCAGGTTCCCGGGCCGGCGCGCCAGGGCGAGCCGGCCCCGACCCGCACCACGGAGGCGGTGGCCGCCGGTGCGGCGGTGCTGGCCCGCGGGGCGGGTACCGGTGTGCTGGTCGTCGACGTCGGCTCGGAGACGACCGACGTGCACGCCGGGGACCCGTACGCGACGACGGTCGAGGGCGATCTCGGGATCCGCGCGGCCGCCGAGGGCGTGCTGGTCGGCGCGCAGACCGAGGGCGTCGTCGACCCGGTCGAGGCCGACCTGCTCGGTCCGGCCGCGGCCGCGCTCGCCTCGGCGGGCCCGTCCGTGCCCGCGGACCGGGGCGAGGCGGCCGAGGAGCGCCGGCTGGCCGCGGTCGCCGCCGTCGTCGCGCTGCGCCGGCACCTGCGGCACCGCGGCCTCCTGGGGCACGAGCACCCGCTCGATCGGGAACGCAGTGAGATCGGTCTCGTCGTACTCACCGGAGGGGTGTTCCGGCAGCGGGACGCCGCCGGTCTCGCGGCGGCGGCCGCGACCGTCCGGCACGACCCCGCGCTGGCCGTCGCGCTCGCCGCGGCCGAGGTCCGGATCGACGTCGAGTCGGTGCTCGCCCCGGCCGGGCTGCTGGCCCGGCACGGCCGCGAGGCGGCCGCGCGCGAGCTGCTCCGGGAGCGGTTCGCCGGGTGATCACCGGGGCGGCCGCCCGGTTGACACCCACCGGCCCCGGTGGGAACGATGGAGGACGCGAGAAGCCGGGCGCCGAGAGGCGCTGCAGCGGTCGCCGCGCCAGTGCGGGCGCGGGGGATCGCCACGCTCGGGGCCCGGCCCGACACGGACGAGGAAAGGGCGCCTGTCTCCGAGAGGAGGGAGGGCCGACGTGACCCGTCCGGGTCCTGATCGCATTCCCTCCCCGCGGAGCGTCCATCCCGTCCGCACGGACGAGTCCGACATGATCGCCCGAGGAGGCGCACCCACCCCATGACCGATCACCCGAAGCTGCAGAACGCAGGCGGCCTGGACTTCGCGATCGCCGACATCGCCGAGGCGGAGTACGGCCGCAAGGACATCCGGCTGGCCGAGAACGAGATGCCGGGCCTGATCGACCTGCGCCGCGAGTACGCCGAGGCCAAGCCGCTGGCGGGCGCCCGCATCGCCGGCTCGCTGCACATGACCACGCAGACCGCGGTCCTCATCGAGACCCTGGTCAGCCTGGGCGCGGACGTGCGCTGGGTGTCCTGCAACATCTTCTCCACCCAGGACTACGCCGCCGCCGCGACCGTCGTCGGCCCGAACGGCACCGCGGAGAACCCGCAAGGTGTCCCGGTCTTCGCCTGGAAGGGCGAGTCCCTCGAGGACTACTGGTGGTGCACCGAGCAGCTGTTCAAGTTCCGCGACGCCGACGGCAACGTCGTCGGCCCGAACATGATCCTCGACGACGGCGGTGACGCCACCCTGCTGGTGCACAAGGGCGTCGAGTTCGAGAAGACCGGCGTCGTGCCGACGTTCGCCGACGACGACCTCACCGTCTCCGACGAGGAGCGCGTCGTCTTCGAGACCCTGCGCCGCAGCCTCGCCGAGGACCCGCAGCGCTGGACCACGATCAACTCCGACATCCGGGGCGTGACCGAGGAGACCACCACCGGCGTCAACCGCCTGTACCAGCTGGCCGAGCGCGGCGAGCTGCTGTTCCCGGCGATCAACGTCAACGACTCGGTCACCAAGTCGAAGTTCGACAACAAGTACGGCATCCGGCACTCGCTGATCGACGGCCTGAACCGGGCCACCGACGTGCTGCTCGGCGGCAAGGTCGCCGTGGTGGCCGCCTACGGCGACACCGGCAAGGGCTCGGTCGAGGCGCTGGCGGGCCAGGGCGCGCGCGTCATCGTCTCCGAGGTCGACCCGATCTGCGCGCTGCAGGCGCTGCTCGAGGGCCACGAGGTCAACACTCTCGACAACGTGATCGAGAAGGCCGACATCCTGGTCACCGCGACGGGCAACAAGGACATCGTCACGGTCGAGCTGATGAAGCGGATGAAGCACCAGGCGATCGTCGCCAACGTCGGCCACTTCGACAACGAGATCGACATGGCCGGCCTGGCCCGGGTCGAGGGCATCCGCCGGATCAACATCAAGCCGCAGGTCGACGAGTGGATCTTCCCGGACGGGCACTCGATCATCGTGCTGTCCGAGGGCCGGCTGATGAACCTGGGCAACGCGACCGGCCACCCGTCGTTCGTGATGTCGAACAGCTTCTCGAACCAGGTGATCGCGCAGATCGAGCTGTTCACCAAGGCCGACGAGTACAACTCCGACGTCTACCGGCTCCCGAAGCACCTCGACGAGAAGGTCGCCCGGATCCACGTGCAGGCGCTCGGCGGCGAGCTGACCAAGCTCTCCAAGGACCAGGCCGAGTACATCGGCGTGGACGTCGAGGGCCCGTACAAGCCGGAGCACTACCGGTACTGACGGCACGCAGTGCTCGTGGGTGGTTGTCGCGGCTCCAGCCGTGATAACC
Organism: Pseudonocardia nematodicida; assembly: GCF_040105385.1. NCBI lineage: Bacteria > Bacillati > Actinomycetota > Actinomycetes > Pseudonocardiales > Pseudonocardiaceae > Pseudonocardia > Pseudonocardia nematodicida. Next base: position 477,088 of record NZ_JBEDNQ010000003.1, read on the forward strand.
ACTCACGAGTGACGGGTTTGTCGGGCGACGGCTGGGTGCACTGCGCGCTGGGACACCGGCACTGGGGTCTGTTCGGCGCGGCCGGGCTGCTCGTCCGGCACTGCGACGGCGCCGACCCGGCCGGCGTGGACCGGGTGCTGCTGCAGCACCGCGCCGGCTGGAGCCACCACGGCGGCACGTGGGGGATCCCCGGCGGCGCCCGCGACCGGGGCGAGACCGCCCGGGTCGCGGCGCTGCGGGAGGCGACCGAGGAGAGCGACCTGGACACCGGCGCGCTGCGCGTCGTCGACGAGTTCGTCGACGACCACGGCGGCTGGGCCTACACGACGGTCGTCGCGCGGGCGGCGCGGTCCGGGCCGGTCGCGGTGCGCGGGGCGGAGAGCACCGAGCTGCGCTGGGTCCGGACCGACCTGTTCGACGAGCTCGACCTGCACCCCGGGTTCGCGGCGACCTGGCCCCGGGTGGGGGCGCTCGGCGCCCGCTGACCGGTCCCGGGGCTCAGGTCAGGTCGTCCGAGAGCCGGCGGCCGGGGGCGATGAGGTCGGGGTCGGTGACGATGTCCAGGACGGTCACGCCGGGTCCCCGCGCCGCCACCTCCTCCACGGCGGCGTGCAGCTCCTTCTCGGTGGTCACGGTGATCGCGTGCGCGCCGAGACCGCGGGCCACCGCGGCGACGTCCACCGGGCCGATGTCGACCCCGGCCAGCGCGCCGTAGGTCCGGGCCTGGTGCATCGCGATCGTGCCGTAGAGGCCGTTCCGGAACACCGCGACCGTCAGGCCGGCACCCGTCCGCACGGCCGTCTCCACCTCCGCGCCGGTCATCAGGAACCCGCCGTCGCCGACGGTCACCAGCACCGATCGCCCGGGCTCGGCCAGCGCCGCGGCCACCCCCGCGGGCACGGCGTACCCCATGGCCCCGTTCACCGGCCCCAGCTGCGAGTGCGGGTGGGTGAAGCGCCAGTAGCGGTGCACGAAGGCGGCGAAGTTCCCGGCATCGTTCGTGACCACGGTGTCGTCCGGCAGCGCCCGCCGTAGCGCGGTGACGACCCGGGCCGGGTCCAGCCCGCCGTCCGGGGTGTCCGCGGCCGGGGGCTCGGCCACCGCGTCCAGGTAGCGGGCACGGGCCACCGACCAGTCCCGACGCCCGCCGGTCACGGCGATCTCGGCGAGGGCGCGCAGCGTGCCGGGGACGTCGGCGCGCAGCCGCTGCACCGGGACGGCCCCCGTCCCCGGCGTCGACGGTTCGCTGTCGAGCTGCACCAGGTCGGTCCCGGGCGCCGGGAGCGTGTAGCCCTGGCTGGTGACCTCGTCGAGCCGGCTGCCGACGAGCACGACCAGGTCCGCCTCGCGCAGCGCCTGCGTGGTCGGCCCGCCACCCAGCCCGAGATGGCCCAGGAGGAGGGGATGGTCGTCGGGGAACACGTCCTGGCGCCGGAATCCCGTGTAGACACCGCAGGAGTGGCGCTCGGCGACGGTCCGCAGAGCCTCCTGGGCGCCGCGGGCACCGCTCCCCGCGATGATCACGGGCGACCGGGCGGCGAGCATCCGCCCGGAGAGCCGGGCGACGGCGTCGGGCGCCGCGGGCGGCAGGGTCTCGCCGGACGTGGCGGGAGCGGGCGGTACCACCGGTTGCCGGGTCCGCTCGTCGAGCAGGTCGGCGGGAAGGGCGACGACGACCGGCCCCGGGCGGCCCGAGACCGCCCGGTCCCAGGCGCGTTCGAGCAGGTCCAGCACCCGGTCGGCGCGGTGCGCGGTGACCGCCCACTTCGCGATCGGGGCGAAGAACGCCGTCAGGTCGACCTCCTGGAACGCTTCCTTGTGGAGGTGGTCGGTCTCGACCTGTCCCAACAGGACGATCATCGGCGTGCTGTCCTGGAAGGCGGTGTGCACCCCGATGGCCAGGTTGGCGGCGCCCACCCCGCGGGTCGCCATCGCGACCGCGGGCACGCCGGTGAGCTTCGCGTCGGCCTCGGCCATGAACGCGGCACCGGACTCGTGGCGGGTGGAGACCAGCGTGAGCCGCGGGTCGGCCGCCACCGCGGCGAGGATCGGGAGGAAGCTCTCCCCGGGGACGGTGTAGAAGCGCCGCACGCCGGCGCCGGCCAGGAACTCGACCGCGGCCGCCCCCACCGCACGGGACGGCGGCAGGCCCGGGTGCAACTGGTCCTCGCTCACGCATTCCTCCTGATCGCCCGACGTCGTGATCCTCGCCACCCGTGATGGTGCCCCAGGTACCCGCGCACGAGCAGGACCGCAGGGTCGGCGCCGTCACGTGACGCGGCTCGTTAGGGTCGCCGCCGTGGGACGGCTGGTGGTCATCGAGGGTCTGGACGGCGCGGGCAAGCGCACCTTCGCGGGGGCGCTGACCACGGCCCTGCGTGCGGCGGGCGCCTCGGTGGCGGGGACGGCGTTCCCGCGCTACGACGACGACGTGCACGCCGAGCTGGCCCGCGACGCGCTCTACGGCCGGCTGGGCGACCTGTCCTCCTCGGTGCACGCCATGGCCGTGCTGTTCGCGCTGGACCGCCGGGACGCCGCGCCGGGGCTGCGCGAGCTGCTGGTGGCCCACGACGTCGTCCTGGTGGACCGCTACGTCGCCTCGAACGCCGCCTACAGCGCCGCCCGCACCGCGCAGCCCGCCGACGGCGAGATCGTCGAGTGGGTGCGCCGGTTGGAGATCGACCGGTTCGGGATCCCGGTCCCGGACCACCAGCTGCTGCTCGCGCCGCCGCGGGCGGTCGCCGCGGAGCGTGCCCGCCGCCGGGAGGCCGCCGAACCCGGGCGGGCCCGCGACGCCTACGAGAGCGACGACGGCCTGCAGGAACGCACCGACGTCGCCTACCGGGCGCTCGCCACCGCGTCCTGGCTGAGCCCGTGGACCGTGCTCGACGCGACCGGGAGTGCCGGCCTGTCCGCGTCGAAGCTGGCCGTAGGGCTGCTCGGTGACCCCGGCTGACCTCCGGAACGGACATCCCCGGGTCGGTCCGTGAACCGAGGGTGGGATATTGGATCGCATGAAGTCGCGCGTACTGGTGGTCGACGACGACCCGGCCCTGGCCGAGATGCTCACCATCGTGCTGCGGGGCGAGGGGTTCGAGACCGCCGTCGTCTCCGACGGGACCCGGGCGCTGCCCGCCGTCCGGGACACCCAGCCCGACGTGGTGCTGCTCGACCTGATGCTGCCCGGGATGAACGGCATCGACGTCTGCCGTGCGATTCGCGCGGAGTCGGGCGTCCCGATCGTGATGCTCACCGCGAAGAGCGACACGGTGGACGTGGTGCTGGGCCTGGAGTCGGGTGCCGACGACTACGTCGTGAAGCCGTTCAAGCCCAAGGAGCTGGTGGCGCGGATCCGGGCCCGGGTGCGGCGCAACGAGGCCGAGCCGGCGGAGCAGCTGGCCATCGGCGAGATCGACATCGATGTGCCGGCCCACCAGGTCACCCGGGACGGCAAGCCGATCGCGCTCACCCCGCTGGAGTTCGACCTGCTGGTCGCGCTCGCGCGCAAGCCGCGCCAGGTGTTCACCCGCGAGGTCCTGCTCGAGCAGGTCTGGGGCTACCGGCACGCCGCCGACACCCGGCTGGTGAACGTGCACGTGCAGCGACTGCGGTCCAAGGTGGAGCGTGACCCGGAGCGTCCCGAGGTGGTCCTGACCGTCCGCGGGGTGGGGTACAAGGCCGGTCCTCCGTGATCGCCGGGACGCAGCCGTGAGCCGGCTCGGCCTGCGCCGCCGCCTCGCCCGGCTGCCCGGCGTCCGGCGGGCCGGGCGTGCGCTCGGGCCGCTGCGCGCCCAGGCCCACGAGCTCGGCGCGCTGATCGCGGCGTCGTGGCGGCGGTCGCTGCAGCTGCGCGTCGTGGTGTCGACGCTCGCGCTGTCGTCGGCGGTCGTGCTGGTCCTCGGCCTGGTGCTGCAGAGCGAGATCGCCGAGCGGCTGCTGTCGAGCAAGATGGAGGCCGCACGGGCCCAGGCCGACGTGAGCCGGGTCGTGCTGGAGCGCGAGCTCTCCGGTTTCGACCCGGACCGGGAAGGCGCCCAGGAGACCCTCGACCTGGCGCTGCAGCACCTGACCAACACCGATCGTTCCGGCGCGGCCTCCTCGGCGGTGGGCGAGTTCCGGGCCGCGCTGGCGACCGAGATCGGCAACGGGCCGGTGGTCTCCGCGGGCCCGATCGACGAGGTCACCAACGAGCAGCGCTCCGAGCTCGCTCCCGGGATGATGAGCCGGCAGTACCACACCGTCGGTGGCCAGACGAACCTGGTGATCGGTCAGACGATCATCACGCCCGGGCGCAACCTGCAGTTCTTCCTGCTGTTCCCGCTGGACGGCGAGCAGCTGACGCTGTACCTGGTGCAGAGCACCCTGGTCGTCGGCGGTCTGGTGCTGCTGGTCCTGCTCGCGGCGATCGCGAGCCTGGTGACCCGGCAGGTGGTGCGGCCGATCCGGGAGGCCGCCGACGTGGCGGAACGGTTCGCGGGCGGGCATCTCGACGAGCGGATGGCCGTTCGCGGCGAGGACGAGGTCGCCCGGCTCGCCGAGTCGTACAACGAGATGGCGGGCAGCCTCGCGGCGCAGATCGCGCAGCTGGAGGAGTTCGGGGCGCTGCAGCGGCGGTTCACCTCCGACGTCAGCCACGAGCTGCGCACCCCGCTGACGACGGTGCGGATGGCCGCCGACGTGCTCTACGCCTCCCGCGACGAGCTGCTCCCCGCGCTGCGCCGCAGCTCGGAGCTGCTGGTCACCGAGCTGGACCGGTTCGAGGAGCTGCTCGCCGACCTGTTGGAGATCTCCCGGCTGGACGCGGGCGTCGCGGAGCTCGGTGCCGAGCGGATCGACCTGTCGGCGGTGGTGCGCCGGGCCGCGGACGCCGTCCGCGGGCTGGCCTCCGACGCCGGCACCGACCTGGTCCTGGACCTGCCCGACGGCGAGCTGGTCGAGGCCGATCCCCGCCGGGTCGAGCGCATCGTGCGGAACCTGGTGGCGAACGCGATCGATCACGGCGAAGGACGTCCGGTGGAGGTGACGATGGCCGGCGACCCCGCCTCGGTCGCGGTGGTGGTGCGCGACCACGGAGTCGGGTTGCGCCCGGGGGAGGCCGACCTGGTGTTCAACCGGTTCTGGCGGGCCGAGGAGTCCCGGGCCCGCCGCAGCGGCGGCACCGGGCTCGGGCTGTCGATCAGCATCGAGGACGCCCGGCTGCACGGTGGCTGGCTGCAGGCGTGGGGCGAGCCCGGCAACGGGTCGGCGTTCCGGCTCACGCTGCCCCGGCTGGTCGGTGGGCACATCTCCGCCTCCCCGCTGCCGCTCGGGCCGCCGGCCGCCGCCGACGAGAGCGGCGCCCGCGGCGGACGTCCCGGGTCGTCGGTACCCACCCCGCCGCGCGGGGTCACCTCCCGCCGGGAGGACGGCCGCGCGGAGAACCCGGACCCGCCGTTCCGGGGCGGTTCGGCGCCGACCCGCGAGGACGCACCGCTGCTCCCGGCCGAGCGGGCCCTGATCGACCCGGGCGGCGACCGGTGAGCCGGCACCGTCTGCGCACCGTGCTGGCCGCGCTGCTGGCGGGGAGCGCGGTGCTGGCCGGGTGCGCCAGCGTCCCGGAGTACTCGTCGGTTCAGGTGTTGCGCCAGACCCCCGAGGCCGGCGCGGCGGTGGCGGACGGGCCGATCGAGGACGCCGATCCGCTCGGGCTGGTGCGCGGGTTCGTCTACGCCTCGGGCCGCCCCGACGAGCGCCACGCCTCCGCCCGCCGCTATCTCGCGCCCACCGCCGCGGCCTGGGACGACGGCACCTCGCTCACCGTGCTCTCCGAGCGCTTCGACACGGTGTTCGCGCCGAACACCAACGAGCACGGCCCGGACCGGGAGGTCGTGCGGGTGCGCGGGACCCGCCTGGGGACGGTCGATCCGGCCGGGGCGTTCGAGTCCTCCCCACGCCCGGTCGAGCTCGACATCGGGGTCGTCCGGAGCGACGGCACCTGGCGCATCGACCGGCTGCCTCCCGGCGTGATGATGCGGCTCTCGGACTTCCGGGCGAACTACCGCTCGCTACCGGCCTGGTTCGTCGACCCGGAGCGGGGCACCCTCGTACCGGATCCGCACCACATCCCGAGCGCCGAACCCGACCAGCTGGCCGCCCGGGCCACCGACGTGCTGTTGCGCGGTCCGTCGCCGGGGCTCGCCGGGGCGGCGGTGACGCGGTTCCCGGAGACCACGCGGCTGCGTTCGGCGGTCACCGAGTCGACGGACGGCGTGGTCACGGTCGACCTCGCCGGTGTCTCCGGGCTGTCCGAACAGGAGCGACGGCTGCTGGCGGCGCAGACCGCGATGACGCTGTCCGGGGTCGGTGTTCCCCGGGTGCGGTTGCTCGCCGACGGCGAGCCGTTGCTCCCCGGCGAGCCGGAGGTGGCCCGGGAGGACTTCGCCGCCCTCGTCGCGGGCCCGGAGGGGATGCCCGCGCTCCCGCTCGTGGTCGACGACGGCCGGGTCCGCCGGATCGACGAGGCCGGCCGCATCGAGCCGGTCGCCGGGCAGGCGGGCAACGGCTCCTTCGTCGTGGTCGACGCCGCCGCATCGCCACGGGAGAACCGGATCGCGGTCGTGTCCCGGGAGGAGACCGGGACCCAGCGGCTGCTCACCGGCCCGCTGGGGGGTGAGCTGACCGCCACGCCGGTCTCCGGTCCGGAGGTCACCGCCCTGAGCTGGAACGCCGCCGGCGACGAGATCTGGTCGATCGCCGACGGCCGCATCCGCCGGGTCGCGGTGCCGGCCGAGGGGGAGCCGCGCGAGGCCCCGGTGGACAGCGCCCGCCTGGACGACGCCGAGGAGATCGGCGATCTCGCGCTGTCCCGTGAGGGTGGCCGGATCGCGCTGGTCGTCGACGGCCGCGCGATGGTCGGGCCGGTCGTGCCGGGCGCCGACGGCGAGGTCGCCCTCGGCCCGCTGCGCGAGCTCCGGCCGAACGAACTCGACGACGTCGTCGCGGTGGACTGGCGTTCCAGCGAACGGCTCGTGGTCGCCACCGACTCGGAACGTCCCGTCTCGCTGGTGACCGTCGACGGTCTCGTACTGGACCAGATGCCGGGCACGAACCTCACCTCCCCGTTGCGTGCTGTGAGTGCCGCACCCGGGCGGCCGATCTTCGTGACGGACCGGACGGGGCTGTGGAGCTTCTCCGACGGTGACCTGGACGCCTGGCGGCAGACCTTCGGTTCGTCGAACGCGGCGCGGCCCTTCTACCCCGGCTGACGCCCGCACCGGCCCCGTGCCGCTCCTCGTCGAGACTGCCGGGGCCGGCGTTCCGGGGGAAGGGGCGGAACCCGGGGCTGTGGACAACTCGCGCGGTTGTGGACAACCCGGGCCGCGAGGCCGTCGGCGGCGGTGAGTCGTCGGTCCGGGCGGTCAGGATCGTCGCCATGACGACCCGACCGATCGCGGCACTCGTGGACCTGCTGCTGCCCCGCACCTGCGGCGGGTGCGCCGGCACCGCCGGCCCGCCGGGCAGCGGTGGATGGTGCCCGGCCTGCGCCGAGGCGACGGGTGGACCGCACGTCGTCCGGGTCCCCGGCGTCGGGCGGGTCGCGGCCGCCGGCCGGTACCGCGGCCCGCTGCGCCGCGCCGTCGTCGTGCACAAGGAGCGCGGCCGTCGTGACCTCGGGCCCGATCTGGCCGCCCTGCTCGTCCCGGTGGTCGCCGCGGTCCTGCCTCCGCAGGCCGATCCGGACCGGCTCTGGCTGGTGCCCGCGCCGTCCCGTCCCCGGGCGGCGCGGGCCCGCGGCGGGGACCACGTCGTGGCGTTGTGCCGGGCGCTGGAGGGCCGGCTCGCCGCGGCGGGGCTGCCCGCGCGGACCGCGCCCGTGCTGGCGCTGAGCAGCCGGGCGCGGGACTCGGTGGGGCTGGGGACCGCGGCCCGCGCGGCGAACCTCACCGCCGCGATGCATCTCGCGGGGCCCCGGCGGTCGGGCGGCCCGGCCCAGCTCCCGCCGGCCGACGAGCCGGTGCTGCTCGTCGACGACGTCGTCACCACCGGGGCCACGCTGCGGGTGTGCCGTGCGGTGCTGGAGGGCTCCGGCGTCGACGTGGCGGGTGCGGTGGTGCTCGCCGACGCGACGACGTCGACTGGGTCCCGGCCCGCCCGGCCGCGCGAGATGTGATCGCTGTCACTCACGATCGTGTCGGCACCGGATCGATCATGGTCTCGAGTGGCCCGATCGCATTCCCGGTGATCGTCACGATCCGCCGGTGAGCCACTCGGCCGCGCGGAAGCGGGTCACCCGGATGCCGATCGGTCGTCGCGGAGCGTGGTCGAAGGTGAGGGGGTGTCCCTCCGGCGGGTCGGCGAGCGGCCTGTCGGACGGGTGGATTTCCCGCTAACGTCCGCTGAACTTCGACCGCATTACCACACCAGAGAGAGCGACCGACAGCCACCCCCGGGGCCGTCGTCGAGTCCCGGGTTTCGCACGACTGAAGCGAGGGATGTCCGAGTGGAGATCGTCGTCACCGGCCGGAACGTCGAGGTGCCGGACCACTTCCGTGGTCTGGTCGAGGAGAAGCTCACGCGTCTGGAGCGCCACGACCACAAGATCGTCGGGATGGAGGTCGTCCTCCTCCACGAGCCGAACCGCCGGCAGCAGAAGTCCTGTCAGCGCATCGAGATCACCGGGCGCGGTGGATGCGGGGCGGTCGCCCGGGCGGAGGCCTCGGCGGCGGACTTCTACGCCGCCCTCGACCTCGCCACGGGCAAGCTCGCCGAGCGGCTCCGTCGCTCCCACGACCGGCGCAAGCCCAGCCGCCGTGACCGGGTGCACGCGTCGCGGGTGGCCGCGGACGCCTCGGCCGTCGCGCTCATGGAACAGGCTCCGCCGCTCACCGACCTGGTCCCCGAGCCGAGAGGTCACCACGAGTCCCTCCCGGAGAACGGGAGCGGGTTCGACGGCGCCGGGGTGGACGACGGTGACCGCGTCCTGGGCCGGATCGTCCGCGAGAAGACCCACGTGGCGATGGCGATGACGGTGGACGAGGCGCTCTCCCGGATGGAGCTCGTCGGCCACGACTTCTACCTGTTCTCCTGCAACGAGACCGGCCGGCCGTCGGTGGTCTACCGGCGGCACGGCTACGACTACGGGGTGATCCGTCTGGGCGGCTGAGGAGCGCACGGGCCGCGGCGCCGAGGGCGCCGTGCCGGCCGCGGCGGGGGCGCCCCTGTGCGGGGGAGCCCCCGCCGCGCCGCGAACGGCCCGGCGCGGGTCCGTACCATGGCCTCGGGGCGGTGTCACCTCGCTGTGTCATCTCCTGGGCCCGAGCCATCCTCCAGGTGGCGTGACGCCCGCCCCGTGACCTGAGACCGCGACGTGAATGAGGTCGGCAGTGCCCTTCCTGAGTCGACTCCTCCGGGCCGGCGAGACCAAGCTGGTGAAGCGGCTCGGCAAGATCGCCGCGCACATCGACGGTCTGGAGCCCGAGTTCGAGGGCCTCACCGACGCGCAGCTGCGCGCCAAGACCGACGAGTTCCGCCGGCGTCACGCCGACGGCGAGTCGCTCGACGCGCTGCTGCCCGAGGCCTTCGCCACGGTGCGGGAGGCCGCGCAGCGCACGCTGGGCCAGCGCCCCTTCACCGTCCAGCTGATGGGCGCCGGGTCCCTGCACATGGGCAACGTCAGCGAGATGGGCACCGGTGAGGGCAAGACCCTGACCTCGACGCTCGCGGTCTACCTGAACGCGATCCCGGGCGACGGCGTGCACGTCATCACGACGAACGACTACCTCGCCAAGCGTGACTCCGAGACGATGGGCCGGATCCACCGCTGGCTCGGCCTGACCGTCGGCGTGATCCTCTCCGAGATGACCCCGGTCCAGCGCCGCGAGCAGTACGCCTGCGACGTCACCTACGGCACGAACAACGAGTTCGGGTTCGACTACCTGCGCGACAACATGGCGTGGAACGCCGCCGACATGGTGCAGCGCGGGCACAACTTCGCGATCGTCGACGAGGCGGACTCGATCCTCATCGACGAGGCCCGTACGCCACTGATCATCTCCGGCCCGGCCGAGCAGAGCGGCCGCTGGTACCAGGAGTTCGCCCGGCTCGCGCCGATGCTCTCCAAGGACGTCCACTACGAGGTCGACGAGCGCAAGCGCACCGTCGGCATCACCGAGGAGGGCGTCGCGCTGATCGAGGACCAGCTCGGCATCGACAACCTCTACGAGTCCGCGAACACCCCGCTGGTCGGCTACCTGAACAACGCGGTCAAGGCCAAGGAGCTGTTCAAGAAGGACAAGGACTACATCGTCACCTCCGGCGAGGTCGTCATCGTCGACGAGTTCACCGGCCGCGTGCTGGCCGGCCGCCGCTACAACGAGGGCATGCACCAGGCGATCGAGGCCAAGGAAGGCGTCGAGATCAAGCCGGAGAACCAGACCCTGGCGACGATCACGCTGCAGAACTTCTTCCGGCTCTACGACAAGCTCGCCGGGATGACCGGTACGGCCCAGACCGAGGCCGCCGAGCTCCACGAGATCTACAAGATGTCGGTGGTGTCGATCCCGCCGAACCGGCCGCGGGTGCGCGCCGACCAGGCCGACCAGATCTACAAGACCGAGCCCGCGAAGTTCCAGGCGGTCGCCGAGGACATCGCCGAGAAGTACTCCCGGGGCCAGCCGGTCCTGGTCGGCACCACCAGCGTCGACAAGTCGGAGTACCTGTCGAAGCTGCTCAGCCAGGTGAAGGTGCCGGGCGCGCTGACCAAGGGCGTACCGCACGAGGTCCTCAACGCGAAGAACCACGCCCGCGAGGCCGCGATCATCGCGCAGGCCGGGCACGCCGGGGCGGTCACCGTCGCGACGAACATGGCCGGTCGCGGTACCGACATCATGCTCGGCGGCAACCCCGAGTTCCTCGCCGACAACGAGCTGCGCCACCGCGGGCTCGACCCGGTCGAGACCCGCGAGGAGTACGAGGCCGCCTGGGACGACGTCCTGGAGCGGATGCGCACGCAGGTCAAGGCCGAGGCCGAGGAGGTCCGCGCCGCCGGCGGGCTCTACGTGCTGGGCACCGAACGGCACGAGTCACGACGGATCGACAACCAGCTCCGCGGCCGGTCCGGCCGGCAGGGCGACCCTGGCGAGTCCCGGTTCTACCTCTCGCTCGGCGACGAGCTGATGCGCCGGTTCAACGGCCACGTCGTCGAATCCATCATGAACCGGTTCAACCTGCCCGACGACGTGCCGATCGAGGCCAAGATGGTCACCCGCGCCATCCGGAGCGCGCAGACCCAGGTCGAGCAGCAGAACTTCGAGATCCGCAAGAACGTCCTCAAGTACGACGAGGTCCTCAACAAGCAGCGCAAGGTCATCTACGACGAGCGCCGCCGGGTGCTCGACGGCGAGGACGTGCAGCGTCAGACCCGGAACATGCTCGAGGACGTCGTGCGCGGCTACGTCGGCGGTGCGACCGCGGAGGGCTACGCCGAGGACTGGGACCTGGAGAAGCTCTGGAACGGGCTCCGCGAGCACGTCTTCCCGATCTCGATCAGCTGGCGGCACCTCGCCGACGCCGAGGGCGAGCTCTCCGCCGAGGACCTGGAGAAGGCGATCCTCGCCGACGCCGAGCAGGCCTACGCCCGGCGCGAGGCCGAGATCGACGCGCTGATCGGGCCGCAGGGCGGGATGCGTGAGCTCGAGCGCCAGGTCCTCATGCAGGTCATCGACCGCAAGTGGCGCGAGCACCTCTACGAGATGGACTACCTCAAGGAGGGCATCGGGCTGCGCGCCATGGCCCAGCGCGACCCGGTCATCGAGTACCAGCGCGAGGGTTTCGACATGTTCTCCGCGATGCTCGAGGGCATCAAGGAGGAGACGATCGGGCACCTGTTCAACGTCAAGGTCCAGGTCCAGCAGGTGCCGGCGCCCGCCGCGACGCCGGAGCCGGAGCCGGAGCCGGAGCCCGAGACGACCGAGATCCCGATCGTGCGCCGGGCTCCCGCCGAGGAACCGGCCGAGAGCACCGTCGTGCTGCCGAACCTGTTCCGCACCCCCGCACCGCAGAACCTGCAGTACAGCGGCCCGCAGGAGGGTGGCGGTGTCGCCCGCCGCGGGGGCAACGGGGCCCCGGGACCGGGCGGGGCCTCCCGCACCGGCCGTCAGCAGGCGGTCCCGCAGGGCGCACCTCAGGGTGCTCCGCAGGCGGCACCTCAGGGCGCCCCGCGCGGCACGGGCGGCCCCGCCGGCAACGGAGGCGGGCCGGCCGGTGTGAACCGGGCGGAGCGCCGCCGCGCGGACAAGAACCGCCGCCGCCGCTGACCCGGAGCGTCCGCCCCGCGGCCGCCGCGCCCCGCGGCCGCCGCGCCCTGCGGCCGCCGCGCCCCGCGCCGCCCTGCCACGCGGCTGCCGCGACCGGCCGACCGCTGCCGCGACCTCCGCGGAGATCGCGGCGATGGCCGACGGGGTGCGGCAGCTCCCCGGCGAGACCCCGGCGGCGTGTCGCCGCGTCGCGCGGTCCCCATGCGGGGGCGGCGCGTCCGGTGATCATCGCCCGGGTGCTGATCGGTGCCATCCCTGGCACCGGGCGGTGCCGCGGCGACGATCTCCACGAGACGAGCGCGCGCCCGTCGCGGCGCCGGCGTCCGTCGTCACAGCAACCGGGTCGCGGTGATCCGCCACGGCTCCGCCGGGCCCGTGCGGTCGAGGCGTAGGGCGAGGGCCCGCGGCCGTCCGGCGACCGGGACGGTCGCGCAGACCTCGGCGGCGTCCGGGTGTGGGTGTGCCACGTGCACCCGGGTCCGTCGCTCCGGGGCCACGCCACAGCCCGGCGCACCCACCCGCCCGGCGCGTGCCGTCGAGCCGAGGCGCGTGGCCCGGCCCGGAGACGTTCCCGCCGGTCCGCCCGGACCGCGCCGCACGACGGGGGAGCCGGGGCGCGCGGCCTGCAGGTAGCGGACCACCGTCGGTGTGGCGACACCGTCGAGCTGTGCCGGTGTCCGTCGCCCGGCGAGGACCTCGCCCACCAGCCGGACGAGCTCCGCCGCGCGGGCCCGGGCGCGCTCGGCGTCCGCCGGCTCGGTGACCGGGATCGGCAGATCCGCGGGCGGCCGGACGACGCCGGGCGGCTCGGCGCCGCCGGGCGCCCGCATCCGGAAACCACCCGGCAGCACGACGACGGTGCCGGGAGCGAGCTCGCGGGGGACGTCGTCGAGGCATCCCGCCAGCACCACGACCGGGCCGGGAGGCGTCTCCGCGACGTCGGGGCCGTGGTGCGGTGTGGCGTCCGGGCGGGTCGGTGCGGGGGCGGCGGTCGTCGTCACCGGTCCAGCGTCCGGTCCGTCGTGGTGCCGGGGCCGGATCCGGAGGCGATCGGACGCGCCTCCGTGCGCGCGCACACCGTACGGCGGCACACTGTTCGCAGCCGCATCGTTCGCAGCCGCAGCGTTCCGCGCCCGGCTCGCCCGTGCCGGGCCGTGCGCGCGTCTAACCTGCCGCGATGCCCGCCGCCCCGCGCCCGGACCCCGTCTCCGCGCCGCTGGACTCGCCGTGCCCGCTGCCGGATTCCGGGTCGGTGCCACCGATGCCGCCCCCGGTGCCGGATTCCGCGTCGGTCCGCCTGGACCCGGCCCGCCGCCCGCTGCCCGATTCCGCGTCGGTGCCCCTGAACTCGCCGCGCCGGCTGCCGGGATCCGCGTCGATCCCGTCGGTCCCGCCGATCTCGCCGCGGCCGGTCCCGCCCTCCGCGCCGCTGCCGCTCACCCCGCCCCGCCTGGTCCCGGCGCCCGGCGACCAGGAGGGACCACGTGCCGCGTCGCCGGGACCGCGGACCGCCCTGCCCGACCTGCTCGCCCGGGCCGGGGCCGCGGTGCTCGCCGACCGCCGTCGTCGCGCGGCCGCGCACGGGCTGGGGCTGACCGCGCTGAGCGTGCTGTGCGTGCTCGCCCGCACCGACGGTCTCGCCCAGCGCGAGCTGGCCGCCCGGGCCGGAGTCGGCCCGGCGACCCTGACCCCGGTGCTGGACGCCCTGGCCGGCGACGGGCTCGTCCGCCGCGGGGTCGACCGGGGTGACCGGCGGGTCCGCCGGGTGACGATCACCCACGCCGGGCGGGACCGCGTGCGCGCCACCGTGACCGGGACCGCCGGATGCGACCCCCTGTTACCCGACCCTCCTCCGGCGCACGCCGCGGCCGTCCGCGAGTATCTCCTCGCGGTGATCGCCGGGCTGGAGCAGGATCACCGGGGCGGGTGACGCGCGAGGGGGGACGGAGATGGGACGAGCCACGGTCGAGGTCGTCGACCTCGTCAAGCGCTATCCGAAGGCGGACCGCAACGCCGTCGACGGGCTGTCGTTCGAGGTCGCGGAGGGCGAGGTCTTCGGACTGCTCGGCCCGAACGGTGCCGGGAAGACCACCACCGTCGGCGTGCTGACGACGCGGGTGATCCCCACCTCCGGCAGCGCGCGGGTGGCCGGGCTCGACGTGCGCGCCGACGCGGTGGCCGTCTGCGCGAAGCTCGCCGTCGTACCCCAGATCCAGAACCTCGACCGCGCGCTCGGCGTCCGGGACAACCTGGTCTTCCACGCCGCCTACCACGGTGTCGGCCGGGCCGAGCGCAACGCGCGCGCCGACACCCTGCTCGACCGGATGGGCCTGGCGGACAAGGCGAAGGCGATCGCGGACAACCTGTCCGGCGGGCAGGCACAACGGGTGATGATCGCCCGCTCGCTCATGCACAAGCCCGAGGTGCTCTTCCTCGACGAGCCCTCCACCGGCCTCGACCCGCAGGCGCGGCTGTTCGTGCACGACCAGATCCGCAGCCTGCGTGACGAGGGCGTCACCGTCGTCCTCACCACGCACGACATGGACGAGGCACACAAGCTGTCCGACCGCATCGGCATCGTCGACCACGGCCGGCTCCTCGCGCTGGACACCCCGGACGAGCTGGTCCGCGCGCTGCCGGGCAGCGCGACCGTCGAGGTCCTCGCGGTCCCCGGGCCCGGCGGCATCGACCCGGTGCGGGACGGGCTGGCCGGGCTGGCCGGCGTCGTCCGGGTCGAGAGCCCACCGGGCAGGAGCGACGACGTCGGCGACGACGGCCTGGACCCGGCCGTCGCCCTGCGGCTGTCGGCGACCTGCGATCCCGCCACGCTGCTCGCCCCCGTCGTCGACGTGCTCGGCCGGCACGGCGCGCTCGCCCGCGACGTCCGGCTCGGCCGCGCCACCCTCGAGGACGTCTTCATGGACCTGACCGGCCGGGACCTGCGGTGAGCGGGCGCGCGTTCCTCGCGGTACTGCGCCGCGACATCTACGTCACCGGCAAGGAACTGCCGTCGTTCCTCGCCCAGGTGCTGGTGCAGCCGTTCTTCTTCCTGCTGGTGTTCGTGGTCGTCCTGGGCCGGGGCGGGTTCATCGCCGAGGGCTACGGGGAGATCATGCTCCCGGGCCTGATCGCGCTGAACGCGATGTTCGGCGCCCTGCAGAGCGTCACGCTGCCGCTGGTGCTCGAGCTGTCCTGGACCCGCGAGATCGACGACCGCATCCTCGCCCCGATGCCGGTCTGGGCGGTCGCCGTCGAGAAGATCGTGTTCGCCGCGCTGCGTGGTCTGCTGGCCAGCGTGCTGATGGTGCCCATCGGGATGGCGATGGTCGACGTCGACTGGTCGGCGGCCGGGATGGCCGTCGCGTTCGTGATGATGGTGCTGGGCGCGCTGGTGGGCGCCTCGGTGGGGCTGACGCTGGGCACCATCGTGCCGCCGCGGCGGATCACGGTCATGTTCGCGGTGGTCTTCACACCGCTGCTGTTCACCGGCTCGGTGCAGTACCCGTGGCTGAGCCTGGACGACCTGCGCTGGTTCCAGGTGCTGTCCGCGCTGAACCCGCTGACCTACGTCAGCGAGGGGATCCGGGCCGCGCTGGTGCCGCACGTCCCGCACCTGCCGCTGTGGATCTGCCTGCTCGTGCCGGTGGGGGCGATCGCGCTGTTCACATTGCTGGGCATCCGCGGGTTCCTGAGGCGGGCTCTCGACTAGGGAATGAACCCGGCTGCCGGCGGGTTCGGAGCCTCCATGACAGCCATCAGCATCATCGGGTTGGGCACCATGGCCCGGACACTGGGCACGCTCGCCCTCGGGGCCGGCCACGACGTGCAGTTCCTCGGCCGCGACGCCGGCCGGGCCGCCGCGGTGGCCGCCGAGCTCGACGGCGGGACCGGGACCGGCCGGGCCACTGCCGCGGCGGTCGGCGACGGCGCGGTGGACGGCGGGATCGTCGTCCTCGCGGTGCCCTACCCGAGCGCCGCCGAGGTCGTCGCCGGGTACGGGGAGGCGCTGGTGGGGCGGGTCGTCGTCGACCTCACGAACCCGTTCGCCCCGTCCTTCGCCGGGCTGGTGACCCCGCGGGAGAGCTCGGGCGCGCAGGAGATCGCCGCCGCCGCGGCCCCCGGCGTGCGGGTGGTGAAGGCGTTCAACACGATGTTCGCCGGTGTCCTCGCCGCGGCGCCCGGCGCCGAGCCCCCGGTCGACGTGTTCGTGGCCGGTGACGACGCGGACGCGAAGGCCGCGGTCTCGTCCCTCGTCTCGAGCCTGGGGCTGCGCCCGCTCGACGCCGGCGAGCTGACGGAGGCGCACTGGCTCGAGGGGATGGGGCTCGTCCTGGTCCAGCAGGCCGGACGCCTGGGGGACTTCTCGCTCCGGATCAGGATTGCGGCGTGATCACCCTGCCGGGCCGGGGCGGGCGGTAGCGTCGCCGGGGTGGCGGAGACACGCACCCTGCGCGGCCTGATCGTCGACTACGGCGGGGTCCTCGACGAGCCCGGTGGCACCGAGCGGTTGCTCGACTACGCCCGGCGCGCGGCCGGGGCGGGGGTGCGGACGGCGCTGTTCTCCGGCGCGCACGCGGTGCCCGACGAGTGCGCCGAGGCGTTCGGCACGGTGCTGCTCGGCGCGGTGCGCGGGGCCCGCAAGCCCAGCCCGGAGGCCTTCGCCGCGGCGGCCGCCGAGATCGGCCTGACCGCGGCGGACTGCGTCGTCGTCGACGACACCGGGGTCTGCGTCCGCGGTGCCGTGGCCGCCGGCGCGGTCGGCGTCCAGCACGTCACCGCCGGGATGACGCTCGCCGAGCTGGAGATCCTGCTGGGGGTCCCGGCCGCGGGCTGACCCGCCCCACGCGGTGGCTGGCGCGGCCGTCGAGGCCGTGACGTGCCGAGGCGCCGCCCGCGGGGTGCGGACGGCGCCTCGTGTCAGATCTCGGCCGGTCCGGTAGGGGACCGGCGCGCTGTCAGCGCGGATTCACGTTCCGCTGCGCTTCTCTCAGCGCTGCGGCGGCGGGTTCTGGCCCGGCTGCCCGCCCTGCGGCGGCGGAGCCTGCCCACCCTGCGGCGGCGGGTTCTGGCCGGGCTGCCCCTGGCCCGGCTGCCCCTGCTGGGCGGTGGTGTCACCCTCGCCGGTCCGCTCCCGCGCGAACTTCGTCGCGGCGTCGACCTTGTCCTCGTGACCGGCGAACTTGCCCTTCGCCGCGTCCCCGGCCTTGTTGACCGCCTGGTCGACCTTGTCGTCGTGCTTGCCGAGCATGTCCTTGGCCTTGTCCAGGAAACTCATGGCGGCCATGGTGGACCGCTCAGTCCAGTCGTGCACGACGGGACGGTCCTCCGGTCGGGTGAAGGGATGCGTCCGTCACTCCACGGAGCCGGGCGTGTTCCGGACGGAGGTCGTCGACCCGGGTCACCCCGATCAGCTGCAGGGTGCGCTCGATCTCGCCCCGCAGGATCTCCACCGCGCGCCGTACCCCGGCCTCGCCGCCGGCCATCAGGCCGTACAGGTAGGCCCGCCCGACCAGCGCCGCCCGGGCCCCCAGCGCGACGGCGGCGACGACATCCCCGCCGTGCAGGATGCCGGTGTCGACCAGCACCTCCGCGTCGTCGCCGAGCTCGTCGACGACCGGCGTGATCAGCTCGGCCGGGACGGGGCCCCGGTCCAGCTGGCGGCCGCCGTGGTTGGACAGCAGGACGGCGTCGGCGCCCGCGTCGACGACCCGCCGGGCGTCGGCCACCGACTGCACGCCCTTGATCACCAGGTTGCCCGGCCAGGTCTCCCGCAGCCACGCGACGTCGTCCATGGTCAGCGCCGGGTCGAACACCCTGTTGATCAGCTCGAAGGGGGTGCCGCCGCCGGCGGTGAGGCTCTCGAACGTCAGCGGCTCGGTGGTGAGCAGGTCGAACCACCAGCGCGGGTGCCGGGCACCGTCGGCCAGGGTGCGCAGCGACAGCGCGGGCGGGATGGACAGCCCGTTGCGGGCGTCGCGGAGACGGTTGCCGCCCACCGGGGTGTCCACGGTCAGCATCAGCGTGTCGTACCCGGCGGCCTCGGCCCGGGCGACCAGGTCGCGGGCCACCGAGCGGTCCCGCCACAGGTAGAGCTGGAACCAGTGCCGCCCGCCGCGACCGGCGGCGGCGACGTCCTCGATCGACGTCGACCCCATCGTGGACAGCGCGTACGGGATCCCGGCCCCGGCCGCGACGGTGGCGACCGCACGCTCGCCGGCGGTGTGCATCATCCGCGTGAACCCGGTCGGGGCCAGCGCGAGCGGCAGCGCCGACCGGGCGCCGAGGACATCGCGCCCGGTGTCGACCTTCGACACGTCGTGCAGGACGCTCGGCGCGAACTCGACCGAGGACCACACCTCACGGGCGCGGCGCAGGCTCACCTCGTCCTCCGCGGCGCCGTCGGTGTAGTCGAACACCGCCCGGGGCGCCCGCCGCCGGGCCAGCCGTCGCAGGTCGGAGATGCTGGCCGCCCGGGCGAGCGCGGCCGCCGTCCGGTCGAGGGTGAACGGGGCCGGCCGCAGCAGCGGCGCCAGCTCGGACGGGCGAGGAATGCGACGTCGCACCATGAACGTCAGGGTAGGCACGTACCGTGCAGGGATGTCGATCCTGCGAACGGGCGCGCACCCGCGCGTCCCGGTCATCGCGTCCCTGGTGCGGATCATCACCGGCGTGCTGTTCGTGTACTTCGGCATCCCGAAGTTCACCGACCACGCGGGCTGGGTCGCCGGGTTCGGGACGTTCGGGCTGCCCGAGTCGTCGCTGCTGGTCTACGCCACCGGGGCGGTCGAGGTGCTCGGCGGGATCGCGCTGGCCGTCGCGGCAGGCGGGGCGGTGGGCACCCGGATCGTCGCCGGGGTGCTGGCGCTGACCATGGTCGGGGCGACGGTGTTCGGCGGGCTCGTCGGCGGCAGCACGGAGTCGCTGGTCCTCGCCCCGGCGCTGCTGCTGGCCTGCGGCGTCGTCGCGTGGACGACGGCCGGCCCGGCGCAGCGATCGACTCAGCGGCGTCGCAGCATCTCGTAGGCCGCGACCGCGCCGGCCGAGGCGACGTTCAGCGACTCCACCCCGCCGAACATCGGCAGCGACAGGATGCCGTCGCAGCGTTCCCGCACGGCGTCGGTGAGCCCGTCGGTCTCGTTGCCCAGCACCAGCGCGGTCCGGTGCGCCAGCGGCGCGTCGAGCAGCGAGTCGCCGCCGGCGTCGAGGCCGAACACCGAGAACCCGGCCCCGTGCATGAGGTCGATCCCCTCGGCCGCGGTCGCGCAGCGCAGCACCGGCGCGGCGAACGCCACCCCGGCCGACGCCTTGATCACCAGCGGGTCGATCGCCGGCACCCCGCGGCGGGGGAGCAGCACGCCGTCGAGCCCGGCGGCGGTGGCGCTGCGCAGCAGCATCCCGACGTTCGACGGGTTGGTGACGGCGTCGAGCACCAGGACCGCGGCCGGCCGGCGGGTTCCGAGGTCGCGGAGGAACGGCGCCAGCGGTGACATTCTCGGGGCGACGACGTCGGCGAGCACCCCCTGGTCGTGCCGCCCGTTCCCGGCCAGCACCTTCACCCGCTGCGCGGTGGCCCGTTGCACGGTCACCCCGCGCCGGCGGGCCGCCCCGGTGATCTCGCGCTCGCCCGGCCCGCGGACGGTGTCGGCGAGCACCACCTTGTCGACGTCCAGCCCGTCGTCGGCGAGTGCCTCCAGGACGGGCTTGCGGCCGTAGACGGTGATGAAGCGATCCTTGGGGGACACAACCGGGTCGGTCACGGCGGTCACGATCCCACGCGCACGTAGGATCGCGGCCATGCCGTCCCGGCTCTCCGCGCTCGACGCCTCCTTCCTCTATCTCGAGGAGGCCACGACACCGATGCACGTCGGTGGGCTGGCCGTGTTCGACCGTCCCCGCGACGGCTTCGACTACGACCGCCTCGTCGAGCTCATCGAGCAGCGGCTGTCCCTGGTGCCGCGCTACCGGCAGAAGGTCCGGCACGTCCCGGGCAACCTGGCCCGGCCGGTGTGGGTGGACGACCCGGAGTTCGACGTCACCTACCACGTGCGGCGCTCCGCGCTGCCCCGCCCGGGCAGCGAGGACCAGCTGACCGACCTGGTCGGACGGCTGATGTCCCGGCCGCTGGACCACTCCCGCCCGCTCTGGGAGATGTACCTGATCGAGGGGCTGGCTCCCGCGGGCCCGCGGGACAAGGGCAGGAGCGACGGCCGGGTCGCGATCCTCACCAAGACCCACCAGGCGATGGTCGACGGCATCTCCGCGATCGACATCGGCCAGGTCATCCTGGACGTGTCCGCCGAGCCGCGGGAGACCCCGGACGAGCTGTGGATGCCGCGGCCGGAGCCGACCGACGGCCAGCTCGTACTGGACGCGATCGGCGAGGCGGTGACCCGGCCGACCGAGGCGGTGGAGAACGTCCGCGTCGCCGCGGGGGACGCGCTGGCCACCGTCGGCAAGCTGGGCCGGGCGGCCGGCACGGTGCTGACGATGGCCCGCACCGCGGGCCGCCGGGCACCCGGCCTGCCGCTGAACGCCGAGATCTCCACCCAGCGCCGGTTCGGGCTGGCCCGCACCGACCTGGAGGACTACCGCAAGGTCCGGGCCGCCTACGGCTGCGACGTCAACGACGTGGTGCTCGCGGTGATCGCCGGTGCGCTGCGGCCCTGGCTGATGTCGCGCGGCGAGCCGGTCGGCGGGTCGTCTACGGTGCGGGCGCTGGTGCCGCTGTCGGTGCGCGGCGAGGGCGACGTCCCGAGTTCGGCGACCGGCAGCTCGCTGGGAAACCGGGTGGCGTCGTTCCTGGTCGACCTACCGGTGGGCGAGCCCAGCCCGCTGGTCCGGCTGCACCAGGTGACCCACCAGATGCGCGAGCACACCGACACCGGCGACGCCGTCGGTGCCGACGCGCTGGTCCGGATCGGCGGGTTCGCCCCGCCGACCCTGCACGCGGTCGGCGCGCGGGCGGCGTCCGGGATGTCCCGGCACTTCTTCAACCTGGTCGTCACCAACGTGCCGGGCCCGCAGTTCCCGCTCTACGCGGCCGGGGCCCGGATGCTGGAGATGTTCCCGGTCGTGCCGCTGGCCAAGGGCCAGGCGGTCTCGATCGGCCTGACCAGCTACGACGGCGGGGTCTACTACGGACTCAACGGCGACCGGGCCGCGATGGGTGACATCGAGGTGCTCGCCGGGATGGTGAACGAGTCGCTCGACGAGCTGCTCGAGACGCTGCGGGCCTAGCTGCGCGCTGGGCCCGCGAGAGAGGACGCGACGAGACGTGCGGATCTACCTTCCCGCGACGTGGCCGATGCTGGCACGCACGGTGTCGACCGGGAGCTTCGAGCCGCTCGGGGGCACCGGCTTCGCGCTGACCCCGAAGCTGCGCGAGTCCTACACCGCGGGCGACGACGAGGAGCTGGAGTACGCCGCGATGAGCGAGGCCGCGCGCGCCTCGCTGCGGCTGCTCGCCGTCGAGTTCGGGCTCGGGGAGGACGGCACCCCGCCCCGGCGGGTGGTCGTCGCGGCCGACACCGACGATGTCACGCTGCGCCCGGACCTGGACGACGGCGCGGTCCGGGTGAGCGGTCCGGTGCCGGTCGCGAAGATCGCCGCGGTGCACGTCGACCTGCCGGAGGCCGAGCACGCCGTCCGGGAGGCCGCGGGCGCGGTGGACAAGGCGGACCTGGGCGACCTGGACGCCGAGTTCCTGGTCGGCGAGGCCGAGGACCACGACCTGGCCTGGTACGCCCCGTCCGAGCTGGCGTTCCTGGTCGAGCTGGGCTAGGAGCCCTCGACCACCGGCGGCTCGACGACCACCGGCTCGCCCCAGTCCCGGTAGCGGGTCAGCAGGTCGACCGTCCCCGCGTCGGGCAGCTGCTGGCGGATCCGGCCGCGGATCGGCCGCTGGTCGGCGTCCAGCCAGAGCTCGGCGCTCAGCCGGGTGCTGCCGGCCCGCTGCTGAGCGGCCAGCGCGTCCCGCCGCGCCTCGTCGGGCTCGGCCTCGATCGCCCGGCCCAGGTCGACCAGCAGGGTGTAGTGCACCGCGGGCTCGCCGTCGACCTGGTCGTCGACGGCGTCGGAGACGAGGACCGCGTCCGGGTAGCGGGCGACGGCGGCGAGCGGGTCGGCGCCCGCGGCGACGTTCGTGGCGACGGTGGCGTCGACGACGGCGTCCGGGGGCAGCGGCGCCCGGCCGATCTCGGCCCAGTCCGCGCCGGGCGGCTGCAGCCAGGTGCGGGCCGCGGCGCGCACGACCCCGGTGCTGCGGCCGCCGTCGCCCTCGGGGCCCCGGCGCAGCGTGAGGCGCACGGCGGGTCCGGCGTCGGGCCCGCTGCCGTCGTACCGGAGCGCGCCGTCGCCGGTCACCGGGGTCGGGCCGCCCGGCCCGTCGAGGGTGCCGGCCACCGAGACGACCGCGCCGACGTCGGTCCGCATGCGGTTCGTGACGTCGGTCAGCAGCGGGGCCGGGTCGTAGTACTTGGGCAGTGACACCGCGTCCGGCGGCCGGTCCGCGCCGGGCGGTCCGCCCCACGCGCACCCGGTCAGCAGCGCTGCGCAGAGCAGCAGCGGGGTCAGTGACCGGAGCAACCGGGTGCGCGGCAGCGCTCGCCGTTCCCGCACCTGTCGGTCCCCCTCATCCCGCGTGCAGCGCCACCAGGATCCGGCGCAACGCCCCGAGTCTGCCCCCGGGCAGCGCGCCGGTGGCGACCAGGTCGTCCAGTGCACATTCCGGGTCGGCGGGCGGCCCGAGATGACCGCAGCCGCGGGGGCAGTCGTCGATCGCGGTGGCCAGGTCGCCGAACGCGGCGACGACGTCGTCCGGCCCGACGTGCGCGAGGCCGAACGACCGGACGCCGGGGGTGTCGACCACCCAGCCGTCGTCGAGCGGGAAGGCGAGCGCCGCGACCGTCGTGTGCCGGCCCTTGCCGACGCCCGACAGCCGCCCGGTGGCCTGGCCGGCGTCCGGGACGACCGCGTTGACCAGCGTGGACTTGCCGACGCCGGAGTGCCCGACCAGCGCACACAGCCCGCCGGTGAGCACCGCGCGCAGCTCGTCGAGCCCGGTGGGGGCGCCGTCGGCACCGCGCCCGGTGACCACGATCGGCACGTTCAGCTCGCGGTACTGCGCGGCGAACGGTCCGGGGTCGGCGAGGTCGGACTTGGTCAGGCACAGCACCGGTTCCAGCCCCCCGGCGTAGGCCGCGACCAGGCAGCGGTCGACGAACCCGGTGCGCGGCGGCGGGTCCGTCAGCGCGGTGACCACGAGCAGCCGCTCGGCGTTGGCGACGACGATCCGCTCGTACGGGTCGGTGTCGTCGGCGGTGCGCCGCAGCACGGTGTCCCGGTCGGCGACGCGCACGATGCGGGCCAGCGTGTCGGGCTCCCCGGACAGGTCGCCGACCAGGTCGACCCGGTCCCCGACGACGACCGGGGTGCGGCCGAGCTCGCGCGCCCGCATCGCGACGACCTGGGGCAGGTCCGGGTCGGCGTCCACGGCACACGTCCAGCGGCCCCGGTCGACGGCGGTGACCATCGCGCGGACGGCGTCGGCGTGCGCGGGCCGGCGCTTGCTGCGCGGCCGCGTCCCGCGCCGGCCGGGGCGGACCCGGACGTCGGTCTCGTCGAGCGCGTGGACGTCGCGGCGGCGGGGCACTCCTCAGCGTCCCTCGGGGGCGCCGAGCAGGGCGGCCCAGCGGCCGGGGAAGTCCGGGATGGTCTTGTCGGTGCTGTGCACGTCGTCGACCTCGACCCCGGGCACGACGAGGCCGACGATCGCCCCGGCGGTGGCCATCCGGTGGTCGGCGTAGGCGCCCCACGGCCGGTCGGCCCGCCCGGACAGCGGCGTCGGCTCGACGACCAGCCCGTCGTCGGTCTCGGTGACGGCGCCGCCGAGCGCGTTGATCTCGGTGGCGAGCGCGGCGAGCCGGTCGGTCTCGTGGCCGCGCAGGTGCCCGATGCCGCGCAGCCGGGACGCACCCCCCGCGAGCGCGGCGATCGCGGCGACCGTGGGCGCGAGCTCGCCGGCGTCGTGCAGGTCGACGTCGATCCCGGCGATCCGGTCCGGGCCGGTGACGGTCAGGCCGGCGGCGTCGCGGGTGACGGTCGCGCCGAACCGCTCCAGCACCGGCAGCACGTCGGCGCCGGGCTGGGTGGTGGTCTCCGGCCAGCCGCGCACGGTGACCCGCCCGCCGGTGACGACGGCGGCGGCGAGGAACACCGACGCGTTCGACAGGTCCGGCTCGATCGTCCAGTCCCGTACGGCGACCGGGCCCGGTTCGACCCGCCAGACGTCCGCCGTCGAGTCGTCGACGACGACCCCGGCCGCGCGCAGCATGTCGACGGTCATCGCGATGTGCGGCATCGAGGGCAGGGCCGCGCCGCGGTGGCGGACCGTCACCCCCTGCTCGTAGCGCGCGCCGGACAGCAGCAGCCCGGACACGAACTGGGACGACGCCGACGCGTCGATCGTCACCTCACCACCGCGGACCGGGCCGCCGTCCTGCAGGAACGGCAGGGCGTCGGCGGCGCCGGAGAAGGAGACCCGGGCCCCGAGGTCGCGCAGCGCGCCGAGCACGGTGCCCATCGGGCGCTCCCGGGCGCGCGGGTCGCCGTCGAACCGGACCGCTCCGGAGGCCGCCGCGGCGGCCGGGGGCACGAACCGCATGACCGTGCCGGCCAGCCCGCAGTCGACCTCGGCCGGGAACTCGGGGGTGCCGCCGCGCAGCCCGCCGTGCGCGTCGACGAGCACGGTGTCGCCCTCGGCCGTGACCGGAACGCCGAGGGCGGCGAGCGCGCCGGTCATCAGCGCGGTGTCCCGGGTGGGCGGGGCGCCGTCGACCCGGCACGCGCCGCCGGACAGCCCGGCGAGCAGCAGTGCCCGGTTGGTCACCGACTTCGACCCGGGCACGGACACCGTGCCGGTCACCGGGGCTGCGGCGGTGGGGGCGCTCCAGTTGCTCACGGCCCCATCTTTCCGCACGTGGAAGACTGGGACGCATGTGCGGCCGTTACGCCTCCACCAAGGCCCCCGCCGATCTCGCCGACGAGTTCCGCGCCGTCGACGCCACCGCCGAGTCCGCGCAGCGCGCGGACTACAACGTGGCGCCGACCAAGGACATCACCGTCGTCGTCGAGCGTCATCCCCGTGACGAGGACGGGAACGCCGACACCGACAGCGTCGAGCGCTCGCTGCGCACGGTGCGCTGGGGCCTGGTGCCGTTCTGGGCGAAGGACCCCTCGGCCGGCGCGCGGATGGTGAACGCCCGCTCGGAGACGATCACCGAGAAGCCGGCGTTCCGCCGGGCCGTGGCGTCGCGGCGCTGCCTGTTCCCGATGGACGGCTGGTACGAGTGGCAGCGGCACGACACCGAGCGGAGCTTGCGGAGCGAGAATCGGCACCGGCCCAAGAGCCAGGGCGGCTCGGGCAAGCCGACCAAGCAGCCCTACTTCACGCACTACACCGACGACGCCACCCTCGCGATGGCCGGGATCTGGGAGTTCTGGAAGCCCAAGGACGGTGAGCTCGCCGAGAAGTACCCGGACGGCCTGGTCACCGCCTGCGTGCTCACCACCGGGGCGGTCGGCGCGCTGACCCAGGTGCACGACCGGATGCCGCTGGTGCTCGCCCCGTCGGACTGGGACGCCTGGCTCGCGCCGGACTCCTCGGCGTCCGACGTCCCGGTGGCCCGGCTGCTGGCCCCGCCGTCGCCCGAGCTGGTGTCCACCCTGGACATCCGCCCGGTGTCACCGCAGGTCAACAACGTCCGCAACAACGGCCCCGAGCTGCTCGACCGGATCCCCGACGACCAGGTGCTCGAGCCGATCCAGCTCGACCTGCTCTCGTGAGCCCGGGCGGGCCGGGGAGCGACACGGTCCTCGAGATCGACACCCCGCGCGGGACGGCCCGGGTGACCCGGCATCCGGCCTCGTCGCCCACCCACCCGGCCCCGCGCGGGCTGCTGCTGCTCGGGCACGGTGCCGGCGGCGGGATCGGCGCGCCCGACCTGGTCGCGGCCACCGGCGCGGCGACCGCCGCCGGGTTCGACGTCGGGCTGGTCGAGCAGCCCTACCGGGTGGCGGGCCGGCGCGCCCCGGCCCCGGCCGGGCACCTCGACGAGGCCTGGACGGCCGTCGCCGACGCGGTGCGCGGCGACCTGCCGCTGGTGCAGGGCGGGCGCAGTTCCGGGGCCCGGGTCGCCTGCCGGACGGCGGCCGCGACCGGCGCCGTCGCGGTGCTCTGCCTCGCGTTCCCGCTGCACCCGCCGGGGAAGCCGGAGCGGACCCGGCAGCCCGAGCTCGACGGTGCCGGCGTGCCGGTGCTCGTGATCCAGGGCCGCGGCGACCGGTTCGGTGTCCCCGGCGACGGCCCGGGCCGGCGGGTGGTGCTGCTCGAGGGCGACCACGGGCTGAAGAAGCAGCACGCGGCGCTCACCGGGACCGTCGGGACCTGGCTGGCCTCCCTCGACCTCACCCCGGCGACACTCACCCCAGCGGCACCGGCCGGTCCAGCAGCGCCGGGATCTCCGCCGGCGTGACCGGGGTGGCCAGGTAGTAGCCCTGGCCGACGTCGCACCCCAGCACGCGCAGCCGGGCGGCCTGCTCCGCGGTCTCGACCGACTCGGCGACCGCGACCAGCCCGAGCGTGTGCGCGAGGTCGATCATCGCGGAGAGGATCACCGGGTTGTCGACGTCGCGGCCGTCCGCGGTGTCGGTCTCCGCGTCGGAGGTGCCCCGGGCGCTCACGAACGACCCGGCCAGCTTCAGCACGTCGACCGGCAGCCGGTGCAGGTAGGACAGGTTCGAGTAGCCGGTACCGAAGTCGTCGATGGCGATCCGCACGCCGAGCCGGGCGAGCGCGTCGAGCGCCGCGATCGGCCGCCCGCCCGACGACATCAGGTCGCTCTCGGTCAGCTCCAGCTGCAGCGAGCCGGCCGGCCAGCCGGTCTCGGCGAGCACCGCGGCGATGCGGTCGACGGCGTCGGGCTGGCGGAGCTGGCGTCCGGAGACGTTCACGCTGAGCACGAACTCCCGGGAACCGTCGGCCTCGACGCCCGAGCGGCCGTCGAGCCAGGAGCGTGCGTCGAGGCAGGCGCGCCGCAGCAGGTGCAGCCCGAGCGGCACGATCAGCCCGGTCTGCTCGGCGAGCGGGATGAACACGTCCGGGCCGAGCCGCTCGCCGTCGGCGGTGCGCCAGCGGGCCAGCGCCTCCACCCCGCGGACGCGGCCGTCGCTCAGTGACACCAGCGGC
This sequence comes from Pseudonocardia nematodicida, assembly GCF_040105385.1. Lineage (NCBI taxonomy): Bacteria > Bacillati > Actinomycetota > Actinomycetes > Pseudonocardiales > Pseudonocardiaceae > Pseudonocardia > Pseudonocardia nematodicida. Next base: position 504,625 of record NZ_JBEDNQ010000003.1, read on the forward strand.
TGGTAGTCCAGCTCGAACTCACCGTTCTCCAGCGCGCTGGGCATCCGGCCGGCCATCTCGAAGAGTGCGACGTCGGCGCGGTGCCGGCGCGGGTCGAACACCGCGACCCGGTCCCGGCCGTCCCGCTTGGCCCAGTACATCGTGGTGTCCGCCGCCTGCATCAGCTCGGCGGCGCCGCAGCCGCACCGCCCGGCCGGGCAGTCGCCGCAGCCCGAACGCGGGCGGGCGACGATGCCGATACTGGCCGACACGACGACGTCGCGCCCGCGCAGCGGCACCGGTGTCCGGACCACCTCGAGGGCGCGCTGCGCGACGGCGGCCAGGTCGTCGTCGCCGGCGCACTGGTCCACGAGCACCACGAACTCGTCGCCGCCCATCCGGGCGACGATGTGGCCGTCCGGGGAGAGGCCGCGTTCGAGGCGGTGCGCGACGGTCGTCAGCAGCTGGTCGCCGGTGTCGTGGCCGAGTGTGTCGTTGACCGCCTTGAACCCGTCCAGGTCCAGGTAGCAGACGCCGACCGCGGCCGGGGTGTCCGGCGGGACCCGGTTCAGCGCGTCGAGCGCGGCGGTCAGGTGCCGGAAGAACAGTGCCCGGTTCGGCAGCCCGGTCAGCGGGTCGTGCTCGGCCTGGTGCTGCAGCCGGGACTGCAGGTGGTGCCGCTCGGTGACGTCCTCGACCATCGCGACGAGGTAGCGCGGCGAGCCGCCCGGATCCCGCACCAGCGTGACGACGAGCTCGGTCCAGATCTGGAAGCCGTCCTTGCGGAAGTAGGCCTTCTCCAGCCGGACGTGGTCGACCTCGCCCGCGGTCATCGCCTGGATCCGCGGCCAGGCGTCGGGGGTGTCGTCGGGGTGGATGAAGTCGAAGATCGAGCGGTCGAGCAGCTCGGAGGCGTCGTAGCCGAGCATGTCGGACAGCGCGGCGTTCACCTCCAGGATCCGGCCGTCGACGTCGGCGACGCTGATCCCGATCAGGGCGTGCGCGAACACCGCGCCGTAGCGGGCCTCGGAGGCCCACCGGGCCGCCTCGGCGACGCCGCGCGCGGAGAACGCGGCCGCGCTGATCCGCTCCTGCTCGATACGGGTCCGTTCCTGCAGGGTGCGGGCGTAGCCGTCGGACAGCGCGCCGACCACGGCCGTGAACCTGCGCAGGCCGTCCGGGGTCCGGGCGCGGTCGGCGAAGTGCTCGGCGAGCACGTCCAGCGAGCAGCGCAGCGCGGCGGGGTCGGTCAGGTGCGCGGCCACGAGGTCGGCGCCGATGCCCGCGGCGAGCCCGGGATCGGCGTCCCCGTCGACGGTCGCGACGACCCGGCCGGCCGTGCCGGTGAGGAACCGGCGCAGTTCGGCCCGCGCGGTCGACACGAAGCCCCCGTGCACGATCGCCGCCGTCCACGCCTCCGCGAGGCGTTCGACGTCCCCGGACGGCGCCGCGGGCGCGGGGGCACCGGCCCGGGGCGGGTCACCGGGCCGGGGGAGTGGGGTCGCAGCCACTGCTACGTGTCGCAGATCAGAGCCGGGCGACCCCGGCCACGCCGGGATAGCGTTCCGCTTCCGGCCCGACCGGGGACTCGGGCCGCCACGCCGGGATCCGCACCACGCCGGGGTCGAGCAGCGTCAGGTCCCCGAACAGCGTGCGGACCTCCTCGACCGACCGCATCCGCATCGCGTTCGGCGACCGGTCCCGGTTGTAGATCGACTGGGCGCTGTCGGCCGCGGTGTTGCCCTCGTTGCTGGCGTGGCTGATGACCAGGTGGCTGCCCGGCACGGTGGCGTCCATGTAGGACCGGATGATCCCCGCGGGGTCCTGGGAGTCCTGCACGAAGTGCAGCACCGACACCAGCAGGACGGCGACCGGCCGGTCCAGGTCGAGGTGGGCACGCAGCAGGGGGTCGGCCAGCAGGCGTGCGGGGTCGGTCAGGTCCGCGGCCACGACCTCGGTGCGGTCGTCACCGGAGAGCAGCGCACGACTGTGGACGGCGGCGATCGGGTCGTTGTCGACGTAGAGCACCCGCGAGTCGGGCACCTCGGCCGCGGCGATCTCGTGCACGTTGCCCGCGGTCGGGATGCCGGAGCCGAGGTCGAGGAACTGGGTCACGCCCTGTGCGCAGAGGTAGCGCACCGCCCGCCGGAGGAACGCGCGGTTCGCCTGCGCGACCGACGCCATCTCCGGCAGCACCTCGAGCACCTGGCCGGCGAAGCGCCGGTCGGCCTCGAAGTTGTGTGATCCACCGAGGTAGTAGTCGTAGACCCGGGCCACGCTCGGCCGGGTCATGTCGACCTCCTCGGGAGCCCATGCAGGCCTCTCCATTTCCGTTCCCCCGCAACCGTTCCTCGACGAACCCCGAAGGCCCGACCCTACTGGGCGCGGCCTCGGTCCGGGGGTCACGCGGGCGGGTGTCGATCAGCCGGGCGACTCCGGCCTCGCGATCGGCGCGACGACCGCGCCGGTGAGCGTCACCAGGTCGGCGGGGGCGAGCTCGATCTCCAGGCCCCGGCGCCCGCCGGAGCAGAACACGGTGGGGTGCTCGCGGGCCGACGCGTCGAGCACGGTCGGCAGCCGCGTGCGCTGGCCCAGCGGGGAGATCCCGCCGGCGACGTAGCCGGTGGTGCGTTCCGCGTCGGCGACGACGGCGAGCACGGCCTTCTTGCCACCGGCCGCGGCGGCGAGCGCCTTGAGGTCCAGCTGCGTCGAGACCGGGACGATCCCGACCGTCATGACGCCGTCCACCAGGGCGATCAGCGTCTTGAAGACCCGCCGCGGGTCCTGGCCCATCGCCTCGGCGGCCTCGGCGCCGTAGCCGGAACCGGGGCCCCGGCCCTCCCCGTGCGGGTAGGTGTGGATCTCGTGCGGGACCTTCCGCCTGCTCAGCAGGGCCGTCGCCGGAGTCCCCTTGCCTGCCATCGTCGTCGTCCTCTTCTCCTGCGCCGTCCGGGCGGAACCTACGGGAATGCGCTCCCCGCCCGCACCGTTGTTCCGACCGTGTGCACAGCAGTGATGGACGCGCCCGCCGGGTCCGCGACCGGCCGTCGCCGGCGGGAACGCGTACTCTCCGACGGGTCGTTCGCGCCGGTGAACCGCACCGGCGGGCGGCTCGTGTCACTGGAGAGGGGACCCTTGCCGGAGCAGCAGCCGGAGCAGGACGAGGCTCGCGCCACCCGCGACGCGGACGGACAGCCGGTGCAGGACGTCGGCGCGGCCGACGCCGAGGGCAACCGCGCGCCCACCGACGAAGGCGTCGAGGAGCGCACCGCCCGCTTCGAGCGGGACGCGATGCCGCTGCTCGACCAGCTCTACGGCGCGGCGCTGCGGATGACTCGCAACCCGTCGGACGCCGAGGACCTGGTGCAGGAGACGTTCCTGAAGGCCTACTCGGCGTTCGGGTCGTTCCGGCGCGGCACGAACCTCAAGGCGTGGCTGTACCGGATCCTCACCAACACCTACATCAACGGCTACCGCAAGCGGCAGCGTCAGCCGCTGCAGGCGCCGACCGACGAGATCACCGACTACCAGCTCTCCCAGGCCGGCGAGCACAGCTCGACCGGGCTGCGCTCGGCCGAGGTGGAGGCGCTGGACGCGCTGCCGGACGACCAGGTCAAGGAGGCGCTGTCCGCGTTGCCGGAGGACTTCCGGATGGCGGTGTACCTGGCCGACGTCGAGGGGTTCGCCTACAAGGAGATCGCCGAGATCATGGGCACCCCGATCGGCACCGTCATGTCGCGGCTGCACCGGGGCCGTCGGCAGCTGCGCGACATGCTGACCGACGTCGCGCGCGAGCGCGGGTTCGCCCGCGGCGGCGACCGGGGTGAGCAGGAGGTGACCGCGTCGTGAGCACGCACGAGCAGAACCCGCTCGCCGGCGACACCACCGGCTGCGGCGAGGTGCTGGCCGAGGTCTGGATGTTCCTGGACCGCGAGTGCGACCCGGACCGCCGCCAGGTGCTGCAGCAGCACCTCGACGAGTGCGCCCCGTGCCTGGCCGAGTACGGCATCGACGAGAAGCTCAAGGCGCTGCTGGCCCGCAAGTGCGGTGGCGAGGCCGCGCCGGAGTCGCTCAAGGACCGGCTGCGCACGCAGATCCGCTCCGCGGTGCTGGAACAGGCGCAGGTGACGGTCGAGTCCGGGCCGGAGGGAACCAGCGTGTCGGTGTCCCACCGCCGCACCGAGGTCCACCGCCGCGAGGCCTGAACCGGACGTGCGAGAGGGCGGGCACCGGGGATCCGGTGCCCGCCCTCTCGGCGTCTGGTGCGGCGACTCAGGTGTTCGGCTTCTTGCCGTGGTTCGCCTTGTTCTTCCCGCGGTCGCGGCGCTTGCGGGCACGCTTCGACATGCTGGGCCTCCTTGTCTCACTCGGCTTCGCGCGCAGGCCCGCCGGTTCACGGGAGCGCGTGGCGTCGATTCTCGCATGTGATGGGATGGGCGATCGTGACCACGCTGAGCGAGCTGCTCGCCGAGCACACGACCATGGACGGCGAGACCGCCGACCACCTGCAGCGGGTGGTGGGCGAGTGGCAACTGCTGGCGGACATGTCGTTCGCCGACTTCCTGCTGTGGGTGCCGCTCGACGACCTGCACGCCCCGGACCACCCCGACGACGGCGCCCCGCGGGCGGCGACCGCGCAGTTCCTCTGCGTCGCGCAGGCCCGTCCGACGACGGCGCCGACCGCGCACCCGGACGACGTCGTCGGCCGCCGCGCGGTCCCCGTCGAGGTCGGGCAGCTGCGCCGGGCGGTGCTGGAGGGCCGGATCTGCCGCGACGACGACCCGCGCTGGCACCTGGAGGTGCCGGTCCGCCGGGAGACGATCCCGGTGCGCTACAAGGGCCGGACGGTGGCGGTGCTGTCCCGCGACACCAACCTGTCGACGCCCCGGGTGCCGAGCCCGCTGGAGATCGCCTACCTGGGCAGCGCGTCGGACCTGTGCCAGATGATCGTCGACGGGACGTTCCCGCCGCAGTCCGGACCGCCCGGCAGCGCCGAGGGCAGCCCGCGCGCCGGGGACGGCCTGGTCCGGCTCGACGTGCACGGCAACGTGGCCTACGCCAGCCCCAACGCGCTGTCGGCCTACCACCGGATGGGGCACGCCAGCGACGTCGCCGGCGGGGACCTGGCGGCGACGACCAAGGCGCTGGTGCTCGACCCGTTCGACGCCAAGGAGGTCGCCACCCGGATCACCGACGCGCTCGGCGGCAGCCCGTCGACCCGGATGGAGATCCGCGGGCGCCGGGCGACGATGCTGGTGCGGGCGATGCCGCTGCGCCCGCGCGGGGACGCCGCCGGGGCGCTGGTCCTGGTCCGCGACGTCACCGACCTTCGCCGCCGCGACGAGGCGCTGCTGTCCAAGGACGCCACCATCCGGGAGATCCATCACCGGGTGAAGAACAACCTGCAGACGGTGGCGGCGCTGCTGCGGCTGCAGGCCCGCCGCAGCGAGCACCCGGAGGCGAGCCGGGCCCTGGAGGAGTCGGTCCGTCGGGTCACCTCGATCGCGCACGTGCACGAGGCGCTGGCCTACTCGGTCGCCGAGGTCGTGGAGCTCGACGAGCTGCTGCCCAAGGTGCTGCCGGCGATCCGGGACGGGGCGACCGCGGAGTCCCGGGCCCGGGTCCGGGTGCGGACCGGGTTCGGCGCGCTGCCGGCGGAGAAGGCGACGCCGCTGGTGCTGGTGCTGGCCGAGCTGGTGCACAACGCGCTGGCGCACGCCTACGACCCGGGCGCGGCCGGCGAGGTGCTGGTCAGCCCCAAGCGCTCGGCGAGCCGGCTGGAGGTGTCGGTGGCCGACGACGGTCACGGGATGCCGGCGGACTTCGACTTCGAGACCTCGAAGGGGCTCGGGCTGCAGATCGTGCGCACGCTGCTGCGTTCGGAGCTGGAGGCGACGATCGCGGTCTCGGCGCGGGACGGCGGCGGCACGGTCGCCGCCGTCCGGGTACCGCTGGGCGGTTCCTGAGCCGCTGCGGGCGGCCGGTCGGGCGGGAGCCCGGGGTGACGGGCGAGTGGTGCGTTCGTCCCTGGGCGGTCGGCCCGGTGCGGCGGAGCGCACACAGCCGTCACTGCGGGTGACCCGGGGCGTGGGGAGAGGCCCGAGGGGCAGGGGATACGCTCGATCCGTGACCGTTGATCCCGGTGCCGTGGTCGCGCCGGCACCGTGGTGGACGGTCGCACCCGGGGTGGCAGATCACCCCGGACACACCTCGGGCCCGTATCCGGTGGCGTCCGGCTACGGGCCCGAGGTCGGGGGAGCTGTTACTTCTTCTGTCTCTCCGCTGCGGCGGCGAGGTGCCCGGAGGCTCCTCAGGCGGTGTGTGCGCGCGGACGGGTGCTGCGCCGCTTCAGGGCGCGCCGCTCGTCCTCGCTCATACCGCCCCAGACTCCCGCGTCCTGACCGGACTCGAGAGCCCACTGGAGGCAGGACTCGGTGACCGGGCAACGCCGGCACACGCTCTTGGCCTCCGCGATCTGCATCAGCGCGGGGCCGCTGGTGCCGACCGGGAAGAAGAGCTCGGGGTCCTCGTCGCGGCAGATCGCGTCGTGACGCCAGTCCATGATTGCTTACTCCTCTGGTGCGCGATCGGGGTCGCGCCGATCGTCATGTTTCGCTGGTGTTTCGCAGAGCTTGTGAATACTTTCACGAGCCCGCGCGGTCCTCAATGGGAAACTGCTCGTCGGATCCGTGAGCGCTCTTACATCCGCCCACGGCAGCCGGAAGCCCGGGACTTCTCGAAGCCCCGGCCGGTGTGCCCCGCCGACCAGTGTCCCCGTCCGACACCGATCCGGCCACCCGAATCGTGTGTCGCACCGAACACCCGGGCTCCGTCGCCCGTGATCTAGCTGCTTGCGTAGGGACCACCTTGGATCACCGCTTCGGAGTCGTGTAAGCCCCAACGGGACCGACGGTCCGCTCACATCGGTGAATGGCGGGGTTGCTCACTCCGGCGTGTGAGAGCGCCCGCACGGGGTGCGACGAACAGCACCTTTCACACGACGACCCGTAACGCTCCGGGCACGGAGAGGAATTCCACATCGGTCCGCTCACCCAGGTGGTCACCGTCGAGCTGCAGTGCCAGTGGCCGGTCCGAGGTGATCCTGACCTGCGATACCGCGTCCTGCCGCACGACGTGCCGGCCGTGCGGGTCACCGTCCGGAGCGAGCATCTGCCGCAATGTCGTCGCGATGGTCCGCGGTCCGAGCCCGGTCAGCGCGAACAGCCCCAGCCCGCTGCCGAACGACGAGCGCGGGTTCGTCCGGACCGCCCGGCCCGACAGGTAGGTCCACGGGTCGGTGTTGGAGACGAACGCCAGCCGCACGCCCTCCAGCGGCGCGGCGCCGGGCAGCTCGACCGTCATCGACGGCGGCCGGCGCAGCTGGGCGACGTACTGGGCGAACGCGGTCATCGCGTACCGGCCGGGACTGGCCTCGTACCCCAGCGCCCGGGCCCGCTCCACCGCCGCGACGACCTCGGCGTCCCACCCCATCCCGGCGTTGAAGGTGAACCAGCGGTCGTCGGCGTGCCCGAGGCCGACCAGCCGGCGTCGCCGCTGCGCCAGCGCCGTCAGCACCTGGCCGGTCGCCTCGACCGGGTCGCGGGGCATGTCCAGCGCGCGGGCGAACACGTTCGCCGACCCGCCGGGGACGACGGCGAGCATGGCCGTGCCGTCCGGGTCCGGCCGGGGCGCGCCGCTGCCGGTGCCGGTCTGGGCGGCGAGCAGGCCGTTGACGACCTCGTTGACCGTGCCGTCGCCGCCGAGCGCCACGACCAGGGCGACGCCGTCGGCGACGGCCGCCGCGGTGGCCTCCGCGGCGTGCCCCCGGTAGCGGGTCTGCAGCACCTCGAGCTTCAGCTCGCTGGCCAGGGCCTTGGTCAGCACGTCCCGTCCGGCGGCGGTGGTGGACGTGGCCTGCGGGTTGACCACGAGCAGCGCGCGCACGCGCCGACTCTAACGATCGGGTGCGGGCCGGTCCCCGACCCCGCCTATCCTCGGTCCCGTGGCCGAGGAGCGGGAGAAGGGCACGCCGACCCGGGAGCCGGTGCCGGAGAACGTGCGGGTGGCCGGGGTACTGGTCGGGCTGCAGGGGCTGACCGGGGTGGTCGTCGCCGTCGTGCTCGGGGTGCGGGCGGTCGGTGCCGATGGCGCCCGGGTGTACTACGGCCTGGCCGAGTCGGGCATCTTCCTGCTGCTGGGCGGGGCCGTCGTCGGTCTCGGGTACGGCCTGTTCCGGGGCGTCCACGGGTGCCGCACCCCGGCGATCGTCGTGCAGCTGCTGCTGCTCCCGGTGGTCTACAGCGTGATCGGGCCGTCCGGCCAGCTGCTGTGGGGCATCGTCTGCGGGCTGTTCGTGGTGCTGACGTTCCTGCTGCTGATCAGCGAGCAGTCCCGCCGCTGGTCGATGGGCGACGAGTACCCGGAGGACTAGGGCGTGCCCTGGGCGCCCGCTCGCGCGGCCAGGCCGGCGAGCGGACCGCCGGTGAGCCGGTAGGTCGTCCAGCCGTCGACCGGGGCGGCGCTGATCGACCGGTAGAAGCCGATCGCCGGGGTGTTCCAGTCCAGCACGTTCCACTCCAGGCGGGCCCAGCCGCGGCGGGTGCACTCGGCCGCCAGCCCGGCGAGCAGCCGGGCACCGTGCCCGTCGCCGCGGTGCGCGGGGGAGACGTAGAGGTCCTCCAGGTGCATCCCGGCGACGCCCTCCCAGGTGGAGAAGGTGCGGAACCAGATGGCCACGCCGACGACGGCGGCGTCCGCCGTCGCCACCAGGGCACCGGCCGACGGGTCCGGGCCGAACAGCGCGGCGTGCAGCTGCGCCTCGGTGAGGCCGCACTCGTCGGCGGCCTTCTCGTAGTCGGCGAGCTCGTGGACCAGCCGCACCATCGCGGGCACGTCGTCGGGGCGGGCGGGACGGACGCCGGTCACGGGGTGTCTCCTCCTCTAGTCACGGGTGGGGCGCTGGTTGACGTGGTCCAGCCGCGGCACACCGCGCTCGAACCCGAGCACCGTCACCCCGGCCGGATCCAACCGCACGTGCACCCCGGCGGTGGCGGCCAGCCCGATCCACCGGACGGTCAGCACCCGGGAGAAGTGCCCGTGCCCGACCAGGATCACGTCGCCGCGCTCCAGGTCGGCGCGCACCTCGGTCAGCACCGCGTCCGCGCGGGCCGACACCTCGTCCGGTGTCTCGCCGCCCGGCCACGGGCCGGTCCAGATCGTCCAGCCCGGCAGGCGTTCCCGGATCTCCGGGGTGGTCAGGCCCTCCTGCTCGCCGTAGTCCCACTCGCCGAGCCGCTCGTCGTAGGCGTCGACGGCCAGCCCGGCGATCGCGGCGGTGTCCCTCGCGCGCGTGCGCGGGGAACAGAGGACCCGGGCGGGCGGGGCGTCGTGCCGGACCAGCGCGAGCGAGGCGGGGACCCGGCGGGCGGTGGCCCGGCCGTCGTCGGTGAGCTCGATGTCGGTGCGCCCGGTGTGGCGCCCGTTCGCCGACCACTCGGTCTCGCCGTGCCGGAGCAGGATGATCCGGCCGGACGGGGTGTGTTCGGGATCGATGGTCACGATCGGCGACGTTAGCGGCCGCACGGCCGCGCCGGGGTCCGCGAGACCGGACCGGCGCCGGGTCGCCCGGCCGGGTCGACCTTCCACCCGCCCGGGGCATCACCGTTTGCGATACGGCCTCGTTGGTCGCGCCGTCGGGTCTGATCGCAGCGGTCGCCCGACGCGTAGAGCCCGCCCGCTTCCCGAGGAGTGCCATGTCGCGCCCGTTCGCCGTGCCCGCCACCCGCCGCACCGGCCGCCGTCTCGCCGGGCTCGGCGCCGCCGTCGGCCTGGCGGTCACCGCGGCGCTGCTCGCCCCGGTCGCCGGCGCCGCATCGGCCGGGACGGGGACGGCCGACGGAGCCACCCCGGCCCCGGCGGCTCCGGGCCCGGCCCCGGACGGGTCGGAGACGGTGGCGACGGCCGCGGAGCTGCAGGACCTCGGGGCGATCGGGCCCGGCGTGCTCGTGGTGACGCCGGTCGGGGTGGACGCGCTCGAGCTCTGCACCGCGAACTTCCTCTACACCGGGACCGCACGGTCCGACGGCCGTGTGGACGACGGCGGGGACGGCGCGGGGGCGGAGGTCGCCGACCCGGCCGCGCCGGTCTACCTCGGGACGGCCGCGCACTGTTCCGCGGCGTCGAACCGGTCCTCGGTGGACGGTTGCACCGAGCAGGTGCTGCCGCTGGGCACCGAGATCGCGATCCGCGGCCGGGACGGGGTCGCCTACGGCGGCACGCTGGCCTACAACTCGTGGGCGGAGATGCAGGCCCGGGGCGAGACCGACCCCCGGGTGTGCCAGTACAACGACTTCGCGCTGATCGAGCTGGACGCCGCGGCGGCGGCCGTCGCCGACCCGACGGTGCCCGGCTTCGGCGGTCCCACCGGGCTGGCGACCGGCGGCACCTCGGGCGGCGAGCCGGTCTACAGCTACCAGCCGAACCAGCTCACCGAGACGCCCTACAAGGAGGGGGTGAGCTTCGGCCGGACCGAGGGGCCGTTCAGCCACGTCGTCGCGACCGTCCCGCCGGGCGTCCCGGGCGACTCCGGCGCCGGCTACCTGGACGCAGACGGTCGCGCGTTCGGTGTCCTGTCCAGCCTGATGCTGCCGACCAACACCAACGGTGTCGCCGACATCGCCACCGCGCTGCGCTACGCCGCGGAGTCCGACGCGGTCGGCGACGTCGAGCTGGTGCCCGGCACGGCGCCCTTCACCCCCGGGGCGCAGCCGAGGACCGAGGCGCCGCGCGACCCGGCGACGAGCGCGCCGCTGCCGACGATGACGCCCTCCCCGTTGCGGTAGGGAGCGCAGTACGCCCGTTCTGTGCCGGCCACCACTGGCGGGCCCGGGGACGGCCGGCGGAGTCGATCTCCTGGTTAGACTCCCCGCGCACCCGACAGCCGAGTCCCGCCGCGGCGCCGCATCCGGCCCGTACCTCAGGCGGGATGGCCGTGGAGGCACCGCGATCCGGTCGACGACAACCCGTCACCTCCGGTGCAACGGCAGGCGCCGCGTACGGCGCCGACCCCGCACCTTCTCCCGCAGGAGTCATGGATGACGCTCGCCCAGGACCGGACCACCACCCCCACCCGGGACGAGGTGTTCGAGGCGCACGAGGGCGGCAAGCTCGCCACCCGCACGACGACCCCGCTGGCCGACGCCCGGGACCTGTCGATCGCCTACACCCCCGGTGTCGCCGACGTCTGCCGCGCCATCGCCGACGACGCCGCCCTCGCCGCCCGCTACACCTGGGCACACCGGCTGGTCGTGGTGGTCAGCGACGGGACCGCGGTGCTCGGGCTCGGCGACATCGGCCCGCGCGCCGCGCTGCCCGTCATGGAGGGCAAGTCGGCGCTGTTCTCCTCGTTCGCCGGGCTGGCCTCGATCCCGCTGGTGCTCGACACCACCGACGTCGACGAGATCGTCGAGACCCTGGTGCGGCTGCGGCCGACCTTCGGTGCGGTCAACCTGGAGGACGTCTCCGCGCCGCGCTGCTTCGAGCTGGAACGCCGGCTGATCGAGGCGCTGGACTGCCCGGTCATGCACGACGACCAGCACGGCACCGCCGTCGTGCTGCTGGCGGCGCTGCGCGGGGCCTGTGCGGTGCAGGAGCGCGCGCTGCCCGACCTGCGGGTGGTGATCTCCGGGGCGGGCGCGGCCGGGATCGCGTGCGCGCGGATCCTGCTCGCGGCCGGTGCGGCGGACGTGGTCCTGCTGGACTCCCGCGGTGTCGTCGACGCCGGCCGGGGCGGGGTGAAGGCCGAGCTGGCCGCCGTGACCAACCCGCGCGGGGTGACCGGCGGGATCGCCGAGGCGCTGGCCGGGGCGGACGTGTTCGTCGGGCTGTCCGGGTCCACGGTGCCGCCGGAGCTGCTCGCCACGATGGCCCCGGACGGCATGGTGTTCGCGCTGTCCAACCCGGACCCGGAGGTCCACCCGGACGTCGCCGCCCGGCACGCGGCGATCGTGGCCACCGGGCGCAGCGACTTCCCGAACCAGATCAACAACGTGCTGGCGTTCCCGGGGATCTTCCGGGGCGCCCTGGACGCCGGCGCCCGGCGGATCACCGACCGGATGCTGCTCGCCGCCGCCGGCGCGATCGCGGACGTCGCGAGCGAGGGGCTGTCCCCGTCGGCGATCGTCCCGGGGCCCTTCGACGCGCGGGTGGCCCCCGCGGTGGCCGCCGCGGTGGCACGCGCCGCGGTCGACGAGGGTGTCGCGCCCCCGGCGTGAGACACGCCCGGGTGTCACGCGCGCCGCAGAGCCGGTCACGAAACGTGTGCGACAGGGTGGTGCGCCGAACGGCGCGTCACGCTGTGAGCGGTCGAATACTGTCGGTCAACTTCTCGGAGGCCGCTCGGCGTCCGCGGGGCACCCTTCGTCCACCGGCGAGGGTGTCTCGCCAACGACGGGCGCGACCCGGAGTATTGATCTTGCGCTGAACGGCCTCATCACCCACTGTGCATTGTGGCTCGATCGGGTTACCGCGCCGGATCGCTCGCCCCGGTGGCTCGTTGGGCCGGGTGGAACTGCCGCACAGAACGGAGGTCGGCGTGGGCGAGATCGAACCGGCGGGGCACCGCCAGGGCGGTGCGTCCCGTGGCGTCTTCGACGACCCGGAGGCCGAGCGGGGCGAGCACCCGCAGGGCCACACCGAGGCGCCGGCCGACACGGTCGCCGCACGTGAGCGCATCGACGCCGCGCACCGCGCCGGCCACCTCGCCGACGACCTCGCGCGGGCGTTCGCGGGGCCGGGCGGCACCAAGGGGACCCGGCCGCGCCCGTCACCCGTGGCGCGGACCGCCGGTGCCGCGACCGCGGGTCCCGGGCTGCCCGACGCCCCGGCCGCCCCCGACACCGTCCGGGAGGACCCGATCGACCGCCGGCTCGCCCATGCCCCGGCCGACCCCGACCCGGCGGGGCCGGGGACCATCGGTCCCGGCGCCCCCACCGAGGCCGCCGGCCGGCACGCCGGGCCGGAGTCCACCGAGGACACCCCGCGGGCCGACCACTTCGCGGTGCAGCTCCCGCCCTCGCCGGCGCTGGTCTGCGACTCGTCGGGCATCGTGCTGCACACCAACGCGGCGCTGCGCCGGCTGGCCGGGTCCGCCGACCCGACCGGCATGAAGCTGCCGCAGCTGCTCGTCGGCCCGGACTCCGACGCCCGGCTGGTCCGCGCCGACCGGCGGCTGGCCCGGGTCCGCGTCGTGCGCTGGCCGCAGGGGGAGCGGACCGTCGTCCTGCTCACCGCGTTCCCGGACGCCGCGCCGGCGCCGTCCGACGAGGCGCCCGCGCTGGACCTGGAGCGGGCCACCCGCTCGGGGACGTGGACGTTCGATCTGCAGGCCGGGACACTGACCCGCAGCGAGGGCCTGGTCGAGCTCTACAAGGGACTGGGCGTGCGCCCGGACGGCCCGGACGGCCCGATCGAGGGCGAGCAGGTGGAACGGGTCTGCCGGATGCTGCGCCGCGGACCCGGCGAGGTGTCCGACGAGGCGTTGTCGGCGGTCCAGGCCGCGCACGCGTCGGAGATCCGTCCCGGCACCGGCACCCCGGGCGCGCCCGGCCCGGTGCTGTCCTGCCGGACCCGGATCGACCGCACCCCCGGCGGCGCGCCGCTGCGGCTGATCGGCACCGTGCAGGACGTCAGCGACCGGCGCCGCGCCGAGTCCCGGGCGCAGCGCTCCGGGCAGCGGTTCGCCGACCTCGTCGCCACCATCACCACCGGTGTCGCCATGCTCGACGGCCGCGGCCGGATCGTCGACGCGAACCCGGCGCTGTGCCAGCTGCTCGACGCGGACCTCGAGGTGCTGCGGGGCGTCCCGGCCCGCGCGCTGTCCGCCGAGCCGCAGTCGAACACGAAGGGCGGGCTGCCCGACTGGCTGCGCGACCCGTCGCACCCGGAGCCGACCTACCGGATCGAGTCGCTGCCGCTGCTGCGCGCCGACGGCACCCGGGTGGACTGCGAGGTCGTCGTCAACGCCGCGCCGTCCGACGACGGCCGCCCGTTCTGGCTGCTGGTGGTCACCGACGTCGGCGAGCGCCGGCGCGCGGCCGACGTGCTCCGTGAGGCGAACAGCGTCGACCCGCTGACCCGGCTGCCGAACCGGGCGGGCCTGCTGGAGCACGCCGACCGGCTGCTCGCCGGTGCCGACTCCCGCCGGGTCGCCGTCGTCTGCGGCGACGTCGACGACTTCGCCCGGGTCAACACCGGGCTGGGCCACGAGGCCGGCGACACCCTGCTCGTCGAGCTGGCCGCCCGGCTGCAGCGGGAGCTGCCGCACGGCTGCGTCGCGGGCCGGCTGTCCGCCGACGAGTTCGCCGTCGTGTGTGCCGACGTGACCGAGGTGGGCGGCCCGCAGATGCTCGCCGCGACGGTCGCGGACCTGCTGCGCGGCAGCGTCACCGTCGCCGGCAGCCCGGTCACGCTGACCGCCTCGGTCGGCGTCGCCACCCCCGAGTCCGTGCCGACGCACGCCCCGCGCGGCGACGACCTGCTCCGCTCGGCCGAGGTCGCGATGCACCAGGCCAAGCAGCGGGGCCGCGGCGTCGTCGCCGTCGCCGACAGCGGCACCGTCGGCCCGGCCCAGCGGCAGCTGGAGCTCGAGGCCGAGCTGCGCGCCGCGATCGCCGCCGACGCGCTGCGCCTGGAGTACCAGCCGGTCGTCGGGCCGGACGGCACGGTGCTCTCGGCCGAGGCGCTGCTGCGCTGGTCGCACCCGGTGCACGGGGAGATCTCGCCGGGCGAGTTCCTGCCGGTCGCCCAGCGCTCCGGGCTGCAGCGCGAGCTCGACCTCTGGGTGCTGCGTACCGCGGCCGCCGAGGCCGCGACCTGGCCGCAGCACGGGCAGCGGATCGCCGTCGCGGTCAACCTGGCCGGGCTGCTGCCGGCCGACCCGGCCTTCCTCGACGAGGTCACCGCGGTCGTCGACGGCTCCGGGCTGGGCTGGGACCAGCTGGTGCTCGAGCTCGTGGAGACCAGCCTCGTCGCGCTCCCGGCCCCGGCGCTGGCGGCGATGAGCGAGCTGGTGCACCGCGGCGTCCGGTTCGCCGTCGACGACTTCGGCACCGGCTACTCGTCGCTGGCCCGGCTCAAGGAGCTGCCCGCGCAGACGGTGAAGGTGGACCGCGCGTTCGTCACCGGCGTCGGCACCGACCCGGCCGACTTCGCGCTGGCCCGCGCGGTCGTCGAGGTGGCGAAGGCGATGGGGCGGGCGACCGTCGCCGAGGGCGTCGAGACCGCCGAGCAGTTCCACGTGCTGCGCGGGCTCGGGGTCAACGCGTTCCAGGGCTGGCTGTTCGCCCGGTCGCTGCGTCCGGAGGACCTGCACCGGGTGCTGCGCGGCGGCGGACTGCCGACCCCGGCGGCCACCGTGACCCCGGCCGGGGGCGCGCCCGAGGTCTGGTGACCCGGGCGCGTTCCGGGAGCCGGATCGATCCGCCCGGGTCCACCGAGATGCAGCTCAGGGTCGCCGGAGGCGCTCCCCGGCGACCCTGAGCTGCATCTCGGCGGGATTGCGGCCCTCGCCGGTCTCAGGTCTCGAACAGCCCCGGGATCCAGGACGCCGCGCGCGGACGCAGCGCCCACCAGGCACGCGCGTACCAGCAGCGCAGGGTCCGGAGCCCACGTCCGCGGCGCGGCCGGATCCGCTCCGCGGCGGCGTCGACCCGCAGGTCCCGGTCGCGCGCCGCATGGAGTGCGGCCCAGACGTCGCCGTTCACGGGCCGGCCTCCGAGGGCGCGTCCTGTGTGGACCTGCGGTGCGGGCGGAGGGCGGGTGACGTCGTCGGCATCGCCCCATGCTCGGAGCTGCACCGGACTTCAGGTCAAGCGATCCCCGCGAGCCGGCCCACCGCGTCGGCGCCGGCGGGGAGCACGTCGTCGTCCCCGACCACGCTCAGCGCGACGTGGTCCGCACCCGCGGCACGGTGCTCGGCGACCCGGGCGGCGACGTCGTCGGGGGTGCCCCACGCGACGAACCCGTCGACCAGCCGGTCGGCGATGCCCGAGATCTCGTCGTCGGCGAAGCCCAGGCGCCGGGCGTTGTCCCGGTACCCCGGCACGCCCAGGAGGAACTCCAGCATCGGGCGGACGGCCGTCCGCGCCCGGGCGGCGTCGGTCGTCAGCACGACCGGCAGCGTGACGGCCAGGAGACGGTCCGCGCCGAGCACCGCCCGCGCGCCCGCGGTGTGTTCCGGCGTGACCAGCAGCGTCACCGCGCCGGCGAAGCGTTCCCGGGCCAGCTCCAGCTTCCGCGGTCCGAGCGCGGCCAGGATCCGCTCCCCGGGCGGCAGCGGGGGCTCGGCGGCGTCGAGCGCGTCGAGGTAGGACCCGAGCGCCGCCATCGCCCGCGGCTGCTGCGCGGCCCCGAGGCCCACGAGGAACCGCCCCGGGTGCCGCACTGCGAGATCACGGTGCAGCGCACTCACATCGATGGCCGGGAACACCCCGGCCGAGATGATGCCGGGGATCACAGTGGCGTCCCGGGTGGCGTCGAGCACGCCGGCGATCCGGTCGAGCCGGTCGAGCGCGCCGCCGGCGAGCCAGAGCGCGCGGGCTCCGGCGGCCTCGGCCGCGGCGGCCTCGCCGGGGTCGGTCCCGGTGGCGAAGCCGACCGGGACCAGGGGCGTCGTGGTGGTCATGGTCGCGCATGCTCCGCGGTGAAGCCGACTTCAGGTCAAGGAGTGGGCCCCGATCGGGCGCCGCCGCGGATCCGGTCCGGACAGGTGTCCACCCCACTCCGGACGAGTCGCCGGTAGGGGCCGAACGGGTTACGGTGCTCCGACCGCGGCCGCGCACGGACGGCCGCCGAGGGCAGGGAGAGCCCGGATGATCGAGTTCCGGGGCGTCACCAAGCGCTTTCCGGACGGGACGGTCGCGGTCGACGGGCTCGACCTCGTCGCCGAGCAGGGGCGGATCACGGTCTTCGTGGGCCCGTCCGGCTGCGGGAAGACGACCTCCCTCCGAATGATCAACAGGATGATCGAGCCGACCGAGGGCGAGCTGCGCGTCGAGGGCCAGGACGTCCTGGCCGCCGACCCGGCCCAGCTGCGCCGCGGGATCGGCTACGTCATCCAGCACGCGGGGCTCTTCCCGCACCGGACCATCGTCGACAACATCGCCACCGTGCCGATGCTGATCGGCCGCGGCAAGAAGGCCGCGCGGGACCGGGCGATGGAGCTGATGGAGACCGTCGGCCTGGACACCGCGATGGCCAAGCGCTACCCGGCGCAGCTCTCCGGCGGCCAGCAGCAGCGGGTCGGCGTGGCCCGCGCGCTCGCCGCCGACCCGCCGGTGCTGCTGATGGACGAGCCGTTCTCCGCGGTGGACCCGATCGTCCGGGAGAGCCTGCAGTCCGAGCTGCTGCGGCTGCAGTCCGAACTGGGCAAGACGATCGTGTTCGTCACCCACGACATCGACGAGGCGATCAAGCTCGGCGACAAGGTCGCGGTGTTCCGGGTCGGCGGGAAGCTCGCCCAGTACGACGAGCCCGGCGTGCTGCTGTCCCGCCCGGTCGACGACTTCGTGGACAACTTCGTCGGCCGGGACCGCGGCTACCGCGGGCTCGGCTTCCTGTCCTCGGACACGATCGCGCTCGGGTCGCTGCCGATGGTGTCGGTCGGCGACCCCCGGCCCGGCGACGGCTGGGCGGTGGTGCTCGACACCGGCGGCCGCCCGCTGGGCTGGGTCGAGGCCGGCGACGGGCAGGTCACCGAGGACGGCATCGTGCCCGGCGGATCGCTGTACGACGTCGGCTCCGGCTCGCTGCGCGGCGCGCTCGACGCCGCCCTGTCCTCGCCCTCCGGGCTGGGGGTGGCGGTCGACGCCGAGGGCCGGGTCGCCGGTTCGGTGACCGCCGACGCGGTACTGGCCGCGCTGCCCGCCGCTCGCGACGACGCCGCCGCGTGAGGGTGCACGCACGATGACCTGGTTCCTCGGCAACCTCGACGTGGTGCTCCGCCTGCTCCGGGAGCATCTCGTGTTCTCGCTCGTCCCGGTGGCGCTCGGGCTGCTGCTGGCGATCCCGCTGGGCTGGGTGGCCAACCGCACCGCCACGCTGCGCACCGTCATGACGAACGCGGCGGGTCTGCTCTACACGATCCCGTCGCTGGCCGTGTTCGTGTTCATGCCGGCGATCCTCGGCACCCAGATCCTCGACCCGGTCAACGTCGTGGTCGCGCTGACGATCTACACGGTCGCGCTGCTCGTCCGCACCGTGTCCGACGCGCTGACCGCGGTGTCCGGCAACGTCGTCGACGCCGCGAACGCGATGGGCTACACCCCGCTGCGCCGCTTCGTCGGCGTCGAGCTGCCGCTCGCGGTGCCGGTCATCGTGGCGGGCCTCCGGGTGGCCGCGGTGTCCACGATCAGCCTGGTCACGGTGGGTGCGGTGATCGGCTTCGGCGGGCTGGGCCTGATGTTCACCGAAGGCTTCAACCGCAGCAACGACGCCCAGATCGTCACCGGCATCGTGCTCGTCCTGCTGCTGGCACTGGTCGTGGACTCGGCCCTGCTGCTCGCCGGCAAGCTCCTCACGCCCTGGGAACGGGCCCGCCGCGCCGTCGGGAGGACGACGTGACGTACTTCGGATGGCTCCTCGACGGCGCGAACTGGACCGGCTCGACCGGCATCGTCGCGCGGCTGGCCGAGCACCTCGGCTACACCGCGCTGACGCTCCTGATCGCGGTGGTGATCGCGGTGCCGCTCGGCGCGTGGATCGGGCACACCGGGCGCGGCGGGTTCCTCGTCGTCGGTCTCGCGAACGGGCTGCGCGCGCTGCCCACCCTGGGCCTGCTCGTCCTGCTCGCCACGCTCACCGGGCTCTCGCTGGTCGGGCCGGTCCTGGCCCTGATCATCCTCGCCGTCCCGGCCGTGCTCGCCGGGACCTACGCCGGCATCCGCAACGTCGACGCCTCGATCGTCGACGCCGCCACCGGGATGGGCATGCGCGGTCCCGAGGTGCTGTGGAAGGTGGAGCTGCCCAACGCGCTGCCGCTGATCATCGGCGGCCTGCGCAGCGCGACCCTGCAGGTCATCGCGACGGCGACGATCGCCGCCTACGTCTCCCTCGGCGGGCTCGGCCGGTTCATCATCGACGGCCTGGGCCAGCGCGACTTCGGGATGATGATCGGCGGGTCGATCCTGGTGGCGTTGCTGGCGATCCTCGCCGACCTGCTGCTCGGCGGCCTCCAGAAGCTCATCGTCTCGCCCGGTCTGCAGGCCGGGCGCCCGGCGGCCGGCTCGCCCGGCGTGCGACGCCTGCGGGCCGTCCCGTCGCGTCCCGCCGCCGACCGCGACGCCGCCTGATCCCGACCCCACCCGTCGTCCCCACGACCTCCGCCGAGAGGACCCCTCATGAGACGTTCCCGTCTGCTCACCGCCGTCGCGGCCACGATCGCGACCGGTCTCCTGCTGTCGGCCTGCGGTGGCGGCGAGGACCCGCTGGCCGGCGGCGGTTCGGGCGGCAGCGACGACCAGGACACCATCGTCGTCGGCGCCGCGAACTTCACCGAGAGCCAGATCCTGTCCTCGATCTTCGCCCAGGCGCTCGAGGCGAAGGGCGTGACGGTCGAGACCCGGCCGCCCATCGGGTCCCGTGAGGCCTACGTGCCGGCGCTCAAGGACGGCTCGATCGACCTCATCCCGGAGTACAGCGGCACCCTGCTGCAGTACCTGAACCCGGAGGCGACCGACCGGGAGCCGGAGCAGGTCTACACCGCGCTGCAGCAGACGCTCGAGGCCGACGACCCGACGCTGACCGTGCTGGACCGGGCCGAGGCGGAGAACAAGGACGCCGTCGTCGTCACCCGGGAGACCGCGCAGCAGTTCGGCCTCACCAGCATCGCCGACCTCGCGCCGCGGTGCGGCGAGCTGACCTTCGGCGGTCCGCCGGAGTTCCAGACCCGGCCGGACGGCATCCCCGGCATCGAGCGGACCTACAACTGCACGTTCGGTGAGTACCGCTCGCTCGACGCCGGTGGCCCGCTGACCGTCACGGCCCTGCGCAACGGTGACGTCCAGGCCGCGGACCTGTTCACCACCGACGCGGCGATCCCGGAGAACGACTTCGTCGTGCTGGAGGACCCGGAGCAGAACTTCGCCGCGCAGAACGTGCTGCCGCTGATCAACAAGGCGAAGGTGACGCCGGAGGTCACCGAGGCGCTGAACGCGGTCACCGCGAAGCTCACCACCCAGGAGCTGCTGGGCCTCAACGAGGCCGCCGCCGCGCCGGACAAGCCGTCGGTGGAGACGGTCGCGAAGAACTGGCTGGACGCCCAGAACCTCTAGGTGCCTCACGGGTGGCGGAGCCGCATGCGACAGCGAACGGGCTCCCTGGATCGCGCCGGTGCCGGACCGGCGCGATCCACCATGCCGCCATGGCTCGACTCCCGGACCGGTGCCTACCGGAGTTCGCCGTCGATGCCGACCTGCCCGAGGACGGCGGTCCCGCCCCGGATCCGTCCCCCGATCTCCGCCGGACGGCGCACTACGCCTCGGACGCTGTCCGTCGCGCGGTGATCCGATATCCGTGCGCCGATCGAGCGGACGCGCGCGCCGTGACGCGCGCGGTCACCGGACCGGCTCAGAACAGGCGTTCCTGGATGTCGGTCACCAGCAGGATCGCGAAGAGGACCGACGCGACGACCAGCATCGTGTTCGACAGCCAGCCCGAGCGGCCCTCGCGCGGCACCAGCTTCGTGTTGAGAAGCAGGAACACGGTGAGCGCCAGGAACGGCATGAAGAACGAGCCCAGCACGCCGTAGGCCAGGGTCAGCGCGAACGGCCGGTCGAGCAGCAGCAGCACCATCGGCGGGAACGTCAGCCACAGCGCGTAGCCCCGGAACGCCCAGGACTTCTCGGCCGCGCGGGCCTCGTAGGCACCGGCGCGGCCGGGGCCCTCGCCCCGCTCGTCGGTCCCCTCGGCGGCGACCACCGCGTTCGGCGAGTCGGCCTCGGTGCCGACCGCGGCCTTGCGCCCGTGCGGCAGCCGGATCGCCCGGGTCCAGTCGGTGAACAGCAGCGAGACGCCGTTCCAGACCCCGAGCAGCGAGGTGATCGACGCCGCGAGGAAGCCGACCAGGAACAGGATCCGGACGCCCCCGCCGTACTCCTCGCCGAGGCGGTCGCCCAGGGTCAGCAGGCCGGAGTCGGAGTCGGTGATCTCCTCGCCGAACAGGATCGTGGAGCCGATCACCAGCATCGCGATCACGAAGATGCCGGTGAGCACGTAGCCGACGGCGTTGTCGAGCCGCATCATCGACAGCCACTTCGGGCCCTTCCAGCCCTTCGCGTAGAGCCAGTAGCCGTAGGACGACATGGTGATCGTCCCGCCGACGCCGCCGATCAGGCCGAGCACGTAGACCGTCGAGCCCTCCGGCAGCCGCGGCACCAGCCCGGAGGCCAGGGCCGGGAGGTCCGGGCCGACCAGCACCGCGATCCCGATCACCGACACGAACATGACCGCGACGCCGACGGTCATGACCTTCTCGAAGGCCTGGTAGCGCTGGAACCAGACCATCGCCAGACCGGCGACGCCGGCGATCATGCCCCAGTAGCGCACCGACAGGACGTCGAACATCGCGTTGAGCGGCAGCCCGACCGCGGACATCGCGGTGGCGCCGTAGACGAAGCCCCAGATGACGATGTAGATGCCGAAGAAGATCGTCGCCCAGCGGCCGAGCCGCCGCCAGCCGTCGAGCATCGTGGCGCCGGAGGCGAGGTGCCACCGGCCCACCGCCTCGCCGAGGGCCAGCTTGACCAGGGTCCCGGCGACGGCCGCCCAGAGCAGCACGGTCCCGAAGCTCGCGCCCGCGACCATCGTCGCGACGAGGTCGCCGGCCCCGACGCCGGTCGCCGCGGCGACGAGTCCGGGTCCGATCGATCTGATCTTCGCCGAACCGGTGGGGGGTTCCAGGAACTCCGTCGGGGGTCCGGACGAGCCGGGGGAGGCCATCGTCACACTCCGTGTCAGGGGCGGTGGCCGATCCGACGTCGACCGTTCGGAGCACGGTAAGCGACCGCAACGGTTCGTCCCACAACGAATCGGTCACGGAGCGCACCCGGGACCGTTCGCGGACCCGCCCGCGTCGTACGGCGAGTCCTGCCGCGTCGTCACCACCCGTACCACCACAGTGACGACCGACCGGCATACTTGCGCACTGCGGCGCCCAGCCGTTGCGGCGCCGGGCATCCGCACGAATCAGAGAGGGCCATCATGGCGAGCATCGACGAGGTCCGGGCCGGGATCGGGCAGGCCAACCAGAAGGCCACCGAGAGTCTCGGCGCGCTCCGCCAGGCCCGGCTCGCCATCGAGGAGGCCCGCTCGCTGCTCGCCCAGGTCGTCGAGGGCAGCAGCCAGTCCGACGTCGAGCAGGCGCGCGCCTACTACAGCGACGCCGCCGAGAAGGTCGACGACGTCGAGAAGGCCGTCCACGCCGCCACCCAGGCCGCCGAAGAGATCGCCACCCGGCTGTGACCTCGCTGGGCGAGCTCCGCTCGGCGCTGGCGACGGTCACCGAGCGTACCGACCTCGCGCGCGGGCACGTCGAGACCGCCCGGCACCGGCTCGACGAGATCGGCCGGATCTACACCGAGCTGTCCGCGTCCAGCCGCGAGACCCTGCCCGCCCCGCAGGTCGAGCGCGCCCGCCGGGAGCTCGACGACCTGCTCTCGGTGATCGCGACGGCCTCCGGTGCCGTCGCCGACCTCGACGCCCGGCTGTAGCGGCGATGGCCCGCCGCACCGGGCGTCGCGAGCGGATCCGCGCCGCGTTCGACCGGTTCCACTTCGCCTCCGCCGTCGCCCTCGGTGCCGCCGAACGCAGGCTCGACGCGGCCGCCGCCGCGCACGCCGAGGTGATGGCCGAGCTCTGGCTGCGCGAGACCGGTTACGACGCCGCCCTGCGCGACCCCGCGCTCGCCCCGGTCCTGGAGAACCCCGCGCTGACCGGCGCCGTCGACCGGGTCCGGGCCGACCGGGCGCACGCCTTCGACGGCTGGCAGGGCGGCTCGCCCGAGACGCTCTCGGCGATCGTGGACGCGGCCGCACCGGGCGTGGCCGGCTCGGATCCCCGGGACTGGCGGGCCGAGGCCGGGGACGCAGAGGCGACCGGCGTCGTCCCGGAGCTGTGGCAGCTCGGCACCGGCTCGGTGGAGGGCGGCGAGGAGTTCCGGGTCGCGGTCCCGCTGCTCGACGGCGCGCACCTGCAGATCACCTCCACCCCCGCGACCCGGGAACGCGCCGAGGCCATGGTCGAGCGGCTGCTGCTGCGGGTGCTGCGGCACTTCCGGCCCGGCGTCGTCGGCGTGCACGTCTGGGACGTCGGGCAGCTCGCCGGCGCGCTGCCCGGGCTCTACCCGCTGACCCGCACCGGGCTGCTGACCGTGCACGACCCCACCCGGCTCGCGGCGCTGCTCGGCCAGCTCGCCGACCGGATCCGCCGGGTGCAGACCCGGGTGCTCGCCGAGGGCCACACCTCGCTGCGCGAGCTCGCGGACAAGGGCAAGGGCCGGCCCGAGCCGTGGCTGGTCGCCGTGCTCGCCGGGAACGGGCAGCCGCTGCCCGAGGCCGAGCACCGCGCGCTGCAGCGGGTCGCCCGCGGCGGGATCGCGGCCGGCGTCGTGCTGGTGCTGCTCGACGTGCCGGTCGCGCTGCGCAACCCGGTCGAGACGGTGACCTTCCCCGACGACGGCGCGGACGGTCCCGTCCGGACCTCGCTGACCGGGCCGCACGTGGGTGTCGTCCCCGACCCGCCGCTGCCCCAGGACCTGGTCAGCGACACCTGTCACGTGCTCGCCGACGCGCACGAGCGCTGGCGGGGCCGGCTCGGCGCCTTCGCCGACCTGCTCCCCCCTCCGAACGCCCGGGGCACCGGCGTCTCCCGGGACGGCCTGACCGCGCCGATCGGGTTCTCCGACGGCATCGGGGCCGATCTGGTCCTCGACGACCACGCCCCGCACGCCCTGGTCGGCGGACCGAGCGGCTCGGGCAAGACGAACCTGCTGCTCGCGTGGATCTCCGCGCTCGCCGCCCAGTACCCGCCCGACGAGCTCGAGCTCTACCTGCTCGACTTCAAGGAGGGCGTGTCGTTCGCGCAGTTCGCACCGGACCCGGACGGCGAGCGCCGGAACTGGCTGCCGCAGGCCCGGCTGATCGGCGTCAACATCAACACCGACCGCGAGTTCGGGCTCGCGCTGCTGCGCCACCTCGCCGAGACCATGCGGGCGCGCGCCGAGCTGGCGCGGAGGTACGGCGCCACCAAGCTCGCCGAGCTGCGCGACGAGCTCGCCGCCCGCGGGATCGACGACGAGACGGCCCGGCTGCCGCGCATCGTCGCGGTGATCGACGAGTTCCAGTTCCTGTTCACCGGCCGCGACGCCGTCACCACCGAGGCCACCGCGCTGCTCGAGGACGTCGCCCGGCGCGGCCGCTCGCAGGGCGTGCACCTGGTCCTGGCCAGCCAGGACGTCTCCGGCATCGAGGCCTTCTGGGGCCGGCCGGCGATCTTCGAGCAGTTCGTGCTGCGGATCGCGCTGCCCCGGGCGCGGCGGGTGCTGGCCCAGCTCAACGAGCTGCCGATGGAGATCCCGCGCTGGCACGCGGTGGTCAACCACGACTCCGGGGTCACCCACGGCAACCTGGTCGTGCGGATCCCGGAGGCCGGCGGCCCGCTCGTGCGCGAGGTCCAGGAGGCGGTGTTCACCGACCACCCGCCCAAGTCCGAGCCCGTCGTGTTCGACGGCGCCCGGGCCCCGACGCACGCCTCGCTCGCCGGCCGGCTGCCCGACACCGGGCCGCCGCACGCGCTGGCCGGCCAGTTCGTCGACGTCGACGGCAGCCCGGCCGCGATCGCGCTCGCCGACGCTCCCGGCCGCAACCTCGGGGTGATCGGTCCCGACACCGACGCCGCCGCGACCCTGCTCTGCTCGGCCGCCGAGGCGCTCGGCGCCCAGCTCGCCGCGCGCGAGGTGAGCGCCCGCTTCGAGCTGTGCGCGCTGACCGGCGACGCCCTCGCCGCGGCCGGCACGCTCGTCCCGCGGTTGCCGCACCCGGTCCGCGAGGTCGTCGCCGACGGGTTCGCCGGCCGGGTCGCCGAGCTCGCCGCCGAGGTCCGCGCCCGCGCCGGGGCCCCGGAACGCGACCCGGTCGTCGTCGTGCTGTTCGGTGTGGACGCCGCGGAGTCCATGCTGGACCGCGCCGGGCTGGAGGCGCTGCGCGCGGTGCTGCACCACGGCCCGGAGGTCGGGGTGCACGTGCTCGGCTGGTGGCGCAGCCCGCAGCGGGCCAAGGCGCTGCTGTCCGGGCTCGGCTCGGGGGTCGACGACCTCGGTGCGTGGATCGCGACCGGGGTGCAGGGCGGCGAGCTCTCCGGCCTGGTCAGCGGGGCGCCGCCGACCTGGACACCGTCGCCCGGTCGCGGGCTGCTGCTGGACCGGGCGCGGCACGCCCGCCCGCAGCTGGTGATCCTCGCCGACTGGAAGGGGACGCAGTGACCACTCCGGACGACCCGCGGCCCGCCGCAGGACCGAGTGCGCGGCCCGCCGCGGTGGACCGTTACCGGGAGGTGGTCGCCGGGCTCGCCTCGGCGGTCGGGGACCTGCGCGAACGCGACGCCGAGCGGGCCGAGGAGCTGCGCCGCCGGCTGCGGAGCACCGAGCGCGACCTGCACGGCGCCGCCGACGGTCTCACCCTGGCCCGCGGCATGTTCGAGCTGCGCTGGGAGGCGGCGCTGCAGGTGCTGTGGTCGGCCGAGGAGCCGGGGAAGCCCCGGCCGCGCGCCGACCACCGCGCCGACCCCGCCCGGCACGAACAGCTGGAACGCGAGGCCGACGAGGCCCTCGACGGCCTGCGCGAGTCCGGCACCCGGCGGCTGTTCCGGCTGCCGCGCCGCGGGAACGGGGACTGACCGACCTACGGCTCGACGATCGCGAAGTCCCCGGTGAAGGTGTCGAGCACGTCGAGGAGCCCCTCGAGGACGTCGAGGTCCCCCTCGGCCCGGACGTCCGCGCGGCCGTCGAGACCGGCGACCGTGAGGCTGCCGACCAGCAGCTCCTCGAACACCGTGCGCGGCAGCGTGAGCAGCAGGGCCGCGCCCGGGTCGGCCTTCGGCCAGTAGTGGATCGTCCCGTTGCGTACGCCGACCGCCCACCGCTCGTCGCGGTCCGGGAAGGTCAGCTCGGTCCGCAGGTCGGTCCCGTCCGCACGTGGCCCGTCGATCCGCACCCCGACCCAGTCGAGCAGCTCGGCGGTGGGCAGGGCGGCGAGGATGGAGCGTTGCGCCGCGGCCGCCTGCGCCGGTACCGGCCGGATGCCGTGCCGCAGTTCCTCGGCGCCGGTCAGGTAGAAGTTGCGCCAGATCGAGGCCTCCGCCCGGTAGGCGAGCTGCTCGAAGGTGTCGGCCAGCAGCAGCCGCGCCCCGGAGTGCTCCGGCTCGGCGAACACCGCCCGCCCGAGCACCTCGGCCACCCAGCGGAGGTCGCCGGCGTCGAAGTCCTCCCGCGCCCGCTCCACGACGGCGTCGATCCCGCCCATGTAGCGCAGCGTGCGCGCCGCCGACTCCTCGTCGGGGAGCGGGTCGAGGTGCGCCGGGTTGCCGTCGAACCAGCCGAGGTAGCGCTGGTAGACCGCCTTGACGTTGTGGCTGACCGTGCCGTAGTAGCCCCGGCAGGAGAAGTCCGACGCCAGCGCGGCCGGCAGGGTGAGCTCCTCGGCGATCTCGACCGGGGTGCGCCCGTGGTTGGCCAGCCGCATCGTCTGGTCGTGCAGCCAGCGGTAGAGGTCGCGCTGGTGGGCGAGGAACTCCCGCACGTCGTCGCGGCCGAACCGTGGCCAGTTGTGGCTGCCGAAACAGACGTCGGTGGTCTCGCCGAAGAGCTCCAGCGCCTCCTGGATGTAGCCGCTCCAGGCCAGCGCGTCGCGGACCTGCGCCCCGCGCAGCGTGTAGAGGTTGTGCATCGTGGCGTTGCAGTTCTCGGCCACGCACAGCGCGTTCAGGTCCGGGAAGTGGAACATCATCTCGGCCGGCGCCTCGGCCTCCGGCGTCATCTGGAAGACGATCCGGACGCCGTCGACGACCAGTTCCTGTCCGGTGTGGGTGATGTCGACCGTCGGCGCGAGGAAGGTCGTCTCGCCGTTCGGGACGACCTTGCCGATCCCGTTGTCGAGCTGCCCCAGCACGCCGCGGTCGAGCACCCGGCCGAACTGGTACGTGGCCCGGCGGCCCATCGCCGGACCGGCGATGACCGACTCCGACACGACCTCGGCGACGAAGCCCGCCGGGGCGATGATCGGGACCCCGCGGTCGCGGGCCTCCTCGGGCGAGATCACGCCGGCGACGCCGCCGTAGTGGTCCTTGTGGCTGTGCGTGTAGATCACCGCGGTGACCGGGCGCTCTCCGAGCACCTCGGTCGCGAGCGCCATCGCCGCCCGCGCCGACTCGGTGACCGTGAGCGGGTCGATCACGATCCAGCCCACCTCGCCGCGGACCAGCGTCAGGTTCGCCAGGTCGTAGCCGCGGACCTGGTAGAGCCCGTCGCACACCTCGTAGAGGCCGTGCGAGTTGTTGAGCCGGGCGTGCCGCCACAGGCTCGGGTGCACCGACTCCGGTGCCTGCTCGTCGTCGAGGAAGGTGTAGTCCTCGCTGTCCCGGATCACCGCCCCGGTCCGGTCACCGTGCACGACGAGGCGTTCGGCGCGGCGCAGCAGGCCGCGCTCGGCCCGGTGCCGGTCGGTGGGGTCGGACAGCGGCAGCGCCGCGCCCGCGGCGGCGTTCGCCCGGACCGTGGCCGGGGACGCCGCCGCACTCGAGGTGCGTTCGATCATGGGAGCCCTCGCCTCAGTGGTCGAGGCGCGACACGTCGTTCGCCCAGAACACGACCCGCTTGCCGATGGTGACGATGATGAAGTGCAGCGTGATGCCGATCGCCGAGAGCATGGCGAGCACCGCGAAGGTCCGGGACACGTCGAGGGTGAAGTTGGTGGCCTGGATGACGTAGCCCAGCCCCTCGGTCGAGCCGACGAACTCGGCGACGATCGCGCCGGTCACCGCGAAGATGGCGGCGACGTCCAGGCCGGCCACGATGCTCGGCAGTGCGCTGGGGAACTGTAGCCGGCGGAAGATCTGGCCGCGGGTGGCGCCGAACGAGCGGAACATCGCGACCTGGTCGGGGTCGGTGGAGCGGAGCCCGTGGATCGCGTTGACCAGCAGCGGGAAGAACGCCAGCAGCGCGGTCGTCACCACCTTGGAGGTCATCCCGGTGCCGAACCAGATCAGCAGCACCGGCGCGATGGCGACCTTCGGGATGGTCTGGGTGGCGACCACCAGCGGGAAGACCGCCTTGTCGACCAGCCGGGACTGGGTGACCAGGAACGCCACCGACAGCGCGGCGACCACGGCCAGCGAGAAGCCCAGCAGGATCTCCTGCAGGGTGATCCACGCGTGCGAGAGCAGGGTGCCGTCGGCCAGCCCGCTCCACAGCGACAGGGCGACCGCCGACGGGGCGGGGACGATGAGCGGGGAGACGTCGAAGACCACGACGGCGGCCTCCCACGCCGTCAGGAGCAGGACCGCCAGACCGGTGGCGAGCAGCCAGCCGGGCTGGTCGACCAGGCGCTTGCGGGGTGGACGGCCCGCGGAGGCGCCGGCCGGGACGGAAGTGGTGCGATCGGACGTCGTCGTCATGTCTCTCTCCGGAAGGGGCGGGAGCGGGTGGCGGCTCAGTGCGCGCTGTGCTCGGAGTTGAGGAGCCGGCGGATGCGGGTGACGTATTCACCGAAGGCCGGGGTGTTGATCGTCTCGAGGGCGCGGGGGCGCGGCAGGTCGATGTCGATGATCTCGGCGATCCGGCCCGGCCGGGCGGTCATGACGACCACGCGGTCTGAGAGCAGCACCGACTCGGGGACGCTGTGGGTGACGAACAGGACGGTCTTGCGGTCTCGTTCCCAGATCTCGAGCAGGTCCATGCCGAGCTGGTCGCGGGTCAGCGCGTCGAGCGCGCCGAACGGCTCGTCCATCATCAGGATCTGCGGGTCGTGCACCAGGGCGCGGCCGATGCCGACCCGCTGCTGCATACCGCCGGAGAGCTCGTTCGGGTACTTGTCGGCGAAGTCGGTGAGGCCGAGCTTGGCCAGCATCTCGTCCGCGATCCGGTCGGAGCCCCCGGCCGGCGCGCCGTTGAGGTCGTGCGACAGCAGCAGGTTCTGCCGGACGGTGCGCCACGGCAGCAGCAGGGCCTGCTGGAAGACCATACCGAGCCGGTGCCGGCCCTCGGGGAGCTCGCCGCCGAAGCTCAGCGTGCCCCGCGACAGGCGGGTCTGCCCCATGATGATCTTCAGGAGAGTGCTCTTGCCGCAGCCGCTGGGGCCCACGATGGACAGGAACTGTCCCTGCGGGACCGCGAGGTCGACGTCGTCGAGCGCGACGACCTCGCCGCCGCGCTTGCTGGTGTAGCTCTTGTGCACGCCGGTCAGTGCGACGGCGTCGGTCGTGGCCAGGGTCATCGGTAGCACTCCTCTGTGCGTGACTCGGGGGAGGTGACGGCTCAGGCGGTGCCGGACTCCGCCTCGGGGAGCGGTGCGGGGGTGGGCAGCGGCCACGTCCCGCCCATCAGGTCGGTCAGGTGCACCGCGGCGGCGGTGAGCAGCGACTCCTCCCGTGCGGCGAGCCCGGGGGCGAGCGCGGTGGCGGTGCCGATCACCGCGATCGTGGCGGCCATGCCCTGGGCGCCGAACACCGGCGCGGCCAGGATGCGCACCCCCGCCGGTGTGGTCGCGGTGCCGATGCCGGTGGACCGGATCTGCGCGGCCCGCTCGTGCAGGTCCTCGCGCAGGGTCCCGGGGACGGCCCCGAGCAGGCGCTCGACCGCGAAGCGGTCCGGGTGGAAGGCCAGGAAGACCTGGGTCTGCGCGGCGTCGCTGGCCAGCTGGTGGCCGACCCGGACGGTGACGGCGGCACCCCAGGTGACGTGCTGCTCGACATGGACGACCACCGGCCCGCTCGCGCCCCACAGGGCCATCGCGACGGTGAGGTGGGCGTCCGCCGAGAGCTCCCGCATCACCGGGGGCGCGATCTCGGTGACCCGCTGCCGGCCCAGGGCGAACGCCCCGAGCTGGTAGAGCAATCGCGACGGCTGGAACGCCGCGGTCTGGTCCGGGCACCGCTCCAGAAGCTCGGCCGCCACCAGCGACATGAAGTAGCGGTTGGTCGTGGTCCGGTTCAGGCCGAGCAGCGTCGCGCCCTGGGCGACCGTGATGGTGGGCCGGGCGGGGCCGAACAGCGCCAGGATCTGCGCGGTACGGGCGACGGCCTGGATGTCGCCGGTCGACCGGGAGCCCGCACCCGCGAAGGGGACTGTGTCGCCGCCCATAGTTCTCGATCCTCCGTTGATCGGATAGCGATCTGCGTGTTGCGAAGATAGAACGAAGACTCGGCTCGGCACAAGCATGAACCGGCTCCGGAGTCGGTCGTATGCGCACAGTTGCCTACTTGACACCCCGCGATGCGAACTTATAGTTCGTCATGCGGTCACACCGGCTCGGCGCGACGTCGGGGCGTGCAGAGCCACGTACGGTGCCCGCCCCGTCCACAGACACCTCCCATGAAGGCAGGCATCTGATGAAGAGCAGCACCGTGCTGCGTCGTCTCGGCGTCCTCGTCACCACCGCGGCCCTGGCCGCCGGAGTCAGCGCCTGCGGCGGCTCGGCCGACTCCGCCGCCGGCGACACCTCCCTCGACGTCGTGGTCACCACGGCCGCGTGGAGTGTCGAGACCGGCTCCATCACCCTCGCCGACCAGCTCGGCTTCCTCCGTGAGGAGGGCATACAGGCGAACTTCACCACCGCGAAGTCCGGCACCGAGGCGGTCCAGCAGGTCATCGGCGGCAACGCCGACGTGGCCGTCGCGACCCCCGAGCCGGTCATGATCGCCGCCCAGCAGGGCACCGACATGCAGTACTTCATGCCCTTCTACGGCCACGTCATCTACGGCCTCGCCGCGGTGCCCGACTCCGGCATCGGCTCGGTCGCGGACCTGCGGGGCAAGCGGGTCGGCGTCACCAACGCCAACAGCACCGGGGCGACGCTGCTGCGCACCGCGCTGAAGGCCGAGGGCATGTCCGAGAACGACGTCACGATCGTCCCGATCGGCGTCGGCGCCCAGCAGATCACCGCGGTGCGCAACGGCGACGTGGACGCGCTCGCCATGTACGACACGCTCTACACCAGCCTGCGCACCCAGGGCATCGACGTCACCGACATCCCGGTCCCCGGGCTGGACCAGCTGTTCGGCGGCGGGTTCCTCGCCCCGAAGGACGCGCTCGCCGAGAACCCCGAGGCGTACGAGAAGCTCGGCCGCGCCGTCGCCAAGTCGCTGGCCTGGGCCCGGCTGCACCCCGAGGACGCCGTGCGCGCCGTCTGGGAGGCCAAGCCGGAGACCCGTCCGGGTCCCGACCAGGACGAGCAGAAGGCCGTCCAGGACCAGATCGCGATGCTCGAGACCCGGCTCGGTGCGCTGATCCCGGACCCGCAGGTCTCCTCGTGGACCGAGATCGACCCGGCGTCGGTGGACCGCTTCGCGGACTGGGCGCTCCAGGCCGAGCTGATCACCGGGAAGCCCCCGGTCGAGGACGTCCTCGACACGAACCTCGGTACCGGCATCGGCGGTTTCACCCCGGCCGACCTGCAGCCGTCCGCGGGGTCCTGAGCACCGCCCGGCAGCCACACCCGCCTCCCACGACCCGTGCCGCCCCGGCGGTACGCAGGAAGGACACGCTCCCATGTCCGACGCCGTCCTCGCCGCACTGCGCGGTGTGATCGACATGCACGTCCACTCGGGCCCCAGCCCCTACCCCCGGCGCCTCCTGCACTACGAGGCGGCGCAGGACGGCTGGGACCGGCTCGGGATGCGGGCGATGGTGGTCAAGTCGCACCACCACAACACCGTGATGGACGTGCTCGCGCAGGCCCACCAGCTGGCGTCGATCCCGACCGAGGTGTTCGGCGGGATCGCGCTGAACAGCCCGGTCGGCGGGATCAACCCGCACGCGGTGCGGCTGTCGCTGTCGATGGGCGGCAAGGTCGTGTGGTTCCCGACGATCAGCTCGGGCCGGCACATCGACTGCCACCCCGAGGGCGGGCACTTCCCGACCTCGACCGTGCACACCACGACCGAGCGGATCGACGCGGTCGGCGCGGACGGCGGGCTCACCGCCGAGGCCCGCGAGGTCGTCGGGGTCGTCAAGGAGGCGGGTGCGGTGCTCAACGCCGGGCACATGTACCCCGACCAGATCCGGGTGCTGTTCACCGAGGCCCGGGCGGCCGGGATGGACAAGCTGGTGATCAGCCACCCGAACTTCGTGATCGGTGCCGAGCCGGAGACCTGCGAGGAGTTCGTCCGGCTCGGCGCCTACGTCGAGCACGAGGTCGGGATGTACAACCCGCACCGGGAGAACCGGCACTTCGAGCCGGAGACCCTGTTCGAGTGGATCTCCCGGATCGGTCCGGAGCACACCGTGCTGGCCTCCGACGCCGGCCAGCGGGGCAACCCCACCCCGGTGGACGCGTGGCTGGGCACCTGCGAGGCGCTGCTCGACCTGGGCCTGCCGGAGAAGGACCTGCGCCGGATGGTCGTCGACAACCCGGCCCGCCTACTCGACATCACCGACTGAGCCGCGCCGACCGCATCGAAGGGAGCCCCACCGTGCCCACCGAGCTCACCCCCACCGCCGATCCGCGCCGGTCGCTGGCCACGCAGGCCGCCGGGATCGACCGGACGAAGGCGATCGCCGACGCCCAGTACCTCGACTTCACGATGCTGCCCGCGACCAGCACCGACGCCGGGGACGCCTGGACGACGCGCGGGCAGAACGCCGTCGTGCACCACGTCGCCGCCCGCCGGCCGGGGACCGTGGTCGACACCGTCTTCGAGTCCGAGACGGTGCTGATCCTGACCGACGCGGGCGCGGCCGTCGACGTCACGTGGGAGGGCACCACCGGCGCGCTCGCCGGGCACGGCGTCGCGGTCCTCCCGCCCGGGGCGGTCCGGATCGACAACACCGGCACCGCGGACCTGACCCTGCTGGTCCGCAGCGACGAGCCCGGCTGGGCCGAGCGCGCGAGCAACGCCGCCGCGTTCGCCGAGCCGTCCCCGCGGGTCGCGCCGGCCGAGCCCTGGCCGGCCCCGCCCGGACCGGAGCAGGTGCGGTTCTACAAGGCCGACGAGCACCCCCTCGAGCAGGGGAGGTTCGGCCGGATCTTCCGCAGCCGCTCGTTCATGGTCAACCTGCTGGCCGCGCACGACGGGCCGCGGCCGGCGGACAAGCTCTCCCCGCACCACCACGACGACTTCGAGCAGTACTCGCTGGCGACCCACGGCCACTACACGCACCACATCCGCACGCCGTGGGTCACCGACCGGAACCACTGGAAGGCCGACGAGCACGTCGGCGTCGGCAGCCCGTCGCTGACGGTCATCCCGCCGCCCACCGTGCACACCTCGGAGGCCGACGGGCCGGGGGAGAACCGCCTGATCGACATCTTCTGCCCGCCGCGCGCCGACTTCTCCGCCAAGCCGGGCTGGGTGCGCAACGCCGAGGACTTCCCGGCGTGACCGGCCCCGGACCGGTGTCGCCGCGCGAGGTCCTGCGACCGGGCGCCCGCGCGCTGGGCACCTGGCTGAAACTGGCCGCGCCGGAGCCGGTGGAGATCGTCGCCGGGGCCGGGTTCGACTTCGTCGTCGTCGACCTGGAGCACGCCCCGATCGGGATCGAGACCGCCGCGTGGCTGCTGTCCTCGGCGCGGGCGCACGGGCTGGTCCCGTTCGTCCGGATCCCGGACCACCGGCCGTCGACCGTGCAGCTGATGCTCGACTCGGGTGCCTGCGGGCTGTTCGTGCCGCGGGTGGACTCGTTCGAGCAGGCCGAGGCCCTCGCCCGGGCGTTCTCCTTCCCGCCGGACGGCCATCGCGGATCCGGCGGCACCAGCCGGGCGGGGCACTGGGGCCGGCGCCCGACGCCGGACTATCTCGGCTTCGGCCGCGAGGAGGCGATGCTGGTCCTGCAGCTGGAGGCCGAGTCCGGGATCGCCGACGCGGAGAAGATCGCCGCGCTCCCGGCCGTGGCCGGGCTGTTCGTCGGGGCGGCGGACCTCGCCCTGTCGATGGGGTCCGCCCCGGCCGCCGACGACGTCCTGGCGCACATCGAGACGGCCCGGGCGGCCGCGCACGGCGCCGGCAAGGTGTTCGGGCTGGCCTACGGCGCGGCGCCCGCGGCGGTGCGGACGGCGTTCGACCGCGGGACCGACTTCGTCGTCAGCGGCAACGACGCGAGCCTGCTCGCCACGGCCGCCGCCGACCTGGTGGACAAGGTCCGGGAGCGGGCATGACCGGGCCGGCGGGGCTGCGGCTGGGGCTGGCCCTCGACCTCGGCTCCGACCCCGCGATGGGGCCGGTCGCCGCGCAGGTCCGCCGCGCCCGGCCGCTGCTGGACGCCGCCGAGCAGGCCGGGTTCGACTCGGTGTGGCTCGGCGAGAGCTTCCACAGCAGCCCGGAGCCGTTCCACCTGCCGTCGGCCCTGCTCGGACTGGCGCACCTGGCCGCGCTGACCGGTCTGGGCCTCGGGACCGGCGTGCTGCTGGTCCGCGCGCAGGACCCGGACCGGCTCGCCGTCGAGGCGGCGCTGGTGGATCAGCTGAGCGAGGGACGCCTGACGCTCGGGCTCGGCCTCGGGCCGCCCCCGCTGCGCGGCACCTACGGTGGGCCCGACCGGGCGGGCGGGGCGCTGCTCGACGCGCTGCTGGCCCGGCTGCGGGACCTGTGGCGCGGCGGGGCGAGCGCCGGTCCCGCGAGCCCCGGCCGCGCGGACGACGGCGGTGGCGGCGCGGGCGGCGGGGCCGGCTCGGTCCCGGCGCCGTACCGGGCCGGAGGGCCACCGGTGCTCGTCGGCGGTTCCGGCGCCGCGGCCGTCCATCGCGCGGTGTCCGCGGCTGCCGGCTACTACGCCGCCACCAACTACTCCGACCGGGTGTTGCAGGCGCAGGCCGCGGCCTACCGCGCCGCCGGTGGCACCGGCACCGTCGCGGCCAACCGGATCTGCTTCGTCGACACCGACGGCGACCGGGCCCGCCACCACGCCGCCGAGCACCTCGCCCCGCTGCGGCGTTACTACACCTCGCGCGGGCTGTGGGACGTCGGTGCGGCCGACGGTGACCCGGAGCCGGTGCTCGTCGGGAGTCCCGACGAGGTCCTCGCCCGGCTCCGGGCACACCGCCGGGCCGGCGTCACCCAGGTCCAGGTGCGGGCAGCACCGCACGGCGTGCCGGCCGACGTCGCCCGCCGCACGGTCGCGCTGCTCGGCGAGCACGTCCTTCCCCGGCTGGACACGGTTCCCGCCGGAACACCCGATCACGACAGGAGCTCCTCATGAGCCAGCAGGTCCGCGGTGTCGTCGCCCTCGACCTGGGCACGCCGGTCACCGTGGAGACGATCGTCGTACCCGACCCCGGGCCGGGCGAAGCGGTCGTCCGCGTGCAGGCCTGCGGGGTCTGCCAGACCGACGTGCACTTCCGCGACGGCGGCATCCCCGGGACGTTCCCGATCCTGCTCGGCCACGAGGCCGCCGGCGTCGTCGAGTCGGTGGGCGAGGGCGTCACCGACGTCGCGCCGGGCGACTTCGTGATCCTCAACTGGCGCGCGGTCTGCGGGGTCTGCCGGCCCTGCCGGGACTCCGAGCCGGAGTTCTGCACCTCCCCGCGGACCGCGAGCACCCCGATGACGCTGACCGACGGCACCCCGCTGGGCACCGCGATGGGGATCGGCGCCTTCGCCGAGAAGACCCTGGTGCACGCCGGGCAGTGCACGAAGGTCGACCCGCGGATCAGCCCGCAGGTCGCCGGGCTGATCGGCTGCGGGGTGATGACCGGGTTCGGAGCCGCGGTCACCACCGGCGGCGTGCGGCCCGGTCAGTCGGTCGCCGTGATCGGCTGCGGCGGGGTCGGCGACGCGGCCGTCGCCGGCGCCCGGACGGCCGGCGCGACCACGGTCATCGGGATCGACACCGACCCGCGGAAGCTGGAGTGGGCGAAGGGCTTCGGCGCCGACCACACGATCGACGCCCGGGACACCGACGTCGTCGAGCGGGTCCGGGAGCTGACCGGCGGGGCCGGGGCCGACGTCGTCATCGACGCGGTCGGGCTGCCGCAGACCTGGCAGCAGGCCTTCTACGCCCGCCGCCCCTCCGGCACGCTCGTCCTGGTCGGCGTGCCGCGCCCGGGCGCCACCGTCCCAGAGCTCCCGCTGATCGACTTCTTCCGGCGGGACGGCGCGATCCGCTCCAGCCGGTACGGCGAGTGCGTGCCCTCGCGTGACTTCCCGAAGCTGGTCGAGCTGCAGCTGACCGGCCGGCTGCCGTTGCAGGACATGGTGACCGAGGAGATCGGGATCGACGACGTCGAGACCGCCTTCGCCCGGATGCGCGACGGCGAGGTCATCCGCTCCGTCGTCCTGCTCTGACCCCGACACCCGACACCCGACCTTCGATCCGAGGAGACCCGCAGTGTCCGTAGTGGACGTCGCCGCCGTGCGCGGTGCGGTGCCGCTGAGCTCGCCCGACCGCCTCTACATCGGGGGCGAGTGGGTCACCCCGTCGACCGGGGCGACCATCGACGTCGTCGACAGCGCGACGACCGAGACGTTCCTGCGGGTGGGCGAGGCGGTCGAGGCCGACGTCGACCGCGCCGTGACGGCCGCCCGCGCGGCGTTCGACCACGGACCGTGGCCGCGGATGAGCCACGCCGAGCGCGCCGGGTACCTGCGCGCGATGGCCGAGGGACTGCGGGCCCGGGTCTCCGACGCCTCCCGGATCTGGCCGCGGGAGTCCGGCGTCGTGCAGCGGCACTCGCTGGGGCTGCTCGGCAAGGTCCCCGGCATCTACGACCTCTACGCAGACCTGGCGGAGACGTTCCCCTTCACCGAACCCGCCACCCCGACCGCGGGCGGCGAGTACGGCCTGCTGGTGCGCGAGCCGGTCGGTGTCGTCGGCGCGATCGTCCCGTGGAACGTGCCGATGTCGCTGGCGTCCTGGAAGGTCGCGCCCGCGCTGCTGGCCGGGTGCACCGTCGTCCTGAAGGCCTCGCCGGAGGCGCCCGGCACCGCGTACCTGCTGGCCGAGGTGGCCGAGTCGGTCGGGCTCCCGGCCGGCGTGCTCAACGTGCTGACCGCCGACCGCGGACCGTCCGAGGCCCTGGTCCGCGACCCCCGGGTGGACAAGATCGCCTTCACCGGGTCGACCGCCGCCGGGCGCCGGATCGCGTCGCTGTGCGGGGAGCGGGTCGCCCGGGTCACCCTGGAACTGGGCGGCAAGTCGGCCGCGGTCGTGCTCGACGACTACGACGTCGACTCCGCCGCCGCGGCACTGACCGGCGCCGGCTGCTTCCTCAGCGGTCAGGTGTGCTCGTCGCTGAGCCGGGTCGTGGTGAGCCGGCGCCGGCACGACGAGCTGGTCGAGGCGCTCGCGGCCCGCTACGCCGCGGTGCAGGTCGGTGACCCGTTCGACCCGGCCACCCAGATGGGTCCGCTGGCGATCGAGCGCCAGCAGACCACGGTCCTCGACTACATCGCGCAGGGGAAGGCCGCCGGAGCCCGGCTGGCCACCGGCGGCGGGAAGCCCGCCCACCTCGACCGCGGCTGGTACGTCGAGCCGACCGTGTTCGGCGGCGTCGACAACTCCTCGGTGATCGCCCAGGAGGAGATCTTCGGGCCGGTGCTCACCGTGATCCCGGCCGACGGCGAGGACGACGCCGTCGCCATCGCCAACGACAGCCCCTACGGCCTGAACGCCTCGGTGTTCACCGACGACCTCGACAAGGCGTACGCGGTCTCCCGCCGGTTGCACTCGGGCACGGTCGGGCACAACGCCTACCGCACCGACTTCGGCATCGCCTTCGGCGGGTTCAAGCAGTCCGGCATCGGTCGCGAGGGCGGCGTCGAGGGACTGCGGGCCTACCTGGAGACCAAGACGGTGATCCTCGACGGGGTGCCCGACCCGGCACCGCACTGACGCCGCACGGACCGTCCGCTCCCCGACTCGCGGCGGGGCCGGTGAGGACTCCTCCCGGCCCCGCCGCGTTCACCCGCCGGCAGGGGTCATTCGTCGTCGGCGTCGTCGCGAGCCAGGAAGCTCGACAGCCGCTCGACGGCCGTCTCGAACTGCGGGTTCAGGTCGACGAACGCGCGCAGCCGGTCGGCCAGCCACTCGACGCTGACCTGCTCGTCGCCGCGCCGGTCGACGAGCTCCTCGATGCCCCGGTCGGTGAAGTACACGCCGGCCAGGTTATCCACGGTCGGCCGCCGGTGGTGGCGCCGGTGCCGTCGCGGCCGTGCGGGGCCCGGATAGGTTGCGGGGGCGGAACGGCCCGCCGGTGCACCGGCGGGCCGACGACCGAGCCTCTGCGAGGAGACGCATGCCCCTGATCGGACGCTCCGACCTCGAGACCTTCCCCGTCGTCCTCGGCGGCAACACCTTCGGCTGGACCAGCGACGACGCCGGCTCGTTCGCGGTGCTCGACGCGTTCACCGCGGCCGGCGGGAACCACGTCGACACCGCCGACGGGTACTCGCACTGGGTGCCCGGCAACTCCGGCGGTGAGTCGGAGGAGGTCCTCGGGCGCTGGTTCGCCCGCGGGAACCGGGACCGGGTCACGCTCGCGACCAAGGTCAGCTCGCACCCCGGGTTCACCGGGCTCGTCCCGGAGACGATCTCGGCCGCGGCCGAGGCCTCGCTGCGCCGGCTCGGGACCGACCGCATCGACCTGTACTACGCCCACTACGACGACCCGGACACGCCGATCGAGGAGTCCGTCGCCGCCTTCGACGCGCTCGTGCGGGCCGGGAAGGTGCGCCACGTCGGGCTCTCGAACTTCTCGCCCGACCGGCTGGAGGAGTGGGTCGCGGTGGCGACGGCGACCGGCGCCGCCCCGCCGGTCGCGTTCCAGCTGCACTACAACCTGCTGCACCGCGCCGGGTACGAGCGGGAGTTCGCGCCGGTGGCCGCCCGGCACGGGATCGGCGTGCTGCCCTACTTCAGCCTCGCGGCCGGGCTGCTCACCGGGAAGTACACCCACGCCGAGCAGGTGGCCGGCACCGACCGGGAACGCCAGATGAAGGCCTA
This sequence comes from Pseudonocardia nematodicida, assembly GCF_040105385.1. NCBI lineage: Bacteria > Bacillati > Actinomycetota > Actinomycetes > Pseudonocardiales > Pseudonocardiaceae > Pseudonocardia > Pseudonocardia nematodicida. The sequence goes on from NZ_JBEDNQ010000003.1 coordinate 543,800, forward strand.
CCTGCACGAGGCCACGTTCGACGTCGTCGGTGCGCTCGTCGAGGTCGCCGACGGGCTCGGGGCCGAGCCGGCGTCGGTCGCGCTGGCGTGGCTGCGCACCCGGCCCGACGTCGTCGCGCCGGTCGCGAGCGCCCGCAACCCCGACCAGCTCGCGCCGCTGCTGGCCGCGGCGGACCTGGAGCTGCCGGCGGACGCCGTCGAGCGCCTGGACCGGGCGAGCGACCCGGCCGGAGCGGACGCGGGCCGGTGACCGGCACGATCGTCGGCCCCGGGGCGGAGGAGCTCTCGGTCGCCGTGCGCCTGGCCCGCGAGGCGGGCGCGCTGCAGCTCGAGCGCTGGGACGGCCTCCGCGTGCAGGGCACCAAGGCGCACGTCAACGATCTGGTGTCCGATGTGGATATCGCGTCGGAGGGTCTGCTGGTCGACGGGCTGCGCGCGGCGTTCCCGGACGACGGTGTGCTCGCCGAGGAGGGCACGGACCTCGCGGGCGGCAGCAGCCGGCGATGGGTGATCGACCCGCTGGACGGGACCCGCAACTACGTCTCCCGCAGCGGGCCGTGGTCGGTCTGTCTCGCGCTGGAGGAGGTGCGCGACGACGCCGACGGGCCGGTGACCACGGTCGCGGTCGTGCACGACCCCACGGTGGCCGAGACGTTCGCGGCCGTACGCGGCGCGGGCGCGTGGTGCAACGACCGCCCGCTCCGGGCCTCGGGGTGCACCGAGCTGGGCCGGGCCCTGCTCGCGCTGAGCTACAACCCGTCGCAGGCCACCCGGGAACGGCTCGGCTCGGTGATCCCCGCCCTGCTGGAGGTGGTCGGTGATCTCCGCCGGTACCCGTCGGCGCTGCAGCTCGCCTACCTCGCCGCCGGCCGGGTCGACGCGGGTCTCGTGCTGGACGCCAAGCCGTGGGACGTCGCCGCCGGTTACCTGATCGCCACCGAGGCCGGGGTCCGGCTCACCGGTCCGGCCGGCGCCCCGCCGACGTCGGCGCTCACGATCGGCGCCGCGCCCGGCCTGCGCGAGGAGTTCGGACGCCTCGTCGCCGCGCTCCCGCTCACCGACCCCGGCTGAGCGGACCGCCCCGCAACCGCACCCGCCCGGGCCGACCCGTCCCGTCCCGACTCATGACGCTTTAGTTCGGTATGGCCGAACCAAAGCGTCATGAGTAAGCCCGGGGGAGGGGGAGGGGGAGGGGGACGCTCCTACTTCGCGAACGCCTTGTCGATCAGCTCGGCCTGCTCGACCTCGTGCACCTTCGACGACCCGGCGGCCGGGGCCGCCATCCGCCGCCGGGACACCCGGGTGAACCGGCCCTGCAGCTCCGGCAGCTTCTGCGGCAGCTCCAGGCCGTAGAACGGCCACGAGCCCTGGTTCGCCGGCTCCTCCTGCACCCAGCGGATGTCGTCCGCCTCGGGGTAGCGCTCGAGGATCTCGGCGATCTCCGCGGTGGGCACCGGGTAGAGCCGCTCGACCCGCACCAGCGCGGTCTCCTCGACCGAGGTGTCGCCGTTCTTGCGGCGCTTGTCCTTCGCGGCCGCGAGCTCCCAGTAGATCTTGCCGGAGCAGAACAGCACCCGCTTCACGCCGGTGACCGGACCGTCGGTCGCGGCGTGCTCCGGGTCGTCGATCACCGGACGGAACCGGCCGTCGGTGAACTCCGAGAGCGGGCTGACGACCTGCTTGGCGCGCAGCATCCACTTCGGCGTGAACACCACCAGCGGGCGGCGCACACCGTCGAGGGTGTGCTGGCGCAGCAGGTGGAAGTAGTTCGCCGGGTCCGACGGCAGCGCGACCGTCATCGAGCCCTCGGCGCACAGCTGCAGGAACCGCTCGATGCGGCCGGAGCTGTGGTCCGGGCCCTGGCCCTCCAGGCCGTGCGGCAGCAGCATCGCGACGTCGGAGAGCTGCCCCCACTTCGCCTCACCGGACGAGATGAACTCGTCGATGATCGACTGGGCGCCGTTGACGAAGTCGCCGAACTGGCCCTCCCACATGACGAGCGCGTCCGGGTTGGCGACCGAGTAGCCGTACTCGAAGCCGACCGCGGCGAACTCCGAGAGCGCCGAGTCGTAGGGCAGGAACCGGGCCTGGTTCTCCGACAGGTTGCGCAGCGGGAAGTACTCCGCGCCGGTCTTGCGGTCGATGAGCACCGAGTGCCGCTGCACGAACGTGCCGCGCCGGGAGTCCTGACCGGACAGCCGGATCAGCTTGCCGTCCATCGCCAGCGAACCCATGGCGAGCAGCTCGGCGAACGACCAGTCCACGTTGCCCTCACGGGACATCGTGTGCCGCTTCTTGAGCACCGGCTCGACCCGCTTGTGGACGGAGAAGCCCTCGGGGAGGTTCTCGTGCACGTCGCCGATCCGGTGGATCATCTCGAGCGGGATCGAGGTGTCCAGGTCGCTCGGGACCTGCTGTTCCTGCTCGATCGACGGGGAGATGACCGGCGGGGTCTTCTCCAGCTCGCGCACCTCGTTGAAGACGTGCTCCAGCTGGTTGGAGAAGTCCTTGAGCGCCTGCTCGGCCTCCTCCATGGTGATGTCACCGCGGCCGATCAGCGACTCGGTGTAGATCTTCCGGACGCTGCGCTTGGCGTCGATGATGTCGTACATCGACGGCTGGGTCATCGACGGGTCGTCGCCCTCGTTGTGGCCCCGGCGCCGGTAGCAGATCATGTCGATCACGACGTCGTTGTTCCACCGCTCGCGGTACTCGACCGCCAGCTTGGCCACCCAGACGCAGGCCTCCGGGTCGTCGCCGTTCACGTGGAAGACCGGCGCGCCGATCATCTTCGCGACGTCGGTGCAGTACTGCGACGAGCGCGAGTGCTCCGGCGCCGTGGTGAACCCGACCTGGTTGTTGACCACGACGTGCACGGTGCCGCCGGTGCGGTAGCCGCGCAGCAGCGCCAGGTTCAGCGTCTCGGCCACCACGCCCTGGCCGGCGAACGCGGCGTCGCCGTGCAGCAGGACCGGCAGGACGGTGAAGCCGCCGTCGCCCTTGTCGAGGATGTCCTGCTTGGCCCGGACGATGCCCTCCAGCACCGGGTCCACGGCCTCGAGGTGCGACGGGTTCGCGGTCAGCGAGACGGTCGTCTCGCCGTCGCCGAACATCCGGAAGTACTTGCCCTCGGCGCCGAGGTGGTACTTCACGTCGCCGGAGCCGTGCGCCTGGCCCGGGTCGAGGTTGCCCTCGAACTCGCGGAAGATCTGGCTGATCGGCTTGCCGACGATGTTGGCCAGCACGTTGAGCCGGCCGCGGTGCGGCATGCCGATGACGACCTCGTCGAGCTCGCGCTCGGCGGACTTGTCCAGGACCGCGTCCAGCAGCGGGATGACGGTCTCGCCGCCCTCCAGCGAGAACCGCTTCTGCCCGACGTACTTGGTCTGCAGGAACGTCTCGAACGCCTCGGCGGCGTTGAGCCGGGACAGGATGTACTTCTGCTCGCTCTGGTCCGGCTTGACGTGCGGGATCTCGATCCGCTCCTCGAGCCACTTCCGCTGCTCGGGGTCGGCGATGTGCATGTACTCGGTGCCGATCGTGCGGCAGTACGAGTTGCGCAGCAGGCCGAGCACGTCGCGCAGCTTCATGTGGGTCTTGCCGCCGAAGCCGCCGACGGCGAACTCGCGGTCGAGGTCCCACAGGGTCAGCCCGTGGCTGAGCACGTCCAGGTCCGGGTGCCGGCGCTGGCGGTAGTTCAGCGGGTCGGTGTCGGCCATCAGGTGGCCGCGGGTGCGGAACGACTCGATCAGCTCGAGCACCCGGGCGGTCTTGTCGACCTCGCCCTCGGGGAAGTCCTGGACCCAGCGGATCGGCTCGTAGGGGACCCGCAGCGACGCGAAGACCTCGTCGTAGAAGCCGTCCTCGCCGAGCAGCAGCTGGTGCACCCGGCGCAGGAAGTCGCCGGACTCGGCGCCCTGGATGATCCGGTGGTCGTAGGTCGACGTCAGCGTGATGATCTTGCTGATGCCGAGCTCGGTGAGCCGCTCCTCGGACGCGCCCTGGAAGGCGGCCGGGTACTCCATCGCGCCGACGCCGACGATCGCGCCCTGGCCGACGGTCAGCCGCGGCACCGAGTGGTTGGTGCCCAGGGTGCCCGGGTTGGTCAGGCTGATCGTGGTGCCGGAGAAGTCCTCGGCGGTCAGCTTGCCGTCCCGGGCCTTGCGGACCATCGCCTCGTAGGCGGCCCAGAACTGCCCGAAGGACATGTTCTCGGTGCCCTTGATCGACACGACGATCAGGGTGCGGCTGCCGTCCTTGCCCGGCATGTCCATCGCCAGGCCGAGGTTGACGTGCTCGGGGGTGACCACCGAGGCCTTGCCGTCGGTCTCGGCGAAGTGCCGGTTCATGTTCGGGAAGTCGGCCAGCGCCTTGATCAGCGCATAGCCGATCAGGTGCGTGAACGACAGCTTCCCGCCGCGGGTGCGCTTGAGGTGGTTGTTGATGACGATGCGGTTGTCGGCGAGCAGCTTCGCCGGGACCGCGCGGACGCTCGTCGCCGTCGGCAGTTCCAGCGAGGCGGTCATGTTCTTGGCGATGGCGTTCGCGGCACCCCGCAGCGGGGTGGTGGTCGCGCCACCCCCGTCCTGCGCCGGCTTGGCGGCCTTCGAGCCGCTGCCCGCGGCCGGCTTCGCGGCGGTCTTGGCGGTGCCGTTCGGCGACGGCACCTCGGCCGTGCGCGCCTTCGTGTCCGCGGGGGCCGGCTCGGCCTTCGGTGTCACGGGGGGCGGGACGTCGGCCGACGACCGCGAGGCCCGGCCCGCGGTCTCCGTGCCGTTCCGCACGGGCTTCTGCGCCGGCGCCGCCTCCGCGTCGTCGTTCTCGTCGTCCTCGGTCGCCGACCCGCGGGTGACCCCGCCGGACGGCACGGCGCCGTTCTGCCCGGCCGAGGACGGGGTGGCGGCGTCGGAGCCGGCCTCCTCGACGTCGGGCGCCGAGGACTGCCCGTCACCGTCCTTGACGTAGTCGGCGAAGAACTCGTGCCAGGCCGGGTCCACGGCCGACGGGTCCTCCTGGAAGCGCTGGTACATCTCCTCGACGAGCCACTCGTTGGGACCGAAGTCGCTCGCCTGATGGGAGGTACTGCTCGATGACACTCTGCGTCAACCGCCTTGTTCGCTGCTCGATTTGTCGCGACCGCCTACCAGGTTAGTCGCCACACGGCGCGGCGGGGCAGCGTGTCGGGGTTCGCGCTGTGACCTTGTCGTGATCGATCGGTCACGTTCTCGATTCAGTACGAGTCCCGCCGGGACTCTCAGAAGCCGGGCGGCGATCCGAGGACGTCGACGACCGACGTCGACACCGCCGTCTCCGCGATGACCGTGCCGACCGGCGGGCCGACCCGGCCCGGACGCCGGACCGTGTCCCGCTCGCCGGCGTACTGGCCGTCGACCGGGGAGATCAGCAGCTCGCTGCGGAGCGGGCCGTCGTCGTGCACGAGTGCCGGGTGGACCTGGCCGTCCAGGTCGGTGGCCTCGCCGAGCTCCACCGTGGGCAGCCGGCGCAGTGCGTCGTAGATCACCGCGCGCAGCTCGGCCGGGACGCGGCAGGTGCGCAGCGCGTCGACCGCGCTCTGGAACGGTCCGGTGTAGCCGCGGCCGGGCGGGCTGTCGGCGACCAGCCGGCGCAGCATCTCGTCCGGGTCGCCGGGCAGCGCGGCCAGGAACGCCGCGGTCGGGTTCGCCCACGCCCCGGGCTTCGACGCCGGCCGGTGGCCGTGCAGGGCGGCGTAGAAGTCGCCGTGCGGCGCGCGGAAGCGGCCGGTGGGCCACTGGTCGGCGAGCAGGAAGCCGTTCTCGACGGCCGCCGCACCGTCGCCGCAGAGCCACTGCAGCCGTCCGGTCAGCTCACGGTCGAGCAGCCAGTCCTCGCCCGGATCGACCGGCGTCCACTGCTGGAGCAGGTGCTCGGAGTAGTGCACGCAGAACTCGTCACCGCTGAGGTACGTGCCCATCCACCAGGCGTGGGTGGCGGTGTGCCGGTACTGACCGGGGGAGATCGGCTCGTCGGAGGTCCGGATGGCCAGCTCCAACAACTCAGCGCTCCTCCTCGTTGTGTCACCGAGAGGGACGCGGCGACCGTGGACGACGTCACACATTCTGTACGGCCCGGATACGAGCGGTGACGCGGCCCCCGGCGTTGGGCCGAACGGCGCAGATCCCGCCAGGGCCGTTCGCACCACCGCGTCGCGCAATCCGCTGCGCCTCAGGAGATCCAGGTCTTGAGCCGGTCGAACATGCCGTTCACGTCGCCGGTCATCGGGCTCACGTGCAGGTGGGTGATCCCGTTCTCGCGCAACGCCGCGATCCGCTCCCGGACGTGGCCCTCCGGGCCGATCAGGCTGACCTTGTCGATGAACTCGTCCGGGAGGGCGGCCATGGCCTCCTCCTTGCGTCCGTCGAGGTAGAGGTCCTGCACGACGCGCGCGGCCTCGGCGTAGCCCTGCTTGGCGAACACCGTGTTGTAGAAGTTCTTGCCGCGCGCGCCCATCCCTCCGATGTAGAGCGCGTAGAGACCCCGCGCGGCCTGCCGCGCCGGCTCGAACCACTCCTCCTCCAGCGCGCAGATCCCGCCGCCGGTGATCTGCAGTGGCCCGAGCTCCGGCGCGCGTTTCGCGAACCCCGCGTCCAGGGCCGGGCCGAACACCTCCCGGATCTTCTCCGGCAGCACGACGTGCGGCAGCCAGCCGTCGGCCAGCTCGGCGGTCATCTCCAGGTTCTTCTCGCCGAGGGCGGCCACCCAGACCGGGATGTCCGGCCGTCGCGGGTGGTTGATGATCTTCAGGGGCTTGCCGAGCCCGGTACCCCGGCCCTCGGGCAGCGGGATCGGGTAGAGACCGTCGTGGACGAGCTTCTCCTCGCGGCGCCACACCGTCCGGCAGATCTCGATGATCTCGCGCGTCCGGCCGACCGGCTTGTCGTAGGGGACGCCGTGGAAGCCCTCGATCACCTGCGGGCCGGACGCGCCGAGGCCGAGGTTGAACCGGCCGTCGGACAGCGCGTCCAGGCCGGCCGCGGTCATCGCGGTGAGGGTCGGCGTGCGCGAGTAGACGGGCAGGATCGCCGAGCCGATCTCGACCCGCTCGGTCCGGGCGGCGAGGTATCCGAGCAGCGAGACGGCGTCGAAGCTGTAGGCCTCGGCGGCCCAGACGACGTCGAGACCCGCCCGCTCCATGTCGGTGACCGCGTCCGCGTTCCGGATCGGGTCGTCGCCGTAGGGGAGCACCGTGGAGAGCTTCACCCTTGCCAAGTTACCCGCGGGTCATGTGTCATGGGTCTCCCGGTGCCGCGGAACCCGAAGAGCGATACGGGGGTATTCCGCACTGCCCGTACGGGCCTCCCGTCTGTTTCATGGAGTCATGACGCTCGAGGCCGCTCCACCCGGCACCAGCACCCGCAAGGGGCCCGCCCCGATCACCGAGGGGACCCGCCCGCCCGGCGCGATGGCCCTGATCGCGGTGTTCGTGGCCGGCCCGACGCTGGCGCTGCTCGCCGCCATCCCGTTCGCCTGGGGCTGGGGGCTCGGCTGGGTCGACGTCGCGCTCTTCGCGGTCTTCTACCTGATCAGCGGGCTCGGGATCACGGTCGGCTTCCACCGGTACTTCACCCACGGCTCGTTCAAGGCGAAGCGGCCGCTGCGGATCGCACTGGCGATCGCGGGCAGCATCGCGCTGCAGGGCGGTGTCCTCGACTGGGTCGGCGACCACCGCCGGCACCACGCGTTCTCCGACAAGGAGGGCGACCCGCACTCGCCGTGGCTCTACGGCACCGGACCCAAGGCCCTGGTCAAGGGCTTCTGGCACTCGCACATGGGCTGGATCTTCGACCGCGACCTCACCAACATGAACCGGTTCGCGCCGGACCTGGTCGCCGACAAGGACATGCTCCGCCTGCAGAAGGCGTTCCCGCTCATCGTCATGGCCAGCCTGCTCGGCCCGGCGCTGCTCGGCGGCCTGCTCACGATGTCCTGGTGGGGCGCGTTCACCGCGTTCTTCTGGGCGGGCATCGTCCGCGTCGCGGTGCTGCACCACGTCACCTGGTCGATCAACTCGATCTGCCACATCTGGGGCGAGCGCCCGTTCGCCTCGCGGGACAAGTCCGCGAACGTCTGGTGGCTGGCGGTGCTCTCGTTCGGCGAGTCCTGGCACAACCTGCACCACGCCGACCCGACCTGCGCCCGGCACGGCGTGAAGAAGGGCCAGATCGACATCTCGGCCGTGGTCATCCGTGGCTTCGAGAAGGCCGGGTGGGCGACCAACGTCCGCTGGCCCACCACCCGCCGCCTGGAGAAGCTCTCGGCGAAGGCGGCCTGACCTCCCTCCCGCGTCGCACGCCCCGGAGCCCCGCACGGACGATGTCCGTGCGGGGCTCCGTCGTGTGCGACCTCGCAGACCTCTCCCGGCCTCGGAGGTCGGCGCGGCATCGCCCGATGGCCGATCCCGCGCGCGGACCCACCGCCTGCGCCGACCCGGTGAACGAGCGCTGATCCGCCGGCCGCGCGGACCGTGGATCAGCGCGCGTCGGCCGCGGAGGCGGGCGTCCGCGTCAAGGGCGGAAGCTGTCCGCGATCGGTGGGACAGTCCCCGGCATGACGACATACGTGCTGGTCCCGGGGTTCTGGCTCGGAGCGTGGGCATGGGACGCGGTGGCCGCGGACGTGCGTGCCCGCGGTCACGAGGTGGTCGCGGTCGAGCTCGGGCACGCACCCGGCGACACCGCGGAGACCCACGTCGACGACGTCCGGAGAGCTCTGTCCGGTGTGGACCGTGCCGTGCTCGTCGGGCACAGCGGCGGCGGGCCGGTCTGCGCGGCGGCGGCCGAGCGGGCTCGGGACAGGGTGGCGCGGCTGGTGTTCGTCGACACCGGACCGCTGCCCGACGGCGTGGCCCAGGTCGAGTTCACCCCGCCGGAGGTGCAGGAGTGGATCCGGGCCGCCGTCGAGAAGGACGGCACCGGGCAGCCGATGCCCACCCGCGCGGAGTTCGCCGAGCTCGGCACGAGCACCGAGGGCATCTCGGACGCGCGGTTCGACGAGGTGCACGCCCGCTCACTGGTCGAGCCCGCCGGTGCGGTGCTGACCGGTGTCCGGCGCGGGACGCCGGACCCGTCGCTGCCGAAGGCTGTCGTGGCCTGCAGCTTCACCCCGGGCCAGGTCCGCCCGATGATCGACGCCGGGGTGCCGGGGTTCGCCGAGATGGGCGGGCCGGAGTGGTCGTTCGTGGAGCTGCCGACGGGGCACTGGCCGATGTTCTCCGAGCCCGATCGGCTCGCGGGGGTGCTCGCCGAGCTGCGGTGATCGAATCAAGGAGTGTTGAGAAAGGAGTCTTGTTCAAGAAGTCTTGAGCAAGGTATCTTGATTCGCATGCCGAAGGAGCCCTACACGCTCACCGATCCGGCCCGGCTGCGGGCGCTGTCCCATCCGCTGCGGGTGGAGCTCCTGGAGGTGGTCGGTCTGGAGCGGACCGCGACCGCCACCCGGTGCGCGGAGCTGACCGGGGAGAGCGTCGCCAGCTGCGCCTACCACCTCGGGATCCTGGCCAAGTACGGGTTCGTCGAGCCGGCCGAGGGCGGGCGCGGGCGGGAGAAGCCGTGGCGGCTCGTGCAGTACGGCCAGTCCTGGGGCGTTCAGGACGACATGGACCCGGAGACGGCGATGGCCGCCGAGACGCTGTCCGAGGTCTACGTGGATCGAGCCGCGGAGAAGATGAAGCGCTGGTACCGGCGCTCGAGCCAGGAGACCGCGGCGTGGCGGGATGCGGCCGGGTTCAGCGGCGGGGCCACCTGGATGACGAACGAGGAGCTGGCCGAGCTCAGTCAGGAGTTCGTCGGGATCGCGCGCCGGTTCGCGGACCGGGCGCGCGATCCGGCCGCTCGCCCTGCCGGGGCGCGACCGGTCGAGATGTTCATGGGGGCGTGGCTGCCGCGCCCGCCGGACTACGCGACGCCCGGGGCGGCGCCGGAGGAGACCGGAGGGAGCACGTCGTGAACGAGCACGTCTGGGCCGATCTCGCCCGCGCCAGGATGCGGGAGCTGCACGCGGAGGCCGCGGCCGAGCGGCTGTGCCGCCGCGTCCGCTCCCGCCGGAGGGTGACCCACGCGGTGCGCCGCGGCTACGCCCGCGCCTGGTGGGCTCTCCGTCCCCGGGCCGCCTCGTGGACCCCCGGTCTCTTCGAGCCCTGACCGGTCCACGACGTCGTCGAGGGGTACACCAGCGCTCCCGGCGGCGGCCGGACTGCGCTGGTGTACCCCTCGGTCGAACCGGGGCGCGGTCGTCAGCTGAAGGTGTCGTAGAGCGTGTAGGCACCCAGCAGCAGGATCGCGATGCTGCTGAGCGCCAGCATCGTCGTCAGGAAGGTGCTGCTCCGGAACTCCTTCGGGACCTCGGTGCTGCGCAGCTTCCAGACACTGATCACCACGGCGACCAGGAACACCGCGGTCGCCGTGCCGCCGATCTGCAGCATCAGCACCGGCGACTGGACGAACAGGTACGCGACCATCCACAGCGTCGGGATGACGGCGATGAGGATCCGGGTCACCTTGTTGCGCATCGCCTGGTCGGCGAAGTCGTAGACGCCGAGCCGGGCGAGCGTGTCGGCCCAGAGCCGGGTGTTGGCCGCGCCGACCGCGAACGCGGTGCTGAACAGGATCACGAACGCCGCGACCAGGAAGAGCCCGTTGGCCCAAGTCCCGAGGGTGTCGGTGTACATCCGGGACAGCGTGCTGATCACCTCGTTGCCGGAGGGGACCAGCGCCTGCGGGTGCAGGACGGCGGCGCCGATGATGTAGAAGCCCAGCGTGCAGCCGGTGGTGATGAGCCAGGAGACCAGGATGTCGACCCGCATCACCCGGATCCAGCCGCGGGCGCGCTCCGCCCACGCCTCGGTGCCGTCGTTCGGGCCGGTGAACTTCGCGTAGCCCTTCTCGATGCACCACACCGTGTAGGCGGTCATCTCGTCCGCGCCGACGCCGGTGATCCCGAACATCGCGATCGCGATGCCCAGCGTCCCCGCCGGGATGGCGAACTGGAGGCCGGAGACGAGGTCGCCGCCCGAGTAGCCGAACGGGGTGAGCGGGAGCGCGAGTGCCAGCACCACGGTCGCGAGCGTGAAGAGGACGACCGATGCCGTCGAGAACCGCTCGATCAGCTTGTACTTGTTGGTCAGCAGCAGCACGATCGTCACGCCGGTGATCAGCAGTGACCACGCCACCAGGGACCGGCCGCTCAGCGACTCGCCGACGATCGGGTACATCAGGCTGCCGGCGGCCGCCGAGCCACCGATCAGCGCGCCGCGCTTCATGATGCTGGGGATCTCGGCCAGGATCCACACGACGTTGATCCAGCTCGCGCCGCGCCAGCGCCTGCCGACCTGGCTGTAGCCCTGGATCGCGGTCTTCCCGGTCAGGATCGTCCAGGTGGCCAGCTCCATCTGGACCCAGACCTTCACCGTGGTGGCCAGGACGACCATCCAGAGCAGGGCGAACCCCGCCTGCGCTCCGAGGGTCGTCGTGAGGATCAGCTCGCCGGAGCCGACCACGCTCGCGGAGATCAGCAGGCCGGGGCCGAGGTGGCGGAACCGGCCGCGCAGCGTCGTCGGGGGATCGACGACGCCGGACGGGTCGAGGACGTAGGGATCTCCGTCCGGTTCGGCCGACTTCACTGTCGCGCGTTCACTCACCGGTCACTCTCCTTTGAACAACTCGGGCCCGTGGTACGGGCGCCGCCGAACGGGATGGGTCGGCCGAAACGCCGGACAGTCGGCTGCCGTGGTGGCGGGACGCGCGCCCCGGGGTGTGCGGTCCGGCACCGGGCGGGAACGTAGCACACTCGGATATTGGTATACCAGCACGCTGTGAGCGCTAGGCTGGACACATCACGCGCTTGCGGCGTCCTGTCGCCGGCCGTGGTCGTCCCGACGTGAAAGGTCGCCACGCCATGTCCCTGGACCTCGCCGCCTCCAAGCCGTTGACCCTGGCCGGCCTGCCGTCCTCGACGTCCGACCTGGTGGTGGAGTCGCTGCGCGAGGCGATCCTCGCCGGGAGCCTGAAGCCGGGTGAGGCCCTGGTCGAGCGGCGCATCGCCGAGCAGCTGGGCGTGTCCAAGACCCCGGTCCGCGAGGCGCTGATCGACCTGACCCGCCGTGGCCTGGTCGAGTTCGTCCGCAACCGGGGAGCGCGGGTCCGCGAGCTGTCGACCGCCGACGTGCTGCACGTGTACTCGACGCGGCTGCTGCTGGAGCCGCAGGCCGTCGCCGACTGCGTGCGGCACCACGCGCCCGGCTTCGACCAGCGGGTGAGTGCTGCCCGGATGGCACTCGACCTCGCCCAGCAGGCGACCGACCGCTCGGACAGCGTCGGGCGGAGCGAGCAGAACCGGACCTTCCATCAGCTGTTGTTCTCGGGGACCCCGAACTACGTCGTCGTCGGGATCCTGGTCGACCTGCAGGACGTCGCGGCGCTCGGCGCGACCCGCTTCCTGTGGGAGGCGAGCCCGAGCTGGCGGGTCGAGTCCGAGCAGCACCGGGCGATCCTGGACGCCGTCGCCGCGCGGGACGCCGACGCGGCCGAGGCGGCGCTGACCGACCACATCACGCAGGCGCGGGACCGGATCGCCGTCGCCGGCCGGGACTGAGCGGAGCGAGCGCGTCGCCCGCGGGCGCGACGACGTCCGAAAGATTGGTATCTTGGTATACGATCGCACCACGTCCACGAGAGAGGAATCGATGAGCGCTCACCGCTTCGACGACGTGAAGGAACGGATCCGCGGGGTCGTCGGGATCAACGTGACCCCGTTCGACGCCACCTCGGAGTCGATCGACTCCGACGCCTACACGGCCGTACTGCGCCGGGCGGCAGACCGGGGCGCCACGATCTTCACCCCGAACGGCAACACCGGGGAGTTCTTCTCGCTCTCGCCCGCCGAGCGGCTCCGCTCGGTCGAGCTGACGAAGGCCACCGTCCCCGACTCGCTGATCCTCACCGGCGTGAGCCACGACCGGGCCACGATGCTGGCCGACGGTGAGGCCCAGCTGGCTGCCGGCGCCGACGCCTTCATGTTGCACCAGCCCGTGCACCCGTTCTGGTCGCTGCAGGGCTGGATCGAGGGTCACCGCACCCTGGCGCGGGCGTTTCCGGAGATCGCGATCGTGCCCTACATCAAGGACCGCCGGGTCACCCCGCAGGCCATCGCGGGACTGCTGGAGGCGGTCCCGCAGGTGACCGCGATCAAGTTCGCGATCAACGACGTCGAGGTCTTCTCGCACACCCTCGCCCTGGTGCCGGAGGGCCGGGTCACCTGGCTCTGCGGCCTGGCCGAGAACTGGGCGCCCTACTTCGCCGCGGCCGGCGCGCAGGGGTTCACCTCCGGGCTGGTGAACGTGGACCCGGGGCGCAGCCTGCGGATCCACGAGGCGCTGGTCGCGGGCGACTTCCCCCGCGCGTTCGCCGAGCAGCGCGACATCCTGGACTTCGAGAAGATGCGCGCCGACAACGCGTCGGAGAACAACGTCTCGGTCGTCAAGGAGGCCCTGGCCCAGCTGGGACTCTGCCGGTCGACCGTCCGCGCCCCGCTCTCCGAGCTGCGCCCGGAGCTGAAGGGTCAGGTCACGACGATCCTGGACCGCTGGGGCATCGCCGGCGACGTGGCGCGCACCGGCGAGCTCGCGGGGTCGGTCGCGTGAACGCCGCGCAGACCGCCCGCTCGGTCGCCGCGACGGCCGAGGCCGCGGCCACCGCGTCCCGGGAGTGGGCCCGCGCCGACCGGACCGTCCGGGCCGCGGCCCTCGACGCGGTCGCCGCCCGGCTCGACGCCGCGGCCGACGAGCTGGTCCCGACGGCGATGCGCGAGACCCACCTGCCGGAGCCGCGGCTGCGGGGTGAGCTCGGCCGGACGACCTTCCAGCTCCGGCTGTTCGCCGAGGTCCTGCGCGACGGCTCCTACCTCGACGCCCGCATCGACACCGCCGACCCCGAGTGGCCGATGGGGCCCCGCCCCGACATCCGGCGGACCCTGGTGCCGCTGGGGCCGGTCGCCGTGTTCGCCGCGAGCAACTTCCCGTTCGCGTTCTCGGTGATCGGCGGCGACTCGGCGTCGGCGCTGGCCGCCGGCAACGCCGTCGTCGTGAAGACGCATCCCGGGCACCCGGACCTCTCCGCCGCGACCGCTGCGGTCGTCGTCGCCGCGCTGGCCGGCGACGGCGCCCCGCAGGACCTGTTCCAGCTGGTCAGCGGGATCGACGAGGGACGGGAGCTGCTGCTCGCGCCGCAGATCAGGGCCGGTGCCTTCACCGGGTCCATCGCCGGCGGGCGGGCGCTGTTCGACCTGGCCCAGCAGCGGCCGGACCCCATCCCGTTCTTCGGCGAGCTCGGCTCGGTCAACCCGGTCTTCGTGACCCGGGAGGCCGCCCGCCGGCGCGCGGAGGAGATCACCGCGGGCTTCGTCGGGTCCTTCACCCTCGGGGCCGGGCAGTTCTGCACCAAGCCGGGCGTGCTCGTCCATCCCCGCGACTCGGACCTGCGGGAGCTGCTCGCGGCGCACGACCTCCCGGCACCGGCACCACTGCTGAACGATCGCATCCAGCAGGGCTACGTCGCCGGGCTCGGGACGCTGGCCGGGAACGACGGCGTCGAGCCCCTCCGGTTCGACGACGGGGCGCTCGCCGACCCGCCGGCGCCGTCGCTCGTCGCGACCGACCTGAAGTACGTCCTCGACAACCCGGCGGTGCTCGACGAGGTCTTCGGGCCCGCCTCGCTGCTCGTCGCCTACGACGACGAGGACGAGCTCCTCGCGCTGGCCGAGCTGCTGCCCGGGCAGCTGACCGCGACCGTCGTGGGGGAGGAGGACGACCGCATCGCGCCCGCGCTGCTCGAGCGGCTCGCCGACCGGGCGGGCCGGGTGCTGTGGAACCAGTGGCCGACCGGGGTCACGGTCAGCCACGCCCAGCAGCACGGCGGGCCGTACCCGGCGACGACCGCACCGGGGACGACCTCGGTCGGGACGGCGGCGATCACCCGGTTCCTCCGGCCGGTGGCCTTCCAGAACCTGCCGCAGTCGCTGCTGCCCGCCGAGCTCCGCGACGGCGGCCCGGCTCCTGCTCTGGTCAACGGGACCCCGTCCGGCGGCAGCCGGTAGCACCGGACCCGGGGCGCACGGGGTGCGCGCCCGGGGCCCGTCACCTGGAGCCGGGGCGCGCTACCGGACGGGACGATGTTCGACCCCAGCCACTGACCGTCGGCAATGCAGTCCGCAGTGGACGGTACGGGGTGCCGGCGCTCGAGCGGGTGTGGCACCACCTCGACCGCGAGCTCACCAGATCGTCGTGACCGCCGGGAACGCGGTGAGCGTCTCGTCGGCCGTGGCCAGGGGGTAGGAACGGGTCATGCACTGGGCAACGATGATCCGGTCGAACGGATCCCGGTGCCCCCAGCTCAGGGAACCGGCGGTGAGGGCGTCGGCCGAGGTGATGGGCAGTTCCCGGGCGCCGAGCCCGACGAGGTGCCCGGAGTAGCCGTGCACGACGGCCTCGGCCTCGGCCAGCTTCCCGAGCCGGACCTTCGTCGCGATCTCCCAGGCGCTGGCCGCCGACACGATCAGCTCGCATCGCGGGTCCCGGATCCGGTCGAGGGTCGGGCCCGGGATCCGGTCGGGTTCGAGCAGTGTCCAGAGCAGCGCGTGGGTGTCCAGCAGCAGCGCGGTGGTCATTCCCAGCGGGCCAGCTCGTCGTCGGGCAGGGGGTCGAAGAACGAGTCCGGGACCGAGCCCGCGACGAAGCCGACCCGGCGCGGAGCGGGTTCTCCGGTGGGGACCAGGCGGGCGACCGGGTGGCCGTCGCGGGCGATGACGACCTCCTCACCGCGCTCGGCGGCTGCCAGCAGCTGCGACAGCCGCGTCTTGGCCTCCTGGACGTTCACCTGCACGGTCACGCCGACAGGCTAGCCTGGCCAAGCTGACCTGGCCAGGTTTCGGCGGTGCGGTCAGCGCCGCGGCCTCCCACGGCGAGCCGGTCGCCGCCCGGCCTTCGCCGGGCGGGCGGCGGGTGCTGCCGGACGCCGTTCCGCAGCCCGTGCGGGCGTGCGGGAGCTGTTCACCGTCCGGCCCCGGACGATCCCGATGAACTGCTCCATCAGGTCGCTGGTCTCCGCGTCCGGCCAGGTCAGCACGACGCTCGACTCGGGGCCGTCGACCAGCGGCCGGTAGGTGAGGTCCCGGCGGTGGTGCAGGCGGGCGAGCGACTGCGGGACGACCAGCAGGCCGACGCCCGCGGCGACGAGCTCGACCGCCTCGGCCGTCGTCGCCGGGGTGTGTGCCGCCGCCGAACCCGGCGGGTCACCGGCCCACACGAGCGTCCCGTCCGAGGGGTGCAGGACGATCTCGTCGGCGAGGTCGCCGGGCGTGACCTGCTCGGCCGCGGTGACCACGTGGTCCTTCGGCACGACGACGACCGTGGTCTCGGTGTAGAGCGGGATCGCGTGCAGGCCGGTCCGGTCGATCGGCAGCCGGACGACGCCGGCGTCCACCGCGCCCGACCGGACGGCGTCCTCCGCATCGGCCGCGGTCACCGTGACCAGGTCCAGCGGAACGTCGGGGACGCGCTCGGCCCACATCCGGGCCCACTTGCCCGGAGTGACGCCGGGGACGTAGCCGAGCCGGAACGCTGCGGTGTCTCCCGGGCCGGTCACCGGCCCAGGCTATCCGCCGCTCACTCCTCGATACGCTGGTGGGATGGCACCGCAGAAGACCGGCCAGACCATGAAGCCCGCGACGGCGGCGAAGAAGCTCGGTGTCCTTCTCGACGCCACCCCCGCCGAGTTCCGGGACGGCGTCGTCTCGCGCGACGAGCTCAACGCGCTGCAGGCCGGCCCGCCGGAGTGGCTGCGCGAGCTGCGCAGCAGCGGCCCGCACCCGCGTCCGGTCGTCGCGGACCGGCTGGGGGTCTCGATCTCCGGGCTGGCCCGGGCCGGGATCGACGAGCCGCTGACCACCGAGCAGATCGCGGCGCTGAAGGAGGAGCAGCCCGACTGGCTGCGCCGCGAACGCCTCGTCCGGGCCGAGGCCGACCGCGAGGCCGCCCGGCTCAAGGCCGCGCAGTCCGGCGCGAAGTAGGGCCGTTGCCCGCACGACGCCCGGACCGGCGAACCGGCCCGGGCGTCGCGGAAGGTACGACGATCAGACGTCGTACCGGTCGGCCATCATGACCTTGTCCCACGCGGCGACGAAGTCCTCGACGAACTTCTCACGGGCGTCGTCGGAGGCGTAGACCTCGGCGACGGCACGCAGCTCGGAGTTCGACCCGAAGACCAGGTCGGCCCGGGTGCCGGTCCAGCGCTTCCCGCCGGTCGCGGTGTCGACGGCCTCGAAGGCGTTGTCGTCACCCGCCACCGACTTCCACTCCACGCCCGCCGAGAGCAGGGTGGTGAAGAAGTCGTTGGTGAGCGTGCCCGGCTTGTCGGTGAGCACCCCGGCGGTGTTGCCGCCGGTGTTGGCGCCCAGCACCCGCAGACCGCCGACCAGCACGGTCAGCTCCGGCGCGGACAGCCCGAGCAGGTTCGCCCGGTCGACGAGCAGGTACTCGGCCGGCAGCCGGTCGCCCTTGCCCTGCACGTTGCGGAACCCGTCGGTCGCCGGCTCCAGGTAGGAGAACGACTCGACGTCGGTCTGCTCCTGGGTGGCGTCGGTGCGGCCGGCGACGAACGGCACCGTGACGTCGTGCCCGGCGTCCTTGGCGGCCTTCTCGACGCCCGCGGCGCCGGCGAGCACCACCAGGTCGGCGAACGAGATCTTCTTGCCGCCGGACAGCCCGTCGTTGATCTCGGACTGCAGGCTCTCCAGCTTCGAGATCACCGTGTTGAGCTGCGCCGGGTCGTTGACCTCCCAGCTGCGCTGCGGCTCCAGGCGGATGCGGCCGCCGTTGGCGCCGCCCCGCTTGTCGCTGGCGCGGAACGACGAGGCCGCGGCCCACGCCGTCGACACCAGCTCGGAGACCGACAGGCCGGACTCCAGCACCTTCGCCTTGATCGACGCCACGTCGGTGTCGTCGACCAGCGCGTGGTCCACGGCGGGGACCGGGTCCTGCCAGAGCAGCTCCTCGGTCGGCACCCACGGGCCGATGTAGCGCTGGCGCGGGCCCATGTCGCGGTGGGTCAGCTTGTACCAGGCGCGCGCGAAGGCGTCCTCGAACTCCTGCGGGTTGTCCTTGAACCGGCGCGAGATCGGCTCGTAGATCGGGTCCATCCGCAGCGCGACGTCGGTGACGAGCATCGTCGGCTTGCGCGCCGGGTAGCCCTCCTCCGGGTCCGGGATGATCGCCTCGGCGCCGGAGGCGACGAACTGCCAGGCGCCGGCCGGAGACTTCTCCAGCTCCCACTCGTAGGCGAACAGGTGCTCGAAGAAGTCGTGGCTCCACCGGTTCGGGGTGCGGGTCCAGATGACCTCGAGACCGGAGGTGATGGCGTCGCGGCCCTTGCCGGAGCCGAAGTTCTGCTTCCAGCCCAGGCCCTGCTCGGTGATGTCGGCGCCCTCGGGCTCGGGGCCGACGTGGCCGTTCTCGTCCGGGTTGGCGGCGCCGTGGGTCTTGCCCAGGGTGTGCCCGCCGGCGATCAGCGCGACGGTCTCCTCGTCGTTCATCGCCATCCGGCCGAAGGTCTCGCGGATGTCGCGGGCCGCGGCGACCGGGTCGGCGCTGGCGTCCGGGCCCTCCGGGTTCACGTAGATCAGGCCCATGTGCGACGCGCCGAGCGGCTTCTCCAGCTCGCGGCTCGCGAAGTCCTTGCTGCCGCCGTAGCGCGCCTCGTTGCCCAGCCAGGTGGTCTCGGCACCCCAGTAGACGTCCTCGTCCGGCTCCCAGACGTCGGCGCGGCCACCGGCGAAGCCGAAGGTCGTGAAGCCCGAGACCTCCAGCGCGCGGTTGCCCGCGAAGATCATCAGGTCGGCCCAGGAAACGGTGCGGCCGTACTTCTGCTTGACCGGCCACAGCAGCCGGCGGGCCTTGTCCAGGTTGCCGTTGTCCGGCCAGCTGTTCAGCGGGGCGAAGCGCTGCATGCCCGCGCCGGCGCCGCCGCGGCCGTCGTAGGTCCGGTAGGTGCCGGCGGAGTGCCAGGCCATCCGGATGAAGAACCCGGCGTAGCTGCCGTGGTCGGCGGGCCACCAGTCCTGCGAGGTGGTGATGACGGCGTCGACGTCACGCGCGAGCTCGTCGAGGTCGACGGTCGCGAACGCTGCGGCGTAGTCGAACTCGCCGTGGAACGGGTCGGCGACGGCCTGGTGCTTGCGCAGGATCTTCAGGTTCAGCTGGTTCGGCCACCAGTCGATGTTGCCGCCGCCCTCGGTGGGGTGCGGGATGCCGCCGTGCTTGACCGGGCAGCCCCCGTCCTCCTCCCGGTTCATCTCGCCTTCGACGGTGACCTTCTCGTCAGACACTCGGAACTCCTTCGGAGACTGTGGTGGAAGAGCAGCTGGGGCAGCGGCCCCAGTAGACGACCTCGGCCTCGTCGATCACGAAGCCGCTGTCGTCGGATGCGGTGAGGCAGGGCGCGTCGCCGACGGCGCAGTCGACGTCGGCGATGGCCCCGCAGGACCGGCACACGACGTGGTGGTGGTTGTCACCGACCCGCGCCTCGTAGCGGGCGACCGAGCCCGACGGCTGGATGCGCCGCACGAGACCGGCCGAGGTGAGCGCCCGGAGTACGTCGTAGACGGCCTGGTGGGACACCTCCCCGAGGCCCGCCCGCACGGTCCGGATGATCGAATCCGTATCGGCGTGCGGGTGGGCGTGCACGGTCCGCAGCACGGCCAGCCGAGGACGCGTGACGCGCAGCCCGGCCGCGCGCAACCTGCCCTCGTCGTCCGTTGCGATCGACACGGTCCCGGAGCCTGCCGACTTTTCTGGAACAGGTCAAGTTTCTCCGGTGTCCCATCTCCGGACGGTGCTCACCCGGCGTGGGGTGGCGCGGGCCCGTCGGCGAGGATGGTCGTGCACGACTGCACCAGGTCCGACGGCGGGAGGCGAGACGTGCCGGAGGCTCTACCGCCCGGGTCCGGGCGGATCACCGTCGAGGGCCTGGGCAAGCGGTTCGGCCCGGTCGAGGCGGTGCGCGACCTCTCGTTCTCCGTCGAGCCCGGGGCGGTGACCGGCTTCCTCGGACCGAACGGGTCGGGCAAGACGACGACGCTGCGGATGATCCTCGGGCTGGTCACGCCGACGACCGGGCGCGCTCTGGTCGACGGGCTCCCGTTCGCGGACCTGGACTCGCCGGGCCGGGTCGTCGGTGCGGTGCTGGAGTCCCACGGCGGGCACCCGCGGCGTAGCGCGCGGGCGCACCTGCGTGCCGCAGCCGCGGCGATCGGGGTCCCGGACGCCCGGGTCGACGAGGTGCTCGAGCTGGTCGGCCTGACCGAGGCCGCGGACCGCGCGGTGGGCGGCTTCTCGCTGGGGATGCACCAGCGGCTCGCGCTGGCCGCGGCGCTGCTCGGCGACCCGCGGATCCTGGTGCTCGACGAGCCCGGCAACGGCCTCGACCCGGACGGCATCGCCTGGTTGCGGACGTTCCTGAACGCGTTCGCCGCGTCCGGCCGCAGCGTCCTGGTGTCCTCGCACCAGCTCGCGGAGATGGAGCTGACCGCCCAGCGACTCGTCGTGATCGACCGTGGGCGGTGCCGGTTCGACGGCACGGTCGCCGCGCTGCGCGACGGGCACGGCGCCCGGGTGCTGGTGCGGCCGGCCGATCCCGAGCGGCTCGCCGCGGCGCTGGTCGCGGACGGCCTGACCGAGGTCGACGCCGTCGAGGGCGGCTGGCTGGCCGTCGCCAGTGCGGACGCGGTGCGGGTCGGGGACCTGGCGCTGGCCGCCGGGGTGGCGGTGCACGGGATGACCGAGGAGCGGATCGGGTTGGAGCAGATGTTCCTGCGCCTGCTGGCCGGCGAGGAGGCGGCGTGAGACGGCTCGGGTCCGCGGACCGGTGGGCCGCGATGCTGCGCGCGGAGGCCCGGCGCACCGTCTCGGTGCGGCTCTGGTGGCTGCTGCTGGTCCCGGTCCTGCTGCTCGCGCTGGCGATGAGCCTGTTCGGCGGCCTGATCGGGTTCCTGGTGCCGGCCGCGACCGGGGCCTCGTCGATCCTGCTGCTCACCGGCCTGGCCTCGGTGCTGAGCATGACCTCGATCGTCGGCGCCGTGTTCGGCGCGCTGCTCGCCGCCGGCGAGTACCGGTACCGCACGGTGACGCTGGCCTTCCTGACCGGCTCGCGCACCCAGGTGCTCGGCGCGAAGGTGATGGTGGGCGCGGCCGTCGCCGGGTTCTACGGTCTGGTCGTGGCGGTGCTCGGCCCGCTGCTCGGCGGGGCCGTGCTCGGCGGGCAGCAGCTGCCCGGGATCGGCCCGCTCGCCGCACTGGGCGTGCTCGGGATCGTCACGTGCGCGCTGTGGGGCGCGCTCGGCGTCGCGATCGGGACGCTGGTGCCCAACCAGGCGGGTGCGGTCGCGCTCGCCGTCGGCTACCTGCTGGCCGGTGAGAACCTCGTCGCAGGGGCGCTGCGGTCGGGGGACTCGGCCCTCGGTGACCCGTCGGTGTTCGCCCGGTTCACCTCGTTCCTGCCCGGCAACGCCGGGGACCTCGCGCTCTACGAGGTGCCGGTCCGGGTGGCCGGTCCGGGCGCCGACAACCGCACCGTCCTGGAGTTCCTCGCCGGGGTGAGCGCGCCGCCGCCCGGCTGGGTCGGCCTGCTGGTGCTGCTCGCCTGGGCCACGGCGGCGGTGGCGCTGGCCGCGGTCGTCGGCGGCCGCCGCGACATCACCTGAGGCCGCGCGGCTCCGGGGTCGCGGCGGCCCGGCTTCCGCGCCGCACCCGCTCCGGGCGGACTGTCGGGGGGCGGGCATAGCCTGGATCCGTGCCCGACTCCCGCTCCCCACAGCCCGACCGGCCGGGCTGGGTCCGCCGTCTCACCCAGGCGTGCCTGCGCCACCGTGCCGTCACCCTCGGTGCGCTCGGCGCCTCGATGGTCGGGGTCGGGCTGGAGGCGATCGGGCCGCTGCTGATCCGGGAAGGCGTCAACGGCGCGGTCGACGGCGACCCGGGCGTGCTGGTCCCGGTGGTGGCCGGCCTGCTGGTGCTGGGACTGTTCAAGTTCGTCGGCGCGTTCGTCCGCCGTTACCTCGGCGGGCGGATGGCGCTCGACGTCCAGCACGACCTGCGCCGGGACGTGTTCGCCGCGGTGCAGCGGATGGACGGGGTGCGCCAGGACCGGTTGCGCACCGGCCAGGTCGCCTCCCGCGCGATCTCGGACCTGCAGCTCGTGCAGGGGTTCCTGTCGATGGTCCCGCTGTCGGCCGGCACCGTGGTGCTGGTCGTGGTGGCGGTGTCGGCGATGCTGTGGCTCTCCCCGGCGCTGACCGTCGTCGCGCTGGTGATGCTGCCGGTGGCGTTCTTCGCCACCAACCGGATCCGCCGGGCGCTGTTCCCGGCGACCTGGTCGGCCCAGCAGCGGGCCGCGGAGATCGCCCAGCAGGTCGAGGAGACCGTCACCGGTGTCCGGGTGGTGAAGGGCTTCGGTCAGGAGGCCCGGGAGACCGCGTCGCTGGAGCGCCGCGCGCACCGGCTCTACGGGGAGCGGCTGCGGGCGGCCGCGCTGACCGCGCGGCTGAACCCGGCGCTGCTCGCGCTGCCCGGGCTCGGTCAGGTCGCGGTGATCGGCGTGGGCGGCTGGATGGCCGCGCAGGGCAGCATCGACCTGGGCACCTTCCTGGCCTTCACCGCCTACGTCGGGATGCTGGTCGGCCCGGCCCGGCTGATCGGGGCCCTGGTGGTGACCGCCCAGCTCACCCGGGCCGCCGCCGAGCGGGTCTACGACATCGTCGACGCCACCCCCGAGATCACCGACCCCGAGCGGCCGCGGGCGCTCCCCGAGGGGCCGCTGACCGTCGAGCTGGACGAGGTCCGGTTCGGCTACGAGCCGGCCGGGTCCGGTCCTGACGGGGACGCCGCCCCCGACCCGGTGCTCGACGGGCTGTCCCTGCGCGTCGAGCCGGGGGAGACCCTGGCGCTGGTCGGCCCGTCGGGGTCCGGCAAGTCCACGGTGTCGCTGCTGCTGCCCCGGTTCTACGACCCGCAGGACGGCGCGCTGCGGATCGGCGGGGTGGACCTGCGGGAGCTGCGGCTGCACGACCTGCGCGCCGAGCTGGGGGTGGTGTTCGAGGAGGCCTTCCTCTTCAGCGACACCATCCGCGCCAACATCGCCTACGGCCGCCCGGACGCGAGCGACGACGAGATCCGCGCCGCCGCCGAGGCCGCCCAGGTCGCGGCGTTCGTCGACGACCTGCCCGACGGCTTCGACACCGAGGTCGGCGAACGCGGCCTGACGCTGTCCGGTGGGCAGCGCCAGCGGATCGCGCTCGCCCGGGCGATGCTCACCCGGCCGCGGGTGCTGGTGCTCGACGACGCGACGTCGGCGGTCGACACCGCCACCGAGGCGGCGATCCACGCGACGCTGCACGAGCTGACGGCCGAGCGGACCACGCTGCTGGTCGCGCACCGCCGCTCGACGCTGGCGCTGGCCGACCGGATCGCGGTGCTCGACCAGGGCCGGGTCGTCGACACCGGGACCGAGGCCGAGCTGCGTGAGCGGTGCGCGTTGTTCCGGGAGCTGCTGGCGACGGGGCCGGTCGACCGGGTCGGTGGAGCCGACCACGGTGCGGACGGCGCCGCGAACGGGCACCGCACCGACGGTGCCGCGGCGACCGCGGCGGAGGGCGCGGTGGTCTCCGCCCCGGTACCGGGCGTCAGTCCCGAGCTGTGGCCGGAGGCGGCCGGCGCGCGCGCCGAGGGCACCGACCGCACCCTCGGCCGGGAGACCGTCGGCGGCGGGCCGGCCGCCTGGTCGGCGGGCGGGGTCAGCGCCACCCCGGAGCTGCTCGAGGCCGTCGAGGCACTGCCCCCGGCGACGGAGTCGCCCCGGCTGCGCGGCGAGCGGTCCCCGACCGCGCCGGACCCGGACTTCCGGCTGACCTCGCTGCTGCGCCCGGTCCGGCCGCTGCTCGTGCTGGGGATCGCGCTGATGGCCGCCGATGCGCTCGCCACCCTCGCGCTGCCCACGATCGCCCGGGTCGCCGTGGACTCGGGCATCGTCGACGGAGCCACCCGGGTGCTGGTGATCGCCGCCCTGGTGGGCCTGCTGATCGTGCTGGCCGACGCGGTGATCGTCGGGTTCCAGACGCTGGTCACCGCCCGCGCCGGGGAGAGCCTGCTCTACCTGCTGCGGCTGCGCAGCTACGCGCACCTGCAGCGGCTGGGGCTGGACTACTACGAGCGCGAGCTGTCCGGCCGGATCATGACCCGGATGACCACGGACGTGGACGCGCTGTCGACGTTCCTGCAGACCGGGCTCGCGCAGGCCGTGGTGAGCCTGCTGACGATCGGCGGCGTCGCGATCGCGCTGACCGCCACCGACCCGGAGCTCGCGCTGTACGCGCTGGGCTGGCTGCTGCCGCTGCTGGTGGCCGCGACGTTCGTGTTCCGCCGCTACTCCTCGCGGGCCTACGCCGAGGCCCGCGAGCGGGTCAGCGTGGTCAACGCAGACCTGCAGGAGAACGTGACCGGCGTCCGGGTCGCGCAGGCCTATGTCCGCGAGGAGCTGTCCTACGACCGGTTCGGTGCCCGGTCGGACGCCTACCGCCGGTCCCGGCTGCGGGCCCAGCGCTACATCGCCACCTACTTCCCGTTCGTCGCGCTGCTGTCCGACATCGCCACCGCGGTGGTGCTCGGCGTCGGCGTGTCGCGGATCGTCGCCGGTGAGATGACCCCGGGGGTCCTCACCGCGTTCCTGCTGTACCTCACGCTGTTCTTCGGTCCGGTGCAGCAGCTGTCCCAGGTGTTCGACGGCTACCAGCAGGCTCGGGTCGGCCTGAACCGGATCTCCGAGCTGCTGCGCACCCCGACCTCGGTGCCGGACAGCCCGGAGCACCCGGTGGCCGTGCCACGGCGGCTGCGCGGCGAGGTGGAGCTCGACCACGTCACGTTCCGCTACACCGGCGTCGAGACCCCCGCGCTGGACGACGTGTCACTGCGGGTCGCCGCCGGTGAGACCGTCGCGCTGGTCGGCGCGACCGGTGCCGGCAAGTCCACGCTGATCAAGCTGCTCGCCCGGTTCTACGACACCGGTGAGGGCCAGGTGCGGATCGACGGCGTCGACGTCCGCCGGTACCCGCTCGCCGGCTACCGGTCCCGGCTGGGCGTGGTGCCGCAGGAGGCGCACCTGTTCACCGGGGACGTGGCGTCGAACATCGCCTACGGCCGCCCGGACGCCACACCGGAACGGATCGAGGCCGCGGCCCGCGCGGTCGGCGCCCTGGACCTGGTGCGCTCGCTGCCGTCGGGGTTCCGCACCGCGGTCGGCGAGCGCGGCCAGGGCCTGTCGGCCGGGCAGCGGCAGCTGGTGGCGCTGGCTCGCGCCGAGCTGGTCGAGCCGGACGTGCTGATCTTCGACGAGGCGACGGCGGCGCTGGACCCGGCGACCGAGGCGGCAGTGCTCTCCGCCGGTGAGCGGGTGGCGTCGCGGCGGACGGCGTTCGTCGTCGCGCACCGGCTGCAGACCGCGCGACGCTCGGACCGGATCGTCGTGCTGGCCGGGGGCCGGATCGTCGAGGAGGGCCCGCACGACGAGCTGGTCCGCGCCGGCGGCCGGTACGCCGCGCTGTGGCGGGCGGGAGAGCTGGAGCCGGAACCCGACAGCCCGCTGGCCACCCGCTGACACCGCAGCGAGCCGGTGTTCAGGCGAGCAGGCGCTCGGCCCGGGCGGCGACGGCGGGGCGGCGCGGGTCGTCGCGGTGCAGCAGCCCGAGCAGCCGCTCGTGCGCCTCGAGGTCGTCCTCGCCGAGCGGGTGTCCGGTGAAGCGGTGCAGCAGGTCGCCGTCGTCGGTCGCGAGCACGGCGTGCCGCAGCCCGGCGACGAGCTCGTCGCGCAGCTCGCGGACCGCGGGAGCGTCCGAGCGGGGGAGCAGCTCGCCGCGGCAGGCGTCCAGCGCGGCGGCGGCGCGACCGTCGCGCAGCGCGGCCCGGACCCGCAGGAAGTCCGCCTCGGGTTCGGCGGCCAGCCGGTAGGGCCGGGTCAGCAGCATGTCGGCGCCGAGCGAGGCGCGCAGCCGGTGGATCTCGCCGCGCACCGTCGTCGGGTTGCCGTCCTCGCCGTAGAGCATCAGCGTGAGCTGCTCGCCGGACAGCCCGTCCGGGTGCAGCGCGAGCGCGGTGAGGATCTCGGCGGGGCGCAGGGTCGCCGCGGACTCGGTGCCGTCGAGGATGATCCGCGGCCCGGCCCGGCCGGTGAAGCGCAACGCCAGCGATCGGGCCTCCGGCGCGCCGGCGGCCACCCGCCCGCGGCGCCGCGCGGGCGGGGCGAGCAGAAATCCCTCGCCGAGGGGCTCGACCGCCATCTCCCGGCCGTCGCCGAGCCGGACCCGGTCGGTGCCCTCCTCCAGCGCGATCCGCTCCGGGAACCGGCCGTACGGCTCACTGGCGATCACCCGCCCGGACGGCGAGAGCAGCGCGCCCTCGACACCGCGCAGCGCGGCCAGGTGCGGCATGTTCTTCACCCGCAGCCGCTCGTCGGCGATGGCCAGGCGGACGCGCAGCTGGTTCTCGGCGAGCTGCGCGGTGGCCGTCACCAGCTGCACCAGGGCCGGGTGCACGGTGTGCAGCGGCCCGGAGATGTCGATCGCGCCGATCGTGTCGCCGGTGTCCGGGTCGTGCACGGGCGCCGCGACGCAGGTCCAGTCGTGGTACGTGCGCACCAGGTGCTCGGCGGAGTGGATACGGACCGGCTCGTCGAGGGCGAGCGCGGTGCCCATCGCGTTCGTGCCGATCGCGTCCTCGGTCCAGCGGGTGCCCTCCACGAGACCGACGTCGTCGGCGGAGTGCAGCAGCCCGTGCGCGCCGTCGCGCCAGAGCACGTGACCGTCGGCGTCGGTGACCAGCATGACGTGCATCGCCTCGTCGGCGATGCTGACCAGGGTCGTGCGCAGCAGCGGCATCACCGCGTGCAGCGGATGGTTCTCGCGGACCTCGCGCAGCTCGTCGGCACGGAAGACGAGCGGGGGCAACCGGCTCTCCGGGTCGATGCGGGCCGCCAGGCTGCGCCGCCACGAGTCGGACACGACGGGGCGGGGCGCGCCCTCGGACGTGCCGGAGCCGAGGTCGTCGTCGTAGATGCGGCGCAGCCGGTTCGCGTCCGCGACGAGCTCGTCGGCGGAGGAGCCGCCGTCGCCGTCGAGCATGTCCGCCTCCTGCGTTCCGCTACCGGACGCCGGTCGGCGCCCTCGCCACTGCGGTCTCCCCGCCGTCCCGGCGCGTCATCGCCAGGGTCCGTGCAGGTCCGCCGAGCATACCTGCTGATCACCGCCCGCACTGTGACCTGTGCGGAGGGTTCGACCGGACCCGGCCGGCGCCGCGTCGTCCGCGCAACGTACGGGCAACGTGACCGTCCCTACGGTGACGTCGACCGCCGCGGGGGCGGTCCGCACCTGGGCCGGCGGTCGCCGCGCCGAGGCAGCAGCACGGGCGGCCGGCGGTCGCCGGTGCCGAGGCAGCACTGATGCACCGGAGGACAGCGATGACGCTCGAAGCCTTTCGGGAGGGCCGCGCCGCGCCGACACGGACCGAGTCGTCGAATCGCGGGGGCGATGGCGCGGACGTGGTCCGGCGAGCCGCTCGCGTCCTGGTGATCGACTCGGAGCCGGTCGTCCGGCACGGGCTCCGGGCGCTGCTGACGGCCGAGCCCGACCTCGCACCGGCCGGCGAGGCCGCGTCCCCGCGGGACGCGCTGATGGCCGCCGAGCGCACCCGCCCGGACGCGATCGTGGTCGACATCGAGTTCGGCCGCGACGAGCGCCCGGGCCTCGACCTCGTCCGCGCGTTGCTGGAGCGGTGTCGCGGCACCCGGATCCTGGTCCTCACCGGCTGCCGGGACCGCGACTCGATGATGCGCACCGTCCGGCTCGGCGTGCACGGCTACCTGCGCAAGGGCGCGGACACCGCGGAGATCGTCCGGGCGCTGCGCTCGGTGCTCCGCGGCGAGGGCGTCTTCGACCCGGGGACCGCCGGTGCCGGTCCGCTGCAGGTCCTGCGCGAGCCCGCCCCGAGCCCCGCCGGCGGCGCGGACCTGTGCAAGACCTCGCTGCTCACCGACCGCGAGAACCAGGTGCTGCGGTTGCTGGCGGTCGGGCTGAGCAACCGCGAGATCGGCACCCGGCTGCGCATCTCCGAGGCGACCGTGAAGTTCCACGTGCGCAACCTGCGGGACAAGCTCGAGGTCCGGCGTCGCACCGAGATCGTCTACACCGCCGCCCGCCAGGGCATCGTCTAGATCCTGCCGGGCCGGGGCGCGCGACAGACCGCCCCGGCCCGCGCTCCCGGGCGCTCACCCGTTCCGGCCCTGCTCACGCGATCGTGCGAGCAGGGCCGTTCTGCGTGCGCGTCCTGCGGGCGGCGCTGAGTGGGGCACGCCACGTCGCTCCGGGTGATTCGTTCACTCGTCGGCCACCTGGGCATCACCCGTAAGGAGGACGGGGCTGCTGTCATTCGTTGCGCATCGGACCGATGTGCCCGAATCCGCTCCCACCACGAACCCAGGAGGACGACCGTGGCCCAGTGCTGCCCCGGCGACGCCCCCGAGGCCGCCCCCGCCCGCACGCTCCCCCTCCTCGACCGGCTCCGTCCGGGACGGCAGGGCCTGACCTGCCGCTACAAGTGCAGCGACGCGTGTGCCGCCCCCGAGCCGAACACCTCGTCGAACACCTACTTCGGCGACGTCATGCAGACCGTCCTCGACCGCCGCGGGATGCTCCGCGCGGGCGCGGTGATCGGCCTGACCACCGGTGCCGGCGTCGCGCTCGCCGGGACCGCCGGCGCGGCGACCCCGGCCTCGCCCGCCCCGTCGCACCCGCTCGGCGCCGACGTCGCCGCCACCGGTGGCGGCGACGGCTGGCCGAAGGGTCTGCACTACGAGACCGTCCCCACCAACCTCGACGACGCCATCCGTGTCCCGGAGGGGTACGAGAGCAACGTCGTCATCCGGTGGGGCGACCCGATCACCCCGGACGGCCCGGAGTTCGACTTCGAGAACCAGACCGCCGCCGCCCAGGCGCAGCAGTTCGGCTACAACAACGACTTCTGCGGGATCGTGCCCCTCGACGGGTCCGGCCACCGGTTCGTCATGTTCTCGAACCACGAGTACACGCTCGAGCCGCTGATGTTCCGCGGCTACGACGACGAGAACCCGACCGAGGAGCAGATCCGGATCGGGATCGCCGCGCACGGTGGCGCGGTGATCGAGGTGACCCGGGACCCCAAGACCGGCGAGCTGCACCACGACCGCGCCGGCAAGCTCAACCGCCGGATCACCGCGGACTCCGACTACGTGGTCTCCGGTCCCGCCGCAGGGTCGGACCTGCTCAGGACCAAGGCCGACCCGACCGGTCGCCTGGTCAAGGGCACGGTCAACAACTGCGCCGGTGGCACGACGCCGTGGGGCACGTTCCTGTCCGGCGAGGAGAACTTCAACGGCTACTTCGCCGCCGGTGCGGTGGACGAGCGGATGAAGCGTTATGGCATCGAGGAGGGCCCGTCGGAGCGGCAGTGGGAGAAGGTCGACCCGCGCTGGGACCTCGCGCAGGAGCCGAACGAGGCCAACCGGTTCGGCTACATCGTCGAGATCGACCCGATGGACCCGACGTCGAAGCCGGTCAAGCACACCGCGCTCGGCCGGTTCAAGCACGAGGGCGCCACCATCCAGCTCACGAAGGACGGCCGCCCGGTCGCCTACATGGGTGACGACGAGCGCTTCGACTACGTCTACAAGTTCGTGTCCGACAAGAAGATGCGTAAGGGCAGCAGCCGGGCCGCGCGCGAGCACAACGCGACGCTGCTCGACTCCGGCACGCTCTACGTCGCCGTCTTCACCGGCAACAGCCCGGCCGCGGAGATCACCGGCACCGGCGCGCTGCCCGCCGACGGGCGGTTCGACGGCGGCGGCGAGTGGAAGCCGCTCGCCTCGACCACCGAGTCGTTCGTGCCCGGCATGAGCGTCGAGGAGGTCTTCGTCTTCACCCGGCTCGCCGCCGACCAGGTCGGCGCGACCAAGATGGACCGCCCCGAGGACGTCGAGCCGAACCCGAGAACCGGCAAGGTCTACATCGCCTGCACCAACAACTCCGACCGGGGCAAGGCGGGCAGCAAGGCCGGCGCCGACGAGGCCAACCCGCGCAACAGCAACCAGCACGGCCACGTCATCGAGCTGGCCGAGACCCGCAACGACCCGACCGCGACGACGTTCGGCTGGAACATCCTGCTGGTCTGCGGCGACCCGGAGGACCCGTCGACCTACTTCGGCGGGTTCGACAAGTCCCAGGTCAGCCCGATCACCTCACCGGACAACGTGGCGTTCGACCCGTACGGCAACCTCTGGGTCTCCACCGACTCCACGCTCGCGCTGGAGATCAACGACGGCCTCTACGGCGTCGTGCTGGAGGGCCCGCAGCGGGGCTCGACGCGGCTGTTCGCCAGCGTCCCGATCGGCTCGGAGTGCTGCGGTCCGGTGGTGACCGAGGACTTCGTGCTGGTCTCGGTGCAGCACCCGGGCGACGTCGACGACGCCTCGCCGGAGGCGCCGGCGTCGCACTGGCCGGACGGCGGCACCGCCCAGCCGCGGCCCGCGGTCGCCGCGATCCGGCACATCAGGGACGGCCGCCCGGCGAAGATCGGCACCTGACGGCACTCGTGGGTGGTTGTCGCGGGGCGGGCCGCGCCCACCCCCCACGAGCCGTCAGGCGCACTTCCCGAGGTCGGGATCGCCGGACCCGGAGCTGTTCTCGAACGAGATGTGCACGTGGTCCTTGTGGTTCGCGGTGTCGCCACCGCGGTCCTCCATGTCGCTCCACCCGGAGCCGTGGTTCATCTGCTGATCCCAGATGACGTACTTGACGCCGAGCTCGTCGGCGTTCGCGAGGGCGCACTCGGCGATCCGGTCGCCCTTCTCCCCGCGCACCATCAGGTCCAGCGCGTGACCGCTGGGGTGGTCGGAGGCGTTGCCACGCTCGCCGACACCGAGAAGCTGCGGCTGGTCGTAGGCACAGCTGAGGAACTCGGCGGCGTCGGAGACCCAGCTCTGCACGGCGCCGAGGCCGCTGGTGTCGGCGTCGCACGAGGCGGTGCTCGGTCCGCCGCGACCGGCGCCCTCGCCGGGGCGGGGGATGTCGTCGGTCGCCGAGCGGACGCGCTCGGCGGTCTCGCGGGCGATGCGCTCCTGCTCGTCGGCGACGGCCCGGGCCGCGCCCTCGGTGGCCTCGAACAGGCCGGCCGCGTCGACCAGGTCGGTGCCCAGGACCGGCTCGGTGCGCGGACCGCTGTCGACCTCGTCGGCGAACGCGGCGTCCAGGCCGACGTCGAAGCCGTCGTCGCCGGGGTCGGAGCCGTCGGGGACGGAGTCGGCGGCCAGCCGGAAGTTCGCGTCGGCCGGGCCGAACTCCAGCCCCGCGACGGGGGTGGCGACGGCGAGGGCGCCGCTCGCGACGGCGGCCGCGGTGGCGACGTGGCGCAGGCCGGGCAGGGGGGTCCCGGCCTGCGCCCGATGGCGATGTCGGGGCACAGCTTTCTCCTCCGGCACGCGGGCCGGGCGGGCTGCGGGGGAGCGTGGGATCGGGGGAATCCCTGCCCGTCGGGGGAGCCGGACCGCGTGTCCTTCGAGCGCCGACGGTAGTGGTGTCACCCCCGATGCCCGGTTCGCTGGGCGGTACGGGAGACGACTGCGCGAACTCGTGCGACGAGTGGTCGCAACCCTTCCGCAGTTCCGCACGTCCTGCAATGACCGTTCCGGCCCTTTACCCGACCGGACGTTCGGTGCAGAGTATCCGCGGGCCGGCACGACGGAGTCCCGGTCCGGGGGAGGACACGCATGACACCGGACCGCACGTCACCGACGGGCGCGGCGGGGACGACCGTCGCCGACACCACCGGATCCACGCCCTCGCAGGTGCGCCGCGTCGCCGCGACGAGCGCGATCGGCACGACGATCGAGTGGTACGACTTCTTCATCTACGCCACCGCGGCGGCGCTGGTCTTCAACAGCCAGTTCTTCTCGACGCTGTCCCCGGCCTCCGGCACGCTCGCCGCGTTCGCGACGCTCGGGGTCGGCCTGGTGGCCCGCCCGCTCGGCGGGATCGTGTGGGGCCACTTCGGCGACCGGATCGGGCGCAAGAAGATGCTGGTCGCCTCGCTGCTGCTGATGGGGTTCGCGACGGTCGGCGTCGGGCTGCTGCCGACCTACGACCAGATCGGGTTCGCCGCCCCGCTGCTGCTGGTGGTGCTGCGCATGCTGCAGGGGCTCAGCGCGGGCGGCGAGTGGGGCGGGGCGGCCCTGATGTCGGTCGAGCACGCGCCGCCGGGCAGGCGCGGCCGCTACGGCTCGTTCCCGCAGATCGGCGTGCCGGCCGGGCTGATCCTGGCCCAGCTGGTGTTCCTCGTGGTGTCCAACCTGACCACCCCCGAGCAGTTCGCGGCCTGGGGCTGGCGGATCCCGTTCCTGGGGTCGATCCTGCTCGTCGTCGTCGGGCTGGTGATCCGGCTCAAGGTCGAGGAGAGCCCGGTGTTCGCGCAGCTGCGCGCCGCCCGCACCCGCAGCCGGGCACCGATCGTCGAGGTCTTCCGGTCCCGCCCGCGGGAGCTGGTGCTGGCCTCGCTGAGCTTCGTCGCGAACAACGCGATCGGCTACGTCTTCCTGGCCTACCTGCTGTCCTACGGCACCCAGGTGCTCGGCGTCGACCGGAACACGATGATCCTGGTCGTGATCATCGGCAGCGTCAGCTGGCTGGTGAGCATCGTCGCCGGCGCGATCTGGTCCGACCACATCGGACGCAAGAAGGTGTACCTGGTCGGCTCGGTGATGCTCGTCCTCTGGCCGTTGCCGTTCTTCGCGCTGCTGGACACCACCGCGCTCGGGCTGATGGTCGTCTCGGTGGTGGTCCTGACGGCCGGGCTGGGCCTGTCCTACGGCCCGCAGTCGGCGCTGTTCGCGGAGATGTTCGAGGCCCGCTACCGCTACAGCGGTGCGTCCTTCTCCTACGCCGTCGGCGCGGTGCTCGGCGGCGGGTTCGCGCCGCTGATCGCGGCGTCGCTGCAGCAGGCCTTCGGGACGTCGGCGGCCGTCGCGGTGTACATGATCGCGGTCGCGCTGGTCTCGCTGGCGGCCATCGTGCTCATCCGGGAGACCCACCACCCGGACGCGCCCGCCCGGCTGTCCTGACCGGCTCCCCGCAGCCCCGGCCCGGCCGCAGCCCCCGCCCCGAACCCGACTCATGACGCTTTAGTTCGGCGATACCGGACTAAAGCGTCATGAGTCGGGCTCCGGCGGTGGGGCACGGCACGGGGCGGACCGGCGGGCGGGTCAGGGGGAGCGGTGACGCCCGTCGCCGGCGATCTCGAAGCCGCCGGTGCCCATGCCCCGGGCGCGGCGGCGGCCGGCCACGGTGCCGCTGCCGGAGTCGGCGGGCTGCGCGGAATCGTTCATGGATCGGGCCTGTTCGGCCAGTTCGCGGGTCACGCACGGCCAGGCCGCGCTGACTCCGGTGGCGTCCCGGCACTCCCGGCAGTAGCCCTGGGAGTCGGGGGTGTGCTCCGCCAGGGTCCGCTCGAGCAGATCCGGCATCTCGGACAGGATGTTCGCGAGCGCCAAGACTCACCTCCAGGTCGATTGCCGGGGACAGTAGTAGCCCGGATCACCCGCCCGGCCCAGGGGCGACGGGCCACCGGATACACCCGTAGTGATCAACGCCAACCGGACGGGCGCCGTCGCCGTCCGAGGTGGACACGTCGTTCTCGCAGGTCGGAGGCGGTCCGTCCGGTCGCGGGGCGCGTGCCCGCCCGGTTCCGCCGCGGCGGCGGGTACGGTGCCGGCCGATCTTCGCGGCCGCCGGGCCGGCACCTGTCACCGTCCGTCGCTCGGCGAGGCGGGGGTGCGATCGACGACCGGTAGATCAAGATCGACGACAGGGTCCGGTCGTGCGCCGGGCGGGTTTCATGGTCACTCCGCCGGGAAACGCGGCGGTCATCAGGAGGGGATGTCGCGCTCGATCTCGTCCAGCCACACCGTCGCCGCCATGTCCGACGGGGCCCGCCAGTCCCCGCGCGGCGACAGCGCACCGCCCGCGGAGACCTTCGGCCCGTTCGGCAGCGCGGAGCGCTTGAACTGGCTGAAGGCGAAGAAGCGCTTCGCGAACACGCCCAGCCAGTGCCGGATCTCGGCCGGGGAGTACTCGGGGCGCTCGTCGTCGGGGAACCCGGGTGGCCAGGCCCCGGCGGCGGCGTCGGACCAGGCGTGTCCGGCCAGGAACGCGATCCGGGACGGCCGGAACCCGTAGCGCAGCGTGTACCAGAGCGTGAAGTCCTGCAGCGCGTACGGCCCGACGACGGCCTGGCTGGACTGCACCTCGCGGCCGTCGCCGGCGGGCACCAGCTCGGGGGTGATCTCGGTGTCGAGCACCGACCGCAGCACCGCCGACACCTGGTCGTCGAACTGGGCACTGGAGATCACCCAGCGGATCAGGTGCTGCATCAGCGTCTTCGGCACGCCGCCGTTGACGTTGTAGTGCGACATCTGGTCGCCGACGCCGTAGGTGGACCAGCCCAGCGCGAGCTCGGAGAGGTCCCCGGTGCCGAGCACGATGCCGCCGCGCTGGTTGGCCAGCCGGAACAGGTAGTCGGTGCGCAGCCCGGCCTGCACGTTCTCGAAGGTGACGTCGTAGACGGGCTCGCCGCGGCCGAACGGGTGGCCGATCTCGGTGAGCATGGTGCGCGCGGTCGGGGTGATGTCGATGGTGTCGAAGCTGACGCCGAGCGCCGCGGACAGCGCCTCGGCGTTCTTGCGGGTGTGGTCGGAGGTGGCGAAGCCGGGCATCGTGAACGCCAGGATGTCGCTGCGCGGCCGGCCCGCCCGGTCCATCGCCCGGGCCGCGACGATCAGTGCGTGCGTGGAGTCCAGCCCGCCGGACACCCCGATGACCACCTTCGGCGACCCGATCGCCCGCAGCCGTTGCTCGAGCCCGGCGACCTGGATCGAGTAGGCCTCGTAGCAGTCCTGCTCGAGCCGGTCCGGGTCCGCGGGCACGAACGGGAAGCGCTCCACCGTGCGGCGCAGGCCGATGTCGTGGCCCGGCGGGTCGAGCCGGAAGGACACCGTGCGGAACCCGGAGGTGCGCTCGGCGTGCGCGCGCCGGTTGTCGTCGAAGGTGCCCAGGCGCAGCCGCTCGGCCGCGACCAGGTCCAGGTCGACGTCGGCGACGGCGTGCCGGGCGCCGTCCGGGAACCGCTCGGACTCGGCGAGCAGCTCGCCGTTCTCGTAGATCATCGTCTGGCCGTCCCAGGCGACGTCGGTGGTCGACTCGCCCTCGCCGGCGGCCGCGTAGACGTAGGCGGCCGTGCAGCGCGACGACGCCGACCGGCACAGCAGCCGGCGCTCGTCGGAACGCCCGACGGTGATCGGCGAGCCGGACGGGTTGGCCAGCACCGTGGCCCCGGCCAGCGCGGCCTCGGCCGACGGCGGGATCGGCACCCAGAGGTCCTCGCAGATCTCCACGTGCAGCACGAACCCGGGCAGGTCCTCGGCGGCGAAGAGCAGGTCCGGGCCGAACGGGTACTCGTCGCCGCCGATCCGCACCGACGCGCCGCGCAGGTCGTCGCCGGCCGCGATCTGGCGCCGCTCGTAGAACTCCCGGTAGGTCGGCAGGTAGGACTTCGGCGCGACCCCGAGGATCCGGCCGCGGTGGACCACGACGGCGGTGTTGTAGAGCCGGTGCCGGTGCCGCAGGGGCGCCCCGACGACGAGCACCGGCAGCAGGTCCGCGGTCTCCGCCACCAGCCCGAGCAGCTCGCGCTCGACGGCGTCGAGCAGGGTGTCCTGCAGCAGCACGTCCTCGATCGAGTAGCCGGACAGCGTCAGTTCCGGGAACACGACCAGGCCGGCGCCCTCGTCGTGGCAGGCGCGGGCGATCTCCAGCACGGCGGCGGCGTTCGCGGCCGGGTCGGCGATCGTGGTGTGCAGCGTGGCCGCGGCCGCGCGCAGGAACCGGTGGCGGTAGACGGAGCGGAAGTCCACGCCGCCATTGTCCCCGATCATCGTCTGAGCAGTCGCAGCAGCGCGGGCGGGCGCCCGCCGAACCCCTCGGCCTCGAGCGCCACGAACAGCACCCGCGGCAGGTCGCGCACGGCGGGGAAGAGCACGTAGCGCGGGTACCAGGTGGGCCGGAACTTGGCGTTGAACCGGTACAGCGAGTCGATCTGCCACCAGCGCGACGCGACCCGCAGCAGCGTGGCCCAGGTCCGGGCGACCGGGCCGGCGCCGATCCGCTCGCCGCGCTCGATGGCGGCCCGGAACACCGCGAAGTTGAGCGACACCCGGGCCACCCCGAGGCCGGGGCAGGCCGCCATCAGCTCGGCGATCATCAGCTCGTTGACGCCGTTGTCGGCGTCCGGGGCGCGGACCATGAGGTCCAGCGACAGCCCGTCCGGACCCCACGGAACCAGCTGCAGCATGCCGCTCGGCGTGCCCTCGCGGGACGCGGTGACGATCACGGCGTCCGGGTCGTCCGGGTCGGCCACCCGCGACGACGCCATCGAGAACCCGCGCTCGGGCTCGGCCCCGCGCCAGTGGTGCGCGCGCTCGGCGATCCGGGTGCGCTCGTCCGGGTCGAAGCCGGACAGCCGCCGCACCTCCACCGTGTGCTCGGCCCGGCGCATCCGCTGCACGGTCTGCCGGACCCCGCGCATCGGCCGGCCCTCCAGGCCGAACGTCGCGGTGTCGAGCACCGCCTCGTCGCCGAGCTCCAGCGCGTCGAGGCCGGACTTCGACCACGCCGTCGCGCCGCGCTCGGAGCAGCCGAGCACCGCGGGGGACCAGCCGTGCCGGGTGCACTCGCCGAGGAAGGCCTCGATCGCGCCGGGCCAGGCTCCGACGTCGCCGACCGGGTCGCCGGAGGCCAGCGCCACGCCGGCGAGCACCCGGTAGGACACCGCCGAGCGGCCGCCGTGGGCGAACACCGCGGCCTTGTCCCGGCGCAGCGCGAAGTAGCCCAGCGAGTCGCCGCCGGGTGTGCGCAGCAGCTCGCGCAGCTTCTCGGCGTCGTCCGGTTCCAGCGACGGGCGCGGCTCCGGCGAGCGCAGCAGGTGGTACCCCGCGACGACGACGGCGACGATCCCGAACGTCAGCCCGACGGCCGCGGTGAGGTCGTCGAGCCATTCCATCCGGAACGCGAGCGGGCCGGACACGCCGATCAGCGACAGCGCTGCCTGCGCGGCCTGCTCGGCGACCGACGGGTCCCCGGCCAGGCGCCGCAGGTTGAGCGCGAGCAGGATCCAGACGACCAGGAAGCCGGCCAGCCCGAACTGCACCAGCGTGCGCACCGCCCGGGCGAGCCCGCCCGGGTCCTGGCGGGCCACGAAGTAGCGCCGCGCGCCCACCAGCGCCAGCAGCATCCCGGCGGCGAGCAGCAGCGGGACGATGCCGCGCCGCTGGTCGACGACGTGCACGACGTTCACCACCAGCAGCACCGTCGCCGTGCCGGTGGCCACCCACCAGGCCCGCTGCTTGCGCCGTCGCAGTCCGGTCGCCAGCAGCAGCAGCCCGACGCCGGCGACGGTCGTCACCACCAGCCCGGCCAGCCCGACGCCGATCGGCAGCCCCAGCGAGCTGCGCAGGTCGCTGCCGAGGATGCGGCGCGGAGCCGGGAGCACGGCGGTGACGACGGTCAGCAGGCCGACGATCCGGGCCGCCCAGACCACGGCGCGGACGGTCGCCCCCTCGGACAGCCGCCGCCGGCGGGCCTCGGGGTCGGGGCGCGGCGCAGGCCCGCGTGGTCCCGCGGGTGCCGGATGCGCGTCCCCGGCGGTCTCGGACCCCGCCACGCCATTCCTCCTCGGCCGTGCCGGTGGCGGCGTGGCCGACCGGCGTGGGCTGCCGGCGGGGTTCGTCCGCCGACCCGGGCCCGCGCGTCCGGCATCGGGGCGACCGGCCGGACAGGTGCGCCGACCCGGAACTCGACACTAGACCGGTTCGGGCCCCGCCGAGGGCGTCGCACACCCCGGCGGGTTACCAGGTGCAGCCGATCGTGCGCACCGCACCGCACCCGGATGGAGACAGGGTGTCGCGGGCGACGGGCCGAGGGTCCGGCCCCGGAAGTGATCGCGCGAAACGTGCCGTGCGGGGTCGCCCGGACCGGGAACATGATCGACAGTCCGTTGTCGCCATGGGTGTCCGTGTTGCTCCGGCGGAGTGTCGATCATCCCTCGGTGGGTGGGCACCGGGCCGAATCCGGCATGGCACGGACCGTCCCGGCCCACCCCTGGAGTGTTCGTTCAGCAACGCACCGACACACCACGGAGGCGAGCATGATGATCACGAAGGACATGACCCGGGAGCTCATCGGGCAGCAGGCGATCGACTCGCACGGGGAGAAGGTCGGCAAGATCGGCCAGGTCTACCTGGACGAGCGCAGCGGGGACCCGACCTGGGCGACGGTCAACACCGGCCTGTTCGGCACCAAGGAGAGCTTCGTGCCGCTGCAGGGCGCGGACGCCGACAACTCGGGCGTCGCCCTGGCCGTCGACAAGCAGCAGGTGAAGGACTGCCCGCACGTGGGCCGGTCCGACGAGCGGCTGTCCGGGTCCGACGAGGAGGAGCTGCACCGCCACTACGGCACCGCGGCCGGAGCCGCCGGGAACGGGCACGCGACCGGCACCGAGGGACGGCACGCCACCGCCGAGCGGACCGGCGACACCACGGACACCGACCGCGACCGCATCGCGGGGGTCTCCGGCGACGACGCCATGGTCCGGCACGAGGAGCGCCTGCGGGTCGGCACCGAGTCGGAGGAGACCGGCCGGGTGGCGCTGCGCAAGTACGTCGTCACCGAGGACCAGACGGTCACCGTTCCGGTCAGCCACGAGGAGGTGCGGCTCGAGCGCGAGCCGATCACCGACGGCGACACCGTGCGTTCCGGCGCGATGGGCGACGACAGCTACGAGGTCACCCTGCACGCCGAGCGCCCGGTGGTGGACAAGACCACCGAGGCCGTGGAGAAGGTGCGCCTGGGCACCCGCACCGTGACCGAGGACGAGCAGATCTCCGACACCGTGCGCAAGGAGCAGATCGACGTCGACGACCCGTCGCACGCGCTGCGCGACGACCGCGACCGGAGCTGATCCACTCCCGCTCCCTCGCGAGCCTCGGCGCGCCACCGGTCCTCCCGCGGGGTTCCGGTGGCGCGCCGGCGCGCGTCTACAGGGGTGCCTCGCTGCGCGCGCGGCCCCGCACGCGCTCGTCGAGCAGGGCGAGCGCGGTGCGCAGCGCGCCGGCGGCCTCCGACACGGCCTGGCGTGGCCGGGCGCCGACCCCCAGCGTCGTCGCGAAGCCGTGGGTGAGGTCCGGGTGCCGGCGCAGCGTCGCCGGGACCCCCGCGTCGCGCATCCGGGCGACGAGCTCTTCGCCCTCGTCGCGCAGCGGGTCGAAACCGGCGGTGGCGATGTAGGCCGGCGGCATGCCGGACAGGTCGCCGTCGGCGAGGCGCAGCCGCGGGTCGTCGCGCATCGCCTCGGGGACGTACCAGGCGGCCATGGTCTCGATCGCCGACGTCGTGAGGAAGTAGCCGTCGCCGAACAGCTCCCGCGACCGGGTGTGGCCGGCCACCTGGGTGACCGGGAAGAAGGCCAGGCAGAACACCGGCGGACGGCCGGTGGCGCCCGGGCGCGAGGTCACCCAGGACACCGTCAGCGCGAGGCTCGCGCCGGCGGAGTCGCCGCCGACCGCGATCCGCCCCGGAGCCGCGCCGTACTCGGCCGGGTGGGTGGCGACGTGCGTGAACGCCGCCAGGCAGTCGTCCACCGCGGCCGGGAACGGGTACTCGGGCGCGAGCCGGTAGCCGACCGACAGCACCCGGGCGCCGGACTCCGCGGCGAGCACCGAGCAGAGCCCGTCGTGGGTGTCCAGGTCGCCGGCGACGAAGCCGCCCCCGTGCAGGTAGACCAGCAGCGGGGAGCCGTCGGAGTCCTCGGTGACGCCGTCGCGCAGCACCGGGTCGGGGACGTAGAGCCGGGCCGGGAGGTCGCCGGCCGCCCCCGGCACCGTGCGGTCCTCGCGGCGCACACCCGGCTCGTCCGGACCGGCGAGGACGCGGTCGACGAACAGCTGACCCTCGCGGATCCGCTCCGGGACGGGCGGCGGCGGGGGACGCCGGGGGGTCAGCAGCCGCCGCAGCAGCTGCACGTCGAGATCCAGCTCCTGGCCGTCCACCTGGACCGGCGGCCCGGCGATCGCCCGCTTGAGCGGCACCGGCAGGGCCAGCACCGCCTGCAGGGCCCCACGGGCCATGCGTACCTGTGCGTCCACGACACCTCCCACGACGAGAGACACCCTGTCTCGATCGTTCCACCGCCCGCGGCCGCGCGCCGCAGGTCGCGGCACGGTTCACACCGCGGAAGGGTGGTCCGGTATCCCTTGTCCGCCAGGAGGTCGAGATGCCGGATTCCGCCCCGGAGCACTCGTCACGGAGT
Source organism: Pseudonocardia nematodicida (assembly GCF_040105385.1). NCBI lineage: Bacteria > Bacillati > Actinomycetota > Actinomycetes > Pseudonocardiales > Pseudonocardiaceae > Pseudonocardia > Pseudonocardia nematodicida. The sequence goes on from NZ_JBEDNQ010000003.1 coordinate 584,361, forward strand.
GTCGCGCCGCCGCGCTCCGGGGCCGGCGGTCACCCGTGAGCGCCGAGTTCGGCGCCGTCGTCCTGGGGACGCCGGACCCGCCCGCCCTCGCCGCCTTCTACCGAGCGCTGCTCGGCTGGGAGACGGTCGGGGAGGAGGCCGCCGACTGGGTCCGGCTGCGCGACCCGGCCCGCGAGCGGCCCGGCCTGAGCTTCCAGCTCGAACCCGCCTTCGCTCCGCCCGCCTGGCCGGCACGTCCCGGCGCGCCGCGGATGTTGCTGCACCTCGACCTGCTGGTCGACGACCTGGGCGCCGAGGTGGACCGGGCGGTGCGGCTGGGCGCGACGGTGGAGGCGCACCAGCCGCAGGACGGCGTGCGGGTGCTGCGGGACCCGCACGGGCACGTGTTCTGCCTGTTCCTTCCGGGGTGGTGAGCTAACCGACGTCCCGGCTTCGCACCGTGAGCTCGTGCGGGGAGCGTTCCAGGTCGCCGGGTTCGAGCCCGAGCGCGAGGATGCGCTCGGGCCGGAGCCGGATGACGGCGGCGGAGGGATCCCCGCCCGGATCCTCGATCGTCTCGGCGTGTCCTCGGACCTCCAGGAAGCGCACCCGCCAGGGATCGGTCGACGCCACGTCGTCGACGACGAAGGCGGCCCGCCCGTTGTCGGCGACGTTGCGGTACTTGCGACTGCGGGACATGCCCCAGCCGCCGATGTCGATCGTCCCCCGATCCCGGTCGACGCGGTAGCCGACCGGGTTGACCTGCAGCGTCCCGTCGGGCGCGCTCGTCGCGAGGCGTCCGAGCGGTTGGCCGGTCAGGTACTCGAGCTCGCGATCGGTGAACATGGCGCGACCGTAGGACCTCGACCGAGGTTCAGGTCAAGCCGCGGCGTCGCGATGCCGGAGCACGAGCGTGCCGGCCGGCGGGGCATCGATCGCGTCGTCAGGCCGTGGTCGTGGCCGTCGCCTTCGGTCCGGCCCGGCGCACCGAGCGGTAGGTGAGCTTCCGCAGCGCGGTCTCGGCGGGCCCGCGGATCCCGGCCCGGTCCATCGCGTAGGCCGCGACGACGGTCGCCAGCCAGGTGGCGATCCCGACCCCCATCGCGGACCAGCTCGACAGGTGCGCTCCGAGCGCGAGCCCGGAGGCGGCGAGCAGACCGGCCCACACCACCGACTGGGCCAGGTACCCGCTCATCGACCGGCGCCCGAGGGCGACCAGCGCGCGGACGGGCAGCGGATCGGTTCCCGCGGTCGTGATGCGGTGCGCGACCAGGGCGAACACCGCGGCGTACCCGATGCCGGCGAAGAAGCCGGTGTAGTTGTGCAGCATCAGCAGGTCCGGAGCGCCGGGGAGCGTCAGGGCACCGACGTGCACGAGTGCCTGGACGAGGCCGCCGCTCCACCCGACGGCGATCCCGACGACCGCGGTCCGCCGCAGCAGCGGCAGGTGGCGGCCCGGCTCCTCGAGGATCCGGTGGCGCGCGGTGAGCAGCCCGAGCAGGAACGCCGCCGGCAGCACCAGCATGATGAACGGGCTGACCAGCGACGGCAGCCAGAGCGTGAGCCGGTAGAGGATCGAGGCGAGGTAGCCGGGCTCGGCGGTCGCCAGTCGCTCGGCGCCCGCGCCGCCCGGGGTCAGGGTCATGAGCGCGGTCGCGGCGACGGAGACGAGGGCGGCGAGCCCGAGCAGGACACCGATCCAGACCTTCAGGACACGGTCGCTGCGGTTCAGGAACAGTGGCACGAACACGAGCCCCATCAGGCCGTAGGCGCCCAGGATGTCGCCGAAGAACAGCAGCGTCGCGTGCACCAGCCCGAAGGCGATCATCCACAGGTTCCGGGTGCGCAGCATGCGTCGCACGTCGGCCGGGGAGGCGCCGCGCGAGATCTGGCGGGAGTACATCTGGCCGATCCCGTAGGCGAACAGCAGGGCGAACAGCGGGTACGCCCGGGCGTCGACCGTCGTGATGGTGACGGCCTGCGCGATCCGGTCGGCGAGACCGCCGTCGGCCGGATGGACACCCGCGAGGCCCGTGTCCGCGGTGAACAGGTAGTACGGCACGTGCGCCAGCGCGATGAACAGCAGCATCAGACCGCGGGCGAGGTCGGGCGCCAGGGCGCGCTGGGACACCGGGGTGGGGGCGGACGCGGCGGCCGGGTCGGTCGTCGTGGACACGGGAACGGTCTCCTCTCTGGAGTCGATGTGTCCATCACAGACCGTGCCGCTGCGGCACACTCAAGTCCTGGCGGATCAGGCGTGGCCGAGCTCCGGCTCGTCGGCCGCGCGGCCGGTGTCGGCGACGGCGGCGGGGCCCGCCGCCGGGACGCCGCGGCGGGCCGCCCGCTCGGCCAGGGCGTGATCGACGACGACCTTGCCGGCCGCCGTCAGCGGCAGGGCGGTCATCGCGCCGAGCACCCCGCCGGCCGCGACGCCGACGAGGACGGCCACGAAGGCCGCGACCGGGGTGAGCTCGATGGCCTTGGAGAACACCCGGGGAGCGATGATGTAGTTCTCGAGGCCCTGGTAGAGCAGGAAGAAGATCAGCGTGACGACGCCGAGCACCACGCTGACCGACAGCGCCGCGGCGATGCCGACCACCGAGGCCAGCGTCGCGCCGATCTGCGGCACGGCGTCGAGGACGGCGACGACGACGGCGAGCAGCGCCGGGTACGGAACCCCGGCGACCAGGAAGAAGGCGAACGCGGCGATCCCGGCGACCGCGGACACGACGAGCTGCCCGGAGACGTAGCTGCCGACGCGCCCGAGCGCGGCGTCGGCCACCGCGATGCGGTCCTCCCGGACGAGCAGCCGGTCGATCCCGGCACGGATGCGCGGCATGGCCAGGCTGAAGTAGATCATCAGGACCAGCGAGGTCAGGGCGGCGAACACCCCGCCGAACAGGGCACCGAGCGCGCCGAAGACCGCTGCCGCCGACGTGGCCAGGGCCGTGCCCAGGCCCTGCAGCAGCGTCTGCACCCGCTCGTGGTTCGCCGGGTCGGACAGGGTCCGTCCGACCGCACCGCCCGGACCGCCGGCGCGGTCGCCCAATGCGCTGAGGCGGGCGGGCAGCTCGGTGGCCAGCGTGCCGATCTCCCTGGCCGCCGGGACGACGAGCACGGCGACGAGTCCGATGAGGACCACGAGCACCCCGAGCACGACGAGTGCCAGGGCCAGCCCGCGCCGCAGGCCCCGGGAGTGCAGCGCGCGGATCGCGGGCTCGATGCCGGTGGCGAGGAAGAAGCCGACGAACACCAGCACCAGCGCGAACCGGGCGGCGACGGCGGCCGCGGCCACCGCGAGGACCACGAGCACGACGGCGGTGATCGCGGCGTAGTCGCCCAGCGGCATCCGTCGTGGACGGTCGGGCCCGGTTTCGAGCTGATCGGTCATCGCCGGTTCCTCCCGCCGTCGGTCGGCACGCGGAAGAGCGTTCAGCTCGGGACCCGGGCGGCGCACCACCCACGGTGGGTGAGGTGCCCGCCGTGGTCCCTCACCCACCCCCGTCCCATGAGTACGGCGTGGGGGCTGCGACGGAGGGATCAGTTGCTTGCGGGGACCGCACCGTCGTCGGTGTTGTCGGCGGTGCCGTTGCCCGGGGTGCCGTGGGCGGGGGCGTCGCTGTCGGTGCTCCCGAGCCGGCCGGCCAGGCCCGGCGACGGATGGCTGATCCGGCCGCCGTGCTCGATGTCGTAGGCGGACTCGGCGTGCACGACCCGGTCGATCCCCTCGCGCTCGGCGTCGGGGTCGACCCGCAGCCCCATCGTCCGGTGCAGCACCCACGCGATCGCGTACGTCATGCCGAACGCGTAGAGGCAGGTCACGACGACGGCGACGATCTCGCGCCAGACGATGTCCCAGCTCCCGCCGAGCAGGATGCCGGAGATGCCGGCCGGGGCGTTCGACGCGGCGATCAGGACGACGCCGATGGTGCCCACGATCCCGCCGACGCCGTGCACGGCGAACGCGTCCAGGCTCTCGTCGATACCGAAGCGCTTCTTCCAGGTGCAGGCCCAGGCCACGACGGCGCCGCCGGCGAAGCCCACCGCGAGCGCGCCGAGCGAGTTGAGCGCGTCGGCCGACGGGGTGATCGCGACCAGGCCCGCGATCATGCCGGACGCGAGGCCGAGGGTGGTGGCGTGGCCGTCGCGCAGCTTCTCGATCAGGCAGAAGCCGAGCATGCCGGCCGCGCCGGCGAGCAGCGTGGTGAGGATGACGTACTGGGCCAGGAAGTTCGCGCCCCCGGCGGTGCCGCCGTTGAAGCCCATCCAGCCGAACCACAGGATCCCGGCGCCCAGTAGCATCACCGGCAGGTTGTGCGGGCGCTCGGCCTGCGAGCGGCGGGGCCCGAGCACCATCGCCAGCGCGAGCGCGGCGACCCCGGCGTTCATGTGGACGGCCGTGCCGCCGGCGTAGTCGTGCATCTGCAGCGTGTTCGCCATCCAGCCGCCGACGACGCCGGTCTCGGGGTCGTCGAACGCGAAGACCCAGTGGGCGAGCGGGAAGTAGACCAGCGTCAGCCACACCGGGGCGAAGACCAGCCACCCGGAGAACTTCATCCGGCCGGCCGCCCCGCTCGCGACGATGGCGATCGTGATGGCGGCGAAGAGGATGAAGAACGCGGCCCAGAAGACGTCCTCGGGCCCGCCGGACCCGCCGTCGTCGTGCACGCCGAGGAAGCCCGGGTACTCCAGCGGGTTACCGATCAGGCCGAGTCCGCCGAGCGAGTCGCCGGAGACCATGCTGTGTCCGATGAGGACGTAGAGCACGGAGGCGATGCCGAGGGTGCTCATCACCATCATGAGCATGTTCAGGGCGTTGCGACTGCTCATCATCCCGCCGTAGAACAGCGCGAGGCCAGGGAACATGAGCAGGACCAGGGCGAACGCGGCGAGCAGCCACGCGAGATCTGCTTCGGGCACGGGGGGCTCCTCGAGAGGTCGACCGACGCGGAGGCCGGCGGGACGCTCGACGTCGAGATCTCGCCAGGGTTGACACGGTCTTCTGACGAGAGACTCCGGTGGTTGCCCCGGTGTCACATTGCGTAACGAATGGGTGTCAACCGGACGAGTGGGACGTCTCGGGCCCGTCCAGCAGCCCGACGGCCTGCCGGCCGAGCCGGCGTTCGGCCTCGTCGTAACCCCACCCGCAGTCCACGACGAGCGTGCGCCACGCGCCGATGCCGAAGCAGAACCACAGCCGGTCGGCGACGGCGTCGGCGTCGAGCTGCGGGGTGATCGCGTTCAGCCAGGCGGCCAGTTCCGCATCGCGGCGTCCGCCACCCGTGCCAGCTCGTCGCGTGTCGTCCCGCCCATCGCCTGGATGATCAGCCCGTTCGCGACCGTCTGGACGTAGCGGGCGATCAGATCGGGGTCGGCGTCCGCGGGTAGGTCGCCCTCGTCGACGGCGCGCCGGAAGCGGTCCCGCAGGCGCTCGTGGCCCTCGATGCGCCAGGTGGCGAGGGCGTCGCGGGCGGCACGCACGGACTCGTCCACGGTCAGCGCGCCCCGCAGGCCCAGGCAGCCCGGGGGATGTCCCGGAAGGGTCGCCGTCCGCATCGCGCCGGCGAGGAACTCGGTGGCCACCCTGCGGGCGGTGGCTGCCTGCACGGCCTGGACGGGGTAGGCGGCGGGGCCCTCGACGTAGCGGAGCAGCGCCTTGTGGAAGAGCTCCTCCTTGTTGCCGAAGGCCGCGTACATGCTCTTGCGGGAGATGCCCATCGCCTCGGTCAAGGCGGACAGGCTCGCCCCCTCGTAGCCGTGCTCCCAGAAGACCAGCATCGCCTTCTCCAGCGCCTCGTCGGCGTCGAAGGCCCGCGGCCGGCCCAGCTGTGCGTTGCCCACCCCGGCATCCTAGCCTTTCGGCACCGATCGGTGCAGATGTGCTAGCGTCCAGTTCTGCACCGATCGGTAACTATCTACGTGGAGGTTGATCATGCGTCGACTCGAGGGCAGGACGGCGGTCGTCACCGGGGGCGGCACGCGGGGGATCGGCCGGGCCACGGCCGCGCGCCTGGTGGCCGAGGGAGCTCACGTGTTCATCACCGGCCGGCGGAAGACCGAGCTCGACGAGGCCGTCGAGGTCATCGGGGAGGGGGTGACGGCGGTCCCGGGTGACATCACGGATCCGGACGACCTGGACCGGCTCTACGAGGCGGTCGCGGCGCGCGGGCAGGGCCTCGACGTGCTCTTCGCCAATGCGGGCACGGCGTCCTTCGCGACCGTCGAGACGCTCGCGGAGGAGGAGTTCGACCGGGTCTTCGACGTGAACGTGAAGGGCACGCTCCGCACGGTCCAGAAGGCGCTGCCGGTGCTGAACGACGGCGCGTCGGTGATCATCAACGTGTCGACCTCAGCCGACCGCGGGGTCGCCGGATTCGGGACCTACGCCGCGTCCGAGGCCGCGCTGCGGGCGTTCACCCGGGCATGGGCCATCGAGCTGAAGGGCCGGGGTGTCCGGGTGAACGCGATCTCCCCCGGGCCGACCGAGACCTCGGGCGTCACCGAGCTCGTGGGGGAGGACAACATCGAGGCCTACCGGGCGGGCCTCGTCGACCAGGTCCCGGCCGGACGCATCGGGAGTCCGGACGAGGTCGCGGCCGCGGTGGCCTTCCTCGCCTCGTCGGACAGCAGCTTCATGCTCGGCGCCAACGTCTACGTCGACGGCGGCGTGAACCAGGTCTGACCGGCACCGGTTGTCGTCCTCTCGTTCCGCCCGGACGGCGCCATGGGCGTGCGGACCGTGGGCACACTGCGGTGCCGGACTCGTCGGCTCACCCCGCTCGTCGCTGATATGTGACCGGTGGTCGCTTCTTACTGGAGGGGAACGTGTGTTCGATCGGAGAATCGGACACATGACCACCGCCTGGCAGGCCACCGACGAGGACCTCCTCCTCGGTCTGCGCGTTGCTCAGGAGGATGTGAACGAGGCGTTCGCGCAGATGGTGGAGCTGATCGGCGAGGCCCGTTCCCGCGGGCTGGCCGAGGCCACGGGTCACAAGGATCTGACGGATCTGCTGCGGTCGGTGCAGAACGTGTCCCGCTCCACCGCGCGATCCCGGGTCCGGGCGGCCGAGGAGCTGGCCCCGCGCCGGCAGGTGAGCGGGGAGGCGGTGGGGCCGGATCTGGCGGTGCTGGCCGCCGCGGTCGCCGAGGGCGCGTTGACCCCGGAGCACGTGCGCGAGATCCAGGCCGTGCTGGCTGCGTTGCCGCCGCATCTCGACGAGCATCGCCGCCCCGCTGGAGGCCGACCTGACCGAGCACGCCCGGAGCCTGGACCCCGACGCGGTGCGCCGGCTGGGCCGCCACGCGCTGGCGCTGCTCGATCCGGACGGCGCCCGCCCGCGCGAGCCCAGGCCCACCCGCAACGCGCTGACCCTGCGCTCGCTGGGGGAGGGATTCGAGGCACGCGGCTTCTTCGACCGCGAGTCCGCGGCGATCCTGCGCAGCGCGCTGTCGCCGCTGAGCGCGCCGTGCCCCACCGTCCCGGCCGACACCGACTGCTGCGCCGACGGCGAGCACACCGGGCACGAGCCCGGCGAACGCGACCCCCGCTCGGCAGCGGAGCGCACCGCGGACGGGCTGGTCGAGCTGGCCCGGCGGATGCTCGCCACCGGCGCGCTCGGGACCGAGGCCGGTCAGGCGGTGCAGGTCACGGTCACCGTCCCGCTGGAGACCCTCGTGACGGGCGAGGGTGGGGCGCTGATCGGGTTCGGGGACGGGACGCTGCGGGCGGCGATCGATGCCGAGGCGGCGTTGCGGCTGGCCTGTGATGCCCGGATGGTGCCGATCGTGCTCGCCTCGACCGGGGAGCCGCTGTTCGTGGGCCGGGACAAGCGCTTCGCGAACCGGGCCCAGCGCCGGGCACTGGCCCAGCGCGACGGCGGCTGCGCGTTCCCCGGCTGCGACGCCCCGCCGCAGTGGTGTGTCGCCCACCACGTGCGGCACTGGGCCCACGGCGGCTGCACCGACCTCGACAACCTGGTGCTGCTGTGCTCCCAGCACCACACCTTGATCCACAAGGGCGACTGGGTGATCGCGATGGAGGGCGGGTTCCCGTGGTTCCATCCCCCGCTGTGGGTGCCGGGTGGGCCGCGGCGCAACATGCTGCAGCGCCCGGACCTGGTCGGGCGGATCCCGGCACAACGACCACCACCACGGGTCGCCCAGCTCGTCAGCTGACCCGATGCGCCCGGACCCGACGAGATCGGTCCCCCACCCTTGTCCAGCAGGTGAGGGACCGATTCTCGTCATAGGCACTGGAAGTGCCCCCGGCAGGATTCGAACCTGCGCTCCCGCCTCCGGAGGGCGGTGCTCTATCCCCTGAGCTACGGGGGCCGTGCGATGGGAGAACAGTAACCCACGCCCCCGGCCGGCGTGCAGCCGGGGCCCTCGCATGATCAGTTCATCAGCACGGTCAGTTCATCGGCAACGGCTCCGCGCCGCGCTCGGCGAGCATCCCGCGCATCAGCTCCGCCTCCGGGACCTGCGAGGCCAACATCTGGGTCGCGAGGTTGCGCACCTCGGCGGTGTCGGCGTGGTCGCGGGCGTACTCGAGCATCGACACGCCGCCCTCGTGGTGGCGCAGCATCAGCTGCAGGAACACCACGTCGAGCTCCGGCTCCGGCGTCGCACGCATCCGGGCGAGGTCCTCTGTCGTGGCCATGCCGGGCATCCGGGCCAGTGACTCCGGAGCCCCGGGGGAGTGGCCGTGCGAGGAGTCCGCCATCCACGCCATGTGCCCGCCGGTCGGCAGGTTCGGCGCGTTCCAGAGGGCGAGCCAGCCCTGCATCCGGCCGATCTGCTGGTTCTGGGTCGACTCGATGTCGAACGCCAGCTGCCGCAGCCGCGGGTCGGTGGTCCGGTCCCGTTCCCAGGACGCCATCTCCACGGCCTGCCGGTGGTGCGTCGACATGTCCTGGGCGAACCCGACGTCCACCGAGCCGGGCTCCGGGGCGTACGGGCCGAACGCGCCCCGCACCGCCAGCCCCGCCACGAGCACCGCGACGACCGCGAGCGCGGCGAAGGTGATCGTCAGCGGGTTGCGCCACGCGGGCCGCTCGGGCGCGGGCGGGGTGGGGTCGGGCTCGCTGCGGAGGAGGTCGGGGATGGGGCCGTTCACACCTGCCGAGTGTGCCCGAGCCCGCCCGTCACTGCCCCGGCGCGGGTGCGGGGGCGGGCTGCTCCTCCGGGACCGGCTGCTCGCCGGGGACCGCCCCGTCGGGCACCGGAGCCCCCAGGTCCGCGCCCTCGTTCTCCGGGAACACGGTCTCCCGGTCGATCGCTTCCTGCGGCGGGATCGCCTCGAACGCGGGCGGGGCGTCCTGGTCGAAACCGCCGCCGGCGCCGACGTCGCAGGTCGCACCGACCTCGGGGTGGGTGAACCGGTTGAGCCGCAGGGAGCGGATGAACTGGTCGATCCGCTCGTCGTCGGCGGCGTCGACCTTCAGCTGGTTGCCCCAGGACTGCAGCGAGATCGGCGCGTCCAGGTCGGGGTAGGGCGACATGACCGTGTACGGCTGGCCCTCGACCCGGTCGCGCAGCGCGGCCTGCCCGGCCTCGTCGACCAGGTCCGGGTTGTAGGCGATCCACACCGCGCCGTGCTCGAGGGAGTGCACGAGGTTCTCCGAGCGGACCGGCTCCGGGTAGACCACGCCGTTGCAGGCGGCCCAGAAACCGTCGTGCGCGCCGCCCATCGGCGGGCTGTGCTGGTAGGCGACCCGCTGGAAGCCCAGCACGTGCTGCAGGCCCTCGAACTCCTGGCTGATGACGCCCTCGATGGCCGTCGCCGGGTTCTGGTTCTCCTCGGTCGGCGTCCACTGCGCGTTCTGGCTGCGCTGCACCAGCGGGTAGCCGATGAACGCCCCGGCCAGGAGTACGAGCACCGTGATCGCGGCGATCATCATCCAGGGGATCTGGCGCTGGTTGACCGGGCCCAACGACGGCGGGCGCTTCTTGCCGGACGACTTGCCGCTGGCCATGGGGGGAGATCCTGTTCGTGGTCGGCGCAGGGAGCGATGCGCGGCCGAGTCTAGGGACGGCCGGTCACCCGCCCGGGCGGGCCCCGGTCCGGCGGCGGCGTGCCGGGCATCACCTCGTAAAATCCCGACGGTGAATCCCGACGTGCTCGCCGACCTGGTCCGTGATGTCGCGCGGGACGTGCTGACCCGACGCGACCTGGACGTCTCCGCCCTGCCCGCGGACGGCGTCGTCGAGCGTCCGCGCAACCCCGAGCACGGCGACTACGCCACCAACGTCGCGCTGCGCACCGCGAAGAAGGCCGGGGTCAACCCGCGCGAGCTGGCGGGCTGGCTGGCCGAGGCGCTGGCCGAGCGGGACGGGATCGCGAGCGCCGAGATCGCCGGACCGGGGTTCATCAACCTGCGCCTCGCCGCAGACGCGCAGGGCGCGATCGTCGGTGAGGTGCTGGCCGCGGGCGAGAGCTACGGCACCGGCGACGAGCTCGCGGGGACCCGGATGAACCTCGAGTTCGTCTCCGCGAACCCGACCGGCCCGATCCACCTGGGCGGGACCCGCTGGGCCGCCGTCGGCGACGCGCTGGGCCGGGTGCTCGGCGCCCGCGGCGCCGACGTGACCCGCGAGTACTACATCAACGACGCCGGCGCGCAGATCGACCACTTCGCCGCGTCGCTCATCGCGGCGGCGACCGGTGCGCCGACCCCGGAGAACGGCTACGGCGGCGCCTACATCGGCGAGATCGCGCAGCGCGTCGTCGCCGCCGAGCCCGGCATCCTCGACCTGCCCGAGGCCGAGCGCCACCAGGCGTTCCGCCGCACCGGTGTGGCGCTGATGCTCGAGGAGATGCGCAGCTCGCTGCACGAGTTCGGGACCGACTTCGACGTCTGGTTCAGCGAGCTCTCGCTGCACGAGGCCGGCGCCGTGGAGGACTCTGTCCGGCAGCTGAAGGAGAACGGCAGCCTCTACGAGAAGGACGGCGCGTGGTGGCTGCGCTCGACCGAGCAGGGCGACGACAAGGACCGCGTCGTCATCAAGAGCGACGGCACGCCCGCCTACGTCGCCGGTGACATCGCCTACCTGCGGGACAAGCGCACCCGCGGTTTCGACCGCTGCATTTACATGCTCGGCGCCGACCACCACGGCTACACCGTGCGGCTCAAGGCGGTCGCCGCGGCGTTCGGTGACGACCCGGCCGTGGTCGAGGTCCTGATCGGACAGATGGTCAACCTGGTCCGCGGTGGCGAGCCGGTGCGGATGAGCAAGCGTGCCGGGACGATCGTGACCCTGGAGGACTTCGTCGACGCCGTCGGTGTGGACGCGGCCCGCTACTCCCTGGTCCGGTCGTCGGTGGACTCCACACTGGACATCGACCTCGACCTGGTCTCCAGCCGGACCAACGAGAACCCGGTGTTCTACGTCCAGTACGCGCACGCCCGGCTGTCCTCGCTGGCCCGCAACGCCGCCGACCTCGGCGTCGAACCGGGGGAGTCCTACGGCCTGCTGGAACACCCCCGCGAGGGCGACCTGATCCGCACCCTCGGCGAGTTCGGCGAGGTCGTCCGGTCCGCCGCCGAGCTGCGCGAGCCGCACCGGGTCGCCCGCTATCTGGAGGCCCTCGCCGGGGCGTACCACAAGTTCTACGACTCCTGCCGCGTCCTGCCCCAGGGCGACGAGGACGTCACCGACCTGCACCGGGCCCGGCTCGCGCTGTGCGTCGCCACCCGCCGGGTGCTCGCCAACGGCCTCGGCCTGCTCGGCGTCGGCGCCCCGGAGCGCATGTGATGCGCGCGCACCCCGCCGGCCCGCTGCACGCCGGCCTCACCCCCGCCCCCGAGTCCGCCGGGCCCCGCCCGGCCTCGGCCGCCGAGCTCGACGCGCTGGCCCCGGCAGTCTGGCCGCGGCACGCCGAGCGCGGCGCCGGCGGCGCGCTGCACACCGCCGGCGTCGACGTCCGGGACCTCGCGCAGCGCTACGGCACCCCGCTGTTCGTGCTCGACGAGGACGACTTCCGAGGCCGCTGCCAGGAGTTCGCCGCCGCGTTCGGCGCGGGCTCGGTGCACTACGCGGCCAAGGCGTTCCTGTGCACCGAGGTGGCCCGCTGGATCGCCCAGGAGGGTCTCTCGCTGGACGTCTGCTCCGGCGGCGAGCTCGCCGTCGCGCTGCGCGCGGAGTTCCCGCCGGAGCGGATCGCGCTGCACGGCAACAACAAGTCCACCGCCGAGCTGGAGATGGCGGTGGACGCCGGCGTCGGCGGGATCGTGCTGGACTCCGACGACGAGATCGCCCGGCTGCAGGCCGTCGCCGCGGAGCGCGGGGTGACCGCGCCGGTGCTGATCCGGCTGACCGTCGGCGTCGAGGCGCACACCCACGAGTACATCGCCACCGCGCACGAGGACCAGAAGTTCGGGTTCTCGATCGCGAGCCTCACCGGTGAGAAGGACTCGGCGGCGCTGGAGGCGGCCCGCCGGGTGCTCGCCGCCCGGAACCTGGAGCTCGTCGGGCTGCACAGCCACATCGGCAGCCAGATCTTCGACACCGAGGGCTTCGAGGCCGCCGCCCGCCGTGTCGTGAAGGTGCTCGCCGACCTGCACGCGGAGCACGGCAGCGACAACCTCGCCGCGCTGCGCACGCTGGACCTCGGCGGCGGTATCGGCATCGCCTACCGCCCCGGCGAGATCCCGCTGTCGATGCCGGCGCTGGCCGAGGAGCTGCGCGGGATCGTCAAGCGCGAGTGCGCGAACGCCGGCCTGGACGCGCCGTCGATCGCGGTCGAGCCCGGCCGCGCCATCGCCGGGCCGGGCACCGTCACGCTCTACGAGGTCGGGACGATCAAGGACGTGCCGCTCGGCGGGTACGCGCGGCGCTACGTCAGCGTCGACGGCGGGATGAGCGACAACATCCGCACCGCCCTCTACGACGCCGAGTACGACGTCCGGCTGGTCTCCCGTTCCTCGGAACGAGACAGCGTGCCGGGCGGCGACGAGCCGGTGCTGTCCCGGGTGGTGGGCAAGCACTGCGAGTCCGGTGACATCGTGGTGCGCGACTGCTGGCTGCCGGCCGACCTCGCGCCGGGCGACCTGCTGGCCGTCGCGGCGACCGGGGCGTACTGCTACGCGATGGCGTCCGGTTACAACCGGCTGCCCCGCCCGGCCGTCGTCGCGGTGCGCGAGGGGGCCGACCGGCCGCTGCTGCGCCGCGAGACACTCGACGACCAGTTCCGGTTCGAGGTGTGAGCGGCGCCCGTGCGGCGTGTCGGGTGACAACGGCCACCCGGGCCTGACCGGGACCGGCCTGACCAGGAATGATCGGCGCGCCCGCGGTGGGCGCGGTACGCGAGGAGGGCACGTGGCGAGCGGCGAGAGCTCCGCACTGTCGGCGAGCAGCGGGGCCGTCCGGGTGGCTCTGCTCGGCTGCGGCACCGTCGGCACCGAGGTGGTCCGGCTGATCACCGACCAGGCCGGGGACCTGGCCGCCCGGGTGGGCGCGCCGGTCGAGCTGGCCGGCGTGGCCGTGCGGCGGCCGCACCGGCACCCGTGGCTGACCGAGCACTTCGGCGAGCTCGTCACGACCGACGCCGGGGAACTGGTGACCCGCGACGACGTCGACGTGGTCGTCGAGGTGATCGGCGGCATCGACCCGGTGCGCGGCTGGCTGCTCGAGGCGCTGAAGTCCGGCAAGTCCGTGGTCACCGCGAACAAGGCGCTGCTGGCCGAGGACGGCCCGACGCTGTCCGAGGCCGCCGACGCCTCCGGCGCCGACCTCTACTTCGAGGCCGCTGTCGCCGGCGCGATCCCGCTGCTGCGCCCGCTGCGCGAGTCGCTGGCCGGGGACCGGATCACCCGGGTCGCCGGCATCGTCAACGGCACCTCGAACTTCATCCTGTCCGCGATGGGTGCAGAGGGCGCGTCCTATGCCGACGCGCTGGAGGAGGCCACGCGTCTCGGCTACGCGGAGGCCGACCCGAGCGCGGACGTCGACGGCTACGACGCCGCCTCCAAGGCCGCCATCCTGGCCTCGCTGGCGTTCCACACCCGGATCACCGCCTCCGACGTGCACCGCGAGGGCATGCGCGAGGTGACCTCCGCGGACGTCGCCGCGGCCCGCCGGCTGGGCTGCACGATCAAGCTGCTGGCGATCTGCGAGCGGGTGACCGACGGCGACGGGGCCGAGTCGGTCTCGGCCCGGGTCTACCCGGCGATGGTGCCCGACTCGCACCCGCTGGCCCGGGTCGACGGCGCCTTCAACGCGGTGTTCGTGGAGGCCGAGGCGGCCGGTCAGCTGATGTTCTACGGCCAGGGCGCCGGCGGCGCGCCGACCGCGTCCGCGGTGCTGGGCGACCTGGTCGCGGTGGCCCGCAACCGGGTCGGCGGCGGCCGCGGGCCGCGCGAGTCGGCGTATGCGAGCCTGCCGGTCCGCCCGATCGGCGAGGTGCCCACCCGCTACCACGTCGACCTCGAGGTCGCCGACCGCGAGGGCGCACTGGCCGCGATCGCCGGGGTCTTCGCGACGCACGGCGTGTCGATCGCCGCGGTCCGCCAGACCGGCGGGGTCAACGGCTCGGTGGACCGGGCCGACGGCTCGGAGCACAGCCAGGCCCGGCTGACCGTCGTCACGCACTCCGCGCCGGAGGCCGCGCTGTCGGCCACGGTGTCCGCGCTGCTCGACCTCGACCACGTGCTCGGCGTGGCGGGCGTGCTGCGGGTGGAGGGCCTCGGCCGCGCGGTGAGCGCGCTGGGCATGGGCGAATGACGTGTCGGCCGATGAATTCTCGAACAGCGAAGGCGGGACGGCGATGACCGGCAGCGCGCAGAACGTCCGGGGCGCCGTCGCGTCCCCGCCGCCGGGGCCGTGGCCCGGGATCATCGAGGCCTACCGGGACCGGATGCCGGTCAAGCCGGACTGGACGGTGGTCACCCTCGGCGAGGGCGGGACCCCGCTGCTGCCGGCGCCGCGGCTGTCCGAGCGGACCGGCTGCCAGGTCTTCCTCAAGGTCGACGGCGCCAACCCGACCGGGTCCTTCAAGGACCGCGGCATGACGATGGCCGTCACCGCCGCGCTGGCCGACGGCAAGCAGAGCGTGCTCTGCGCCTCGACCGGGAACACCTCGGCGTCGGCCGCGGCGTACGCCACCCGGGCCGGGATGACCTGCGCGGTGCTCGTGCCGCGCGGCCGGATCGCGCTCGGCAAGATGGCCCAGGCCGTCGCGCACGGCGCCCGGATCCTGCAGATCGACGGCAACTTCGACGACTGCCTGGAGCTGGCGCGCAAGACCACCGCCGACTACCCGGCGATCGCGCTGGTCAACTCGGTGAACCCGACCCGGATCGCCGGGCAGGCCTCGGCGGCCTACGAGATCTGCGACCAGCTCGGCCGCGCGCCCGACATCCACTGCCTGCCGGTCGGCAACGCCGGCAACATCACCGCGTACTGGCAGGGCTACCGCGGCTACCAGGCCGACGGGCTGATCTCCGGCCTGCCGCGGATGTTCGGGTTCCAGGCCGCGGGCGCCGCGCCGCTGGTGCACGGGGCCCCGGTCAGCGCACCGGAGACGATCGCGACCGCGATCCGGATCGGCGCGCCGGCCTCCTGGAAGGGCGCCACCACCGCCCGCGACGAGTCGGACGGGCGCTTCGCCGCCGTCACCGACGACGAGATCCTCGCCGCCTACCGGCTGCTCTCCGCCGAGGAGGCGGTGTTCGTCGAGCCGGCCTCGGCCGCGTCGGTGGCCGGGCTGCTGCAGTCCTCGTCGGACGGTCTGCTGCCGCGGGACTCGCTCGTGGTGTGCACCGTCACCGGCCACGGCCTCAAGGACCCGGACAGCGCGCTGCTCACCGCGCCCGACCCCGAGGTCGTCCCGATCGACCCGGGTGCGGTCGCCGCGGCCCTCGAGCTCGGCTGATGGGCCGGCCGACACGCGTCCGGGTCCGGGTCCCGGGGTCGACGGCGAACCTCGGCCCCGGTTTCGACTGCCTGGGCCTCGCCCTCGGGGTGTACGACGAGATCGAGGTCGAGACGTTCGACACGCCCGGGGTGTTCGTCGACGTCGCCGGGGAGGGCGCCCGGCACGTGCCGCGGGACGAGCGGCACCTCGTCATGCGCGCCCTGCGGCAGGGCTTCGAGCGGTTCGGCGAGTCGCCGGCGGGCCTGCGGCTGCGCTGCACCAACGCGATCCCGCACTCCCGTGGCCTCGGCAGCTCGGCCGCCGCCGCGGTGGCCGGCGCCGCCGCCGCGACGGTGCTCGCCGGGCGCGACCCGGAGCTGGAGCGCGACGCCGTGCTGCAGCTCGCGGCCGGGATGGAGGGGCACGCGGACAACGCCGCGGCGAGTCTCATGGGCGGGTTCGTGCTCGCCTGGTCGTCGTCCGAGCCCTCGCCCGGGCCCGAGGAGGCCTACCGCGCCGAGCGGCTCGACGTGCACCCGGACGTCCACCCGGTCGTCTGCGTGGCGGGCACCGAGTCGTCCACCAAGACCACCCGCGGGCTGCTGCCCGAGCGGGTGCCGCTGACCGACGCCGCCTTCACCGGCAGCCGCTGCGCGCTCGCCGTGCTCGCGATGACCCGGCGGCCCGACCTGCTGCTCGCCGCCACCGAGGACCGGCTGCATCAGCCCTACCGGCGGCCGGCCTACCCGTCGTCGGCCGAGCTGGTCGAGCGGCTGCGCGCGCGGGGCGTGCCGGCCGCGATCTCCGGGGCCGGTCCGACCGTGCTGGCGCTGACCTCCGGCGGCGCGCTGCCGGACGATGTGGACACGTTCGCCGACGCCGAGGGTTTTGCGGTGCAGCCGCTGCCCGTCGACACCGAGGGCGTGCGCGTCGAGATCTGCTGAGGACGGCACGTCGCCGGCCCGAAGTCCCAGGTAGGGATACGTGCGGGAATGCGGGGCACCGGACCGGTGTCGAACGGGCCCGGGCCGTCGGCACGGACATCATCATCTGCCGGGCCGCAGCGATCTCCACCGGGACGTGACCAACGCGACGACATGCTGCGGACGCGCCGGGGTGGGGGTTGTTGCCGCCCGCGGGCGTTCCGTCTAGTGTCGCCCCTGCATGGCGATCCACGCGACATCGGCGTAGTCTTGCGGCCGGGCCCGCTCGCCCGATCTCCTTTCTGACTGGACTCGGAATCCCGAACGGGCGGCCTGACTCCCGCGACGTCGTTGTGGGGGCTCCATCTGTGAATGCTGCCGGTAGCGGGTTCTCCGCTCCGGCTGAGCGTGTGACATCCCCTGACCTGGACAGGACAACCGGGTCGGTCAGGAAGGAACTTCGTGAGCGAGACCGATCTCGCCGGTACCGGGACCGCGCCGACCGAGGCGGCGCCGCGCCGTCGCGGCGGCCTGTCCGGCATGGTGCTGGCCGAACTGCGTCAGCTGGCCACCGAACTGAACGTCCCGGACATCTCCGGGATGCGCAAAGGTGACCTGATCGCAGCCATCAAGGAGCGACAGGGCGGGGCGGCCGCGCCGGCCCGCAGGTCGAAGCCGGCCCCGCGTGCCGCCTCCCCGGGCACCGAGGGCTCCGACGGCGCGTCGACGCCGCAGCTCGCCCTGGGCGACACCACCTCCGCCGGCGACGGGGCGGCCGCGACCAACGGCGCCGCCGCGTCCGGCGCGAACGGGGCCGCTCCGGCCGCGTCCGAGCAGGCCGAGGCCCCCGCGCCGCGCACCCGCCGCCGCCGGGCCGCGACCCGCCCCGCGGGCGCCCCCGAGAGCGCCGGCGCCCCCGCCGACGACGCCGCGAGCGCCCCCGCTGCGAGCGCCCCGGCCGCGGACGCCGCGCCGGCCGCCCCCGCCGAGGCCCCCGCGGTCCCCGACGAGAAGCCCGCCCGGGCCGACCGTGCGGAGCGCACCGAGGACGGGCAGGACGGCGCCGGCCGTCGCGGCCGCACCCGCCGCCGCAACCAGGGCGACGAGGACGGCTCCCCCAAGGACTCGGGCCCCAAGGACCCGAGCGCCAAGGACTCGGCCAAGGACGCGGGCCCCAAGGACTCGGGCCTGAAGGACGCCGGCCAGAAGGACGCGGGTCAGCGGGACTCCCAGCGCGACGCAGGGCAGTCCGACGCCGACTCCGACGGCGGTGGCGACCGCCGGCGCAACCGCGGCGACGACCGCGGTGGTGACAACGGGCGCGGCGGGCGCAACCGCGGCGGCAACGACGACGGTGGCGGCCGGAACAACCGCAACGCCCGCAACGACCGCAACGACCGCGGCCAGAGCGACCGGAACCAGAACGACCGGAACCAGAACGACGACGACTCCGACGACGACGGGGACGGCCGCGGCCGCCGCGGGCGCCGGTTCCGGGACCGTCGCCGGGGCCGGGACCGCGACACCCGCGGCGGCGGTGCCGGCGGCAACGTCGACACCGAGATCCGCGACGACGACGTCCTGCTGCCGGTCGCCGGCATCGTCGACATCCTGGACAACTACGCGTTCGTGCGGACCACCGGCTACCTGTCCGGCCCGACCGACGTCTACGTCTCGATGTCGATGGTGCGCAAGAACGGCCTGCGCCGCGGTGACGCGATCACCGGTGCGGTCCGCCAGCCCCGCGACGGCGAGCAGCAGCGGCAGAAGTTCAACCCGCTGGTGCGGGTGGACACCATCAACGGCCGGGACCCCGAGACCGCACGTCAGCGGCCGGAGTTCACCAAGATGACGCCGCTGTACCCGAACGAGCGGCTCCGTCTGGAGACCGAGCCGAACGTCCTGACCACCCGGGTCATCGACCTGGTCATGCCGGTCGGCAAGGGGCAGCGCGCGCTGATCGTGTCGCCGCCCAAGGCCGGTAAGACCATGGTCATGCAGGCGATCGCGAACGCGATCACCACGAACAACCCCGAGTGCCACCTGATGGTCGTCCTCGTCGACGAGCGTCCGGAGGAGGTCACCGACATGCAGCGGTCGGTGAAGGGGGAGGTCATCGCCTCCACCTTCGACCGCCCGCCGTCGGACCACACCACGGTCGCCGAGCTCTCGATCGAGCGCGCGAAGCGCCTGGTGGAGATGGGGCACGACGTCGTCGTCCTGCTGGACAGCCTCACCCGCCTCGGCCGGGCCTACAACCTGGCCGCGCCGGCGTCCGGACGCATCCTGTCCGGTGGTGTCGACTCGACCGCGCTGTACCCGCCGAAGCGCTTCCTCGGCGCGGCGCGGAACATCGAGGACGGCGGCTCGCTGACGATCTTCGCGACCTCGCTGGTCGAGACCGGGTCCACGATGGACACGGTGATCTTCGAGGAGTTCAAGGGCACCGGTAACGCGGAGCTCCGGCTGGACCGCAAGATCGCCGACAAGCGGATCTTCCCGGCGATCGACGTGGGTGACAGCAGCACCCGTAAGGAAGAGCTGCTGATGTCGCCGGACGAGCACGCGGTGATGGTCAAGCTCCGCCGGGTGCTCGCCGCGCTGGACGACCAGCAGGCCATCGACCTGGTGCTCGACCGGCTGAAGAAGACCAAGACCAACATCGAGTTCCTGATGCAGGTCGCGAAGAACGCGCCCGGCAAGGACGACGACTAGGCAGCTCAGGCGCCCGGCCCCGGTGGGAATCCCACCGGGGCCCGGGTGGTTGAATAGCACGTCAGCTTCTGCGCTCCGGTTCACCCGCCCACCAGCGGGACCCGGCGGCCATCGAGAGGAGAGCGCCATGCGCGAGGGAATCCACCCTCAGTACGTCGACACCCAGGTCACCTGTGGTTGCGGCAACCAGTTCACCACCCGCAGCACCAAGTCGAACGGTGCCATCACCGTCGAGGTCTGCTCCGCCTGCCACCCGTTCTACACCGGCAAGCAGAAGATCCTGGACTCCGGCGGCCGCGTGGCCCGCTTCGAGGCCCGCTACGGCAAGCGCCCGGCCCGCGCCGGCAAGTAGCCACCGACACGGCGCCCGTCCCCTCACCCGCGGTGAGGAGGCGGGCGCCGTCTCGCGTTTCGGAGAGCTTCGGAAAGGATCCCGCGCCATGGTCAGCCCCACCCGGTCGGTGGACGCCCTGCTCGACGAGTACGCCGAGCTCGAGCAGCGCCTCGCCGACCCGGACGTGCTCGGCGACCAGGCGCAGGCCCGCAAGCTGGGCCGGCGCTACGCCCAGCTCGGTCCGACGGTGGCCTGCGCGCGGGAGCTGGCACAGGTCCGTGACGACCGGGACGCCGCCCGTGAGCTCGCGTCCGAGGACCGGGCGTTCGCGGCCGAGGCCGACATGCTCGACGGCCGCCTCGTCGAGCTGGAGACCCGGCTGGCCGAGCTGCTGGTGCCGCGCGACCCGCACGACGCCGACGACGTCCTCATGGAGGTCAAGTCCGGCGAGGGCGGGGAGGAGTCCGCGCTGTTCGCCGGCGACCTCGTCCGGATGTACAGCCGCTACGCCGAGTCCCGCGGCTGGAAGGTCGAGGTCCTCGGCGCCACCCCGTCGGACCTGGGCGGCTACAAGGACGCCACGCTCTCGATCCGCGGCCGCGACCCGGCCGAGGGCGTCTGGGCGTCGCTGAAGTTCGAGGGCGGCGTGCACCGCGTGCAGCGGGTGCCGGTCACCGAGTCGCAGGGCCGCATCCACACCTCCGCGGCGGGCGTGCTGGTGTTCCCGGACGCCGACGAGACCCCGGACGTCGAGATCGCCGACTCCGACGTCCGCGTCGACGTGTACCGCGCTTCCGGGCACGGCGGGCAGAGCGTCAACACCACCGACTCCGCGGTGCGGCTCACCCACCTGCCCACCGGCATCGTCGTGACCTGCCAGAACGAGCGCTCGCAGCTGCAGAACAAGGCGCGGGCGATGGACGTGCTCCGCGCCCGGCTGCAGGCGAAGGCCGAGGCCGAGGCGGCCGAGGCGGCGTCGGCGCAGCGCCGCTCGCAGGTCCGCACGGTGGACCGCTCGGAGCGGATCCGTACCTACAACTTCCCGGAGAGCCGGATCTCGGACCACCGCATCGGGTTCAAGGCCTACAACCTGCCCTCGGTGCTCGACGGGAACCTCGCCGACGTGGTCGGGGCGCTGGTCGCGGCCGAGCGGGCGGACGTCATGGCCGGGGCGTCGGCCGGGGAGTCCGGGGCCGGCGAGTGACCCGGGGCGACCGGTGAGCCGGGTTCCGCTGCGGGTCGCGATCGCGGAGGCCGAGCGGACCCTGGCCGCGTCCGGGGTGGACTCCCCGCGGGTGGACGCCGAGCTGCTCGCCGCGCACGTCCTCGGCGCCACGCGCATGCGGTTGCCGATGATCCCGCTGGTCGATGCCGGCGTCGCGCGCGACCTGCAGGCGCTGGCCGAGCGCCGGGCGACCCGGCAACCGTTGCAGCACATCCTCGGCACCGCCGTCCTCGGCCCGGTCGAGGTGGCGGTCGGGCCGGGGGTGTTCACCCCGCGCCCGGAGACCGAGCTGCTGCTCGAGTGGGGCCTGGCGGCGCTGCGCGACGTCGCCGAGCCGCGGGTGCTGGACCTGTGCACGGGATCCGGGGCGCTGGCGCTGGCGTTCGCCGCATCCCGGCCGGACGCCGAGGTGCACGCGCTGGAGGCCGATCCGTCGGCGCTGGTGTGGGCGCGCAAGAACCTCGACGCGCACGCCGCGGCGGGCGGGCGGCCGGTGACCCTGCACGTGGCCGACGTCCGCTGGACGGACCTGCTGGTCGAGCTCGAGGCGCGGGTGGACCTGGTGGTCAGCAACCCGCCCTACGTCCCGGACGGCACGCCCGTCGCACCCGAGGTCGCACGGTTCGACCCGCCGGGCGCGGTGTTCGGCGGCCCGGACGGGACCGAGATCATCCAGGCCGTGGTGCGCGGCGCGACCGGCTGGCTGCGGCACGGCGGGTCGCTGGCGATCGAGCACGACGACACGCACGGCGAGACCGTCCCGGCGCTGCTGCGCCGCCGCCGGACCCTCGCCGAGGTCACCGAGCACCACGACCTCGCGGGCCGCCCCCGCTTCGTGACCGCCACCCGGAGGGCGCTGGCGCGCTCGTGAGTGGTTATCGCGGTCAGGACCGCGATAACCACTCACGAGCCGCAGGCATATCCTGCCCGTCGTGAGCGCACCGAGGTCGGCCGAGACCCAGCCGCTGTTCGACTGCAGCGACCCGGACGCGCGGCTGCGCGGCCTGACGGCCGCAGCCCGCGCCGTCCGGGCCGGCGAGCTGGTCGTCCTGCCCACCGACACCGTGTACGGCATCGGGTGTGACGCGTTCAGCGGCACCTCGGTGCGCAGCCTGCTGGCGGCCAAGCGACGCGGCCCGGACATGCCGGTCGGCGTGCTCGTCGGCTCCTGGACGACGATCGACGGCCTCGTCACGAACGTCCCGCAGTCGGCCCGCGCGCTGATCGAGGCGTTCTGGCCCGGTGAGGTCTCGCTGGTGCTCGAGCACGCGCCGTCGCTCGCCTGGGACCTCGGCAGCACCCGCGGCACGGTGATGCTGCGGATGCCGCTGCACCCGGTGGCCCTGGAGCTGCTCCGGGAGGTCGGCCCGATGGCGGTCTCCAGCGCCAACACCTCGGGGAACCCGCCGGCGTCGACGGTCACCGAGGCGATCACCCAGCTCGCCGGCAGCGCCGCGGTCTACCTGGACGGCGGCCCGTCCGGGGACCCGGTGGCCAGCACGATCGTGGACCTGACCGGCACCCGGCCCCGGCTGCTCCGGGAGGGCGGGGTGAGCGGCGACCAGGTCGCCGAGGTCGTCGGCCAGGAGATCGACCGCGTGTGATCGTGCCCGCAGCCAGGGGCGACGGGTGCGGGTAGCGTGTCCCGGCGTGAGTGAACAGACCTTCTGGGGCCCGGACTTCACCGCACTGCAACAGCAGGACCCCGAGATCGCGGGCGTCGTGCTGGACGAGCTGGACCGCCTGCGCGGCGGTCTCCAGCTCATCGCGAGCGAGAACCTGACCAGCCCGGCGGTGCTGGCCGCGCTGGGTTCGACGCTGTCGAACAAGTACGCCGAGGGATACCCCGGCCGCCGGTACTACGGCGGCTGCGGCGTCGTCGACGTGGCCGAGAACATCGGCAACGCCCGCGCGAAGGAGCTCTTCGGCGCCGAGCACGCCAACCTGCAGCCGCACTCCGGGGCGAGCGCGAACCTGGCCGCCTACGCGGCGTTCGCCAAGCCCGGCGACACCGTGCTGGCGATGGACCTCAAGCAGGGTGGGCACCTCACCCACGGCAGCAAGGTCAACTTCTCCGGCCTCTGGTTCCACGCGGTGTCCTACACCGTTCGCGAGGACACCGAGGTCATCGACTACGACCAGGTCCGTGACCTGGCCAGGGAGCACCGACCGAAGATCATCATCGCCGGGGCGACGGCGTACCCGCGCCTGATCGACTTCAAGGCGTTCCGGGAGATCGCCGACGAGGTCGGCGCCGCGCTGATGGTCGACGCCGCGCACTTCATCGGCCTGGTCGCCGGGCAGGCGATCCCGTCGCCGGTGCCCTACGCCGACGTCGTCACCGCCACCACGCACAAGGTCCTGCGCGGTCCGCGCGGCGGCATGGTCCTCTGCCGGGCCGAGCACGCCAAGGCGATCGACAAGGCGGTGTTCCCGTTCTCCCAGGGCGGCCCGCTGATGCACGCGGTCGCGGCGAAGGCCGTCGCGATGCGCGAGGCCGCGCAGCCCGAGTACCAGGCCTACGCCCGCCAGGTCATCGCGAACGCCCAGGCGCTGGCCAAGAGCCTGGAGGCGGAGGGGATGCGTGCCGTGTCCGGCGGCACCGACACCCACCTCGCGCTGCTGGACCTGCGGCCGATCGGTGTCACCGGCGGCGACGCCGAGACCCGCTGCGACCGGGCCGGGATCACCCTGAACAAGAACGCGATCCCGTACGACCCGGCCCCGCCGATGAAGCCGTCCGGGATCCGGGTCGGCTCGCCGAGCGTCACCACGCAGGGGATGACCGAGTCCGACATGGCCGAGGTCGGCACGCTGCTGGCCCGCGCGGTCAAGGCCGAGCACGACACCGACGCCGGTGATCGGGAGCTCGCCGCCGTCGCCGATGCGGTCACCGCACTCGTCGGCCGTGCACCGGCCTACCCTCGGGGATGACACGGGTGCCCTCACCCGGCAGCTGCCGGGCGAGGGCCACCCCCGAGTGAGAGGGCTGCGGGCGTGCCGGTCGACCAGCTGAGCTACGGGCTTCCCATCCGGGAGCTCGTCCTCGTCGGCCTGGTGTCCGCGGTGACCACGCTCCTGCTGACCGGCCCGGTCCGGATGCTGGCGCTCAAGGCCGGGGCGGTCGCCTGGCCGCGCGGTCGCGACGTGCACGTCACCCCGACCCCGCGCTGGGGCGGGCTGGCGATGTTCGGCGGCGTGCTGGTGGGGCTGCTGCTCTCCCTCCAGCTCCCGGCGCTGCGGCTGGCCTTCTTCGAGAACAGCATCGAGGTCCTCGGGATCGTGGTCGCGGCCGCGCTGATCCTCGGGGTCGGGATGCTCGACGACCGCTTCGACCTGGATGCGATCACCAAGTTCGCCGCGCAGGTGACGGCCGGTGGGCTGCTGGTGCTCTACGGCGTGCAGTGGGTGGCGATCTGGATCCCGCTGGGCGGTGGCGGAACCGGTATCTCCGGGTCCTACCTGCTGCTCGGCCAGGGGCAGGCGGTCCTGCTGACCGTGCTGCTGACCGTCGGTCTGGTCAACGCGATGAACTTCGTCGACGGCCTGGACGGCCTCGCCGCGGGAATCGGTCTGATCACCACGCTGGCCACCGCGGTGTTCTGCATCGGGCTGATCAGGGACAACGGGAACGACCCGGCCGCGTTCGTCCCGGCCCTGATCGCCGTGGTGCTCGCCGGGGCGTGCCTCGGCTTCCTGCCGCACAACTTCAACCCGGCCCGGATCTTCATGGGCGACACCGGATCGATGCTGGTCGGGGTGATGCTGGCGGCGGCGATCACCAGCGCCTCCGGGAAGCTCTCGTTCAGTGACGAGACCTCGGGTACCGACATCCTCGCCCTCGTCGCGCCGCTGATCGTGCTGATCGGCATCGTGGCGATCCCGGCGCTCGACCTGCTGCTGGCCGTCGTGCGCCGCACCCGGGCCGGGACCAGCCCGTTCAGTCCGGACAAGATGCACCTGCACCACCGGCTCCTGCAGGTCGGGCACAGCCACCGCCGGGCCGTGCTGCTGGTCTACCTCTGGGTCGCGGTGGTCGCGTTCGGTGCGGTCGCGCTCGCGCTGGTGCCGGAGACCGGGCTCGTGCTCACCGCGACGGGCGTCGCGCTGGTGATCGCGCTCGTCGCGTCGGCGGTGCCGCACCGGGCGCGGGCCCGCGCCGCAGCGCAGGCACCGGCCGTCCCGGAGGACCTCCCGGACGGGGTCCGGCCGGCCGGCGACCCGCCGGAGCCCGGACCCGGTGGGACGGCCGCCCGGACGGACGGGCCGGGCCCGCCGCCGCGGGCGGACCCGGCCGCTGCGCCCTCCCGGAACGGGGCCGACGGCTCGACGGCCCGGGCCCGCTTTCCCGGACCGGCCGGTCGGGCAGCGACGTCCCCTGCGCCGGCCCACCGGGATCCGGGCGAGCCCGGTGCCGCTCCGGCCCCGGCGCCGACGCGCCGGGCGAGCGGTCGTCCGGTGATGGGTGGAGCCCGGACCAGCGGCTGGGCACCGGTGGACGCGACCGGCACGGGCCCCCTCCCGACGGTCGGTGGGCCGGGCACGCCACCCCGTCCGGGTGCGGCACCGCGCCCGCGCGACCCGGCGGGCGCCGGGTCGGGAGCAGCGGCCCGCCGATCGGCCCCGCAGGAGGCCCGCCCCGGCCCGGTGTACCGGGGGGAACCGGCGTCCGGCCGAGGGGTCCGCGTCGACGGCCGGGCGGACGATCCCGCGGGCCCGGCGACACCGCCCGAGCACACCGACCAGCCGACCGTCCCGACACCGGCGTACCGGCCGCCGCGGCCCGGCGCGGACGACCACCGGCCCGGCTAGCGCCGACCCGTTCCCGGCGGATACCCCCGACTTCACACCCCTTCGCCCTCTTCACACCCGTCGCAGCAGGTGCGACGTGATGCGACGGGGTGTGAAGCCGAGCGGGGCACCCGGTCGGCGGCGCGGGGGTGGCTCGGGAGTGCGGTTACCGTGGTGGCGACCAGGTGCAGGACGACGAGGAGCGACCGCCCGATGTGGGGATCAGCGAACGACCAGGGCATCGCGGTCGGTCAGGAGCAGGCGATGCGCCGGCTGTCGGCGTCGATGGCGCGCAACGTGCTGCTGGCCGCACTGGGGGCGGGGATCGTCTGCGTGGTCGGCGCCGGTGTGACGGCGGGGACTCCGGGCCTCGCCGGCGCGGGTATCGGGGCCGTCGTGGCGACCGTGTTCGGCCTGCTCACCCCGATGCTGGTGCGCCTCACCGCGACCGCGGAACCGTACGTTGTGATGCTGGCCTCATTCACCAGCATGCTCACCAAGAGCCTCATCCTCTTCGGGGTCCTGTTCACCCTGGGGAGTGCCGCCGGGATCGACCGTTCCTCACTCGTGGTGACCGTGCTGCTCGGCCTGATCGTGACCACGGCGGGGGAGTCGTGGGCGTCCTACCGGCTCCGGGTGCTGGTCGGGGAGCTGCCGCCGTCGTCGCGGGCGTGACCTGCGGATCGTCGTCCGATTTGTCGTCCCGTGCCTGGTTCCTTCGGCCCTGTGGAGGCGGTCCGGAGGCGGAGTGACAGGGGCCTGCCGATGTGATCCACGCCCCCCGCAGACGGTGTTAACGCCGGATTTCCCGACCGTTCCCGTGACCTTGTCCAAGATCGTTTCTCCGCAGGAACCACCTGGTGAGCTGCGCGGTAGGCCCCGACAGCGTGTAGAAGTACGGCTGATAGCATCCTCATCCGTAGGCGATGTGGGTGACTTCCGGCATCTCAGTCCGGGCACCGGGGTGCATCGCCCCAGAGGCACCTTGCAGGCGATCCCCCGTTCCGCGTGGCCGCGGAGCGGGAGCACCGGAAGGACCCCCATTGGGCGAGCTAGTACTGGCGGCCGAGGAGTTCAGCCCGCCGGGCCCCAGCGTCTTCAACTACCCGCCCATCTTCGCGGGTGTCACGAAGCCGATGGTGCTCATCGTGTTGTCCGCGATCTTCATCGCGGCCTACTTCACGATGGCGACCCGCCGGATGACGCTGGTGCCGGGCCGGGCGCAGTTCGCCCTCGAGTCGTTCTACAACGTGGCACGCAACGGCATGGCCCGCGACCAGATCGGTGAGAAGGACTTCCGTCCCTTCATCCCGCTCATCCTGGGTCTGTTCAGCTTCGTGCTGGTCAACAACTACTTCGGGATCATCCCGTTCTTCCAGATCCCGACGATGTCGAAGATCAGCTTCCCGATCGCGCTGGCGCTGGTCGTCTACGTCTTCTACCACTACGCGGGCTTCAAGAAGCACGGGTTCGCCGGGTACCTCAAGCACGCGACCCTGCCGGGTGGCGTCCCCTGGGCGATGGCTCCGCTGATCATCATCATCGAGATCATGCAGAAGTTCGTCGTGCAGCCGGCCTCGCTGGCGCTGCGACTCTTCGCGGCGATGTTCGCCGGCCACCTGATGCTGGTGCTCGTCGCGGTCGGCGGCGAGTTCCTGCTGCTGGTCCTGGGCGGCATCTACATCGCCCCCGGCCTGCTGGTGGTCGTCGCCGGTATCGCCTTCACGTTCCTGGAGGCCCTGGTCATGACGATCCAGGCCTACATCTTCGCGCTGCTCGCCTCGGTGTTCATCGGCGCCGCGGTCGCCGAGGAGCACTAGCACCTCCCCGAATCACCGGCCACGGCCGGTACCCACCGAACGACCCGCACCTGAGCGGACCCGACGGAAGGAAACCCGAAGTGAGTGCAACGCAGCAGGTTCTGGCCCAGGCCGCGGACAACAACGCGGGCCTCGCGGCCATCGGCTACGGCCTGAGCGCCATCGGCGCCGGCGTCGGCGTCGGCCTGATCTGGTCGGCCGTCGTCAACGGCACCGCCCGTCAGCCGGAGGCCCGTGGCCAGCTCATGGGCATCGGCTGGGCCACCTTCGTCCTCGCGGAGCTGGTCATGCTGATCGGTCTGGTCGTCTTCTTCATCGCCTCGGCCGGCTGACCATCTCCCATCCCGGCCCGCTCCCGGCGGCGCGGGACACATCCCGGAAGGACACATGGTGGAACAGATGATCCTCGCCGCCGAGGAACCCTCACCGATCGCCGTCTACCCGGCTGAGCTGGTCATCGGCCTGATCGCGTTCGGCTTCCTCCTCTTCGCGCTCTGGAAGTTCGCGGTGCCGGCCTTCGAGAAGCTCTACGAGGAGCGCACCGACGCCATCGAGGGCGGGCTCAAGCGCGCCCAGGAGGCGCAGGAGCAAGCGGACCGGCTCAAGAAGGACTACGAGGACCAGCTGGCCGGCCTGCGGGCCGAGGCCGCGCGCATCCGTGACGACGCGCGCGCCGAGGGCCAGCAGATCAAGGCCGAGCTGCGGGCCGAGGCCGAGGCGGAGGCCGCCCGGATCAAGGCCCGTGGCGAGGAGCAGATCGCCGCGGCGCGCAGCTCCGCCGAGCGGGAGCTGCGCAACGAGGTCGGCGGCCTGTCGGTCCAGCTGGCCGAGCGGCTGCTGCGCGAGCAGCTCGCCGACGACTCCCGGCGCTCCGCGACGATCGACTCGTTCCTGGGTGAGCTCGACGGCCTGCAGAGCGCCCAGCGGAGCGGGGCGAACTGATGGCAGCCGTCCTGCACTCCGCGAGCCGGGAGGCGCTGGCCGCGCTGACCGAGCGGGTGGACGCCTACGCCGACGGTGCCTCGGCCCGGGAGCTGACCGCCACCGCGGACGAGCTGTTCGCCGTCGCCCGGTTCCTGGACGGCGAGCGCCGGATCCAGCGGATGCTGGCCGACCCGGCGTCGCCGGAGCAGGCCCGCGCCGACCTGGTGAACCGGCTGTTCGGCACGCAGCTCTCGCAGCCGACCGTGGACCTGGTCACCGAGCTGGTGCGCAAGCGCTGGTCGAAGACCCGGGACCTGGTCACCGCGGCCGAGTCGGTGGCGCGGCGGGCGACGTTCGCCCTCGCCGACAAGAACGGCTCGCTCGACGAGGTCGAGGACCAGCTGTTCCGGTTCGGTCGCATCCTGGCGCGGGAGCCGCAGCTGAACGGCCTGCTGGCCGACACCACCCGCCCGGTCGACGGCCGCATCCGGCTCCTGGACGGCGTGCTCGGTGACCGGGTCTTCCCGGTGACCGCCACGCTGCTGCGCGAGGCGGTCCGGCTGCCCCGCGGCCGGCACCTGGAGGTCGTCGCCGAGGAGCTCGCCGAGCTCGCGGCGGCCCGCCGGGACCGCTCGGTGGCGAAGGTGCGCACGCCCGTCGCGCTGACTCCGCAGCAGGAGTCGACGCTCGCGGGCACCCTCGGCCGGATCTACGGCCGCACGATCTCCCTGCAGGTCGAGCTCGACCCGAACCTCCTCGGAGGACTGGTCGTGCAGGTCGGCGGCGAGGTCATCGACGGCTCCGTGGCGGGCAGGCTCGCCGCCGCGCGCCGGTCCCTGCCCAGCTGACCAGCTCGGAGTCGTGCGCCGGTGGCGCCACGATCCCGCCAGCCCCGTTCGAGAGAAGGAACGACGCAGCCATGACAGAGCTGACGATCTCCTCCGAGGAGATCCGGAGTGCGATCTCCAGCTACGTCTCGTCGCTGGAGAACGACACGACCCGTGACGAGGTCGGGGTCGTGTCCGACACCGGAGACGGCATCGCCCACGTCGAGGGCCTGCCCTCGGCCATGACCAACGAGCTGCTCGAGTTCGAGGGCGGCGTCCGCGGCGTCGCGCTGAACCTGGAGCAGAACGAGATCGGCGCGGTCGTCCTGGGCGACTACACCGGCCTCGAGGAGGGCCAGAAGGTCCGCCGGACCGGCGAGGTCCTCTCGGTGCCGGTCGGCGAGGGCTACCTGGGCCGGGTCGTGGACCCGCTGGGCAACGCGATCGACGGCCTCGGCGACATCGAGACCGACGCGCGGCGCGTGCTGGAGCTCCAGGCCGCGGGCGTGATGGACCGCTCGGAGGTCCGTGAGCCGCTGCAGACCGGCATCAAGGCGATCGACGCCATGACGCCGATCGGGCGCGGCCAGCGCCAGCTGGTGATCGGTGACCGCAAGACCGGCAAGACCGCGGTCTGCGTGGACACGATCATCAACCAGAAGGAGAACTGGGACTCCGGCGACCCGACGAAGCAGGTCCGCTGCATCTACGTCGCCGTCGGCCAGAAGGGCTCCACGATCGCCGGTGTCCGGCAGTCCCTCGAGGACGCCGGCGCGCTGGAGTACACGACGATCGTCGCCGCCCCGGCGTCCGACCCGGCCGGCTTCAAGTGGCTCGCGCCGTACACCGGCTCGGCCATCGGCCAGCACTGGATGTACCAGGGCAAGCACGTCCTGATCGTGTTCGACGACCTGTCCAAGCAGGCCGAGGCCTACCGCGCCATCTCGCTGCTGCTGCGCCGCCCGCCGGGCCGTGAGGCCTACCCGGGCGACGTGTTCTACCTGCACTCGCGGCTGCTGGAGCGTTGCGCGAAGCTCTCGAAGGAGCTCGGCTCCGGCTCGATGACCGGTCTGCCGATCATCGAGACCAAGGCGAACGACGTGTCGGCCTACATCCCGACCAACGTCATCTCGATCACCGACGGCCAGGTCTTCCTGGAGTCCGACCTGTTCAACCAGGGCGTCCGGCCGGCGATCAACGTCGGTATCTCGGTCTCCCGGGTCGGCGGCTCGGCGCAGATCAAGGCGATGAAGTCGGTCTCCGGCTCGCTGCGCCTGGACCTGTCGCAGTACCGCGAGCTCGAGGCGTTCGCCGCCTTCGGCTCCGACCTCGACGCCGCGTCGGCCGCCACGCTGGGCCGTGGCGAGCGCCTGGTCGAGCTGCTCAAGCAGGGTCAGTACGCGCCGGTCTCGGTGCAGGACCAGGTCGTCTCGATCTGGCTGGGCACCTCCGGCAAGCTCGACTCGGTGCCGGTCGCCGACGTCCAGCGCTTCGAGGCCGAGTTCCGCGAGTACTCCCGCCGCAAGGCCTCGGGCCCGCTGAACGAGATCGTCGACACCGGGAAGCTCTCGGACGACGCGATCGAGACGCTGACCACCGCGGTCGACGACTTCAAGCGCAACGAGTTCACCGCCTCCGACGGTTCCTCCGTCGTCCCGAAGGAGAAGCCCGCCGAGGCTCTCGACGAGGACGACGTCGAGCAGGAGACCGTCACGGTCAAGAAGAGCTGAGGGGCGATACCCAGTGGCGGCACAGATCCGTGTGCTGCGGCGGCGTATCCGGTCGACGCAGTCCATCAAGAAGATCACCCGTTCCCAGGAGCTGATCGCGACCTCACGGATCGCGAAGGCCCGGGCGCGGGTGGACGAGGCACGGCCCTACGCCGAGCTGATGACCAGCACGCTGTCCGAGCTGGCGTCGAACGCGGCGCTGGATCACCCGCTGCTGGTCGAGCGCGAGGAGCCGAAGCGGGCCGCGGTGCTGGTCGTCACCAGCGACCGGGGCCAGTGCGGCGGCTACAACGCCAACGTGCTCAAGGAGGCCGAGCAGCTCCAGTCCCTGCTGCGTGAGCAGGGCAAGGAGCCGGTGCTCTACGTCATCGGCCGCAAGGGCGTCTCGTACTACCGGTTCCGCAACCGGGAGATCGAGCAGTCCTGGACCGGCTTCTCCGAGCAGCCCGGCTACGAGAACGCGGCCGAGGCCGCGAAGGTCCTCGTGGACGCGTTCATGGCCGGGGTCGACGACGACGGCGACGACACGGGTGCGGACGGCATCCAGGGCGTGGACGAGCTCCACCTCGTGTACACGAGCTTCCGGAACATGATCACCCAGGTTCCGCAGGCCCGGCGGATGGCTCCGCTGGAGGTCAGCTACTCCGGCGGTGAGTCGGCGGCGGCGGACCCGGAGGGCGAGACCGGCCCGGAGGCCTACGCCGGCGCGTCGGCGCAGGGCCCGCAGTCGCTCTACGAGTTCGAGCCGGACGCGGACACGCTGTTCGACGCGCTGCTGCCGAAGTACATCGGGTCGCGGCTCTACGCCGCCCTGCTGGAGTCGGCGGCCTCGGAGTCGGCGAACCGGCAGCGGGCCATGAAGGCCGCTACGGACAACGCGAACGATTTGATCCGTAGTCTGACCCTGGAGGCCAACCAGGCACGTCAGGCTCAGATCACCCAGGAGATCAGCGAGATCGTCGGTGGTGTCGACGCTCTCGCCAGCGCAGGAAGTGAGAGCTGATGACCGCAACCACTGGCGGGACAGTGACCTCGGCGGGCACGATCACCGGGCGCGTCGTCCAGGTGACCGGTCCGGTCGTCGACGTCGAGTTCCCGCGTGACCAGGTCCCGGACCTGTACAACGCGCTCACGCTGGAGGTCGACCTCTCCGGTGACAAGCGCAAGCTGACCCTGGAGATCGCCCAGCACCTGGGCGACAACCTGGTTCGCGCGATCTCCATGCAGCCGACCGACGGCGTCGTGCGCGGCCAGGAGGTCACCGACCTCGGCCGTCCGATCTCGGTGCCGGTGGGCGACCAGGTCAAGGGGCACGTGTTCAACGCGCTCGGCGACTGCCTGGACGACCCGTCGTTCCAGGTGCAGGGTGACCTGCGCTCGATCCACCAGAAGGCCCCGCGGTTCGACCAGCTCGAGGGCAAGACCGAGATGCTGGAGACCGGCATCAAGGTCCTCGACCTGATGACCCCGTACGTGGTCGGCGGCAAGATCGGCCTGTTCGGCGGCGCCGGTGTCGGCAAGACCGTGCTGATCCAGGAGATGATCCAGCGCGTCGCGCTGAACTTCGGTGGCACCTCGGTGTTCGCCGGTGTCGGTGAGCGCACCCGTGAGGGCAACGACCTCATCACGGAGATGACCGAGTCGGGCGTCATGAAGAACACCGCGCTGGTGTTCGGTCAGATGGACGAGCCGCCGGGCACCCGTATGCGGGTCGCGCTGTCCGCGCTGACCATGGCGGAGTACTTCCGGGACGCCCAGGACCAGGACGTCCTGCTGTTCATCGACAACATCTTCCGGTTCACCCAGGCCGGCCAGGAGGTCTCCACCCTGCTGGGCCGGATGCCGTCCGCGGTGGGGTACCAGCCCACCCTGGCCGACGAGATGGGCGAGCTGCAGGAGCGGATCACCTCGACCCGTGGCCGGTCGATCACCTCGATGCAGGCGATCTACGTCCCCGCGGACGACTACACCGACCCGGCGCCGGCGACCACGTTCGCCCACCTGGACGCGACCACCGAGCTCTCCCGGCCGATCTCCCAGAAGGGGATCTACCCGGCGGTGGACCCGCTGACCTCGACGTCGCGGATCCTCGACCCGCAGTACGTCGGCGACGAGCACTTCCGCGTCGCCAACGAGGTCAAGCGGATCCTGCAGAAGTACAACGACCTGCAGGACATCATCGCCATCCTCGGCATCGACGAGCTGTCCGAGGAGGACAAGCAGCTCGTCGGCCGGGCGCGCCGGATCGAGCGCTTCCTCTCGCAGAACCTGCTGGTCGCCGAGCAGTTCACCGGCCAGCCGGGCTCGACGGTCCCGCTGAAGGAGACCATCGAGGCGTTCGACAAGATCGCCAAGGGCGAGTTCGACGACGTCCCCGAGCAGGCGTTCTTCCTCTGCGGTGGCCTCGACGACCTCGAGAAGAACCGCAAGAAGCTCGAGGGCTGAGCGAGCTTGCGGAGCGAAGAGACAGCGGAGTTCTGATGGCTGAGATGACGGTCGACCTGGTGTCGGTCGAGCGCCGCCTGTGGTCGGGCGAGGCGACGTTCGTCGTCGCCCGCACCACCGTCGGCGACGTCGGCATCCTGCCGGGCCACCAGCCGATGCTGGCCCAGCTCGAGGAGGCCGGGGTCGTCCGCATCGACGGCACCGACGGCTCGAAGCGCACCATCGCGGTGCACGGCGGGTTCCTGTCGGTGTCGGCGGAGCGGGTGTCGATCCTGGCCGAGTTCGCCGAGCAGGCGGACGAGATCGACGTGGCGCGGGCCCAGCGGGCCCGCGACGCGGCCGACGACTCCCCCGAGGGACACGCGGCCCGGGCCAGGGCCGAGGCCCGCCTCCGGGCCGCCGAGGCCGCGTAGACCGCGGAGGACGGCACGGAAGTGGAACTCATCGCCGCGGTCGTCGGAGTTCTGCTGCTGTGCCTGGTCATCGCGCTGGTCTGGCTCGCCGTACGGCGGGTGCGACTCATGCGGGGCGGCGGCGTGGACCTGTGTCTGCGCCGCCGTTTCGCTGTCACGGACTGGCACTTCGGCGTCGGCCGTTACGAGGGCGAGCGGTTCGCCTGGTACCGGCTGACCAGCTTCCGGATCGGCCCCACCGTCGTCCTGGACCGGGCGGACCTGGAGATCGTCGACCGGCGGCCGCCCTACCGGTCCGAGGAGTTCGCGATCCCGACGGCCTCCGAGGTGCTCCGCTTCCGTGCCCGGATCCCGGGCGGCCGGGAGGGCGACGTCGAGCTGGCCATGTCCACCGACGTCCGGACCGGTTTCCTCGCCTGGCTGGAGGCCACCCCGCCCGGACGCAACGGCGGCTACCGCGAGGCCTCGTAGGGCTCAGGCGTCCGGGGCGCCGTGCGGGCCGCCCGGCTTCCAGAGGACGTCGCCGTCCGGGTTGGCCACCCGGCCCAGGATGAACAGCAGGTCCGAGAGCCGGTTCAGGTACTGCGCCGTCAGCGGGTTGGTCCGCTCCGCGTCGGTCTCGAGCAGCGCCCACACCGACCGCTCGGCCCGCCGGGTCACGGTCCGGGCCACGTGCAGGTAGGCCGCCCCCGGGGTCCCGCCGGGCAGGATGAACGAGTTCAGCTTCGGCAGCTCCGGGTTGAACTCGTCGCACCATCCCTCGAGCCGCGTCACGTACCCCTCGGTGATCCGCAGCGGCGGATATTCGGGATCCGGCACGATCGGCGCGCACAGGTCCGCGCCGACGTCGAACAGGTCGTTCTGGACCTGCCGCAGCGGTCCCGTGACCCGCTCGTCCAGCCCTCCGACGGTCACCGCGACCCCGAGGGCGGCGTTCGCCTCGTCGGTGTCGGCGTAGGCCGCCAGCCGGGGATCGGTCTTGCGGACCCGGCTGAAGTCGCCGAGAGCCGTGCTGCCGTCGTCGCCGGTCTTCGTGTAGATCCGCGTCAGGTGTACCGCCACTCCGACAGGCTATGCGGACATCTCAGGCGACGACCAGACGATCCGCTGCGCCGGACGGACGAACAGGGACGCGCACCTCGGGGTGTGCCCGGCGTCCGGTGACCGCCCCGTTACCGTTCTGGACGTGGTGGAGCATTTCGCGGTCCGTGGCGGGGCCCGGCTGAGCGGGTCCGTCGACGTCGTCGGGGCGAAGAACAGTGTGCTCAAGCTGATGGCGGCCGCCCTGCTGGCGGAGGGCCGCACGACGCTGGAGAACTGCCCGGAGATCCTGGACGTCCCGCTGATGGCGGACGTGCTGCGCAGCCTGGGCTGCACGGTGACCATCGAGGGACCGACCGTGCACATCGACGTCCCGACCGATCCCGGTGCGGAGGCCGACTACCGCTCGGTGTCGAAGCTGCGCGCGTCGGTGTGCGTGCTGGGCCCGCTGGTGGCCCGCTGCCGGCGCGCGGTCGTCCCGCTGCCGGGTGGCGACGCGATCGGCTCGCGGCCGCTGGACATGCACCAGAACGGCCTGCGCAAGCTCGGCGCGACCACCGACATCGAGCACGGCAGCGTGACCGCGTCGGCGAAGGACCTGCACGGCGCGCAGATCTGGCTGGACTTCCCCAGCGTCGGGGCGACCGAGAACATCCTGATGGCCGCGGTGCTGGCCGAGGGCACGACGGTGATCGACAACGCGGCCCGCGAGCCGGAGATCATCGATCTGTGCGTGATGCTGCAGCAGATGGGCGCGAAGCTGGAGGGCGTCGGCTCCTCGACGCTGACCGTGCACGGCGTGACCGGGCTGCAGCCGACCACGCACCGGGTGATCGGCGACCGGATCGTGGGCGCGACCTGGGCGTTCGCCGCCGCGATGACCCGCGGCGAGGTCACCGTGCGGGGCGTCGACCCGCACCACATCGACCTGGTGCTCGACAAGCTCCGCAGCGCCGGCGCGACGGTCACGGTGGGGGAGCACGAGTTCGGCGTCGCGATGCCGGACCGGCCGCAGTCGGTCGACTTCGTGACCCTGCCCTACCCCGGCTTCGCGACCGACCTGCAGCCGATGGCGATCGCGCTCTCCGCGGTGTCCGAGGGCACCTCGATGATCACCGAGAACGTGTTCGAGGCGCGGTTCCGGTTCGTCGACGAGATGGTCCGGCTCGGTGCGGACGCTCGCACCGACGGCCACCACGCCGTCGTCCGCGGGCGGCCGGAGCTCTCCAGCGCGCCGGTCTGGGCCAGCGACATCCGGGCCGGCGCCGGGCTGGTGCTGGCCGGGCTGTGCGCCCGGGGGACCACCGAGGTCTGGGACGTCGCGCACATCGACCGCGGCTACCCGCGGTTCGTGGAGAACCTGAGCGCGCTGGGTGCGGACATCGCCCGGGTCGCGGGCGAGCCCGAGCGGTAGTACTCCCGAGCCGGGCCGTCAGCCGCCGTGCAGGTCGGGGTCGTAGGGGAACGCGTACTCCGACCCCGCGAACACCCGCGCGACGACCGGGTCGGCACCGTCGACGTCGACGTCGACCGCGCCGATCAGGCGTTCCCCCGGGGTGAGGGTGCCGAACACCGTGTAGAAGCGGGCCCGCTCCAGCGTGCCCGGCAGGTACACCGCCCGGTCGCGCAACCGCGGGTTGCCCACGATCTCGACGTCGGTCGCGTCGAGGTGCCACCGGAGCGCGCCGGTCGCCGCCCCGTGCACCCGGTGCTGCCCCTCGACGTCCAGGACCGGCCCGAACGTCGTGCGGGACGGCGGGTGCTCACCGCCCGGACCGGCCGTCACGGTCGTGGCGTGGCGGACCTGGGCCGCCACGGCCCGGGCCGACCGGGCCGCCCGCTCGACGGCGGGCAGGGCGGGGTCGACCGGCTCGGCCAGGCCCGCGGCGTCCGGCGCGACCACCGACACGTCCAGCTCCGCGGTGCCCCCCGGGCCGCTGTCCGCCGACCTCGCGCGCGCCGCCACCAGATCGGCCGCGCACCGGTCCAGCCGGTCGGTCAGCGCCGCGCCGGCGTCCGGCCGGACGTCGGCGACGACCGTGACGCCGACGAGCAGCACCGGGTTGTCGGCGTCCCGGGACCGCCGGTCGGAGCGGTCGATCCCGGTCACGCCCGCGATCTCCAGCCCGCACCCGGCGGCGGTCGCGACCAGGACGCGGTGCTCGACGGCCCGTCCCCGGGCGAGCTCGGTCGCGTCGCGTACCTGCTCGAGGCACGTCGCGTCGCAGCGGCCGTCGGAGGGGAGCGGGAAGCGGACGGCGGCGTCCGGATCGTCGACCGGGACGGCCAGCACGGTGCGGGACCCGTCCGGGGCGTTCACCGGGTCCGGCGGCTCCACCTGCAGTACCCGCAGACCGCCCGGCAGCGCCTCCTCGGCGACTGCTCGTGCCGCCCGTTCGGCCCGCTCACCCCACCACCCGGCCGCCACGTACCCCAGGACGGCCAGCACGATCCCGACGGTCAGTGTCACCAGACCTCGACGCACCGCACCTCCCTCGTCGCCCGCGACCCGCTCTGCGCGTTCCTCGTCACCTCAACGAGGGAAACGCCCTGATCGGTGCACCGGCGCCGGATCCGTGCGGTCACCGGACCGTTGCACGGTCTGCGGTATTCCTCCGACGGTGGCAGGCTGCCGATGCGCACCGGGAGTCCTCCCGGAGCACGACGCGAGGAGACCGGCCATGGTGGGCACCCCAGATGCAGCGGACGTGTCACGGGCCGGTCGGAAGGCCGGTCGGGGCGCCCGTGACGCGGCCCGTTCGAAGCCGGTGCGGATCGCGGCGCGGGGCGGGATCGCCGCCAACGGTGTGCTCCACCTGCTGATCGGCTGGCTGGCGATCCAGCTGGCCCTGGGATCGGGCGGGCAGGCCGACCAGAACGGCGCGCTGGGCGCCATCGCCGCCGAGCCGCTGGGCCGGGTGTTCCTGTGGGTGCTCGTCCTCGGGTTCGCGGCGGTCGTCCTCTGGCGGACGGTGTCGTCGATCTGGGGCTTCGGCTACGTCGGCGACCGGAAGAAGCAGCTCACCAAGCGGGTGGTCTCGGCCGGCCAGGCCGTGGTCTACGCGGTGCTGGCGGTCACCGCGGCGACGACGGCGGTGCGCGGCCAGTCGTCATCCGGCGGGGGCGGGCAGGCGACCGCGGGCCTGCTCGGGCTGCCCGGCGGGCAGATCATCACCGCGCTGGTCGGGCTCGGGGTGCTGATCGGCGGCGGGGTGATGATCTGGAACGGCTGGCAGAAGAAGTTCACCGAGGACCAGGACCTGGGCGGCGCGGACCGGCGGGCCCGCCGGGTCAACGCGCGCACCGGGCAGATCGGCTACATCGCCAAGGGCATCGCGATCGGGGTGCTGGGGATCCTGCTCGGGCTCGCCGCGCTCACCTTCGACCCGCAGCAGGCGAACGGGCTGGACTCGGCGCTGAAGACCCTGCGCGAGCAGCCGTTCGGCGTGTTCCTGCTGATCGCCGTCGGGGTGGGCATCGCCTGCTACGGCGTGTTCTGCTTCCTCGACGCCCGGTACCACCGGGTGACCTGACCGGCAGCGCTACTCCAGGGCGCCGCGGCTGAGCACGACCCGGGCGTCCGCCACGTCGGCCGGGAAGACGAGCAGGGCGAAGCCGCCGCCGTCGGTCGGCCGGGAGATCGTCGCGCGGATGCCCGCGTCGCGGAGCCGGTCGCGCAGCACCCGGGCCGCCTCGCTGCCGGGCACCCGGGAGACCTCGGTGAGCAGGCCGGTCGCGACCGGGTCGTCCGGGTCGTCGGTGGGGATCCGCTCGTCCTTCTGGCTGCCGAACGTCCAGCGCAGCAGCAGTCCGAGCACCACGAGCGCGACGACGACCCCGATGACCGCGCCGAGCCTCGGGATCACGTCGACGTCCACGTCGCCGATGGTCGCACCCGCGCGCCCTGACCGGGCGGTGGGGCGGTGAACCGATCCAGCGCTCGGTTTCCCGTGCATTCGCGTAGTTTGCCGCGCAAGAGGGGTGCGGATCACACCGGTAGGGGTCTACCCGCCAGTAGTATCCGCGCTGATGCTTCGGCCATCGACCGCCGGGCCTCAGCGCGGCCCCCCAACGATGCGGAGGTTCCGATGCCGTACCCGACCGATCGTGAGCGCGACCGACCGTGGGTCATCCGGACCTACGCGGG
This sequence comes from Pseudonocardia nematodicida, assembly GCF_040105385.1. NCBI lineage: Bacteria > Bacillati > Actinomycetota > Actinomycetes > Pseudonocardiales > Pseudonocardiaceae > Pseudonocardia > Pseudonocardia nematodicida. The sequence continues at coordinate 623,531 of NZ_JBEDNQ010000003.1, forward strand.
GCACTCCTCGGCGCAGCGGACCAACGAGCTGTACCGGCGCAACCTCGCGAAGGGCCAGACCGGGCTCTCGGTGGCGTTCGACCTCCCCACCCAGACCGGCTACGACCCCGACGACGAGCTGGCGCGCGGCGAGGTCGGCAAGGTCGGCGTCCCGGTGAGCCACCTCGGCGACATGCGGGCGCTGTTCGACGGTATCCCGGTCGCCGAGGCGAACACCTCGATGACCATCAACGCGCCCGCGATGTGGCTGCTGGCGCTCTACGTCGCCGTCGCCGAGGAGCAGGCGGAGGAGACCGGCCTCGACTACGCCGAGGTCCGCGCGAAGCTCGCCGGCACCACCCAGAACGACATCGTCAAGGAGTACCTGTCCCGGGGCACCTACGTGTTCCCGCCCGGGCCCAGCCTGCGCCTGATCACCGACATGGTCGCCTGGTCGGTCACCGAGATCCCGAAGTGGAACCCGATCAACATCTGCAGCTACCACCTGCAGGAGGCCGGGGCCACGCCGACCCAGGAGCTGGCCTACGCGCTGTCCACCGCGATCGCGGTGCTGGACTCGGTGCGCGACTCCGGCCAGGTCCCGCCCGAACGCTTCGGCGACGTCGTCGGGCGCATCTCGTTCTTCGTCAACGCGGGCCTGCGGTTCGTCGAGGAGATGTGCAAGATGCGGGCCTTCGCCCGGCTCTGGGACGAGATCACCTCCGAGCGCTACGGCGTCGAGGACCCTCGACAGCGACGGCTGCGCTACGGCGTGCAGGTCAACTCGCTGGGGCTGACCGAGGCCCAGCCGGAGAACAACGTCCAGCGGATCGTGCTGGAGATGCTCGCCGTCACGCTGTCCAAGGACGCCCGGGCGCGCGCGGTGCAGCTCCCGGCCTGGAACGAGGCGCTCGGGCTGCCCCGGCCGTGGGACCAGCAGTGGGCGCTGCGGATGCAGCAGGTGCTCGCCTACGAGACCGACCTGCTCGAGTACGAGGACCTCTTCGAGGGCTCGGTGGTGGTCGAGGCCAAGGTCGCCGAGCTCGTCGAGGGTGCCCGCGCCGAGATCGACCGGGTGCAGGAGATTGGCGGAGCGGTCGCCGCCGTCGAGTCCGGCTACATGAAGGGCGAGCTGGTGAGCTCGCTGGCCGTGGAGCGACGCCGGCTCGAGTCCGGGGAGCGGGTGGTGGTCGGGGTCAACCGGTTCGAGACCACCGAGCCCTCCCCGCTGCAGGCCGAGGGCGCCGAGGCGATCTTCACCGTGGACCCGGAGACCGAGCGGGCCGCGATCGAGGCGATCGGGCGCTGGCGGGCCGAGCGGGACGCCGGCGCCGTCTCCGAGGCGCTGCGCGCGCTGCGGGACGCGGCGAAGACCGAGCAGAACCTGATGCAGGTCTCGATCGACTGTGCCAAGGCCGGGGTGACCACCGGCGAGTGGGCCGGCGCGCTGCGCGGGGTCTTCGGCGAGTTCCGGGCGCCGACCGGGGTGTCCGCGGCGACCGCGTCGGGCGAGGGCGCCGGCGAGATCGCCGAGGTGCGCGAGCGGGTCCGCGGCACCGGCGACGAGCTGGGCCAGCGGCTGCGGATGCTGGTCGGCAAGCCAGGTCTGGACGGGCACTCCAACGGCGCCGAGCAGGTCGCCGTCCGGGCCCGCGACGTCGGCTTCGAGGTCGTCTACCAGGGGATCCGGCTGACGCCGTCGCAGATCGTCGCCGCCGCGGTGCAGGAGGGCGTGCACGCGGTCGGGCTCTCGGTGCTGTCCGGGACGCACCTGGAGGTCGTGCCGGCCGTGGTGCGCGGTCTGCGCGAGGCCGGGGCCGGGGAGATCCCGGTCGTCGTCGGCGGGATCATCCCGCCGGAGGACGAGAAGCGGCTGCGCGACGGCGGCGTCGCCGCGGTGTTCACGCCGAAGAACTACCGGCTCACCGAGATGATGGGCGAGATCGTGGACCTGATCCGGCGGGCCCAGGGCCTGAGCTGAGCGCGGGGCCCGGGCCTCGGTGCTGCTGCGTCGGCCCTCGACCGCCGGGCCTCGGTGCTGCTGCTTCGGCCCTCGACCGCCGGGCCTCAGTCGCCCTCGCGCTCGCTGCCGCGGCGGCTGAGCAGCCGGAACCCGGGGATGCCGACGATCGCCTGCCGGACCTCCTTGAGCACGTCCAGCAGCTCGTGCACGTCCGGCCCGACCCGGTCGAGCGTGGCCAGGATCGGCATGATGTCGGTCTCCATGTGCTCGGTGAACACCGGGAGCTGGTCGACGAGCTTGATCGCCGCCTGCACCTCGTCCTCGGACAGCTCCTCGACGAACTTCCGCGCGAGCGGCGCCGCCTGCTCGGCCAGCGGCCGGTAGACGTCGAGCAGCTCGACGGCCTGCGTGCTGGCGCCCGACGCCGCGTCGACGACCTCGCTCGCCCGCTGCGAGACCTGCCGGGCGGAGCCGACGACGCCGGTAGCCTCCTCGGTGACCTCCTCGACCCGGGCGATCAGGCCGCCCGCGCGGTCGCAGACCGAGCTCACGCTGCGGACCAGCCCGTCGGCGTCCCCGGCGACGGTGTCGACCCGCGCGACCAGGCCCTCGGCGTTGCGTGCGACCACCGACACCCGCTCGACGAGCCCGCTCGCGTCGTCGGCGACGGCGGTGACCCGGGCGACCAGCCCGTCCGCGGTCTCGGCGACCGTGCTGACCCGGGTCACGAGGCCCTCGGCGGTCTCGGCGACCGTCGAGACCCGGCGGACGAGGTCGTCGGCGGAACCGGCGGTCGTCGTGACCCGGTCGATCAGCCCGTTCGCGTCGTCGGCGACCGCGGAGACCCGGTCGACGACCGCGTCCACCCGGTCCAGCAGCTCCTCGGCCCGGCCGGCGATCGTCCCGATCCGCCCCACCAGAGAGCCGACCTCGTCGAGCAGGTCGCCGCACCGGGCCGGCAGCGCGGCCACCGTCCCGGCCAGCTCGCCCGTCCGGTCGACGACGGTGGCCGCTCCGGAGAGCAGGTCGGACGGGCCGGGAACCGGGAACCCGGCGATGCGCAGTGCCATGCGGCGATCCTCGCATCCGGCGCGCCCGCCCGTCGGTCTACGACGCGGGCGTGCGGGCGCAGATGTCGTCGACGGTGAGATCGCGGGGCGGCAGGTTGTCCTCGCCGAACCCGAACGGAGCCGTGACGGCGAGCCAGCGGCCGGAATCCTGCAGCGCGGTCAGCCCGCGGTCGAACTCCGCCCGCAGCTCGGCGTCGGCCGGCCGGAAGGCGAACGCGCCCGCGCCGACGACCGGCCGCCCGGCCACCTCGGGCGCGAACCCGGCCGTGACCTGCAGCCCGATCCCGGCGTTGCGCCGCACCTCGTCCAGCAGCGAGATCCGGGTGAGCGCGCCGACCTGGGCCTCCCCACCGGCGACGCCCCGGACCAGGGCGCCCTGCGAGTCGAAGTAGACGATCTTCTCGGGTGCGATGCCGGCGGCGAGCGCGTACTCCTGCTCGGCGGCACCGGTCAGCACGCCGAGCGTGGCCCCGGAGCGCCGGACCCCGGCGAGCGTCGCGACGCCGAGCGGGTTGCCCTGCGGCACGAGCAGTCCGGTCCGGGCGACGAAGTCGGGGCGGGAGAACGCGACCTGCTGGCAGCGCAGCGGGGTCACCGTCATCCCGGCTGCAATCACGTCGAACGTGCCGTCGATCAGGTTGGGGACCAGCTGGTCGAACGGCAGCTGGACCGCGACCAGCCCGCCGCCGCCGAGCCCCTCGACCACCGCGCGGGCGACCTCGGGGCTCTCTCCGGTCGGGCGTCCGGAACCGTCGGTGTAGCCGAACGGGCGCTCGCCCGAGAGGCCGACGACCAGGTCCCCGCCCGCCCGCACCCGTTCCAGGGCGTCCGCCGACTCCCGGCCGCAGCCGGCCGGCAGCAGCGCCGCCCCGCCGAGTGCCGCCGCGGCGCCCAGCAGCCGCCGCCGGCTCAGTCGGAGGTCCGTACTCATGATCCGCCGAGCCTAGGTGATCAGGTGGTGCGGCCCGGGACGGCCGCTCAGTCCGTCCACTCCGGGGCGCGCTTCTCCAGGAACGACGCCATGCCCTCCCGGGCGCCTCCGGACTGCGACATCGACGCCATGACCTCCGCCGCGATCCCGTAGGCGTCGGCCTCGGGGCGGTCGAGCTGGGCGTAGAGGGTCTGCTTGCCGACCGCCTTGGAGAGCCGGCTGCCGCGGGTGGCGCGCGCGAGCAGGTCGTCGACCCGGGCGTCGAGCTCGCCGTCCGGCACCGCGTAGTTGACCAGCCCCCAGTCGGCGGCGGTGGCGGCGTCGATCGCGTCGCCGGTCAGCGCCATCTCCATCAGCCGCTTCCGGCCGATGTTGCGCGCCACCGGGACGGCCGGGGTGTGGCAGAACCAGCCGCCCTTGCCCCCGGGCAGCGCGAACGTCGCCGACTCGGCGGCGACGGCGAGGTCGCAGCTGGCGACGAGCTGGCACCCGGCCGCCCACGCGGTCGCGTGCACCCGGGCGATCACCACCTGCGGGACCTCCTGCACCGTGCGCATCACGGTGGTGCACAGCCGCAGCAGGTCGCGGACGCCGGCCAGGTCCCGGGCGGCGACGTCGCCGAAGTCGTGTCCGGAGGAGAACGCCTTGCCCTCGCCCGCGAGCACGATCCCGGTCGCGTCGCTGCGGCCGGCGTTCTCGAACGCGTCGAGCAGCTCGCGCAGGTGCGCCTCGGTCAGCGAGTTGCGCCGCGCCGGGCGGTTCATCGTGATCCGGACCGTGTCGCCGTCCTGCTTGACCAGCAGGTGCTCGTAGTCGGTCATGACTCCAGACGGTATCTCGACACGACCGCGCCGTGGGTACAGCCTGACGGTGGACCGCCGCCGCGACGGTGAAGGGAGCACACGATGACCGGAACGACCTCCGAGCCCGTGGACCTGACCGGACCCGAGCTGACCGCGGACCCCTACGGCGGGTACGCCCGGCTGCGCGAGCAGGCGCCGACGGTGTCGGCGTCGATGTTCGGCGCGCCGCCGATGCTGCTGGTCACCCGCTACGCCGACGTGCGCACCGTGCTCACCGACCCGCGGTTCGTCAATGACCCGGCGTCGGCGGGGGAGGGCCCGGGCGGCATCCGCGAGGCGATGACGGCCCAGCTCGGCATCCCCGAGGACCTGGTCGACTACCTGGCGCGCAGTATCCTCAACGCCGACGGCGACGACCACACCCGGCTGCGCAAGCTGGTGTCCCGGGCCTTCACCGTCCGCCGGGTGTCGGCGCTGCGGCCGCGCGTCGAGGAGATCACCGCCGGTCTCCTGGACGCGCTCGCGCGGGAGGACACGGTCGACCTGGTCGAGGCCTTCTGCTACCCGCTGCCGATCACGGTCATCTGCGAGCTGGTCGGGATCGACGAGCCCGAGCGCCCGCAGTGGCACGAGTGGGGCCGGGTGATGTCGTCGATGGACCCCGCGCGGACCCCGGTCGCGCTGCGGGAGATGGTCGACCACGTGCACGACCTGATCTCCCGGCGGCGTGCGGACCCGGCCGACGACCTGATCACCGGCCTGGTGCAGGCCCAGGACGACGACGGCGACCGGCTCTCCGACCGGGAGCTGGTCACCATGATCATCGCGCTGGTCGTCGCCGGGCACGAGACGACCGCGCACCTGCTGTCGAACTCGGTCGTCTCGCTGCTCGCCCACCCCGGCCGGCTCGCCGCGCTGCGGGCCGACCCGGCCGGCTGGCCGGCGGCGGTGAACGAGCTGATGCGGCTGCGCGGCCCGGTGCAGTTCGCCCAGGTCCGCTACGCGACCGAGGACGTCGAGCTGGGCGGCACCACGATCGCGGCGGGTACCCCGGTGATCCCGGCGATCCTGTCCGCGAACACCGACCCCCGCGAGTTCGACGACGCCGACGGGCTCGACCTCGCCCGGGAGACCGGGCGCGGCGAAGGCCACCTGGGGTTCGGGCAGGGCCCGCACTACTGCCTCGGCGCCGCCCTGGCCCGCCAGGAGGCGGAGGTGGCGCTGCGCGCCCTGTTCGAGCGCTTCGGAGACCTGCGGCTCGCGGTGCCGGCCTCCGACCTGGTGTGGGTGCCGCGCCCGGGCTTCAGCCGGCTCGCGGAGCTGCCCGTGCGACTCGCATGATCCGTCTCGGCGGAGCGCCGGAGGCGGTCGAGTGGCATCTCGGTTCCGCAGAGAAGGATCATGCAGGAGGTGCGCCGTCGGCGTGCAGGCGCATCAGCGCGTAGGCCGCGAGGGTCTGCGCGTCGGTCAGGTCGCCGCGCCGGGCCATCTCCTCGAACTCGCCGGGGGTGAACCAGGCGGCGCGCATGTCCTGCTCCTGGTGCTCGCGCTGCGGCGGGCCCTCGGTCAGACCGGTCGCGAGGTAGACGTGACCGCGCTGGCTGGACATGCCCGGCGCGACGTCGAGCATCCCGAGGAAGGTCATCTCCCGGGCGGCGAGCCCGGTCTCCTCGGCGAGCTCGCGTACCGCCAGCTCGGCCGGGTCCTGCTCGGCCCGGTCCGGCGCGGTGCCGGCCGGGAACTCCCAGCGGCGCTCGCCCACCGGGTAGCGGTACTGCTCGACCAGGTGCAGGCGGCCGTCGTCGTCGCGCGGGATGACCAGGGCGTAGGTGGGCTTGTCGACGACGCCGTAGACGCCCTCGGTGCCGTCCTGGCGCCGGATCCCGTCCTCGCGCACGGTCATCCACGCGTTGGCGTACACCCGGCGGGTCGAGAGCTGCTCGATCACCCGTCCAGCCTGGCCGAGGCCGGGGTCGGGACCGCAGCGGGGTCGCCTTACAGTGAGCCGGGTGCGTCTCGTCATCGCCCGCTGCCAGGTGGACTACGCCGGACGGCTTACCGCCCACCTTCCGATGGCTCCCCGGCTGCTGCTCGTGAAGGCCGACGGCTCGGTGAGCGTGCACGCCGACGACCGGGCCTACAAGCCGCTGAACTGGATGTCGCCACCGTGCTGGCTGACCGAGGAACCCGGCGTCTGGACGGTGCGGAACAAGGCCGACGAGTCGCTGGTGATCACCATCGACGAGGTGCTGCACGACTCGTCGCACGAGCTCGGCGTCGACCCCGGCCTGGTCAAGGACGGCGTCGAGGCGCACCTGCAGGAACTCCTGGCCGCGCACCCGGACACCCTCGGGGACGACTGGACCCTGGTCCGCCGTGAGTACATGACCGCCATCGGCCCGGTCGACCTGCTCTGCCGGGACGGCGACGGCACGCACGTCGCGGTCGAGATCAAGCGGCGCGGGGAGATCGACGGTGTCGAGCAGCTCACCCGCTATCTCGAGCTCATGAACCGCGACCCGCTGCTCGCCCCGGTGCAGGGGGTCTTCGCGGCGCAGCAGATCAAGCCGCAGGCGCGGACGCTGGCGACCGACCGCGGGATCAGGTGCGTGACCGTCGACTACGACGAGCTGCGGGGGATGACGTCGAAGGACATGCGGCTGTTCTGAAGCGCCTACGCTGATCATGTGAGCGCCGCCGCTTTGCCCTCGTTCGCTCCCCGCACCGGCGCGGAGCTGGCCCGCTACCCCGTGCACGACGGCGAGCACGTCCGCGCCGCGGTCCACGCGGCGGGCGAGGCCGCGGCCTGGTGGGACGGGCTCGGCTTCGCCGGGCGTCGCACCCGGCTGAAAGCCTGGCGCTCGGTGCTCGCCCGCCAGCTCGACCGAGTCGCACGGGTGGTCGCCGACGAGACCGGCAAGCCGTTCGACGACGCCCGGCTCGAGGTCGTCCTCACCATCGAGCACCTGGGATGGGCGGCGGCGAACGCGGAGAAGGTGCTGCGCCGCCGCTCGGTACGGCCGGGGGCGCTGATGGCCAACCAGGCCGCGTCGCTCACCTACCGGCCACTCGGCGTCGTCGGGGTGATCGGGCCGTGGAACTACCCGGTCTTCACCCCGATGGGCTCGATCGCCTACGCGCTCGCGGCGGGCAACACCGTCGTGTTCAAACCGAGCGAGCTCACCCCCGGGGTCGGGCACGAGCTGGCCCGCACGCTGGCCGAGGCCGTGCCCGAGGTCGGCCGCTACCCGCTGCTCACCGTCGTGACCGGGTACGGGGCGACCGGCGCCGAGCTGTGCCGGGCACCCGGCATCGGCAAGATCGCCTTCACCGGGTCGGCCGCGACCGGGCGCCGGGTGATGGCCGCCTGCGCGGAGAACCTGGTCCCGGTGCTGATGGAGTGCGGCGGCAAGGACCCGCTGATCGTCGACGCCGATGCCGACCTCGACGCCGCGGCGGACGCCGCCGTCTGGGGCGGGATGTCCAATGCGGGGCAGACGTGTGTGGGCGTCGAGCGGGTGTACGTGGTGGAGCAGGTCGCCGAGGCGTTCCTGGAGAAGGTCCGGGTGGCCGCGTCGCGGCTGCGGGTCGGCACCGCCACCACCGAGGGCGACCTCGGGCCGATGACGATGCCGTCGCAGACTCAGGTGGTGCGCCGGCACGTCACCGACGCGCTGGAGGCCGGCGGCCGGGCCGTCCTCGGCGGGGCGTCGTCGGTGCGCGACGACGGCCGGATCGAGCCGGTGGTGATCGCGGACGTCCCGGAGACCTCGGTCGCGGTCGGTGAGGAGACGTTCGGGCCGCTGCTGGTGGTGAACCGCGTCCCGGACGTCGACGAGGCGGTGCGCCGCGCCAACGGCACCGGCTACGGCCTGGGTGCCACCGTGTTCTCCGCCGCGCACGGTGAGGAGATCGCCGCCCGGCTGCGCTGCGGCATGGTCGCGGTCAACGGCGTGATCTCGTTCGCCGGGATCCCGTCGCTGCCCTTCGGCGGGGTGGGGGAGTCGGGCTTCGGCCGGATCCACGGGGCGGACGGGCTCCGCGAGTTCACCCGGGCACAGTCGGTCGCCCGGCAGCGCTTCGCCCTCCCGGTGCCGGTGACCTCCTTCCGGCGGCCGCCGGCGGTCATGCGGGCCCTGGCGGCGGCGCTGCGTGCCCGGGAGTGGGTGTCGCGGTCCTGAACCGCGGACCCCGCCTTTGGGCGTGAGTCGGGACGCAGGTCACCCGTGCGTGCGGCCTCCGGATGGGAGGATCGCGCACGTCATGGCCGGTGAACGAGGAGGTTCCTGAGGTGGCACGCGAGTTCCGGACCGTCGGAGTGGTCGGCCTCGGCACGATGGGGGCGGGGATCGTCGAGGTCTTCGCCCGCAACGGCCTCGAGGTGATCGCGGTCGAGGTCGACGCGGCCGCGGGTGAGCGCGGCCGGGAGCACCTGGCCACCTCGACCGGCCGTGCGGTCGAGCGCGGCAAGCTCTCCCGGACCCAGGCCGACGAGCTGCTCGGCCGGATCACGATCGCCACCGCGATGTCCGACCTGGCCGCGGCCCAGCTGGTCGTCGAGGCCATTCCGGAGAGCCGGGAGGCCAAGGCCTCGGTGCTCGCCGCGGTCGACGCGGTGGTCGGCGACGACACGATCATCTGCTCGAACACCTCGTCGCTGTCGGTGACCGAGCTGGCCGTGCGCACCACGCGCCCGGGCAAGGTCGTCGGGATGCACTTCTTCAACCCGGCGCCGGTGCAGAAGCTGGTCGAGATCGTGCGCACGGTCGTCACCGAGCCCGACGTGATCTCCGACGTGCAGGAGTTCGCGGGCACGCTGGGCAAGGTCGGCGTGGTCATCGGCGACCGGGCCGGGTTCATCGCGAACGCGCTGCTGTTCGGCTACCTCAACCACGCCGCGAAGATGTACGCCGAGCGCTACGCCACCCGCGAGGACCTCGACGCCGCGATGCGGTTCGGCTGTGGCTACCCGATGGGCCCGCTGGCCCTGCTCGACCTGATCGGCCTGGACACCGCCTACGAGATCCTCGAGACGATGTACCGGGAGTCGCGCAACCTGATGCACGCGCCGAACCCGGTCTTCCGGCAGATGATCACCGCTGGGCTGCTCGGCCGGAAGTCCGGCCGCGGCTTCTACACCTACTCCGCGCCGCACAGCTCGAAGGTGGTGCCGGACGCGGACACCCCGTCGTCGACCGTCCCCGCGGACGTGACGCTGCGCGACATCAGCCGGGTCGGCGTCGTCGGGACCGGGACGATGGCCTCGGGCATCGTCGAGGTGTTCGCCCGGGCCGGCTACGACGTCGTCGTGCGCGGCCGCAGCGAGTCCAAGGCCGGGGGCGCGCTCGCGCACGTGCGGAAGTCGCTGGACAAGGCGGTCGCCCGCGGCAAGCTGGACGAGGCCGAGCGCGACGCCGTGGCCGGCCGGATCACCGTCACCACCCGGCTCGAGGACATGGCCGACGTCGACCTGGTGGTCGAGGCCGTCGCCGAGGAGCTCGACGTCAAGCGGGCGATGTTCGGCGCGCTCGACGAGATCTGCAAGCCGGGCGCGATCCTGGCGACGACGACGTCGTCGCTGCCGGTCGTCGAGTGCGCCGCGGCCACCGAGCGGCCCGGCGACGTGATCGGCATGCACTTCTTCAACCCGGCGCCGGTGATGAAGCTGGTCGAGGTCGTCTCCCAGATCGGCACCTCGCGCGAGGTCGCGGCCACCGTCCTGTCCGTGACCCAGAACCTGGGCAAGGTCCCGGTGAGCTGCGGTGACCGGGCCGGATTCGTCGTCAACGCGCTGCTGTTCCCCTACCTGAACGACGCGGTGAAGATGCTGCAGGCGCACTACGCGACCGCGGACGACATCGACGCCGCGATGAAGACCGGCTGCGCGCTGCCGATGGGGCCCTTCGAGCTGCTCGACGTCGTCGGGCTGGACGTCTCGCTGGCCATCCAGCGCTCGCTGTACTCCGAGTTCCGCCAGTCCGGGTTCGCGCCCGCACCGCTGCTGGAGCACCTGGTGACCGCGGGCCGGCTGGGCCGCAAGACCGGGCACGGCTTCCGGGACTACACGGCCCGGTAGGCCAGACTGGGCACATGGCCCGCGGACGATCGAGACGGCCCCGCCCCACCGAACGGGGACGGGGCCGTCCCGCGCCGTCGCCGCTCGGCAGCGGCATGGTGACCTCGGTCGAGGTCGGCCGGGACGGCGAGTGGAACGTCCGCCGGGTCCCGGGCGGGAACTCGGTCAAGAACTACCGGTGCCCCGGCTGCGACCAGCTGCTGCCCTCGGGGACCCCGCACGTCGTGACCTGGCCGGCCGACGACACCGGTGGGGTCGAGGACCGCAGGCACTGGCACCAGCCGTGCTGGAACGCCCGGGACCGCCGACGGCCGGGGTCCCGCAGGCGGTGAGCCCGGCGGACCGGGTCGTCAGCGGACGCGAGCGGTGTGCCGGGTCTGACCGTTCGCCGACCGCGGCGTCGGCGACGGCCGCGGCGCGCTCTCGGCGGCCTGCTCGGGCACGACCGGAACGGCACCCTCGGCGACGGGCTCGCCGGCGACCGCGTCACCGTTCAGCGTGTCGCCGGTGCGGACGTCGACGGACAGCGCCTCGCCCGGGCCGTCGGCGGGGGCGTGGTCCAGGCCCGGTCCGGTGTCGAGGTCGCCGGCCTCGGTGCCGATCAGCTCGCGGGTGGCCCGGAGCTGATCGACCACCCGGGACCGCAGCGCAGTGAGCCGCTCGACCTCCCGGCGGCCGGACTCGATCGTCTCCTGGGCGTCCCGGCGGGCGTCCGAACGGATCCGGTCCCCCTCGGTGCGCGCGGCGGCCAGGGTCTGCTCGGCCTCGGCGTCGGTCTCCCGGCGGCGGCGGGTGATCTCCTCGGTCAGCTCGTCCCGCTCGGCGAGCAGCAGGGTCAGCGCCTCGGTGCGGCGCTGGTCCATCGCGATCCGGAAGTCGTGCTCGACCTGCTCGCGGGTCTCCCGGGCCTCGTCGTCGGCGCGGGTGATCCGCTCGGTGACCGTCCGCTCGGACTCGGAGAGCTCGCGCTCGGTGTTGTGCCGCTGCTCGGCCAGCGAGCCCTCGGTGGTCGCGCGGAGGTCGGCGAGCTCGCTCTCGGTCCGCTCCCGCAGCTCCGCCAGCTCCCGCTCGATCCGGGCCTGCTTGTCGTCGAGGGCGCGATCGCGCTCGTCGGCCGCGCGCTCCGCGTCGGCCCGGCGGGTCTCGACGTCGGCGCCGACCCGCTCCGCCTCCGTGCGGGCCTCGTCGAGGACGGCCTGTGCGTGCTCGCTCGCCTGCGCGCGCTGCCGGGACACGTCCCGCTCGGCCTCGGCGCGCATCTCGGCGACCTCGTCCTCGGCCAGCCGCAGCATCGAGCGCAGCCGCTCGCTCATGCCCTGCACACTCTGCGGCGGGCCGGCCAGGCGGTTGACCTGCTGCTGCATCGCCTCGGTGCGGGACCGGGCGTCGTCGAGCTCACGGCTCAGCCGGGCGTTCTGGGCGACGGCGGCGTCCCGGTCGGCGGCGAGCATCCGCACCTCGGCGTCGAGCCGGCGCAGATGACCGTCGACCTGGACCTGGTCGTAACCGCGGCGCGCGACCGAGAAACCGGTCCGGGGTACGGGAGTGTCGTGGTCACCGGCCATGGGCGTCACCGTACCGTCGCTCGCGTGTCACAGCCGTGAGTTCGGCACCCGCGACCGCCGTGTTCACCCCGGACGTGACGAAGAGCCCATCCGTGTGACAGCGACGGGCCCTCGCCAAGCCTTTCGGGTCACACCCCGCGGAACCGGTTGATGCCCGCGAGATGCCGTTCGCGCTTCTCCGGCGCGGTGACCCCGAGCCCCTCCTCGGGGGCCAGCGCGAGCACCCCGACCTTGCCCTGGTGGGCGTTGCGGTGGACGTCGTGGGCGGCCTGCCCGGTCTCGTCCAGCGGGTACACCCGCGACAGCGTCGGGTGGATCATGCCCTTCGCGACGAGCCGGTTGGCCTCGTAGGCCTCGCGGTAGTTGGCGAAGTGCGAGCCGACGATCCGCTTGAGGTTCATCCACAGGTACCGGTTGTCGAACTCGTGCATGTATCCCGAGGTCGACGCGCAGGTGACGATCTGGCCGCCCTTGCGGGTCACGTAGACCGAGGCGCCGAAGGTCTCCCGGCCCGGGTGCTCGAAGACGATGTCCGGGTCCTCGCCGCCGGTCAGCTCCCGGATGCGGGCGCCGAGGCGCTTCCACTCCTTCGGGTCCTGGGTCTGCGGGTCGGACCAGAACCGGTAGCCCTCGGCGTTGCGGTCGATGACCAGGTCGGCGCCCATGTCCCGGCAGATCTGCGCCTTCTCCTCGGAGGAGACGACGCAGACCGGGGTGGCGCCGCCGTTGAGCGCGAACTGGGTGGCGTAGGAGCCGAGCCCGCCGGACGCGCCCCAGATCAGCACGACGTCGCCCTGCTTCATGTCCGCGCCGTTGCGCGAGACGAGCTGCCGGTAGGCGGTGGAGTTGACCAGCCCGGGGGACGCGGCCTCCTCCCAGGTCAGGTGGTCCGGCTTCGGCATCAGCTGGTTGGACTTGACCAGCGCGAGCTCGGCGAGCCCGCCGAAGTTCGTCTCGAAGCCCCAGATCCGCTGCTCCGGGTCCATCATCGTGTCCGAGTGCCCGTCCGGGCTCTCCAGCTCGACCGACAGGCAGTGTGCGACGACCTGGTCCCCGGCCTTCCAGGAGTTCACTCCCGGCCCGGTGCGCACGACGACGCCGGCCAGGTCCGACCCGACGACGTGGTAGGGCAGGTCGTGCCGCTTCGCCAGCGGGGAGAGCTTGCCGTAGCGCTTGAGGAACGAGAACGTCGAGACCGGCTCGAAGATCGAGGTCCAGACGGTGTTGTAGTTGATGGCGCTGGCCATCACGGCCACCAGCGCCTCGCCGGGGCCGAGCTCGGGCACCGGGACGTCCTCCACTCGCAGGCTCTTGCGGGGGTCCTTCTCCGCCGTGGGCAGGCCGTCGAACATGTCGGCGTCGGACGCCCGGACCGTCACGCCCCGGTAGGTCTCGGGCACCTCCAGACCGCCGATGTCGGTGAACTGCCCGGTCAGGATGGCGTCGCGGATGTCCTTCACTGCTGGCCTCCGTTGGCGATCGTCAGTGAGCTCGCTGCGTGATATACCGCACGCGCCGACGGTTACTGCGTGGGATCGTAAACAGCTGGGTGGGATCGTAAACAGAGACCCGGTCGCCCCGGATACCCCCGCGACCCCATCGTGACGCAGGCCACCCGCCCGCCGACCTGGCCCTACGGACGGGAGGCGGCGGCCGGTTCGACCAGTTCGACCAGCACTCCACCGGCGTCCTTGGGGTGCACGAAGTTCACCCGCGAGTCCGACGTGCCGCGGCGCGGCTCGTCGTAGAGCAGGCGCAGGCCCTTCGCGCGCAGGGCGTCGGCGGCGGCGGCGACGTCGGTCACCCGGTAGGCCACCTGCTGCAGGCCGGGGCCGTTGCGCCCGATGAACTTCGCGATCGTCGAGTTCTCGTCGAGCGGGGCGAGCAGCTGGACCTTGGTCGCGCCCGTGTCCTCGCCGGGGGCGCCCAGCATCGCCTCACGCACGCCCTGCTCGGTGTTGGTCTCGGTGTGTACCGCGACCAGGCCGAGGTTCTCGCCGTACCAGCGGATCGCCTCGTCCAGGTCGGGCACCGCGATCCCCACGTGGTCGACGGCCACGACCAGCGGCGACAGAGCGTCATCGGTTGTCGTCATGACGGCGGAAGGTACCGGATCTACTGGCCGGTAGACCCCTGTGCCGCTGGTCACCCCCACCGTTCGGAGCGTCCCGCCGGGCGGCGGGGCGTGGGTATGGTGGCCGCCCACCTGCCGATGGAGCCTGCTGGAGGACCCGTGTCCGGAACCGTGATCGTCGCCGGCGCCCGCACGCCGATGGGCCGTCTGCTCGGCTCGTTGAAGGGCTTCTCCGGAGCCCAGCTCGGCGGTGTCGCCATCAAGGCCGCGCTGGAACGCGCGGGTGTCGCTCCCGAGCAGGTCGAGTACACGATCATGGGCCAGGTGCTGACGGCCGGCGCCGGCCAGATCCCCGCCCGGCAGGCCGCCGTCGCCGCGGGCATCCCGATGGACGTCCCGGCGCTGACGATCAACAAGGTCTGTCTGTCCGGGGTGGACGCCATCGCGCTGGCCGACCAGCTGATCCGGGCCGGCGAGTTCGACGTCGTCGTCGCCGGCGGGCAGGAGTCGATGACCCAGGCCCCGCACCTGCTCGGCAAGTCCCGCGAGGGCACCAAGTTCGGCGACGCCACGCTCACCGACCACATGTCCTACGACGGCCTGTTCTGCGCGTTCGACCAGGTCGCGATGGGTGCGTCCACCGAGAAGTACAACGCCCGCTACTCGCTGACCCGCGAGGAGCAGGACGCGTTCTCGGCCCGCTCGCACCAGCGCGCCGCCCGGGCCGCCACCGACGGCACCTTCGAGGCCGAGATCACCCCGGTCGAGATCCCGCAGCGCAAGGGCGACCCGGTCGTGTTCTCGACCGACGAGGGCGTGCGCGGTGACACCACCGCCGAGGGGCTCGGGAAGCTCAAGGCGGCCTTCTCCGCCGACGGCACCATCACCGCCGGGTCGGCCTCGCAGATCTCCGACGGCGCGGCCGCGGTCGTCGTGATGAGCAAGGCGAAGGCCGAGGAGCTGGGGCTGGAGTGGCTCGCCGAGATCGGCGCGCACGGCGTCGTCGCGGGTCCGGACGCCTCGCTGCACGAGCAGCCCGCGAACGCGATCCGCAAGGCGTGCGAGAAGGAGGGCATCGAGCCCGCCGACCTCGACCTCGTCGAGATCAACGAGGCGTTCGCGGCGGTCGGCATCGTGTCCACCCGCACGCTCGGGCTCGACGAGGAGAAGGTGAACGTCGACGGCGGCGCCATCGCCCTCGGCCACCCGATCGGCATGTCCGGGGCGCGGATCGCCCTGCACCTCGCCCTCGCCCTGAAGGCCCGCGGCGGCGGGGTCGGCGCCGCGGCCCTCTGCGGCGGCGGCGGCCAGGGCGACGCCCTGATCATCCGCGTCCCCAAGCCCTGACCGTCCCGGATCCCACCCCCTGAACCCGACTCATGACGCTTTAGTTCGGTATCGCCGAACTAAAGCGACGCTCCTATGGGCTGTCAATGGTCAGCGGGGTGTTGGGCCGGGTGGGTGGGGTTTCGAGCTGGCGGTGGAGCTGGCGGGCGATGTAGCGCTTGAGGCAGCGGCGGATCTCGCGGTCGGTTTTGCC